>NZ_JBBALW010000006.1:0-103438 GCF_040402835.1 Flavobacterium sp.
AATTAGATAAAAAACAAAAACAGTCGTTTTTATTTTTTATCGGACATTAATGTTTTAAAATATAGTTATCGTAATTAATTATTAATACATTGTTTATGACCAAAGTAGTTTTAATAACTGGTGCTTCATCAGGAATTGGTAAATCCATTGGAGAATTTTTACACAACAAAGGATTCATAGTTTATGGAACGAGCAGAAATCCAGATAAAATTACAAATTCTGTTTTTCCATTACTTTCTCTAGAGGTGCGAAATTCAGAATCCATATTTAATTCAGTTCAAAAAATAATAGAACTTTCAGGAAGATTAGACGTTGTAATCAACAATGCTGGAGTAGGAATCACGGGGCCAATGGAAGAGATTCCTTCTCAAGAAATAAAAAACAATTTTGATACAAATTTTTTTGGACCTATAGAAGTTATGAAAGCGGTTTTGCCTCAAATGCGTTCGCAAAGATCAGGTTTAATAATCAATATTACGTCTATTGCGGGTTATATGGGTTTGCCTTACCGTGGGATTTATTCTGCCTCAAAAGGAGCATTAGAGCTCATTACGGAGTCATTAAACATGGAAGTCAAGCCTTTCGGAATCAACATCGTTAATGTAGCACCTGGAGATTTTGCAACAAACATTGCCTATGGAAGATTTCATGCGCCTGTAATAAAGGATTCAGCATATGAAGGTTCTTATGGCGCTACTTTAAAAATGATGAAGGAACAAGTTGATAGCGGGAATAATCCAGTTGAAGTGGCACAAGCAATTTTTGAAATCATTCAAACTCAAAATCCTAAAATTCATTATAAAGTGGGAAGTTTTATTCAAAAATTCTCCATAGTTCTAAAGAGAATTTTGCCAGATAAAGTCTATGAAAAATTACTTATGAACCATTATAAATTGTAATTTAGCATCAAATTTAAAAACTATAATTATTTAAAACGAAATCTATGAAATTTTTTATTGATACAGCAAATTTAAACGAGATAAAAGCTGCACAAACTCTTGGAGTTCTTGATGGCGTTACTACGAATCCATCCTTGATGGCAAAAGAAGGTATTACCGGGAAAAATAATATTTTAAAGCATTATATCGACATTTGTAAAAGTGTTCACGGCGATGTAAGTGCCGAAGTAAATGCAATTGATTTCGACGGAATGATTCGTGAAGGTGAAGAATTGGTAGATTTACATCCGCAAATTGTAGTTAAATTACCAATGACTAAGGAGGGAATTATGGCGTGTAAATATTTTTCTGATAAAGGAGTTCGTACCAATGTAACGTTGGTGTTTTCAGCAGGTCAAGCATTATTAGCAGCAAAAGCAGGCGCAACGTATGTATCTCCATTCATCGGAAGATTAGATGATGTTTCTACCGATGGTTTGGCTTTGATAGAAGAAATTCGTTTGATTTATGATAATTATGGTTATGAAACTCAAATTCTCGCTGCTTCGGTGCGCCACACCATGCACATTGTAAATTGCGCGAAAATTGGTGCCGATGTCATGACAGGGCCGCTTTCTGCAATTTTAGGTTTATTGAAACACCCGTTAACAGATATTGGTTTGGCTCAGTTTATTGCTGATTTCGAAAAAGGAAACAAATAGTTTTAAAAAGATTAAATGTACAAAAAGCGATTTTCATTGAAAATCGCTTTTTTTATAATTAAATTTCATTGTCGTCCGATAAAAAGAAGTGTAGTCCCTACGGGACAAAAATAAACTTCATAACTATCTATTCACCAACATATAATCTCTACGAGATACTCTCAGATAGGAGTTAAATGTTGGTAGAATAATAAGAAGTGTTACCCATAAAAATGTTCCATAGGGACTATACTCGTTGGGGTTGCCTTATTTTATGCGGTTTTTGTCGGACAATAATGTTATAGTTTAATAAAGCTACTTTAAATCACTTTCAAATTTTACGTCGAATAAGTTAGTAAAAGCATTTTTTATTTTTCCATTGGCATCTAAAACTAAAGTTCTGTGAATTTTAGTAATTGCCCATTTATTTTTAATATCTTCAAAATCATTGCAACGGTATTCTAGAATTCCTTCAAATTTATAATTTGATAACAAATCTAACCAATCGTCTTGTTCTTTATCAAGATTGATTGCGATGAATTGATAATCAGGATATTTTGATTTAAATGCCAATACTTTTTTGTGAGCTGCTGCTAAATGTGTTAAAGCTTCTTTTGTATAAAAAAATAAAACGGTTTTTTTCTTACCAAATGAATTAGAAGAAACGGTCATTCCGTCTTTATCTATAAGAAAAACCTCGGGTAATGAATTTCCAGCAATTAATAATTGAATGGCATTTCCGATTTTTAAAATCTCATTTTTCTTACTAGTATCGGTTGAGAATTTTCTATATGATTCAAGAAATTTCTGGTTATTTACCATATTTTGATCTTCTAACAAATAGGAAAAGGCAATGTTGTTAAGGATGCTATTTTTAACTTTTTCATTCTTAATCAAAGTATCTGCAATGTTTAATTTATTAATGTTTGTAGTTAAAGCCAAATCAACATCCGAAAAATGATTGTGATATTTTATAGCACCAACATTATTCAATAAATGGGATAAATAAAGTACATAAGGGGAATATGTTGATAATCTCACATCGTTAAAATCTATATTTTTTCGATAATCATAATAATGATTTGGTAATTTTTCGAATACATCTTCCGCTGTTCTCAATTTATGAATCACGGGATATAATTCTTTTTTGGAGTAGTAATTAAAATCCAACGATGCTTTTGCAAATGCATCAAATTCTTTGCTCCATTTAATATCATTTTTATGAATATTATAGGATTTTTTATTTGTTTTGTAAGTAGAATCTATATTGGATATAAATTTTGATACCTCACTATCATAAACATCAAACATTTTTTCTTTATCCGATTCGTTTTTTAAATACGATTCCATCAAATAATTGTTTTTGGCATCACCTCTTCCACAAAAAATGATAGATTCATCAAAATCTTTGGAATTTATATGAACCATAATACTGTCATTTTTATCAAAATAGACATATTGATATTCTGGATCGTGCTTGAATGAGTACATTCCAGGTGATAAAGAATCGAATTGAACAAAAAATGAATTGTCTTTTTGAAGTGGAATAGTGTCTATTACAACGCCATCTTTAGAAAAATAGACGAAACGATTTGTAGGATTTGTAACTTCTCCACCAAAATACGCACGATAATCACCCGATTTAAATTCTTTATTACAAGAACTCAAAAAAAGTAGAAATAGAGGTGAAAATATTAATAAAAAGGACGATTTGGGGGTTTTCATGTACATGTAGCTACATACAAAAATATCGAGTACAATCTAAAATCAATGTTAATAGATAGTTAAATTAAAGTACGCTTCTTTTTCAAGCTATGAATTGGCTAAAATTCAGGTATTTTTTCTACTTTTGCAAAAATTTTATTTAAATAGAAAATCAATGTTATCAGTTAATAATTTATCAGTTCAGTTTGGCAAAAGAATTTTGTTTGACGAAGTAAATACAGTCTTTACACACGGAAATATTTACGGAGTTATTGGTGCAAACGGGGCTGGAAAATCAACTTTTTTAAAGATTATTACAGGTGAAATGGATCCTACAGCAGGACACATTCACTTGGAACCTGGAAAACGGATGTCGGTTTTAAATCAAAACCACAACATGTTTGACGAAAGCACGGTTTTGGAAACGGTGATGATGGGAAACAAAGTTTTGTATGCCGTTAAAAAGGAAATGGACGCTTTGTATGCTGATTATGATGATAAAAATGCCGATAGAATAGGGGAGTTGCAAGTGCAATTTGAAGAAATGAATGGTTGGAATGCCGATTCTGATGCCGCTTCAATGTTGTCAAATCTTGGAATTACCGAAGACAGTCATTATACTTTAATGGGCGATTTAGAAGGAAAAATGAAGGTTCGTGTCCTATTGGCGCAAGCTCTTTTTGGAAATCCTGATTTGCTTATTATGGATGAGCCTACCAACGATTTGGATTTTGAAACCATCGCTTGGTTAGAAAATTTCTTGGCAAATTATGAAAATACGGTAATTGTAGTTTCTCACGACAGGCACTTCTTAGATGCTGTTTGTACTCATATTTCTGATATTGATTTTAGTAAAATAAACCACTATTCAGGAAATTATACGTTCTGGTACGAATCAAGTCAGTTGGCTGCAAAACAACGCGCACAACAAAACAAAAAAGCGGAAGAAAAGAAACAAGAATTAGAAGAATTTATCCGTCGTTTTAGTGCGAATGTTGCCAAATCAAAACAAGCGACTTCTCGTAAGAAAATGATTTCTAAATTGAATATTTCCGAAATTAAACCTTCAAGCCGTCGTTATCCTGCAATTATTTTCGATCAAGAAAGAGAAGCGGGTGACCAAATTCTAAACGTTCAAAATTTAAGTGCTTCTGTAGATGGCGATGTTTTATTTACTGGAGTAGATTTGAATATGGCGAAAGGCGATAAAATCATTTTATTTTCGAAAGATTCTCGAGCTACAACCGCATTTTATGATATTTTGAATGGATTGCAAAAACCAGATTCTGGAAATTTTGATTGGGGTGTAACTACAAATCAAGCGTATTTGCCAGTTGACAATCACTCTTTCTTTGAAAATGATTATTCTTTGGTTGACTGGTTGCGCCAATGGGTAAAAACCGAAGAAGAACGTGATGAGGTTAATATTCGTGGATTTCTTGGTAAAATGATTTTCTCTGGCGAAGAAGCTTTGAAAACCAGTAGAGTTTTATCTGGTGGAGAAAAAGTGCGTTGTATGTTGTCACGAATGATGATGCAACGTGCCAATGTTTTGATGATTGACGAACCTACAAATCACTTGGATTTAGAGTCGATTACGGCTTTTAATAATTCTCTTAAAAACTTCAAAGGTTCTGTGATTTTCACAACGCACGATCACGAATTTTCACAAACTGTCGGTAATCGTGTGATTGAATTGACACCAAAAGGAGCAATTGACAGGTACATGACTTTTGACGAATATTTAGACAATGAGGGCGTTCAAGAATTAAGAACTAAAATGTATTCTTAATTTTTATTTTATAAAGATTAAACGAAAACTCTTGAGAAATCAGGAGTTTTTTGGTTTTAATCCACATTAAAATTATTTTTTATAACTGTAAAAATCAATAACTAAGTTTCCAAAAAAATTATATCTTTGCATAACCAAACAAAACACTTCAATATGAGTCAAAAAGTATTGCTTACTTCAAAGGAAGTCAATATCATTCTTCATCGTTTGGCTTGTCAATTGATTGAAAAACATTTAGATTTTTCAAATACAATTCTCATTGGAATTCAACCTCGTGGAACTTTCTTGGCTGAACGACTAAAATCTTTATTAGAAAAAGAATATAAAATTTCAAATATTGCTTTGGGCTATCTTGATATTACCTTTTTTAGAGATGATTTCCGTAGAAATGATAAATTATTGGAAGCGAATAAAACACAGATTGATTTTTTGGTTGAAAATAAAAAGGTAATTTTCATAGATGATGTTTTGTACACCGGAAGAAGCATTCGTGCGGCTTTAACTGCTATTCAATCTTTTGGAAGACCCGCTTCAATCGAGCTTTTGACTTTAATTGACAGGAGATTTAGCCGTGATTTACCAATTCAACCCGATTTTAGAGGTCGTCAAGTTGATGCTATAAATAACGAAAAAGTAAAAGTATGCTGGAAGGAACAAGATGGCGAAGACGCTGTTTATTTGGTTCCAACTAGTATTAAACAAACAACACTATAAAAAATGAGCGAACTGAGTGTAAATCATTTATTAGGAATAAAAAATATCACCAAAAATGATATTGACCTTATTTTTGAAACTGCCGATCATTTTAAAGAAGTCATTAATCGTCCCATTAAAAAAGTACCTTCATTAAGAGACATTACGATTGCCAATATTTTTTTTGAAAATAGTACGCGTACAAAACTCTCTTTTGAATTGGCACAAAAAAGACTTTCTGCAGATGTAATTAGTTTTTCTGCAGCGCAATCTTCGGTGAAAAAAGGAGAAACATTAATTGATACCGTAAATAACATACTTTCAATGAAAGTGGATATGGTTGTAATGCGACACGCCAATCCTGGAGCGGCTCACTTTTTATCACAAAATGTAAAAGCAAGTATTATCAATGCTGGTGATGGCGCCCACGAACATCCAACACAAGCTCTATTAGATAGTTATTCAATTCGGGAGAAATTAGGCGAAGTAGCTGGTAAAAAAGTAGTTATCGTTGGTGATGTTTTGCATTCCCGAGTGGCACTTTCTAATATCTATGCCTTGCAAATGCAAGGTGCTGAAGTGAAAGTTTGCGGTCCTAAAACGCTAATTCCAAGACACATTGAATCACTTGGAGTTTCAGTTGAATCTAATTTGCGTAAAGCATTGGAATGGTGTGATGTAGCGAATATGTTACGCGTTCAAAACGAACGAATGGATGTAAACTTTTTTCCTTCAACAAGGGAATATGCACAACAATATGGTGTTGATAAAGCACTTTTGGATTCGCTAAATAAAGAAATTATAATTCTGCACCCCGGACCAATTAATCGTGGAGTAGAAATAACTTCGGATGTTGCCGATTCTCAGCAATCTTTAATTTTGAACCAAGTAGAAAATGGAGTTGCTATTCGAATGGCGGTTATCTATTTATTGGCTTCAAAAATCCAATAATATTTAAATTAATTCCAGATGAAAGTAGATGCAAAAGGGCAAACAACCGTTATCAAAGACACTCAAGGCGATTGTGTTGCGTTTTTAGAAAAGGTAACCAATCAGCACGAAAGTTATAAACATCAGAATTTGATTTTGGATGTTACTCACGATAAAACGACTACAATTTCATCTATAAAAGCATTTTCTGAATTGTCTAAATTACATAAAAAAGGAAAAAAATCATTTGTGATTGTAGCTGAAAATATCGATTTTAACGCCGTTCCAAAATCGTTACTAGTTGTTCCTTCCGTTTTGGAAGCCCACGATATTATCGAAATGGAAGAAATTGAACGAGATTTGGGGTTTTAGGCCCCCTAACCCCCAAAGGGGGAATAGAAAAGGAGTTTTAGTAATTAAATCGAGATAACCAGCTTCAACGAATTACCAAATAACCAAATTAACGAATAAACATAAATTGAATCTAACCATACTTGGTTGCTACGCTGCAACGCCACGAACGTTTACAAATCCAACTTCACAAGTTTTAGAAATCAGAAATCGTCTGTTTCTAATTGATTGTGGCGAGGGAACGCAAGTGCAATTGCGGAAAAATAAGATTCGATTTTCAAAAATTAATCATATTTTTATTTCGCATTTGCACGGGGATCATTTTTATGGTTTGGTAGGTTTGGTTTCTACATTCATGTTGCTCAATCGGACTAATGATTTGCATATTTTCGGTCCCAAAGGAATTGAAGAAGTGATTAAATTACAACTGAAATTATCAAATTCTTGGACGAAATATGGTTTGTTTTTTCACGAATTGAACTCAAAGGAAAGCGAAGTTGTTTTTGAAGACGATAAAGTTATTGTAAAAACAATTCCACTAAAACATAGGGTTTACACCAATGGATTTTTATTTCAAGAGAAAGTTGGCGATAGAAAATTGAATTTAGATGCCGTTCAAAATTATGAAATTGATAAATGCTATTATCAAAAAATTAAAAATGGAAAAGATATCACTTTGGACGACGGTCGTGTAATTGAGAACGGAAAACTGACTTTCGACCCAATTCCTGCAAAGAGTTATGCTTTTTGTTCGGATACAGTTTACAACGAAGCGATTATTCCAATTATTGAAAATGTAGATGTGTTGTATCACGAAGCCACTTTCTTGGATTCAGAAGAAAGCTTGGCTGAAAAAACAATGCATTGCACGGCAAAACAAGCAGCTAAAATTGCTTTGAAAGCCAACGTAAAGCAATTGGTTTTAGGACATTATTCTACTCGATATGAAAGTATAGCATTGTTTAAAGACGAGGCAACAACTATTTTTCCTGATGTTCTTTTGGCGGATGACGGAAAAAGTTTTGAATTTTAAAATAAATTAATTATTTTAGATTTTAGAATCTCTTTTCTAAAATCTAAAATCTAAAATCTAAAATCTAAAATCTATTCAATGGAAGATTTAAGTAATTATAGAAAATCGTATGATAAAAGTGAACTTTTGGAAACTACAATTCCAGAAGATCCAATCAATTTATTCAACAGATGGTTTCACGAAGTAGAAGATTTTGGCGGAGTAGATGAGGTGAATGCGATGACAGTTGCTACAATAGGATTGGATGGATTCCCAAAATCAAGAGTGGTACTTCTGAAAAAATATACTTTTGAAGGTTTTATTTTTTATACGAATTACAATTCAGAAAAAGGTAAAGCGATTTCGAATAATCCTAACATTTGCCTTTCCTTTTTTTGGCAAACGATGGAACGCCAAGTAATTATAAAAGGAATTGCAGAAAAAACAGCAACTACTATTTCTGATGGCTATTTTGAATCGAGACCAGATGGAAGTAAATTAGGCGCCATAGTTTCCAATCAAAGTGAAGTTATTTCTTCAAGAACTGTTTTGGAAGACAAATTAAAACAATTAGAAAAAGATTTTCAAGCAAAAGAAATTCCACGACCTGATTTCTGGGGTGGATTTCTGGTAAAACCTGTTGAAGTTGAATTCTGGCAAGGACGCCCTAATCGATTGCACGATAGAATTAGATATCAATTGCAAGATGATTTTTCTTGGAAAATTGATAGGTTGTCGCCATGATAACAATTCTTTAATTAATAGCAAACGCTATATTTCGATTTTCTTTGTTCTGAAAATAAAAGTTTGCAGGAATAATGAAACCAAAATGGTTAGTACCGCTCCAATGAAATTCAGCCATAGGAAACTCACAATATCCAAGTAAAAGATATAGAATATGGCTAATTGCGAGCCTATTGCGCCCCAGAAAATCGCTTTGGCTCGGATGTATTTGATGTAAAAACCAACTAAGAAAATCCCTAAAACGGTACCGTAAAAAACCGATCCGACAATGTTTACCAACTGAATTAAGTTTTCAAATAGGGTTCCAATACATGCGAAAAGTATGGCGATAATTCCCCAAAAAATAGTAAAAAGTTTGGTTGCATTGACATAATGTTTTTCGGATTTTGGTGATTTTAAATTCCTTTTGTAAATATCAATTGCCGTAGTAGATGCCAATGCAGTCAGCCCTGAAGCTGTTGATGACATTGCTGCCGACAAAATTACAGCCAACAATAATCCAATTAATCCTTTGGGTAAATAGGTTAGAATAAAGTTTATAAACACATAATCTTTGTCGTTTGTTTCTGCTTTATCATCGGCTTTAGAAATCAATTCTTTGGCTTGGTCTCTCAAATCATTTTCCTTATTGGAAAGGGCGATTAATTTCCGTCTTAATATGGGATTGTCATAATTTTGATTCAAGTGATCGATATACAAAAGATTAAATTCTTTTTTCTCCTCGGATAAATCTACAAGTTGCTTTTCGAGTTCGTGGTATTCTGTTTTGTAAATGGATTTTTCAATGGCAATTTTGTTATTTGGATTGAAATTTAATGGAACAGGATTGAATTGGAAAAACACAAAAACCATTACTCCTATCAATAAAATAAAGAACTGCATTGGGACTTTCAAAAATCCGTTCATAATTAATCCCATTTGGCTTTCCCGAACAGATTTTCCAGATAAATAACGTCCTACCTGCGATTGATCGGTGCCAAAATAGGAAAGTGCTAAGAAAATACCACCCGTAATTCCACTCCAAAAAGTATAGCGCATTTCGGGGTCAAATGAAAAATCTACAATGTTCATTTTGTCATTTGCACCAGCAATATGAAGTGCATTTCCAAAAGTCATATCGTTTGGTAATAGGTGTAAAATCAAGAAAAACGTGACAAACATTCCAAACATAATTACAAACATTTGGTATTTCTGAGTGACATTTACAGCTTTTGTGCCACCAGAAAACGTATAAATAATAACGAGCGTTCCAATGATGATGTTCAAATGCGTTAAATTCCAACCCAATATCGACGATAATATAATTGAAGGCGCATAAATGGTAATTCCCGTTCCCAAACCTCTTTGAACCAAAAATAAAATAGCAGCTAAGGAACGCGTTTTCAAATCGAATCTTTGTTCTAAATATTCATACGCCGTGAAAACTTTTAGTTTGTGATAAATAGGTATAAAAGTGATGCAAATAACAACCATTGCGATGGGTAATCCAAAATAAAATTGTACAAATCCCATTCCGTCGTGGTACGCTTGCCCGGGCGTAGAAAGGAAAGTTATTGCACTAGCTTGTGTCGCCATAACAGAAAGTCCAATCGTCCACCATGGGGTTTCGTTGTTTCCTAAAATGTAATCTTCAACATTTTTTGTACTTCCTTTGGTCTTCCAAACGCCATAAATCACGATAAAAAGCAGGGTAATCACTAGAACAATCCAATCAATTTTTTGCATAACTTAGGAAAATATTTGCATAATTATAAAGTAAAATACAATGTAAATTGCATTGGCAACTAAGACCCAAGTGTAATTTTTCTTCCAAATTTTATTTTCGTTCATATCGATTTATTTAATAGAAATTATATTTGCCATTAATCTAAACGCTCCAGAAACGCCTTCTGGCAATTCTCTAAAGAAACTCAAACCCGTATATATATAATGTCCTTTTCCATATTTTGCGATTAGTAACGCTCCTTTTTTTGCAGTTTCGTCTTTGTCGTTTGAAGATAAAATAGGGGTGAAAGCAGCGTCCCATTCGCTCGGGTAATTGAGTCCTTGTTCTTGTTTCCAACCTTCAAAATCTTTGGAAGTAATTTTATTTGGGTAATTCAAAACAGGATGTTGTGGTTCTAAAAACCGTATTTCTGCATTTTCTTCAGTAACGCGATCTTTGGAAATTTTCAGTGAAAAAGGCGCAATATTTTTAGTCACCAATTCATCTGTCGTGTTATATTGCACCAACATTGTTTTCCCTTCTTTTACAAAATCGAATAAAATATCTTGTTTGAATGCCAATGCTTTATCAGTATTGTATGCCCTAATTCCAGTGATAACCACGTCGAAATTCAGTAGTTTTTCTTTTGATATTTCTTCGGGTTTTAATATAGAAACTTCATATCCCATTTGCATTAAACTCTTTGGAACTTCATCGCCCGCACCCATAACATACGCAATTTTTTCGCTTCCCGTTTTTATGTCTAATTTGATGAATTTCGCTTCAGAAGTTCTCAAAATTTGTTGTTTTGAAATGTGTTCGTAATTGATGTTGATTAGCTCTTTGTCAAACGTTTTGGTATTTACAATTGCTACACATTTTACTGTAATTTCATCTGCATTTTTGGGTGGAAATACCTCAAAATATACAATTTGCTCTTCTCCTTTTTTGCTCAAGGCAAATGTAATTTCAGTTGGATTAACTTTCCAATTCTTTGAAATATCTAACTTTAACACTCCGTTTTCTGTGTCTTTCCCAGCTTTTATTTTTACGCCAATAGTTTTTGATTTATTAGTATTAAAAATAGCTACTTTGTCAATAATTGAAGTCGTAATTTCGGGTGCAATATCCAACGGATTATAAATTTCTCCCTTTGTGGGGTCATTATATTTATAGATAACATTTCGTTCAAAAGGGATTGAAATTCCATTTATAGCAATCATAAAAACTACTTTGACTTCCCGAATTACATCTGGAATACCCACGTTCATTTGATTGTCAACGCGGTACATTCCAACCGTACCTTTTTCGTTTAACCAATACGGATTGGTATATTCTAATGTCGCAGGCAATTGCACTTCTAAAATTAGGTTTTGAGAAATATTATTTTTTAAATAGATATTTTCAAGTGTATTTTTTTGTTCTGGTAACAAAGTAATACTTTCTAATTTCATAACTATCGAACTTCTATTTATGGCTTCAATTTTAACTTTTATTGTGCTATTTGGAGTTGCCGTTTGATTTTCAGCAACTGCTTCAAGATACAATCCAGAACAGGCTGTAATTATTTTCTTAATTTCTTCAGATTTTATGGTTTTCCAATGTTCGTCTTCTAATAATTGAAGCATGGAATAGGCTTTCGCCAAATCGGGAATGCTTGCCGATGGGTTTTTGAAATCAAAATTTTGTTGCACTTTTTCTAATAATTGACCAATAGCGGCGCCACCTTTCACACGATTCCAAGTAGTGTCAATTCCGTCGAATAAATTAGTTTTATCTTTTAAAGGACTTCCTTTGAGAAATTCTAAATATTCAGTTTCTTCGCCACGGCTTCCTGAACTTCCAAATCCTTGCGATTGATGACAACTTCTGCTCAACGCTGCAATTTCCTGATTTGATTTTCCTAATAAAGGATAAAAAACGCCAATTTGCAAGGCGCTTAAATTGGTCTTGTCGGCTGCGTCAAATTTTTCTTTGCTTCCATAAAACCACCACGAAGTATTGAAAAACTGTCGTTTTGGTTGCCAAGGTTGAACAAATTTTAGTTGGTTAGGAAATATTTTTGCATCATTTGCTAAATCAAAACTTTCAACGCTCAATATAGCAGAAGCAGTGTGATGTCCGTGGGTAGTTCCTGGAGAGCGATGATCAAATCGGTTGATAATTACATCGGGTTGGAATTTACGAATTACCCAAATTACATCACTTTGCACTTGATTTTTATCCCAGATTTGTAAAGTTTCGTCAGGATTTTTAGAATATCCAAAATCATTAGCACGAGTAAAAAACTGTTCTCCGCCATCAATTTTTCTGGCTTCCAGAAGTTCTTGCGTTCGTATAACGCCCAATTGATCTCGCAATTCGGAGCCAATTAAATTTTGACCGCCATCACCACGAGTCAATGATAAATAGCCTGTTCGAGCCATTTTTTCATTTGATAAATAGGAAATTAAGCGGGTATTTTCATCGTCAGGATGTGCCGCTATATACAATACAGAACCTAAAAAATTAAGTTTTTGAATTTGATTGTAAATAGCAACAGCATTAGGTTTTGAAGGTTGTTGAGCATTTGCTATTTGACAGAACAAGAATGAAATAAATAAAATTCGACAGAAAAATTTTTGCATTTTTTAAATTTTAGAGCGCAATAACCCCAAATATAATAATTTTAATGCTTTTTGAAAATATTTTACAGATTTTAAATTGTTATTATTTCAATTTTTTATACTTTTTTAGAAAAATTATTTCAAAATCTTTCGGGTTCAAATATTAAACAGTCAATCAAAATTTTCTGTAATTTATGTTCGCCCATAGCACCAAATCTAGAATATTGTCTCAATTTTGTAAAATTAATCGTTTGTAATAAATTTACGTCCATAACTTTTAAATCATCCCAAATTAAAGTTATTTTATGTTCATCTAAATAGTAACTTTTAAGTACATTAAAAAGTGATTTATTAATATTTTTTTGAATATCAATTTTTAGGGATTCTGTTAAATTATTAAAATTTAATTTTCGCTCTGTTTGAACTATATAATCAGAAATTATTTTTAATGCTGTTTCATATTGTAAAGAAGTAATCATTTTTATTTTCTAGTTTTTTTTAATTATTATCCAAAATAATGTTTATCAATTATACTGACTAACATTAAAACCGATCGCAAAAGTATTAATTAAACTGTAAAGTAAATAAAATTATCAAAACAAAGTAATATTCGGGAACATGCGGTAATAATCGGTAAGATTTTGTGATTAATGTTTAAAATAAGAGTTAAAGTAAGCTATAATTTATTAAACAATCAAAAAACTATCGTGTTAAATACAAATATCCTGTAAGCGCTTCGCTATAATCAGGGTCATTTAAATCAATTATATAAAAATAAGTTCCCGCAGGAATTTCTTTATTGTCAAGTAAAATCCCATTGGTTGCAAAACCATCCCACTCTTGAGAAGCGCTATTTCCGGTCCAAATTAAAGCTCCCCAACGGTTGTAAATGGAGACTTTGTATTTTAAGAAAATGTCTTTCAATCCATCAATATGAAAAGTGTCATTTTCACCGTCATTGTTAGCAGAAACAAAATTATGAACTAATGGCGGACAGTTTTTTGTCTTCAATATAAATGAAGTAATGTTGAAACAATGTGCATTTTCTATACGGATGTAGATAGTTTTCGGAGTTGTTAAAGCTACAAAATTGGCGGTATTAAAAATTGGATTTGTGCTGTTTTGAGCATTTATTAAAGAGTCATAAAAACGAATTGTATCGGTAGAATTAACTTTTACTAAGGATTCATAATCTGAAAAGTTGAAAGTTCCTTTGCTTGAACCTTCATTACAGGATTCTACATTTGGCAATAAATTGAACAAGGGTGAAACGCTTAGAACTACGGGAACATTATATTTATTATTGATCTCACTAATTTCTGCAATTATTCCAATTCCAGAACCTATATCATCAACAACAAATTTCAAATCGAAACTATCGGCTATTGTATTTGGAATAAGAAGTGTTACTTGCCCAGTTTCATTTCCATCAATTAGGATACTATTTTGTGTAAAAATAGTGCGAATAAAAATATCATTAGCATAAATTGAAATTGGAGTATTTGCGGGTAAAACTGCAGTAGAATTTAAATTTGAAACTTTATAATCGGCAATAATCGTTCTTGAATCGCAAGTAGTAATTACATTATTTATTCTAACAGTTGCATCAGGCAATTGACTGTTTAACTTGGTTACAATGGCATTTATCATCACAAAATCCTGTCCTGAAGTGAGTTGAATTTGTGCAGAAGTATCACCGATATTTATGTTGTTTTGAATTGGATATACATCCAAATCCATATTGTACAAAACAGAAGAATTTGTCAAACTATTTGTCCCGTTAAATGCATTATCAACAGGGTTTAAAGGAGGGTTTCCAATAGCATTTCCATTAATTCGTAAAGTTTCATTGACGGCTATTGCTGCATCTCCTTCCCAAGCCAGAAAACCAATTTTTGCATCTACATTATCAATGACATTCAAACTATTAAGGGTAATATTAATTTCGTCAGGAACGGCTTGCATTCCATCATAAACATTCAATTGATTTAGGGGTAAATTCGGATTTTTATAAACTATAATTAATGCCCAACCAGCAAAATTGGTGCTATTTTGTGCATAATATTCAATTAAATTGGAAACATCAAAATTCGAAATAGTATAACTACCATTTCCAGTTGCTTGAACTTGAGTAGTAACATCTTTGAAAGCACTGAAATAATCAAAAACTAAATTTGAAAAAGCTCTTTGATGGCTAAAAGTTCTGTCAGGAGTGATGGTTTGTCCATTTAATTTAACGTCAAAATCTCCCGTTCCGCAACCCGCCCAATATAAATAGGCTTTTTCAATTACATCGTTTGGATTTAGGGTCAAATCTGCAGAAGAAGTTGTATAAATGGAAGGTGTAATTTGATATGAATTTTCAATCGGATTTAACGTGTTGCCAATAAAAACAAAGTCGTATCTGCCATTAAATTGCTGAAACAATGAAATATCTTGCCCAAAAATCGTGAACGAAAAAAGTAATAGAGTTCCAAAAAGTATATTTTGAATGTGTGGTTTCATTTATAATTTCATAATTAATTTAAAATTAGTCAATTAATTTTATAAATCTAATTTTATAAAAAAATAATGTTCTCTTAATAAATAAATGATTAATTTTCCAATGTTTAAAACACAATTTTGAAAAAGCACATTGTAAAAAGATACGAAACAAAAAATCATAGCGATTGGAATGCTTTTATTAGCATTTCCAAAAATGCTACATTCCTATTTAATAGGGACTTTATGGAGTACCACAGCGATCGATTTGAAGATTTTTCATTGATGATTTATGACGAAGATAAATTAGTTTCCGTTTTGCCAGCGAATAAAATAGGGGGTACAATTTATTCGCATCAAGGGTTGACTTATGGAGGTTTGGTGTTTCAAAATAATAATAAATTAGGGAATTCAATTGCTATTTTTCGAGATATTCTAATTTATTTAAATGAAAATCAGATTGATAAATTGAACTTAAAGTTGATTCCGTCCATATATTGCAATCGTTTTTCGGAAGAAATTGAATATTCATTATTTCTTTTAAAAGCACAATTAATCAGAAGAGATTGTTTGTCAGTTTTAGATTTAACTAAGTCTTTTTCAATTTCTAAAACAAGAAAGGAAAGCATTCGTAAAGGCTTAAAAAATAATTTGGTTATAAAAGAAGAACTTAATTTTGAGTTGTTTTGGAATAAAATATTGATTCCTAATTTGGATAAAAAGCACAGTGCAAAACCAGTCCATTCTATAGAAGAAATCACGAAATTACAAATTACATTTCCAAATAACATTAGACATTTTAATATCTATGAAGGAAACAATATTGTTGCTGGAACCACTATTTTTATTTCTGATAATGTTGTACATCCACAATATATTTCGGGTAATAATCAAAAAAATGAATTGGGAAGTTTAGACTATTTATACGATTATTTGATAAATGTAGTTTTTAAAGATAAAAAGTATTTTGATTTTGGACCTTCACACGAAGAAAATGGGATGAAAATTAATGAAGGAATCCTATTTTGGAAAGAAAGTTTTGGTGCAAAAACAACTGTTCAGGATTACTATGAGATTGAAACCAAGAATTACAATAATTTAGCTGCTATTTTGATATGATTAAATTTCTCGATTTGCAAAAAATAAATGCCCATTACGAAAATGCTTTTCAACAAAAATTGAAAAGTATCTTGGATAAAGGTTGGTATATTTTGGGCAATGAAGTTCAAGAATTTGAGAAAAATTTCGCCGATTATTGCAAAGCCAGTAATTGCATTGGAGTTGGCAATGGATTTGACGCGTTGACTTTAATTTTTAAAGCCCAAATTCAATTAGGAAGATTACAAAAAGGAGATGAAGTTATTGTTCCTGCAAACACCTATATCGCTACAATTTTGTCTGTTTTGCAAGCCAATTTAGTTCCGGTTTTGGTTGAACCAAATTTAGAAACCTACACTATTAATACCGATTTAATTCAGGATAAAATCACATCAAAAACCAAAGCAATTTTAGCGGTTCATCTTTATGGACAATTGGCTGAAATGGATATAATTAATGAAATTGCCAATCAAAATAATTTGATTGTAGTTGAAGATGCTGCACAATCTCACGGAGCTTTCTTAAGTAAAAATAGAAAATCAAATAACACTCAAGCCTATAGTTTTTATCCAGGTAAAAATTTAGGAGCTTTGGGAGATGGAGGAGCGATAATTACAAACGATGATGAATTGGCTAAAGTGCTATTTTCTATGCGAAATTATGGCTCCGATGTTAAATATTTCAATGATTGTATTGGGATAAATTCTCGTTTGGATGAATTGCAAGCGGCATTTTTGAATGTAAAATTACCCAATTTAGATTCCGATAATGAACATCGCAGAACTATCGCAAAACGCTATTTATCGGAAATTAAAAACGATAAAATATGGTTGCCATTTTGGGATTTATCGGAGAATCATGTTTTTCATTTATTTGTAATTCGGACAGAGAAAAGGGAGGAATTACAAGATTATTTAAAAGAAAATGGGATTGAAACAATAATTCATTATCCAATTCCGCCGCACAAACAAAAAGCATTTGAAAATTGGAAACATTTATCTCTTCCAATTACCGAAAAAATTCATAATGAGGTTTTAAGTTTGCCAATAAGTCCAATAATGACAGCCTATGAAGTTGATTTTGTCATACAAAAATTGAATTTATGGAAATCTTAATAAAATCATTTAATCGTCCGTATTATTTGGACAGATGCATTCAAAGTATAGTTTTAAACAGTCGAAGTTTAGAATACAAAATTGTTATTTTAGACGATGGAACACCTCAAAAGTATTTAGATAAAATACTTCAAAAACATCCAAAAATCAAAATTTTAAAATCAGATTTGTATGATGAAAAGTCAAATGCTATTGCTAATGACATACAAAATATTAATTCAAAAATACCTATAGATTTATGGGTAAGCGCAGCCCAAAATGCGTCAAATTATTTTCTTTTAATTGAAGATGATTTCTGGTTTACAAAACCATTTAATTTGAAGAAATTTAGATTGAATTTAGAAACAGATAAGATTAAAATGTTAAAATTATGTTGGTTAGGAAATCCAAGGTTAATCTCTGAATATACTAATTCTAGTAATAATTTATATTCTATATATAGTCCAAATTTGTATACTGAAAATCCCTATTTGTTCAATTTAATTTTCAGAATTGACCGTTTTAAAATTCGAAAAATTGTAACTTTTTTTAAATTTTATAGTGAAGAGCGATTTTTAAATTATTATACCATTTACGCAACTTCAGGTGCTATTTTTAAAAGGAAATATTTTCTTAATTTATGGAAAAATCACATGAATTCTGTTGATGAGCGGCTTCAATTACTAAATGCGGTTAAATTCATTAATAAAAAGAAAAAAAGTTCAAATTTTGGATTTTCAAATAGTGAATTAATGAAAACTGGATTTTTATCTTCTGCGAGCAATCAAAATAAAGGATTTAAAAATGTTATTATTGATATGTTTGCTTTCAATAAAATCATAAATGAAGCTTGGTTTAATAATGATTTTGATTCTATGGAAAATTATCCAAATGATATAAATTCTCATAAGATTGAACAATTACTCATTAGAAGCAATAATCCATTATCGCAAGTTTCCGAATGGAAAAAATGGGTCCAAGCTTTTAAAAATCAATATATCGCTATCGGCTGCAAAATTGATTAAAATGGAAATAAAAGACAACGAAAACTCCCACAAAACAATCGTCAAAGCCACTGGTATTTTTGGATTTGCTCAAGCAATGAAAATGTTTATTGGAGTTATTGGTTCGAAATGTGTTGCTATTTTTTTGGGTCCTATTGGAATAGGAACTGTCGGATTATTGAACAATACCATTGCAATTATAAGCTCTTTAACGAGTTTTGGACTTTCTATTACAAGTGTTCGAGAAGTGAGTTTGGCTCATGCTGAAAATGACGAAATCAAATTTTCAGAACGTTTTATTGTTCTTCAGCGGTGGTCTTTTTTAATTGGTTTATTTGGGGCTTTAGTGACTATTGTATTCTCAAAACTATTGAGTAATTTGACTTTTGGAACTACTGATTATTATTTTTGGTTTGTAATTTTAGCTGTAAATTTTGTTTTTTCAAGTTTAACAGCTAGTAGAATTGCCCTTTTACAAGGTTTGCGAATGATAAAATCGATTGCTATTTCTAATGTTTTGTCTTCAGTCATAATCACTCTTTTTACAATTCCAATTTATTATTTTTTTAGATTTGATGGAATAGTTGCTGTTATTTTACTATCAAGTGTAATGAGTTTTTTAGTAAATACTTACTTCTCACGAAATATAAAAATCAACAAAAGTAAGATTTCAATTTCTGAAACATTTCAAAGAGGAATTCCATTATTAAAAATGGGTTTTCTTTTATCTATAAATGTTATTTTCGGTCAAATTTGCAGCTATTTAATTAAAATATATTTAAGTGGAAGTGGTTCTACAACAGAAATTTTAGGACTTTTTGAAGTGAGTTCTGTGCTGTTAATTTCTTATGTAGGAATGATTTTTAATGCTATGGGAACCGATTTTTATCCAAGAATTACTGCCATTCAAAGTGATAATTTTAAGATAAAAGAATTGGTAAACGACCAAATAGAAATTGGCTTATTGTTAATTACGCCAGCGATAACTTTTTTGTATTTTTGCGCACCATTACTAATTCAAGCACTTTACACAAAAGAATTTTTAGGTGTTTTATTGATTTTGAAAGCGGCTTTATTTGCAGTAATTATTAAAGCAATAATTTGGCCTTTAGCCTATATAATTTTAGCAAAAGGAGATACTAAATTGTATTTCAAACAAGAAATTTTGAGCGATTTATTCCTGCTTGTTTCAACGGTAGTTTTATATCATTTTTTTGGATTGGTAGGAATCGGAATTGCTAGTCTATTTCAATTCATAATTTATGCGTTTTACATCATAAATATTTTAAATAAAAAGTACAATTTTACCATTAGAAAAGACACTTTTAAAATAATTTGGGTTTGTTTTTTTATTGGATTAGCGTCCTGCATAATAACTTTTACAATTGATTATCCCTATGCTTATTACCCGCTTGGAAGTATTTTTATTTTTTCGATGTTTTATTCTTACAAAGAATTAGACAAAAGAATTGACTTGTTTTCCTATTATTTGAAAGTTAAAAATAAATTCAAGCGCAATGAATAAAGTCAATTTTCCACCCTTAACTGGTATTCGTGCGCTTGCTGCTTTTATGGTTTATATCCATCATTATAATCCGTTTTCAGTTGAAATTTTCGGGCAATATTGTCACGATTTTTTCAGTGAATTTCACATAGGTGTTACCATTTTTTTTGTGTTAAGCGGTTTTCTAATTTGCAATCGCTATTATGAGGAACAAAATTTCAATTTCAAAAGCTATTTCATCAAGCGTTTTGCCAGGATTTTTCCAATGTATTTCTTACTTACAACATTTACGTTTCTATTTTTCGCAATTTTTCATTCTCAAACTAATTTAATCGATTTGAAAAATTATTTCTATAATATTTCTCTCTTAAAAGGTTTTTCAGATGATTTGAAATTCACTGGAATCGCTCAAAGTTGGTCATTAACAGTGGAAGAAGTTTTCTATTTATTGGTACCAATTTTCTTTCTGTTGATTAAAAAAAACAAACTCTTTCTATTAATTACGCCACTATTTTTTGTTGGATTTGGACTTTTATTTGTCTCAATTTTCAAAGGATTAGATTGCTTCGGTTTTATGAAATCAATTAGTTTTATGTTAGATTTCACATTCTTTGGAAGGGTAACGGAATTTTTTGTTGGAATTGCACTTGCATTACTTATTAGAAATAATAGATTTGATTTAAAATTTCAAGGGTTTACTTACCTTGGTTTTTTCGGAATTATTTTAAGTATTTGTGCTTTAGTTTCTTTGAAAGCTGGAACTGGTTTTGGCGTGGATACTACATTTGGAAAAGTCATTAACACGTTTTTTCTTCCTGTTTTTGGAATTGCACCTCTTTTTTTGGGGTTAATTAAAGAAAAGACGATTTTACAACAATTTTTTAGCACCAAAATTATACTGCTTTTGGGTAAAAGTTCGTATATTTTTTATTTAATTCATCTTGGAATTTTCGTAACAATTTTGAATAAAATTTCTAGTAATCAAGGATTTGTTTTTATAGCTTTAAATGTTATTTCTGTAGTTTTATTTCAATATTTAGAAACCCCATTAAATAAGATAATTCGGAGAAATATTAATTAAATTCTAATACTTTTTAATTTTTTTTCTCAAAGATATTTCAATTCTAAGTCCAATATTTTTTACAAATAAGTTGAAACTTCTATTTTTAAAAGAATGGATTATTTCATAATTAACTCTTTTTTGAAGTGCTAAATCTTCAATTTTTGAACGATTTAATTTCAATGCTTTTCTTAGAATTTTATAGGTAGAAATATTGATTTTATGATTTTTCTTAAAAAAATGAGTTCCTAAAGAGTTGTAAACAATCCTTTTCTTTATCAAAATCGCATCAATAAAATCAAATTCAAAAACCCGAGAAGCTCTAATCCAAGAATCTAAATCTTCATATTCAAGTGTTTCATCATAACCACCAAGAAAGTCAAAAACATCCTTCTTAATCAACGTTGAAACCGAGCAAATACTATCGCCACTTGATAAAACAGCTGCGTAAATGTCACCAGTTTTTCTTTTGGTAATTACGTTTCCATTTGCATCTACAGGAAAATAAAAAGAATTAAAACTGCCATTTTCATTAATTATTTCAGCATTTCCATAAACAATTCCTAGATTTTTGTATGCACTGTTTTGGAATGCTTCCATTTGCATTAGAATTCCATTTGGCATTAATAAATCATCGGCTGCCAAATCAATTATATAGTCTCCTTTTGCCATTTTCAAGGCATTATTAAACGATTTTGTATTTCCTAAATTGACTTCATTTGGAATAAAAGTAACATTTGGATGAGAAAGTAACCAATCTTCAATTAATGATTTTGTAGCATCCGAACTGCAATCATCCACAATAATAAGTTCAATTGGCGAATAGTTTTGATTCACCACTGAATTCAATGTTTCCAACACAAATTTCTCGTGATTATAAGACAAACAAATTATCGTTACAAGCTGATTTTCTTGCATATTTTTTTAAAAGAGTTATATTTGATACGAAAATAAGAAAACGTTGATGATAATGCCTAACAAAAAATTTAAAATTGCTCTAATTGGGTACCGATTAGGAATTGGTGGCGCAGAACGAGTGATGGCAAATTTGTCTATTTTTTTTGAAAAGCAAGGAATTGAAGTCCATAATATTATTGTTTTGGATGTTGTTTCCTATACTTTTTCTGGGAAGTTGGTTAATTTAGGATTATTAAAAAATAAGCGTAATGGAATATTCAATAAACTTCATCGCATGCTGTTTTTGAAGAAGTATCTTAATGAAAATAAATTTGATTTTATCATTGATTTTAGATTCCGAATCAACCCAATTCAAGAGCTATTGATTGCAAAATGGCTTTATAAATCTAAAACGATTTTCACTGTTCACAGTTATTTGATTGATCATTATATGCCAAATTGGTCTTTTTTAACACGTTTTATGTACCAAGATTGCTTTAAAATGGTTACTATTACCAATAAAGCGAAAGAATTAATTGAATTTAAACATCATTTAAATAATGTTCAAACAATATATAATCCAATAAATAATAATGAAATTAAGTCTAAATTTAATGAATCTATTGATATAAGTTTTGAATATATTATAGGAATTGGACAAATGGAAACCAATGTTAAACAGTTCGACAAATTGATTGAAGCCTATTCTAATTCAATTTTACCAACTAATAATATTCATCTTATTTTACTTGGCGATGGCGAACGAATTTCAATATTTAAAGCATTGGCAAAACAAAAAAATATTGAAGAAAAAGTACATTTTTTAGGATTTCTAGAAAACCCATATACGTATTTAAAAAATGCTAGATTTTTTGTTTTAAGCAGTTTAAATGAAGGAATGCCAAATGTAATTTTAGAAGCATTTGCCTGCGGAACTCCAGTTGTTTCCTTTGATTGTTTGTCTGGTCCTAGCGAAATGATTTTAGACAAACAAAATGGACTTTTAGTTGAAAATCAAAACGTTCAAAAACTATCAGAAGCAATGAATTTATTTGTTGAAGATAATAAATTATATACGTTTTGTAAAGAAAATACGTTTAAAAGTATACGTCATTTTACTTTAGAAAATATCGGAAAACAATGGTTGGATTTAATAGGGTTTCTCTAGATAGACATCTAATTTAGCCAGTATTTTTGAATCATAATCAAATTTGAATTTCCTAGCAAATAAAATAGAATCTGGCTGATTGATAATTTTATTATAATGGTCAATAGACAAATTTGGAGCTCCAATTGAATCTTCTTGTTCCCAATCTACAAAAGTTAGTGAATTAGACATTAATTCAGGTGTTTTTTTATTTAAATGAGAAACAATAGTTTGAAAAAAAAATTCATCAGGAATAAAAGTATATTTATGATATGTTAAAAAGTCAGGATTTCTTTCTAGGAAGTAAATTACTTTTTTCACAGTTTCAATAGAAAGTCCCCACCACGCACTTCCTCCTTTAGGATACATATATATTGGATGCTTTCTTTTTTTTAATACATTAAATAAAAGTCTGAATTTATTGACCATAATTAATTTTATTATGGATTTAATTGTTCTTAAACTATAAAAATCTAATTGATAAATTGTTGGAATAATTACAAAATGCCCCCTTTTATTTGATAAGTTAAATTTATAATTATTAATTCGATCCATTCCATTATTTGACCAATTATCTGTTGGGATATTGAATGTTTCTATAAAATTTTTCCCATAGTTTTCTGATAAATAGGTCTTAATATAATTATTGTTTTTTACGGGATAATCTTGCCCGCTAAGTAAAATGCAGTATCCTCTTCTGCCTTCCTTAACTATCTGATTTAAAGCATTTATTGTACCTTTCACTAATCCAATACCGCACCAAATTCCCTCTTCTCTTTTGTCTTCACTAATAAAATGAATGTTTTTTATCGTTTTTGTAGCTTCAAGAAAGGGACTACTATCAACTAATTTGTCTATATGAATGTAAAAATTAACCTGATTGTCCGATAATTTATTTATTAATCGAATCAGTTGTAAAGGGTTTTCGTGCACTAATATGATATAATTTATCATTTTTTTTATTACAATTTATATTGTAAATATCGTTTTTTTTCATTTAATTTGATTAATAATTGAAAAGTTTTTTATGCTTATTTTGAATTTATCTAATTTTAAATAATATGAATTGAAAATTTTATTTATTAAATAATATATGACGAAAATTAGCGATTTAGAACTAATTCAAATACCCACTATAGAAGATTTACGGGGTAATTTAGCCTTTGTTCAAAATGATATTTTGCCATTTGAATTCAAAAGAATTTATTACCTTTTTGATGTTCCAAGTACCGCTTTTCGTGGTGGACATTCCCATATAAACCAACACGAAATTTTAATCGCATTGAGCGGAAGTTTTGAAGTTACAGTCAATGATGGTAAGGATAAAAAGAGCTATTTATTAAACAAACCTAATATTGGGTTGCACATTCCAACAGGCATTTGGCGTGAATTAGAGAATTTTTCCTCGGGTGCGGTTTGTCTTGTTTTAGCCTCGGATGTTTTTGAAGAGTCCGATTATATTCGAGATTATAATGAATTTTGGAGTTCAAAACAATGAAAATCCTTTATGTAGTTCCTCAAATTAATAATGCAGACGGAATCTCAAGAATTATGGCTATTAAAACCAATTATCTTATTGATAATTATGGTTATGAAATTGCAATTCTTACTCAAAATAAGGGTCATAAAAATTTGTTTTATGAATTTAATAAAAAAATTGTTTTCTATGACATGGAACTAAATGCAACTTTTTTTCCTTTCTTTAATCCCTTTAGAAATCAATTAAACAGTACTATAAACGAGACAAAGCCCGATCGAATTATTATTGGTGATAATGGATTAAAGGCATTTTTGATTCCTTTTATTTTAAATTCTAAAATTCCTTTACTACTCGAAATTCATAGTTCATTATACGTCGAAGAAAACTTTCGTAAAAACACGTTGCTACACTACCTAAAATTTAAATTAACTTGTTTCTATAAACAATTTGGTGCCGCTCAATACAATCAAGTAGTTGTAGAAACTCAAGAAAGTATTAAAGAGTGGAAGGTAAAAAACGGTATTGTAATTCCAAATCCGATATGGTTTTCAACTAATGCAGATACCAATTTATATCAAAAAAATGTAATTGCTGTTGGGCGACATGTGTACGAAAAAGGATTTGATCGATTGCTCGAAATTTGGAAAAAAGTAATTTTAAAATATCCAGATTGGAACCTTACCATTTATGGGAAATCTAATCCCGATTTTGATTTAATTACATTGGCTAAAAAACTTAATATTGAAAAAAACATTACTTTTCACGACCCTGTAAAAAACATTAATGAGAAATATTTAGAAGCATCAATTTATTTAATGGCATCACGATTTGAGGGTTTCGGAATGGTGCTTATTGAAGCTATGGCATCGGGATTGCCTTGTATTGCTTACGATTGTCCTTGCGGTCCAAGAACCATTATCGATAACAATCAGAATGGGTTTTTAATTGAAGATGGAAATGAAAATCAATTTATTCAAAAATTAGATAATTTGATTGAAAATGAAAATCTGCGAATTGATATGGGAAATAAAGCTAAAATTTCAGTCAATAAATATCAAATAGAATCAATTATGAAGCAATGGAATTCGCTTTTGAAAGAAGAAATTATTTAAAACATACTACTAAAATATCCCAATCGATAGATGTCAAAAACAAACAATGAAGGGTTTTTACTAGCCAAATTTTTCAATAAAAAAGGTTTTGTTATTTTATAAAATACTCTCAATACAAATACTACTTGTATTTTCTTTAATTGATAAAATAATTTTGATAAACCTATATAATCCGCTGGAATAAGTTTGTTTTCTATAAGAAATTTCAAAGCAATTAATGATTCATTTTCTTTTTTGAGTGCAATTTCAAATTCATCCAATCCAAGATGATAAACAGGGTTTTCAATATGTTCAATTCGAATTTTATGATTTTTTAAATCATAAGAAAACAAGGTGTCTTCGTGTCTTAAATTGGGTATATTTTCATTAAAACTTACTTTTTCAAAGACCGATTTTTTTATCATAAAATTCAAAGTCAAAAGTCTTAAATAAGGATTTTTTTCTCTAACTTTTGCTGATAACGCTTCTCTAGAATTTCCGTATTTCCATCTTAATAATTGACTTTCTTTGGGTTTTAATTTAGAATATAAAATGCCACCAGAAACGATTTTTTCTTCTTTATTTATTTGAAGTAAATAATTGGAAATAAAATTACTATCAACTGGAATAGTGTCTGAATCGAGGAACAGTAAATTATCAAATGTTGCTTTTTTTGCCAATAAATTCCGAATTGCACTTCTTCCAATATTGACTTTAAGAATTTCATAGCTACAAAATTGAAATTCATTTATGTTGCTATTTTCCGAATGAAATTTTTGTGATCCGTCATCCAAAACAAGTATTTCAAATTCAATTTTAGCTTCTTTAGCCTGATTGTATAAGACATCTACAAGCTTAAAAACATTATAATTATAGGTAGGAATGAGAATCGATAACATTAAACCGTTTTTTGAACTACCTCAAAAATACTACTGTCTTCACATTTCAAGGTTTTTGACGGAAATTTCATCAAAAGTGCATAATCGTGTGTTGCCATTATTACTGTTTTTCCAGCAGCATTAATTTTTCGTAAAACTTCCAAAACTTCTACACTTGTCTGAGGGTCAAGGTTTCCAGTTGGTTCATCCGCTAAAATTAATTCGGGGTCGTTCAATAAAGCACGAGCAATTGCTACACTTTGTTGCTCGCCACCTGACAATTGATGCGGCATTTTTGTAGCAAACGCTTTCATATCCACTTTATCCAAAACTTCATCGATTTTGTTTTGCATTTCTATTGGATCTGTCCAACCTGTAGCCTTCAAAACAAAAAGCATATTTTCGTTTACTGTTCTGTCTGGTAACAATTTGAAATCTTGAAATACAATTCCTATTTTTCTTCTTAAATAAGGAATGTCATCTTCTTTTAAAGTTGCCAAATCAAAGTTTACAATGCTCGCTTGTCCCTCTATTAAAGACAAATCGGCATATAAAGTTTTCATAAAACTACTTTTTCCAGAACCTGTTTTTCCAATTATATATATAAATTCACCATGATTCACTTCCAAATTAATATTAGATAAAATGACTTTTTCTTCTTGGTAAATGGTTACGTTTCTTAAAAATAATATAGGTTCTGACATAAGATTTTTTTGTTTATTTTGTAAAAGTAATAAGATTTAATCAATTTCCAATTTCCAAATTATTATTAATTGTTTAAAAAGATGTTCATAATAAAAACGAATGCAACCCCGTTATAGTTTACAGAATACGATATATTTGAATGTATTAAACAAATCCTACTATGCGCAAACAATCTTGGCTCTTTTTACTGTTATATTTCATCGGAATATCAACCATTTTTGCTCAAAAATCCGCAATTTATACGAACGATTTGGAAGCGTTCAATAATGCTCTTTCACTAAATAATAACCGGCAATATTTATCTGCTCAAATTATTTTTGACAAAGTAAAATTAGAAAATAAAAGTAGCGAAGTACAATCGGATTGTGCCTATTACAGTGCAAATTGCGCAATTCATCTCAATCAATCGAATGCAGATGCAATGATGGAGAATTTCGTTTCTGATTACCCAACAAGTACCAAAAGAAACCAAGCCTACATTGAAGTTGCAGAATATTATTTTGAACAAGGTAACTATCCAAAATCTCTAATTTGGTTTGATAAAGTAGATGAAAGCACATTGGATTCTGACGATATTGATAAATTTAATTTCCAAAAAGGATATGCTTTTTTTACCGCAAAAAACAAAATTGAAGCTACACCGTATTTTAACAAAGTGCTCAATTCGCCAAATTATGGTTCGCAAGCCAAGTATTATTTAGGTTTTATGGCTTATGAAGGCGATGATTATAAAAATGCAACTAAGTATTTCGACCAAGTTTCTGGCGAGGAAAAATATAAAGAAAAGCTCTCGTATTTTCAGGCTGATATGAATTTCAAATTAGGAAATTTCCAAAAAGCTATTGATTTAGGTTTGGTTGCAATGGCAAAATCCAATGCTTTAGAGAAATCAGAATTGAATAAAATCATTGGCGAAAGCTATTTTAATTTGAATCAATATGAAAAAGCCATTCCTTTTTTGAAAGAATATAAAGGTAAAAAAGGAAAATGGAACAATACCGATTTTTACCAATTGGGATTTGCTTATTATCAACAAAATGATTTTGAAAACGCCATCGCCCAATTCAATAAAATCATTGATGGCAAAGACTTTGTTGCACAAAATGCATATTATCATTTAGGTCAAAGTTATTTGAAAACCGATAAAAAACAACAAGCTTTGAATGCTTTTAAAAATGCTTCAGAAATGGTATTTGATGTAAAAATTCAAGAAGATGCTGCTTTAAATTATGCTAAATTGAGTTATGATATTGGAAATTCATATCAAAGCGTTCCTGATGTATTGTCCGCTTTTTTAGATAAATATCCTAATTCCCCAAGCAAAACAGATATTGAAACGCTATTGATAAATTCCTTTATTACATCAAAAAATTATAAAGGCGCATTAGAACTATTAGAAAAAAATAAAAGTTTTGCCAACAAACAGGCGTATCAAAAAGTGACTTTTTATAGAGGTTTAGAATTATATACTGATGGAAATTACCAAGAAGCATTAGCAATGTTCAAGAAATCTATTGGAGAACAAAAAGATTCAAAATTTACCGCTCGTGCTACTTTTTGGAAAGGTGAAACTGAATTTGTTTTAGACAGTTTCAATGAATCGTTGTTGAGTTTCAAACAATTTATAGGTTTTGCAGAAGCTAAAAACATTACCGAATTCAAAAATATAAATTACAATATTGCCTATTCCTATTTCAAATTAAAAGAATACGAGCAAGCAGGAAATTTTTTCCAAGCGCAAATTGACGCCGTTAAAGACGATAAAATCAGATTGAACGATTCTTATTTACGTTTGGGCGACAGCCGTTTCGTTTCGACAAAGTATTGGCCAGCGATGGATGCGTATAATAAAGCGATTGATTTGAAAAGCATCGATGCGGATTATGCGGCTTTTCAAAAAGCAATTAGTTACGGTTTTGTATCTAAAAATGATAAGAAAATTGAGGACTTGAATAAGTTAATTGCTACGTATTCAAAATCGCAATACCGTGATGATGCCTTATTTGAATTGGGAAATACTTATGTTGCTGAAAAGAAATCGGATTTGGCAATTAAAACCTACGACCAATTGATTAGCGAATTTAGAAATGGTTCGTATGCTTCAAAAGCAATTTTGCGTCAAGGATTAATTTATTATAATTCTGAAAAAGATGATTTGGCGATTGGTAAATTCAAGAAAGTGGCTGCAGAATATCCTAAAACTCCAGAAGCTTTAGAAGCCGTTTCAACCGCCAGAATTATTTATGTTGACAATGGAAAAGTAGATGAATATGCGACTTGGGTGCGAACTTTGGATTTTGTTTCTGTGACCGATGCAGAATTAGATAATGACACGTACGAAGCTGCCGAAAAACAATATTTGCAGAACAATACCAAGCAATCTATTTCGGCATTTAGCAGTTATGTTTCAAAATTTCCTAATGGAAATCACGCTTTGAACGCCAATTTCTATTTGGCACAATCGTATTTTGCCGATGGATTAGAATCAAACGCAGTTGCCAATTATGACTTTGTTATTTCGAAACCAAGGAATGAATTTACGGAACAAGCCTTGGCAAGATTGGCTCAAATTCATACTAAATCAAATGATTTTGAGAAGTTGATTCCAATTTTAAAACGTTTGGAAACAGAAGCTGATTTTCCTCAAAATATAACATTTGCGCAAGCTAATTTGATGAAAACGTATTACGAACAAAAGGATTATGTGAACGCCGTAGTTTATGCAGACAAGGTTTTGAATAATCCGAAAACAGACAATAAAGTAAAAAGTGATGCTCAAATTATAGTGGCTCGTTCGGCTATAAATTCTAATGATGAACCTAAATCACGTCTGGCTTACGCCAAATTATTGACACTTGCAAAAGGAGAATTGGCTGCTGAAGCGTTGTATTATGATGCCTATTTCAAAAATATTGATGCGAAATTTGAAGAATCCAATACCGTAGTTCAAAAACTAACTAAAGATTATTCGGGCTATAAATATTTTGGTGCAAAAGGATTGGTCGTTATGGCAAAAAACTTCTATGGATTGAAAGACAGTTTCCAAGCGACGTATATTTTGGATAGTGTCATTAAGAATTTCACTGCTTTTCCGGATGTTGTAGAAGAAGCGCAAAAGGAATTGGATGTTATTAAAACTGAAGAAGCTAAGACGAATTCGTCTGTAATTAAATAGACGAAAAGATAATAGACGGATAGATAATAGACAGTTAGAAATTGAGAAAATGTTTTTTTAATTTAAGGTAGATACAAATAAAACATGAGCGAATTTAAAAGACATAATTTTAAAAAACTAAAGATTTGGCAAATGGCAATGGAATTAGCAAAGGAAATATTTAAGATATCAGCGAGTTTTCCAAGTTCAGAAAAATTTGGTTTGGCGAGTCAAATGAATCGATGTTCTGTTTCTATGCCATCTAATATTGCTGAAGGTTCAAGCCGGACAAATAAATCTTTCAGTCATTTTATCGATATTTCATTAGGTTCGTCATTTGAACTTCAAACGCAATTGATATTGGCAAATAGTCAAAAATACATAACGGATGAATCATCGCAATATATTGAGAATAAAATAGAAGAATTTCAAAAAGCAACAATGTCATTTCAAAATACATTAAACAAATAATTTATGTCAAATAACCCCATACTTACCCGAATATTATCTCTTCGTCTATTATCTTTTAATCTTTCTCTATTGAGTCTATCATCTCTTCGTCTGTCATCTTTTAATCTTCGATTGTTATCTTTTAGTCTTCTTTTAGTTTCTCAATTTTCCTTTTCCCAAAAGAAAGACGAAAACATTGGAACTGAAGTTGTAAATGTGGTAAAACCATACACACCAACAATTTCTGATGCTTTTAAAGTAAAGGAAACACCCGCTTTAGAAGATGAAGACAATACTAAAAAGGAAGTGATTAAATACTCGATTTTTTCTTTTCCGGTGGCTTCTACTTTCACGCCTTCTAAAGGTAGGGCCGCAAATGTAGACAAATCAGAATCGGAGAAATTATTCAAAAATTACCTGACGTTGGGATTTGGGAATTATACCACGCTAAATGCAGAACTTTTCGTGACAGAAAATATCAGTGATACCGAATATGTAGGTGGAATGCTGCGCCATCTTTCGTCTCAAGGTGGAATTAAAGGCGTTGCATTGGACGATAAATTCTATACGACTTCTTTGGATTTAACCTACGGAAATCAACAGAAAAACTTGACTTGGAATGCCGATTTAGGCTATCAAAACCAAGTATATAATTGGTACGGTTTGCCTGAAAATTTGTCTCCAATTTTAATTGACGGAATCAATCCGCAACATACTTTTCATAATTTTTATGCTGGTGCAAAATTCAGTTTAAATGATAGTTTTTTCATGGAAGGGAGCGTAAAATATAATCATTTTTGGGATGCACGAGGTTCGTCTGAAAATAGATTTTATATAAAACCGTCTTTTGAATTTGATGCATTTGATGAAAAAATTAAGACCAATTTTATTGTTGATTATTTAGGTGGAAGTTTTGAAAAGGACTTTTTTACAACGAATCCCATAAAATACGGATATACCAATTTTGGAATTCATCCAAGTGTGGTAATCAATAAAAATGATTGGTCTGTGAACTTTGGAGCTGCTGTTTTTTATAGCATTGACAATGAAAACAGTAAAAATAAATTGTTCGTTTATCCGCAAATAAATGCTTCTTTGAAAGTTGTTGGCGATTATATGATTTTCTACACAGGCGCAGAGGGGAGTTTGGATCAAAATTCTTATCGTGATTTCTCAAATGAAAATCCAAATATTTCACCTACATTGGCGATTGCCCCAACCGACAAACAATATGATATTTTTGCTGGATTGAAAGGAAAATTAGCAAGTGCGGTGAGTTATACTATTCGAGGTTCCTTTCAAAACGAGAAAAATAAAGCGTTATTCAAAAGCAATAACTTCACTGAAAATAGTGCCAATGAAGATTACGAATTCGGAAATTCTTTTGGAGTTGTATATGATGATATTAAAACGGTGCGTTTTTTCAGCGAATTAAATGCTGATTTTTCAAAGAAAGTATCTTTCGGGATAAACGGAACTTTTAGCAGCTATTCAACTCATTTTCAAGAAGAAGCTTGGAATTTGCCTGCGATACAATTGGGTTCTAATTTGAATGTAACAATCACTAAAAAGTGGTATGCTGGTGCCAATGTGTTCTTCGTTGGTGAAAGAAAAGATTTGCAAGTAAACACAGATATTTTTGCATTTCCAAGAATAACAACTATTTCCAGTTATTTCGATGCAAATTTAAACGTTGGATACAAACACAGTGAGCGCTTAACAGGATTTTTGAAATTCAATAATATTGGTAATCAAGCCTATCAAAGATGGATGAATTATCCTGTTCAAGGATTTCAAGTGATTTTAGGAGCGAGCTATAAGTTTGATTTTTAAAAAATTTTTTTTTAAGAGTAATTATTTTTGAAAATAACGCTAAATTTTTTTACTTTATATACAACAAATCGAATTGCCTAAAATCCCCATTATAAGTAATTCGTATAATAAATTATATATTCAAAAATATGTAATTTATTGAAATCGGATGTTTAAATAGTGTTTTACTATTTCATGACATTTGATTTTACGATATTTTAATTTTTCCACTTATTTTTTCCGCTTGTTTTTTATTTTTTTTATAGAAATTAAACACTCATTTTTCAATTAAATGCAAATAAAAAAAGATTAAAAAAACAATTAAAACGATATATTACCACTTATACGAATATGTTACCACTTATTACTTAGTATTTTTTTATTTGTAAAACCAAGCTAAATTTGCAATATTTTTCTTAATTCAAATAAGTTGAAAGCAAGAATATTTTCTTATTTAAAGCAAAATGCCACAAATAAAATTTTAATACTAACATAAATTCAAATGTTTAAAAAACAAAATTTCCTAGTATTATTAATTGGGTTAATTAGTGTAGCGAAAAGTTTTGCTCAGGATCCAATCGATGGACCAGAACCTCCTCCTTCACCTATAAATGATTATACTATCTCGTTTGTCTGTGTAGCTGTTTTGTTAGGGGGATATTTTTTATTTAAAGTCAAAAAAAAGTATATTATTGAATAATACTACTTTAAAAAATTATAACTATTAAATTTCACTATTTTGAAAATAATTACAATTAAAAAAAATAAAAAAAACTTCACTTCCTCATTGGGAATGTTATTTATAATTTTAAATGCTGTTGCTCAAATGCAAAATAACGGTCCACTATATGTAGGATCTAACGCATCGGTTTTTTTGAGTTCTGGTAATTTGAGTTTTGGAACATTGGCTTCAACTTCTACTTTAAAAACTGGAACAACAGGTGTTTTAGTTATTAATGCAGGAGCTACAACAGCTACTGGGTCAGCAACACAATTTGTAGACGGTTGGGTAAGTACATTAGGCACTACCGCCTTTACATTCCCAATTGGTCAAATTGTTTCAGCAACAAATTATTATGCGCCAATTAAAGTTACCCCAGTTTCTGGATCTACAGGAGTTAAAGCTGCTTATTTTAGAGCCAATCCAACTACAATTGGTCAAACAACAACTTTAGACGCAAGTTTAACTAGCATTTCAGTACTAGAATATTGGAAAGTTACGGGTTCTAATACTGCATTGACATTAACTTGGAACGCGGCAAGCTCTATAAGCGCTTTAACAACTTTTCGATTGGCTGATATTTCCATTGCAGGATACAAAACAAGTACTTCAAAATGGGAAGCGATTCCGTCGTTAGTAGATGTCACCTCAATACTTGGAGGAGCAAGCACTATAACCACTGGTTCTGTGTCTTCCACTGGAAATGTTCCACTGGCTAATTATAGTGGCTTTTCAATTGGATTAAAAGGAACTGTTTGTCCTGAATTATCCTTTTCAGCAGGTAGTGCATTATCTTGGGCCGGTTCAAATTTCTCAATAACTCCAACACTTGCAGATGCAGTTACAATTTCTTCTGCAGGTTCTCCCGGTTCTTTTGTTTGTAATAGTTTAGTGTTAAATGCAAATATAACTTTAACAAATGGTCAATCTATAGAAGTGGTGAATGGAATTACAGGTACAGGAAAAATTATTATGTCTAGTGGCGCTAGTTTAGTTCAAAGAGCTACGGGTGTAGCTAAACCTTTAATTGAGCTTACTAAAGCTACTCGTTCCATACGCCAAAACGATTATACCTATTTTGGTTCTCCAATAGTAGAAGATGCTTTCAGTCAATTGGCATTAGCACAAGCAAGCACCGCTGCTTCTGCAGGTGCTTTTGATAGCAAATATAAATATGTTTCTGGAACAGGTGGTGGATGGCAAGACCTAACTACTACAGAAATTGGAAAAGGTTTTATAGCTAGAGTAAAAGCGCAAGCACCTTTTACAACTTTAAGTGCTACTGATTATATTAATCTTAAATTTACGGGTACTGCGAATAACGGAGATATTACAGTGGGAGTAGTTCAGAATGCTTCAAATCCAAACGGAGGGACAAGTCATAATTTATTAGCAAATCCTTATCCTAGTGCCATTGACGCCGATGTGTTTTTGCAAAATAACACCACTGTAGATGGAGTTATATATATTTGGAAAGCGATTACTCCAAACAATGGAGCCGCTTATGGCCAAGCAGATTACATTGCCTATACAAGAGCTGGAACTACTGCATCATCAAATGTATCGTCAACCCCTTTTGCAGGTAAAATTGCATCCGGGCAAGGATTCTTGGTTAAGGCTTTGGCAACAGGAAATATAACATTTACCAATTGTATGCGTTTAACTGGCAATAACACTGATTTTAACAGAGTAGCGAATGAAACACCCGTTATGGATCGTTACAAAGTGAACATGACCGGAGACAATGGGGTATTTAGCCAAATAGTAGTTTCCTATTTGCCTGAAGGCACAATGGGCTACGACCGTATGTATGATGCTGGTAGAAATTCTGTAAGTACCGCACAATTATACAGTATCCTTGAAAATGATGGAAGAAAATTAGCCATCAACGCAAGGCCTAATTTTATAAATACAGATGTAGTACCTATAGGAGTTAGTAAAACAGGCACTTCATTGGAAAATTTTACCTTGAGCATTCAAGAAAAAGAAGGAGTTTTTGCTGCTGCAACCCCAGTTTATGTGCATGATTTAATTTTGAATACCTATACCGATTTAACACTTACTGACTATACTTTTTCAAGTGATTCCGCTGCGGCTAACAATCGTTTTGAAATAGTATATCAAGACGGAGCGCTTAATAATCCTAATTATCAAGGACCTAAGGCGATTGCTTTCATAGAAAACGGAATGTTATCAGTTGTTGCTTCAATAGGAATTAGTAGCATACAAATATATGATATTGCTGGAAGAAAAGTAACCTCTATCAAAGGTGCTGATTTAACATCTAGTACTACTGTATTTAATTTTTCTGAAGGAATTTACATAGCTAAAATCAAATTAGAAAACGGAGCTATAGCTACACAAAAATTAATTAATCGATTAACTAATTAACAGATTCCTTCGGATTTTATTTCCTTAGCAAGTTAAATTATGAGATTATTCGTAGTTCAGAACCAAAAAAAATAAAAATCGGTTAATCCTAGATTTGGCTATTTCTTTTCTCAATTCTCTATGAAAAGAGAAGAAGAAAAGAGTGAAGTAGTTGGAGGGGGAAGGTTTGATTTGGTTAATCGTTGATTCGGTTATTTGGAAAATCTGAATTTAATTTTTTTTGTCAATCTCAATTTAATCTTTGTTTTGTCAATCTGAATTTATTTCAGATTCTATTAAACGATTAACCAATTTCTTTATGGTAACCTATCTTTGCTATTAATAATTACATTTCTAAATATAAAAAGAATTATTTGCACTAAATAGTAAGTAAATTTTACTCTTTTTTAAAAGTATTTAAGTAACGTTTTCAAAGCCGAAATATTTGAAAATAAAAAAGCCATGAATTAAAATTAGTACTTCTTGGCTTTTTTTTTGAGGTTAATCGAATGCTAGTTTTTAATTATTCTTATTTTTTTGACAATACCGGAATTTGTTTTCAAGGTTATAATATAAATTCCTGAATTCCATCCCTGAGTAGTACAATTGTAAAATAAACTATTAACATTAAAATTTTCACTTATTTTTTGTCCTAAAAAAGTATAGATTTGAATTTCCGTGATTATTGATTTTGATAGAATGTTTAGTTCATTTTGAACAGGGTTTATATAAGATATATTTTCGTTGGCAGAAAAATAATTTTCAGTTGACAAAATGGTATTATCAGAAAGGCTTTGTGCGTAAATCATTGAGTTTCCTGTTGTTTTTTGTTCAATAAATACGCTCACAACTTTTCCATTTACTGGTCTATTAAAATGAATCCGACCTTTATTAGCCGAAAAAGTTGCCATAGGTTTTGTTTCTCCAGCCCATGCAAAATCTCCAATTGTATTCAATAAACAGGCATTTAGCGTTGTAGGACTCGCACCATTATCCATTCCACTTTTTACTAAAAATAAAGGTTGATCGCCAATTAATCTTAAATCGCCACTATTTTGATTGTATGATCCAATGGCGTAAATAACTTTAGCAGTATCAGTTAATAGTCTTGCGCCGGTAGTTTTATTAAATTTCTGAATGTATAAGCCAAATTGACTTTGAGATGTATTTGTATAATTACAAATAGACCAAATGTATTGCGAGCCAGGAGAAAAGGCTATTTTTGTATCCATTTCATAGTTGGTTTGATTTACATCAAAATCCATCCCATTAATTCCCCAAGGAATTGTGCCGTCAGGGTTTATTCGCTGTAAAAAGGAGTCGAAACGGTTGGAACTACTTGCTTTATAACCATAATAAACAACATCACCGTCTTGGGTTCCGCTATAAAAGGAGTTGTAAGTGGTTGTTTTATTTGATAATTGGGTTGGAGAAGCCCAAAGAGAATTTCCGCTAGCATCATATTTTTGAGCATATAGCGTTGAATAGATACTTGAACTCACTACGTGAAAAACCAACATAAATTGTCCCCCCGAAAGTTCGAATAAATCGCCAGGTCCTTTTGTTCCAGAAGCACCATTTGATACTTGTTGGTTCGTGTTCCAAATTGGATTGCCACTTGTGTCAAATTTTTGCATTAATGTTTGTCCATTGGCAAGCCAAGCTATTATGGCTTCTCCTGTTGTTAAGGGTAATATAGTTACCAAATTTCCACTTCCAAGATTCACACCATTTGGATTCCAAAGGTGGACACCATTAGTATTCATTTTAAAACCATATCCGTAATAGTTGGAAGTACCCGTAACTCCAATATATAAATTATCTTCTTTATCTATAGCTATTTTAGAAATAGCTGTTGAAGTGCTCATAGGAAGTGTGCTACTCACTAATATTCCATCTAAGCCAAGTAGTTTGTTTCCATCTGCATCTAATACCTGAAGTCGTAATTCATAATTAGCTGGACTAGGAACTACTTTCCAAAAAACCACATACGTTTTTCCAGTTGAAGTACCAACAGATTTAATATCATCTGAATTAGAACTAACTGCTTGTGTATTCAGAGCTGTGTTTGTAGTCCATTGGGAGTACATATTTGAACACATCAATAAAATAAATAATAGCGTAATTTTTTTCATTTTTTTTCATTTAATAGTTATATTATTTGTAATTCCATTCTAAATATTTCTGTTAAAACCAATATTTCTTAAAACCAATATTTGTATATATCTATCAAAGATAGAATATTAATGAATTGAAAAATATAAAATTAAATATTTCTAATATCTCTGATTTTAAATCTTTTATGTAATTTTATTTTCATACAAATTATTTCCGTTTTTTAGAAAATCTATATAAATTGTTTTGATTAATAAAATACTAATTAATTTTCTTTATTAGTGTTTTAAAAAACAATTTCCATCTCACATTAGTAATTTTTGTTACTAATTTGTACTTTTGGAATTCAATAAAAACCACTATGAAAATCGTAATTTCTCCAGCTAAATCATTGGATTTTGAAATGCCTTTATCAACCGATATTTATTCGGAAGCTACTTTTCTAAAGCAATCACGACAAGTTCACAGCGTTTTGAAAAAACTTTCGCCAAAAGACTTGTCAGGATTAATGGATATTTCTGATAAATTGGCAAATTTGAATTGGCAACGCAACCAAGATTGGAAAACACCTTTTACACCCCAAAATGCACGTCCCGCGATCTTTGCCTTTGATGGTGAAGTCTATACTGGTATTGACATTCGTACGATTCCGTTGGACAAATTGGAAGATTTACAAAGCAGATTACGCATACTCTCTGGATTGTATGGTTTGTTGAAACCTATGGATTTAATCCAGCCGTATCGCTTGGAAATGGGTACGAAAATAGCTGTTGGCGATGCTAAAAACCTATATGCCTTTTGGAAAAATAATGTTACTGTTGCTTTAAACAAATCACTGGCTAAAGGGGAGTTGTTTGTAAACTTAGCAAGTACCGAATATTTCTCGGTAGTAGATGTAAAAGCGTTGAAAGTACCCGTGATTACTCCAGAATTTAAAGATTATAAAGACGGAAAATTAAAAATGATTAGTTTTTTTGCTAAAAAAGCTAGGGGTTTGATGGTGCGTTACATCATTGATACTAATGCCCAAACTATTGACGATTTGAAAGGGTTTAATTATGAGGGATATTGTTATGACGCTAATTTATCCACTGAAATGAAATTGGTTTTTACGAGATAGTTTTTAGGAAGGGTTTATTCGTGGATTTGGTTATTTGGAAGAAGTGTTTATTCGGTTAATCGTTGATGCGATTATTTGGAAAATCTGAATTTCACCTTTGATTTGTCAATCTGAATTTATTTCAGATGCTATTTTCATCTTCTTTGAGATGATGAAACAAGTTCAGCATGACAAGAATATTCGTTTTTTCTTGTCTCTGCGTAAGCAATAATAACCTACAAGGTTTTGGAAACCTTTGAGGATAACCAAAATGAAAATTTCAGGCTTTTAACTCGAAATTTCAGGTTAATAGCTCGCAATTTCGAGCTTTTAGTATCAAAATTCATTCTAAAAGCCTCAAATTATAATTCAGGTGGTTTGGAATAAAAATCATTTATTCGTTTTAGGGACATATCATAGCGGTCGGGTTCGTTGTTTTTTCTTTGTCGTTGTCATTTAGAATTGTCTGCAATTGAAACTGTCAATTCTTTTGAGCCGTTTTTCCAAATACTATTTCCAAGGTCAATCAATTTTTGCTTGTCACTTTCGATTACTCTAGCAAAAATGTTGCAAGCATCAAGCCCTTTGCCTTCGCCATAGTAAATGCCAAAACAGTTTGCTGTTTTTGTTCTAATTGGTTTTTTTGGACCGAATACAACTTCACCTTGTTCTGTAAATACCGATGCGTTTTCTTGAATGATGTCAAGTTGAGGAACGTTGTCTATCCAAATTTCTTGTCCAGATACTCTTGCATGATTAAAAGTTCTTGTAAAAGGTAAAATGTCAATAAATGCCTTTGATGTCAAAGGTGCTGTGTCAAAGTAAAACTCAAATTTTATTTCTATGTTTTCTGAGTCCGTGATTTTAAATCCTGTCATACTATTTTGTTGTTTATTTGATGGTTAATATGTTGTCATTTATAGCTTGTCTATTTAATGTTTCAGCATTAAAATTGTTTCACCATAACCTTGTTGTCGTAACTATTTGTTTCCATTTAAAAAGGAGCGTTTCCAATCCATTTGAAATTTTGTCGTTCGTAAAATGAGATGGCTCTTTCGTTTGTAACAAGAACCCAAAGCCACATTTCACTGATTCCTTTTGATTTCACAACTCTTTCGGCCTCTGCCAATAGTTTATATCCTATTCCTTGTCCACAGAACCATTCTAAAATATATAATTTGTTTAGTTCTGGTGCAATAATATTGTTTATTGGACATTTTTTGTCAAATTCTATTTCTACTACACCAACTAAATTGTCTTTATAAACGGCTAAAATCAATGTGTCTGGGTTGTTCACAATTAAGTCGTGTAGCCTTTCGACAGAGAACTGCTTTGTAATAAAATTTGCAAACTCGTCTGATACACCTTCTGTACCATAAGTTTGAATGTACACTGTTTTAAAAAGAATGGAAAGCTTAATAGCATCCGTTTGATTAGCCTTTCTATAAATTATTTTTTGTTCCATTACTTTTTGTTTTCTGTTTGAAGGTTGCTTTGTCTGGACAAGTTTCCTTGTTAGAGCTCGTGGCGGTTTATGGAAATCTTTTTTTTCAAAAGCGACCAAGCGAAGTTATGAAAAGTAAACGAACAATTTACCGAAAAACCAGCCATGAGATTTAGCAAGTGTAAGCGGTTCGTTGTTTTTCTAGTTATGGAATTATTATTTTTTTCATTTCTAATTTCCAATTAAACAATGCTTCAGTTTCTCCAATTTTAATAAAATTATTTTTTTCAAGCACTTTGAAAGAGGCAGTATTCGTTTTGCTTGTAGAAGCAATTATTGCTTTTACGATTTGTTGTGTTTTAGTCCATTCAATAATTCCTCCTACAATTTCTGTCATAAATCCCTTTCCTTTAAACTCGTCATAAGTTCCATAACCAATCTCAATTTCTCCTTCTGCATTTGGTTCTCCAACAATACATAAGTCACCTATCATTTTGTTTTCAGATTTTGAAATTCCTGTCCAAAGTGTTGAATACAAATAATTTTTAGATTTGTTCGCTACGTTTGGTAAAATAGTTTGTTGAAATGCTTCTTTTAGTTCTGGCGAAATTGTTCTTGAAGTCTCGTTCAAATTCAGTTCGGCTTCCAAAGAATTATCACATTTAGTGTATTTTACTAACTGGCCGTATGTCAATGGTTTTAAAATTAATCTTTCCGTTTCTATCATTAGCTTGATTTTATCTTTTTCCAGCTTGTTTCGTTATCGCTTTTCGGTTTCAAACTAAATTCCGTTTGGGTATTTTAATCTTTGTTTACCGAAATATTATTGACAAAGCTAAATGTTTATTGGATTTTTGCAAAGCGAAAATTAACTAATTGTCTACCGCTTTTGCAAAAGCCGAAGCCGAATGCCCAAATGGGATTTAGGTTGTGTTAGCCAGTTCGTTGTTTCTTTTTCGTTGTTAAGTGGCTCAAATTTTCTATTTATTTTACAGTAAAAATTTTTGAATATTTCATTTCGTCGGATTGTAAAGTCAAAAGGTAACACCCTTTAGAGAAAGTAGATACATCTATTTGTAATGAATCCATATTTGATTTTACATCTAATGATTTTATTTCTTTCCCTGTTAAATCATAAATAATAATTTTATTTGCGGCAAACTTATTTTCACGCAAAACAATATTCACAAAACTATTTGTTGGATTTGGGTAAATATCAAAAGCTCCATGTAAATCTTGTGTTTGAATAGACAATGGTGCAAGATCCGTTGTAAAATTAAAAATACTAGACCACGAACCGACTCCAACATTATTCGTACCATAGACTCTCCAGTAATAGGTAGTACTTGGGTTTAAAGTTCCAGTTAAAACGGAATAATTATTACCTAAAAGATTTGCTTGACTAACTATTGTACTTAAAAAACTAGGGGTTGTTGCTATTTCTATATTAAAACTATCAGCTAAACAAGAGGCATTCCATGTTAATAGAGGAGTTATTGATACATTTATTGCATTGTTAGTAGGAAGTGCTAAAATGCTTTGTGAAGGCGAGTTTACATGACCATTTGAAATTGAAATGCCACCTCCTTGATATGTACCATACAAGTAACCACACTTATCAATGTATAATGAATTGAAATAATACGACAAAGTACCTGTGCTAATTGTTTTTGTGAAAGCTGAATTTGTATTAAATGGGCCTTGAGTTTCATATATTCCTACTTGATTAAATTGACTTGACTGTACTAATGTGTACATTTTACCTGTATTAGAAAAGGCCACATCAGCAGCGGCTGTAAATGTTGGAGGGAAATTTAAGAACGGAAACATAATGGTTCCATTATTTGTATTTGTTGATGCGTAATATCGAATACCTGTTGTTGTGCCATTTGTTCCAGTACCAAATACATATTGCGAATAAGGATCTACAAAAACACCTGTATTACCAAGTGGGCAAGGTGTACTTGCTGTGTAAGTTGAGCCTGTTGTAATGGGGATAAATGTACCTGAGGCACCATTGCTCGTTGAACGCATAATGCCGTTTATTTCTGTTCCAAGGAAAACGTCATTGTTACTATTAGTTGCTAAACCAAAACTAAAATTGCCATTGTTTGGGGGCATGTTAAGGCTATTATCAAACGTATTATAATCTGTGGACGAAGAAATATTTGTTTGACCAGTACCCCATGAACTCGCCACAAAAAGTTTACCATTACTTGATTCTTTAATATGATTATAGGCACCCGAGGCCGCTACTATTGAGGTATTTTGAACCCAGGTATTTCCTCCATTAGTTGATTTATATAATTCTGGTGTACCCCAAATTGTATTAGTACCATTAGCGTTAGATTTGAGGATGCTCCCACTTAGCCAAATATTATCTTGGCTGTCAACAAAAATCTCATCTAAATTTTGTGCTTTAATACCATTTACAATTTGTTGCCACGTTACGCCATTATCAGTAGATTTAAATACGCCTCCATAAGGCAAACGTGTTCCTAAAAGATTATTATGGCACATCACAAAGATATCGCCAGCTGAGTTTTTTGTTAATTTAATAGTTTGATTGGCTAGTTTCACACCAGTCATAGAGTATGCCCAAGATGCCCCATTATTGAGGCTTTTCCAAATACCTGCCGAACCAATAAATAAATTACCCGATGGATGAGAACAGATTGAATATACGACTCCACCCGTATAACCTGTTGAAGTATTTAACCACGATGTACCGTTATTAGTACTCGAATAAATATCGCCAGCCATATTACCATTTTGGTAATGATAAAATCCCAAGCCTGCAAAAAAAGTTCCACTACTGTTTATAGACAAGGTACGAACAGGTTTATTAGCAGGTAATCCAGAGCTGATTACAGACCATGCACTTGCAGCGTTTGATACCACACTTACACCGATGTCTGTACCTGCTAATAAACTCCCTGTGCTAGTGAGTGCTAATGTATTTATATAATTAGTTGATAAGCCAGTACCGTAATTACTCCAAGTAGCGCCGTTGAACTGTAATACACCATTGCCATAAGTAGCTGCAATAACAGTACCCGCAACTGTTTTTACTAAACTTTTAATAAAAGGAAAAACAGTATAAGTTGGAACAGATGGTAAACCTGTATTGATAGTACTCCAAGTACTTGTAGCAACAGTATAATAATACATACCTGAGCTTTTATTGATTGGATTAGATGCACCATAATTACCAGTTGAGCCTGTCCCCACAATTAAATTACCACTATTATCTTCAACAATTGCGGTAATATCTTGTGGTGAGCCAGCAACAGCAGTCCAAGTATCAGTGGTTTTGATGTATTTAATTAACCCTAAATTAGAGCCATTTGTTTTGTCAACGCCTGCATATAGTTGCCCACTAGTTGTAAAGTATATGACATTTAAGTTTGCCGCACCTGTGTTGCCTGTTAATGACCATGTTGCACCTGAATCAATTGATTTTATAACTTTTAAAGTGCCTGCAGCATATATGTCGTTAGATGTTGGGTCATTGACAATGGATATAATATTATCAGATGGTTGATTTGGTAAGTTCGTAAAACTAACTGATTGTGCTTTTGAATTTGTAGAAAAAATAGCTAAAGCTATTACGAATAAAGGGGTAATTTTTGTTTTCATTTTATTTTTTGTTTAGTTACTCTTTAAGATAGATTTTCTAAATTTAAGATATAAAATATTACATGACGGTTTCGGGCTTGGCGAAGGTGGCGATTTTTACCACAAATGTTGATTCGGAGAACCAAACTTTGCTTAACCACAAATGTGTCTGCGGAGCACTGAACCGCCACTTTTGCCAAACCCGTGGTATAAGCCGTTTTTGTTACATTCTTCTAATTCTGTTTTGCATTATTCAATAGTCTTTGATACTTTATCCATTGTGTTCCTAATACAATAGCTAAGATGCCTAAAATAATTGCTACGGGTTTATTGTCAGCCCATAACCAAGTAATTTGGTCACCTTTGAACGTAAATGCAACAACAAAAAGTCCACACATTATTGTTGTGGACATAAACAGATTTCTTTTTTTTTTATTTTTTTTCATATGGAATTCGTTTTTTTTTAGCAATTCTTATTTTGATAATTCATTTATAACTATTTTCAGGCTTTCGGTCATTGCATTTTCAAAAGCATCAACACTTCCACCTAAAAAATCAATATTTTTTCTAATTTTTTCGAGGATTTGTTGTTTTTCAATATCTGTCTGAAATGGTATTAAAAAACCATGTCCCGAATTTGGGAAGTCCTTATAAACAATTTCATTCACTGTATGCGATTCTAAAAACCTACTTTTAATATTATTTGCCATTATGGTTGAAGGCCAAACCATATCTTTTCCACCTGATAGAACCACAATTTTACACTTTATTCTTTCAACCGGTATTATTGCATACTGATTGATTGGCTTTTCTAGTGCACCCAAATAAAAGTTTATCAAAGGATAGTATCCTTTTGAATAATCATATGAAATGAATGGCAAAGACATTTTATTCTTGGTCCAGCTTGATTTGAGCGATTGGTAATTTTCACGGTTAATACCTTGCCATACTAAATGACTTGGTGAAGCTACTACTAAAAGTTTGATATCCGGATTGTCAATTGCTAAAAGCATCGCAGCTTCTGTTCCCTTTGACATACTTATTATTGAAACTTTTTTTACATCTACTCCTTTAAAACTTCTAAGTGTGTCTAATGCGGTTTGAAAATACTCAATTGGAATTTCTTCAAATTGTTCATTTAAAGAATCCTTGCCTAAGTACGCTAACGCCATTACACCAAATCCTTTTTTGTTAAGTAATGGTATCCATTTCTGTCCATAATTCATACCACCTTCTGACCCTCCTATAATGAGAACAACTGGAAATTCATTCAGGCCAATGGGTGCACTCCATTGATAAACTAATTTTTGATATTTACCCGTTTGGCAATACGTTTTTGTGAAAAATAATGTAAACGCAAAAATCATCAACCCTGTAATTCTTAATCTTTTCATTTTCTCTTTATTTAAATTGTGAACTGCAAAATTAGTCTGTTCGTTGCTGTCCGTCAAGGTTGAGAAGGGTTGAAAAAAGGTTGAAAAAAGGTTGATTTGTTGAATAATTGTCGGCATAAAGGGTTTTAGTCTTAGATTTTTAACTTTTTAATCTGTTGTCGTGATGTTATTCCGAGTATTTTATAAATCTTATTTATGTGTGTTTTAAGAGTGCTTAACTCAATACATAATTCATCCATTATTTCCTTGTTAGATTTTCCAATTAATATTAAATCAAAAACCTGTTTTTGTTTAGCTGATAATTCGTCTAACTGATTTTCTGTGTTCGTTCTGTTTACAATTATTTCAGTTTTTATCAGTTTGATTAAATTATCGGTCTTTACCTTTTCAATTTTTATCCAAATCAATGCTATTGAAATTAACATTAAAACTAAAATGACAGCAATGTAAGTTTTGTCACTCCATAGCCATTCTGTTTTGAAATTTGTGAAACGAAAACTAATTGTCAAGCAAAGAAGAAATATTGCAATAATTTCCAATTTCTTCTGGTGTCGGAATAGTATGTCAGCTAAATAGTTGATGATTTTCATATTTTGGTTGTCGTTTCATAAAATGCCGCATAACGGTTTCGGGTTTGGCGAAGGTTTGTTTCGCATTATCTATTTCAAATATAGTTTTAAATATTCAATAAATTTTTTGTTTTCCGAAATATAAAAATTATCAAAACAATTCTTCCATTAACCCCGATTAAGGCGATATCCTCGCAGCGAAGCGAAGAGATATAGCCGAAAGCGGGTATTGCAATTCCAAATACAAGAGGACAATTCGCTCCTAAAGAAATAAAAAATAGGGATGTTATTCTACGTCTAAATTTTCATTAAACGCCGAAGGAAGTAAATTGGGGATAAATTTGATTAATATTGGCAAAAGCAAACTTCCGCCAGGCAACAAAAATATGGTCAAGGAAGGAATTGATTTGCAAATATCCAACAATTGTTTTTTTACTTTCTTCTTTTCCTTATCGTCTAAATCGCGCCTGGTGGATTTTGCAAGTAAAATCATTAATTCTTTGCTTTCGGAAAGTTCTTTGAACAATCTATTTTTGTTTCGACTAATCAAAACTTCCACACTTTGAGTAGTGTGATCAAAAAAGTGTTTTACGGGATTTGAGTATTTAAAATAAGGAATTTCATCTTTGTATTCTGTAATAAATTCATTTGTTTTAGCAATGCTTTCCAAAACAAAATCATCGGAAACAGTCATTATTTCAGCCAAATTATGAAGGAAATAGGCTTCGTTTTTCTCCACAATACCTTCACTCCACAACGCCATTCCTGCCAAATCTATCAAATAGTATTTTTCTAAATCGGAAGTAAAATAATCCAATTTCAATTCTTCTAAATTTTGAATACTCACATTTGAAAACTTACTGTAACGAACCGATGCTTCAAATAATTTTATCAGCAAATCGTCATATTTAGTCTTATTGGATTTCGTTTTTAACGCCAATGAAACCAAACTAATAATAGTTTCTTCAATCTTTTTTAAATATTTTTCAGGAATAGAATTGTGCGTTAAATAATATTGAAACGCCAAAACATCTACAAAAAGTAACGCATTGGTCAATACGTGAGAAAACTGTTTGTTGATAATATCGATATTGGTTTGAACACGAGTATCGATGATTTTCTCTAAATTTAACGAGTTGGAATTGCTCGGTAAAATCTTCTTAAACAAGTTAAATCCTTGCGGATGCATCTCATTATAGAAAGCTAAAACGTTGGAAATGTATTTTTCAGGATTACTTTCAAGAGTTGTGATTTTATAAATACCAAATAAAGTATTCAATAAGGCAATCTTGGTAATTTCGTCTTCCGTCCAACCTTGATTGTCAACAAAAACAGGCGTTTGCAATGAAATTGTATAGCCGTAAATGAAACCTGTATCTCTAACTTTTGAATAAAAAAAGTCAGGATTCTCAATAACAGGATTCGTTAAAGATTTTTGATCTAAAAAAAATTTATCAATCCAGCCGGTTGCTGATGGGTTTATCATTGCTACGAATTAGAGCAACAAATTTATATTTTTTCAAGCATTAATAAAGCGATTTTCCACTAAATTAATTTTTACTTGATAATTGCTGAACATGCTACTCTTGCTCCTGAATTTCCGGAAGGTTGCGTTACATAATCATCGGGACCTTGATGCACAATTAAACCTTTTCCAACAATATCTTTGGTAGTATCGCCACAACCAATACACCATTCTGAAGTTGTGATAATGATTGTTCCGTTCCCAAATTCATCGGTTGTAAAATTCCCAATATCTCCTTTGTGCGCTTCTCCTTCACCTAATTTTCCGTGTTTTTTGAATGTTGGATTCCAATGTCCTCCTGCAGAACTTCCATCTGCAGCAGTACAATCTGATTTTTCGTGAATGTGAATTGCGTGAATTCCAGGTTTTAATCCTTTGAAATTGGCTGTAAAAGTAACCTGACCGTTTTTTTCTGTAAATACCCCAGAGCCACTAACATTACTATTGCTTTTAGGTTCAAAAGTTACGTTTAATTTATTTGAAACACCATTTGAAGAATTGGTTTTACATCCAATAATTACGGCAATAATTATTGCGATTGAGACGATTATTTTTTTCATAGTAGGAAATTTAATTTTTATTAAAATTAGGTATAAATTCTTATAAATCGAGTTTATATTACTTAATGTTATATTAAAATTTATGGCTTATTTTAAAAAAAAATCACTTTGCAAATGAATACAAAGTGACTTTTAACCATAAACATCAATAACTACCTTTATATTTTAGAAACAATATTCATTTTTCTCCACTAATTTGGATGTAATAACTTCTCTCAAACCAACAATATTTGGCATATTGGTATATTTAGTAAATCGGCGCAAACCCATTAACATCATCCGTTGTTCATCGCCTTCGGCAAAAGAAATTATGCTTTCTTTCCCTTTTAGATTGATTATATCAACTGCTTTATACAGGTATAATTTTGCCATTGCAATTTGTTCCTGAACTTTATCTTCACCTACTTTTTTAGCTGTTTTTTCTGCTCTAAGAATAGTGCTTTCCGCCATGTAAATTTCAATTAACATATCTGCAGCTGCCATTAATAATTGTTGGTGTTCGTCTAAATCAGGACCGTATTTCTGAACAGCTCCGCCTGCTACCATTAGGAATGCTTTTTTCAATTTTCCAATTAATTCTTTTTCTTCAGCAAATAATTCGGAATAATCAGGGGTTTCAAATGACGGAATTCCCATCAATTCCTCTTGAACTTTTGAAGCAGGACCTAATAAATCAACATGGCCTTTCATAGCTTTTTTAATCAACATCCCCACAGAAAGCATTCTGTTGATTTCATTTGTACCTTCATAAATACGAGCAATTCGGGCATCACGCCAGGCACTTTCCATTGGTGTGTCTTCTGAAAATCCCATTCCACCAAAAATTTGAATTCCTTCATCGGCACAATTTTGTACATCTTCAGATACAGCTACTTTTAGAATCGAACATTCAATAGCATATTCTTCAACACCTTTTAATTCTGCTTCTTGATGTGATGTTCCTTCAGCTTCACGAGCATGAATTCTATCTTCAATATCCTTTGAAGCTCTATAGGTGGCGCTTTCTCCCGCATAACACGAAGTTGCCATTTCGGCTAATTTATAACGAATAGCTCCAAATTGTGCAATCGGAGTATTGAATTGAATTCTTTCATTGGCATATTTTATTGCACCAGAAGTAACTCTTCTTTGAGCATCTAAACAGGCTGCGGCCAATTTTATTCTTCCTACATTCAACGCATTCATAGCAATTTTGAAACCATTTCCTCTTTCAGAAAGCATGTTTTCAACAGATACAACAGTGTCATTAAAGAAAACTTGACGCGTAGAAGATGCACGAATTCCTAATTTGTGTTCTTCTTCACCCATTGAAATCCCATTATTAGAATCATTTTCTATAATGAAACCAGTAATGTTTTTATCATCTCCAATTCTGGCAAAAACAATAAATACCGAACAAAATCCTGCGTTAGAAATCCACATTTTTTGTCCCGTGATTTTATAATGTGTTCCATCTTCCGATAAAACTGCTTTTGTTTTTCCCGAATTTGCATCGGATCCAGCCCCAGGTTCTGTCAAGCAATACGCTCCAAACCATTCGCCAGAAGCGAGTTTTGGAACGTATTTTTGCTTTTGTTCTTCTGTTCCATATAAAGTAATTGGCATTGTTCCAATTCCAGTATGTGCTCCAAAAGCTGTAGAAAAAGAACCTGTTGCACCTGAAATATAATCGCAAACCAAAACTGTATTCACAAATCCCATTCCCATTCCTCCATAAGATTCAGGGACTGCAACACTCAGAAAACCTAAGTCACCCGCTTTCTTCATAGTCTCTTCTGTAAGCGCATAATCTTTGTTTTCAAACCGGCTTTTGTTAGGCCAAATTTCTTTGTCTACAAACTCCTTAATCGAATCCCGCATCATTAATTGTTCTTCATTGAAATCTTCTGGTGTGAAGATGTCTTCGCATTTTGTCTCTTTTACGATAAATTGTCCGCCTCTTGTTTTGTTATCCATATCAGCCCCCTAACCCCCGAAGGGGGATTCCTACCAGGGGTAAGTAGGGTTTTAGATTATATACTTTTTTTTATTTATTATCACGAGAGTTCCCCCTTTGGGGGTTAGGGGGCTTATAATAATTCAAATATCCCCGCACTTCCTTGTCCTGTTCCCACGCACATACTTACAATTCCGTATTTATTTCCTCTGAGTTTCATTTCTTCAAATAGTTGAACCGATAATTTTGCACCTGTACAACCAAGTGGATGTCCCATAGCAATAGCGCCGCCATTTACATTTACGATATCAGGATTTAATCCCAATTCCCGAATTACTGCTAATGATTGGGAGGCAAATGCCTCATTCAATTCAATTAAATCAATGTCTTTTAATTGTAATCCCGCTTGTTTCAATGCTTTTGGAATCGCTTTTACGGGACCAATTCCCATAATTCTGGGTTCAACTCCAGCCGAAGCAAAATTTACCAAACGGGCAATAGGGGTGAGGTTCAATTCTTTTACCATTTCTTCGCTCATAATTAAAACGAAAGCAGCTCCATCACTCATTTGAGATGAATTTCCAGCGGTAACACTTCCATCTGCCGCAAAAACTGGTCGTAATCCTGCCAAAGCTTCTACCGAAGTTCCTGCTCTTGGTCCTTCATCTTTATTTACAACATATGATTTGGTTTCTTTTTTGCCATTTTCATTAATGAAAATTTGCTCCACAGTTATGGGAACAATTTGTTTGTCAAATTTACCTTCCGATTGTGCTTTCAAAGCTTTTAAATGCGAATTATAAGCAAACTCATCTTGGTCAATTCTCGATATATTATATTGTTTTGCAACCGCTTCGGCAGTCAAACCCATTCCCCAATAATAATCTTCATTTCCCGCTTTTGCAACAGCATAATCCGGGGTTGGTTTATACCCTCCCATAGGAATAAAACTCATACTTTCGGCACCACCAGCAATGATACAATCGGCCATTCCTGACTGAATTTTAGCAGTTGCCATTCCTATAGTTTCTAATCCTGAAGCGCAGTATCTATTGACAGTTACACCAGGAACATCTTCGATTTTTAATCCCATTAAGGAAATCAATCGGCCCATATTTAGTCCTTGTTCGGCTTCCGGCATGGCGTTTCCAACCATCACATCATCAATGCGTTTTTTGTCGAAATCGGGCAATTCATTCATCATAAACTGAATGGTTTCTGCTGCTAATTCATCAGGACGCTTGAATCTAAATACCCCTTTTGGTGCTTTCCCAACGGCGGTTCTGTATGCTTTTACTATATAGGCTGTTTTCATAATTATTTTAAATTTTGAATTATAAATTTTAAATTATCGGTTGAATCAAATGTCTTTTAGAAATTTAAAATTCAACATTTATAATTTATAATTAATTTCTTAGCGGTTTCCCCTTAGTTAACATAAACTGAATTCTTTCCAATGTTTTTCTTTCCGTGCAAAGCGACAAAAAGGCTTCTCTTTCAATATCCAATAAATATTGTTCAGATACCAATGTCGGTTCAGATAAATCACCACCAGCCATGACATACGCCAGTTTGTTTGCAATTTTCTTGTCGTGTTCGGAGATGTATTTTCCGGCTTCCATTTGATCAGTTCCGACTAAGAACATCCCCAAAGCTTGTTTCCCCAAAACTTTGACGTCATTTCTGCGAATTGGTTGGGTATAACCTGCTTCTGCCATTAGCAAAGCGTGTTTTTTTGCTTCGGCAATTTGTCGGTCTTTATTCACTACAACAACGTCTTTTCCGTGTTGTAAAATTCCTAAATCAAATGCTTCATAAGCAGAGGTCGAAACTTTTGCCATCGCCACGGTCATAAAATATTCTTGTAAAACATTCAGTTCCACATCGTTTTTACGAAATAAATCGGATGCTCTCAAGGTCATTTCTTTCGATCCGCCACCTCCAGGAATTACACCAACTCCAAATTCAACCAAACCAATATACGTTTCTGCTGCAGCAACTACTTTATCGGCGTGCATGCTCATTTCGCAACCGCCACCCAAAGTCATTCCGTGAGGGGCAACAATTACTGGGATTCCAGAATAACGAACGCGCATCATCGTGTCTTGAAACATTTTGATAGCCATATTCAGTTCGTCATATTCTTGTTCGACCGCCATCATAAATATCATGCCGATATTTGCCCCCACAGAAAAATTGGCTCCTTGGTTTCCAATAACCAAACCTTGATATTCTTTTTCCGATAAGTCAATTGCTTTGTTGATAGCTTGTAAAACATCGCCACCAATAGTATTCATTTTCGATTGGAATTCTAAATTCAAAATCCCATCACCTAAATCTTGGATAATGGCACCGCTATTACTCCATATTTTTTTGCTTTTGCGAATGTTGTTCAGGATGATAAATGCATCTTGTCCAGGAACTTTAGTTTGCGTTTTATTTGAAATATTATAAAAATAAGTTGCTCCTTCTTTTACGGTATAAAAACTCGAATTTCCAGAAGTCAGCATTTCATTAACCCATGCATTTGGTTCTAAACCTTCGGCTTTCATTATTTCGATTCCTTTTGCTACACCAATCGCATCCCAAATTTCGAAAGGTCCATTTTCCCAGCCGAAACCCGCTTTCATAGCATCGTCAATTTTGTATAATTCATCTGCTATTTCAGGAATTCTATTGGAAACATAAGCAAACATTGCAGCAAAACTTTTTCTATAGAATTCACCTGCTTTGTCTTTTCCTTTTACCAAAATTTTGAAACGATCAATCGGTTTATCAATAGTTTTTGTTAATTCCAATGTTGCAAATGATGCTTTTTTGGCAGGACGATATTCCAAAGTATCTAAATCCAAAGACAGAATATCTCGTCCTTCTTTTTTGTAAAAACCTTGTCCTGTTTTGCTTCCAAGCCAATTGTTTTCCATCATTTTTGTGATGAAATCAGGTAATTTGAATAATTCGTGTTGTTCGTCGTTTTGACAATTTTCATAAATTCCGTTGGCAACATGTACCAAAGTATCTAATCCAACCACATCGACGGTTCTGAAAGTGGCCGATTTTGGTCTTCCAATAACAGGGCCTGTCAATTTATCGACTTCTTCAATGGTCAATCCCAATTCTTTTACCAAATGAAATAAACTTTGAATTCCGAAGATTCCAATTCTGTTTCCAATAAAAGCAGGAGTATCTTTGGCAACGACCGAAGTTTTTCCTAAGTATTTTTCGCCATAAATCGTTAAAAAATCCAATACTTCGGACGAAGTTTGAGGTCTTGGAATAATTTCGAATAATTTTAAATAGCGAGCAGGATTAAAAAAGTGAGTTCCACAAAAGTGTTTCTGAAAATCTTCAGATCGTCCTTCACTCATAAAATGAATAGGAATTCCAGAGGTGTTTGAAGTGACTAAAGTACCTGGTTTTCTGAATTTTTCAATTTGCTCGAAAACCAATTTTTTAATATCTAACCGCTCCACAACAACTTCAATTATCCAATCGACATCGGCAATTTTAGCCATATCATCAGAAGTATTTCCAGTAGTTATTCGGCTTGCAAATTTTTGATTATATATAGGAGAAGGTTTTGATTTCAATGAATTGGCTAAATGCTCGTTTACCAAACGGTTGCGAACGATTTTACTAACCAATGTTAATCCTTTCTTTGCTTCAGCATCGTTAAGCTCCCTTGGAGCAATATCTAGGAGTAAAACTTCAACTCCAATATTAGCAAAATGGCAGGCAATTCCTGACCCCATAATTCCAGAACCAATTACTGCAACTTTTTTTATGGTGCGTTTCATTATTTATTATTTTTTTGAAGAATTAAATTCTCCTTACTATTAAAAATATTTTTCTCTTGGATTAACTCATTTATAGTTTCAGCAACCTCTATAAAATGTTGAAATTTTTCCTCAGATATATGCTTTTTTACGGTATCATTAAATTTCAGAACAGTATTTTTAGATAATTCTCTTTTTTCTCTCCCAAAATCGGTTAAGTAAATCAATACACCTCGACCATCCTTAGGATTTTTTTTTCTAATAATCAATCCTTTTTCCTCCATAGATTTTAAAGTTCGTGTTAAACTCGTGGCTTCCATACCCATTTTTGGTCCTAATGAAGTCGATGGAGTTCCATGATCTTTATCCATACTTAACAAGGCAAAACCCGTAGCCATCGTTGCACCATAATTTTGCGCTTCATCATTATACATTCTGGAAACAGCTTGCCAAGTCGCTCTAAGAATATAATCTATAGTTTTTTCTTTCATACTTTTTTAATTCTTTTCAAATATAATAAAAAATAGTATGCACGCATAGTATTTAGTGTTAATTTTATAATAAAAAAAACTCCTCAAATCTGAGGAGTTTAAATAGTAGGGTTATTCATAAATTTTAGCGTATAAATCTTTATATTTTTCTAACACAATTTTGCGCTTTAATTTTAAGGTAGGAGTGAGGTGACCTCCATCAATTGTCCATAAATCAGGTGTCAATTCAAAGCGTTTTATTTTTTCCCAATTACCAAACTTCTCATTCAATTCGGATATCTCTTCCTGAATTCGTTCGATTACTTTAGGATTTGAAACTATTTCTTCATTTGTAGTCCCAATATCTAATTTATGAATTTTTGCCCATTCTTTTACAAATTCAAAATTGGGTTGAATAAAAGCACCAGGCATTTTTTCACCATCTCCAACAACCATAATTTGCTCTATAAAACGGGATTGTTTCATTGTATTTTCAATCAATTGTGGTGCAATATATTTTCCACCTGATGTTTTAAACATTTCTTTTTTCCGGTCTGTAATTTTCAGAAAACCTTCGTCGTCAAATACGCCTATATCGCCAGTATGGAAATATCCATCCGTAATTACTTCACTTGTTAATTTTTCATCTTTAAAATATCCCATCATTACGTTCGGACCTTTGCAAAGAATTTCACCATCTTCCGCTATTTTAACCGTTACATTATCGATTACTTTTCCAACGGTTCCGACTTTGAAACCAAAATTCCTTATGTCATTAACAGTAATTACTGGAGAAGTTTCAGTCAATCCATATCCTTCCATCACAGGAATTTGTGCTGCTGCAAATATTCGAGCTAATCTTGGTTGTAATGCAGCACTTCCAGAAACCATCAAATCTAAGTTTCCACCAAGTCCTTCTTTCCATTTACTGAATATTAATTTTCTGACTATTTTAAGTTGAAATTCATACCAAATACCATTTTTTTCGTATGGTTCAAATCGCAATCCTAAATCTACTGCCCAAAAGAAGAGTACTTTTTTAATTCCAGTTAATTCCAATCCTTTTGCAAAAATTTTATCATATACTTTCTCAAGAAGTCTTGGCACAGCTGTCATTACAGTTGGTTTCACTTCTTTTATGTTATCACTAATTTTCTCAATTGACTCTCCAAAATAAACTGAAACACCATAATATTGGTATAAATAAAGAATCATTCTTTCAAAAATATGACAAATAGGAAGAAAACTTAAAGCACGACTATTTCCAGCGGTAAAGGGAATTCTTGGCGCACTATCCAAAACATTTGAAACAATATTTTGATGAGAAAGCATTACGCCTTTTGGTTTTCCAGTAGTTCCAGAAGTATAAATAATAGTTGCTAAATCTTCTGTTTTAACACTATTTTTTCTGTCTTCAACAACATCTTGGTTACTTGTATCTTTTCCTAATTCTAATAATTCAGTCCAATTTGCACATCCTTCAATTTCATTAAATGAATATACTTCTTTTAGTTTTGGAACTTTATTTCGAATCAGATTTATTTTTCTAAAGACTTCTATATCAGATATAAAACAATAAATAGCTTCAGAATGATTTAGAATATATTCGTAATCATCTTCAGAAATCGTTGGGTAAATTGGCACATTTTGAGCTCCTATTTGCAAAATTCCTATATCAGTAATATTCCATTCAGTTCTATTGTTTGACGAAATCACCGCTATTTTATCATTTTTTTGCACGCCAATTCTAAGAAGCGCCCTTGAAATAGCATTTGCTTTAGCAATATATTCTTGAGTAGAAGTTTTTATCCAAGTTCCATTTTGCTTAGTAACTAATGCATCTGGAATAGAGTTAAATTTCTCTAATTGATAATAAGGAAATTCGAATAACCGCGTTATATTTGTCATTTTGGACTTGATAATTTTATAATTGCAAATTAATGAAAAATAAACAAATTCACGAACATTTTTTTTAATTCATATTATTAACATTATTTATAGAAATTAGTTTTTAATTTTACGAAATGAAAAAGAACATTAAGAAAATTGGATTTATCGTATTAGCTTTCATTCTAATTTTGGTTGGAAAATATGTTTATGACATGAATATCAATCATAATTTCGAAACGATAACTGAAGGGAAAGTATATAAATCGGGAGTAATACCGCCAGATGAAATTGAAAGTTATGTAAATAAGTATCATATAAAATCAATCATAGACTTGCGTTTTCCGGGTACTGGTGATGATGTAAACAATCCAGAAATTCCTATTGAATTAACTGCCGAAAAAAATGCGGTTAAAAAAATTAAGGGTGTAAATTATTTCAACAATGGATCTGACCAAGTTCCAGTTCAGAAAAATCTAGATATGTTTTTTGAAATTATGGATAATCCCAATAATTACCCCGTTTTAATTCATTGTTACCACGGAGTTGGGCGTGCTGAAATGTATTCGGCAATTTATAGAATTGAATATGAAAACATGAATAGAGACAAGGCAAGAAAAAGTACACGATTTATTACCAAATGGACTTCCTTTGATTTAGGAAAGCCTAAAGGAGATTTTCTTCACAATTATAAAAGCAGAAAAGAATTGAATTTGGAAAAATAGGAATTTTCCAATTGGTACAAAAAAACTCATAATTAAATTATGAGTTTTTTTATGTAAATATTTTAATTGTTTTCAATCCACAATCTTGCATTCACAAAAGCTTCGTGCCAAGGGGAAACTTCGTCTGTGCGATTTTTTGGATAATTAGCCCAATTCCATTGGAATGTTGATCGCTCAATGTGCGGCATCATTACCAAATGTCGTCCGGTTTTATCGCAAAGCATTGCCGTGTTATAATCGGATCCATTTGGATTTGCAGGATAATCTGAATAAGAATATTTAGAAACGATATTGTAGTTTTCTTCGGGTAATGGCAAGTTAAATTTTCCTTCTCCATGCGAAATCCAAACTCCCAAAGTGCTTCCCGCCAATGTGGACAACATTACGGAATTATTTTCTTGAATGGTCACGGATGTAAACGCACTTTCGTGTTTGTTTGATGTGTTGTGTTTCATTTTTCCATGAACTTCATGCTCAGGATTTATGACTTCCAACTCCATAAATAATTGGCAACCATTACAAATTCCAACGGATAAAGTGTCGTCTCTTTTGAAGAAATTATCTAAGGCAGTCTTTGCTTTTTCATTGTATAAAAAGGCTCCTGCCCAACCTTTGGCAGAGCCTAAAACATCTGAATTCGAGAAACCTCCAACAGCGCCAATGAACTGAATTTCCTCTAAATTTTCACGTCCCGAAATCAAATCGGTCATGTGAACATCTTTTACATCAAATCCTGCCAAATACATAGCATTTGCCATTTCACGTTCTGAATTACTTCCTTTTTCACGGATAATTGCTGCTTTTGGACGTGGTTTTGTCGAATCAATTACTGGTTTTTTTCCTGTAAAATGAGTAGGGAAAATGAATTTTAAAGGTTGGTTTTTATAATTCTCAAAACGGGCTTTCGCCATTCCATTTTTAGATTGTTTTTGGTCTAATAAATACGATGTTGTGTACCAAATATCTAGGTATTTAGGTATGTCTAAAGTCAAATGTCCAAAGTCTAAAGTAGCTTCGTTAGTTGCAGAACCAATTTTGAAAAATTCAATTCCGTTATTTGAAAGTTTATTTTCAATTACAGCATCATTTTTGGCTTGGAATACAATTCCAATATTTTCAGAAAACAATATTTTTATAAGGTCTTTTTCTTCAAAAGTTGAGAAATTAATTCTAGCTCCCAAATTAATATCTGCAAAACACATTTCAAATAAAGTAGTAATCAATCCGCCACTTCCAATATCGTGACCAGCAATAATTTCATTTTCTAAAATTAATTCTTGAATTGAATTGAATGCGTTTTTAAAGAATTTTGAATCTTTAATTGTTGGCGTTTCTGTTCCAATAGTTGTTAATATTTGGGCAAATGAAGTTCCACCCAACTTATAATTATCTTGTGAAAGATTGATATAATAAATGGAACCGCCGTCAATTTGTAATACCGGTTCGACTACTTTTTTAATGTCAATGCAATTTCCACCTGCCGAAATAATCACCGTTCCGGGTGCAATTACTTCATCATTTGGGTATTTTTGTTTCATCGAAAGGGAATCTTTTCCAGTAGGAATATTAATTCCTAATTCGATTGCAAAATCGGAACAACTCTTTACAGCAGCGTATAAACGGGCATCTTCGCCTTCGTTTTTACATGCCCACATCCAATTGGCAGACAATGAAAGTCCGTTCATTCCGTCTTTTATTGGTGCCCAAATAATATTTGATAATGCTTCTGCAATTGCCGTTCTGGTTCCTGCAATTGGGTCAATTAACGACGCAATTGGCGAGTGTCCGATGGAAGTTGCAATTCCTTCTTTTCCTAAATAATCCAATGCCATTACGCCGCAATTATTTAATGGCAATTGCAACGGCCCTACACATTGTTGTTTGGCGACTTTTCCACCCACGCAACGATCGACTTTATTGGTCAACCAATCCTTGCAAGCAACGGCTTCTAACTGCAATACTTGCTCTAAATAGGTTGAAATTTTATCTTGGGAATAGTCTAATTCGGAATAATTTCGAGTAATGGTTTTATCCGTCATAACCACTTTTGGGGAACTTCCAAACATATCTTCTAAAGCAAAATCCATAGGTTTTTGACCCGTAGTTTTTGATTCAAATGTAAAGCGATTGGTATCCGTAACATCGCCAACTTGATACATTGGCGAACGTTCTCTGTCAGCTATTTTTTGTAGTAATTCAATGTCTTTTGGCGCAATTACCAATCCCATTCTTTCTTGAGATTCGTTTCCAATAATTTCCTTTGCGGAAAGCGTAGGGTCGCCAATTGGCAATTTGTCTAAATCGATTAAACCGCCCGTTTCTTCGATTAATTCTGAAAGGCAATTCAAATGTCCTCCAGCTCCATGATCGTGAATGGAAACTATTGGATTTAAGTCGCTTTCAACCAATCCACGAATTGCATTTGCAGCTCTTTTTTGCATTTCTGGGTTCGAGCGTTGAATGGCATTCAATTCAATTCCAGAACTAAAAGCACCTGTATCTGCTGATGAAACTGCCGCTCCACCCATTCCAATTCTATAATTATCACCACCTAAAATCACGATTTTATCGCCTGCTTTTGGCTTTTTCTTGATGGCTTGATCTAATTTTCCATAACCAATTCCACCCGCTTGCATAATGACTTTGTCGTATCCTAATTTGCGGTTATTTTCATCGTGTTCAAATGTTAAAACAGAACCTGTAATTAAGGGTTGACCGAATTTATTTCCAAAATCAGAAGCTCCATTTGATGCTTTTATTAAAATATCCATTGGGGTTTGATACAGCCATTTTCTTTCTTCCATTCCATTTTCCCAAGGTTTATTTTCAGATAAACGAGAATAGGAAGTCATATAAACCGCCGTTCCAGCCAATGGCAATGAACCTTGTCCGCCAGCTAATCGGTCACGAATTTCTCCGCCAGAACCTGTTGCTGCGCCATTAAAAGGTTCAACAGTTGTTGGGAAATTATGAGTTTCTGCTTTTAATGAAATTACAGAATCGAAATCTCTGGTTTCATAGAAATCAGGTTTGTCAGCACTTTTTGGTGCAAATTGTTGCACCCTTGGTCCTTTTACAAATGCCACATTATCTTTGTAAGCAGAAACAATATCGTTTGGATTTTCAGCAGCTGTTTTCTTGATTAATTTGAATAGGGTAGAGGGCATTTCTTCGCCATCGATTACAAATGTTCCGTTGAAAATTTTGTGACGACAATGTTCTGAATTGGCTTGCGAAAAACCAAAAACTTCAGAATCGGTTAGTTTTCGTCCTATTTTAATTGATAAAGTATCCAAATAATCAACCTCTTCTTGACTCAAAGCCAAACCTTCTGATTTATTATATCTAGAAATATCATCGATTTCAAGAATGGGTTCTGGTTGACTATTTATGGTAAAAATATCTTGATGTAATTCAGAATATTTTTGAGAAAGCATTGGATCAAAATCAGTAAAATCAGCTGTAACTTTTTGAAATTCTTCAATTCTGATAATTCCAGAAATCCCCATATTCTGAGTGATTTCAACGGCATTCGTGCTCCAAGGCGTTATCATTGTGGCTCGTGGGCCAATAAAAAAATCCGTTCCAATTGTATTTAGAACGGATTTTTCTATTTTATTTGAATTGCCAAAAAGCCAGTTTAATTTTGAAATGTCTTGGGCAGAAAGTTCGTTTTGCGATTGAACAGCAAAAACCGTATTGGTCTGGTTTCCGAAGAAGTGAATCATTTTTTGTAATTATTGTTGTGTTACGCAAAAATACTTTAAAAAAGTGCGTTGTGCAAAATTAATATTAAAGTGTCTGAGTGAAATTTATTGATATCATTATTTATACTTTTTTAATAAATAAATCATTGTTATTTATCTAATTTTTTATCAAAAAAAGTTTTGAGGTCATAAAAAAAATTAAAACAACGTGATTTGTCCGTCTTCATCAAGTTGAATTTCAGAATCGTCAATGCCATTAACTTCGATATCTCCCTCAACTTCGATTTCTTCTGGAATTATTTCTTTAGGGACTTCGTAAATTAAAGATTTTAATAAATTTACCTGTTTTACTTTGTCGGTTGTCAATTGATTTCCAAGTGCTTTAAAGCCTTTTACAGCAATGAAAGACTCAATATCAACTGTTAAATTTTCTTTTTGAACCCCTTTAAGTTTGTTAAATACCAATTCTGCGACAGGTCGATAATCAGTCGAAACGATTTCCAATTGTGAGTTTGGATGTTCTGTAATGAAAATTTCTTCTTTATTTTCCACTTCTATTAAGAAACGTTTTATAAAATAACGCTCTTTTTCGCCATCGTAATAAATTGCGGAAACAGGTTTTTTAGGAATCCATTTTTCAAGAACAACCATATCTTCATCAAAATGCGTCGTCAATTCGGGAATAATGACTTTTAATTTACCAGATTTTTGTATGATTAAAATTTTATCATTTGGTCTGAACTCTCCTAACAATTCGCCTCGTCCATCTGCATTCAATCGTTGAACGGTATCATCAAACCAAATTTTTCTCGGTAATAATGTAGAAATACCTTTTTCTTTCAATTCAATTTTTTTGATAGGATATTTGGTAACAATATTTCCCTTAGAGGTTCTACCTTTGATGGCTAATTTCGCAAAATCAATATCGAATTTTAATTTTTTAACACTTCCAACTTGGCGCAGTAAAATAGTAATTACTTCGGCTTCTCCGTTTGGATTACAAGAAAAATACAATACTTGAGAGCCTGAGTTCTCATTTGTTAAATCATACGGTTTGTCACGTGTAACTCCAGAAACATTGAACCTTTTGATGTACGATGGTCCTGATTTTCCATCGCGATAAATCATATTATAAATCGTTCGTTTGTCGCTTCTATCAAAAATAGCAATGTGAATGATATCTTTACCAACAAATGTTTTCGCATCGACTTTAGTAATCATCATTTTTCCATCTCGAAGAAATACAATAACATCGTCAATATCAGAGCAATCGGTAACATATTCGTCCTTTTTAAGGCTTGTTCCCACAAATCCTTCTTCTTTATTTACATATAATTTAGTGTTTCTTAAGACTACTTTTGTAGCTTCAATATCATCAAAAATGCGAAGTTCTGTTTGACGTTCTCTTCCTTTTCCGTATTTATCTTTAAGACGAGTGAAAAATGCTATTGCAAAATCAATCAAGTTGGCTAAATCGTGTTTTACTTGTTCAATATCGCCTTCTAAAGCTTCGATTTTGTCTTGGGCTTTATTGCTATCAAATTTAGAAATACGCATAATCCGAATATCTAACAATCGAAGTATATCATCTTCAGTAACGGCTCGTTTTAGATGTTTTATATGCGGTTTCAAACCTTCGTCAATTGCAGAAATTACGCCTTCTTTTGTTGTTTCTTCTTCAATTAATCGATATACTTTTTGTTCAATAAAAATACGTTCCAATGAAGCAAAATGCCATTGTTCCTCTAATTCACTTAATTGAATTTCGAGTTCACTTTTTAGTAATTGAACCGTTCTGTTTGTTGAAATTTTCAACATTTCTGAAACACCAATAAATAAAGGTTTATTGTCTTCAATTACACATCCTAAAGGCGCTACCGAAGTTTCACAAGCGGTAAAAGCGAATAAAGCATCTATGGTTTTATCTGGAGAAACGCCTGGAAAAAGATGAATTAAAATTTCAACTTCAGCAGCAGTATTGTCTTCAATTTTCTTGATTTTGATTTTTCCTTTTTCATTGGCTTTCAAAATACTATCTATTAAAGTAGTCGTATTTGTAGAAAACGGAATTTGGGTAATCACCAAGGTATTTTTGTCTAATTGTCCAATTTTAGCACGAACACGAACTCTTCCACCACGCAATCCATCATTATAGTTGGAAACATCTGCAATTCCTTGCGTCATAAAATCTGGAAATAGCTGAAATGGTTTTCCTTTTAATATTTTTATAGAAGCATCAATTAATTCATTAAAATTGTGAGGCAATACTTTTGTGGAAAGTCCAACAGCAATTCCTTCAGCTCCAGAAGCCAATAATAATGGGAATTTTACAGGTAAATTATTAGGTTCAGCCCGACGGCCGTCGTAGGAAACTCCCCAATCGGTAATTTTTGGGGAATACAAAACTTCCAAAGCAAATTTTGATAATCGTGCCTCTATATATCGAGAGGCTGCGGCGCTATCTCCGGTAAGGATATTTCCCCAGTTTCCTTGACAATCAATCAATAATTCTCTTTGCCCAATTTGCACCATAGCATCACCAATACTCTGATCTCCGTGAGGATGGTATTGCATTGTATGACCAACAACATTGGCAACTTTATTATAACGACCATCGTCCAACTCCTTAAGCGAATGCATAATACGGCGTTGAACAGGTTTAAAACCGTCCTCAATTGCAGGTACAGCACGTTCTAAAATTACGTACGAGGCATAATCCAAAAACCAATCTTTGTACATTCCTGTAACTTTGGTAATGGTATCGTTGCCGTCCTCGTCATTTTCGTAAAAATGCTTTCCTTCTGATGATTTTATATCTTCAAAGCCTTGTTCCATTGCAGATTCGTTTAACTCTTCGTTAAATTCGTCTTCATTTGGGATTATGTTATCTTCGTCCATTTAATTTCTTTGCATCTTTTAATTTAACTTGCTTCAACAACATCTAAATCTACCTTCAAATTCTTGATGATAAATTCTTGGCGGTCTGGCGTATTTTTTCCCATATAAAAAGACAATAATTGCTCAATTGAGGTGTTTTTGTCCATCATAACCGGATCCAAACGAATGGTTTCGCCTATGAAATTCTTGAATTCATCGGGCGATATTTCTCCCAAACCTTTAAATCGCGTAATTTCTGGTTTTGGCTTCAATTTTTCGATTGCTTCTTTTCGTTCGTCATCAGAATAACAATATATGGTTTCTTTTTTATTACGAACCCTGAAAAGGGGCGTTTGCAAAATATATAAATGCCCTTCTTTTATCAATTCTGGAAAAAATTGCAAGAAGAAAGTAATCAATAATAATCGGATGTGCATTCCATCGACATCGGCATCGGTAGCGATTACTATGTTGTTGTATCGTAATTTTTCTAAACCATCTTCAATGTCTAATGCTGCTTGAAGCAAATTGAATTCTTCGTTTTCATAAACAATTTTTTTGCTCATTCCATAGGAATTCAATGGCTTTCCACGCAAACTGAAAACCGCTTGGGTATTCACATCGCGTGACTTTGTAATCGATCCAGAAGCAGAATCTCCTTCGGTAATAAAAAGAGTACTTTCTAAATTTTTAGGATTTTTTGTATCAGGAAGATGTGCCCGACAATCTCTTAATTTTTTATTGTGAAGATTGGCTTTTTTTGCACGATCGGTAGCCAATTTTCGGATTCCAGATAATTCTTTACGCTCTCTTTCGGCTTGCAAAATCTTACGCAACAAAGCATCTGCAGTTGGTGGGTTTTTATGTAAGAAATTATCTAATTTGGTTTTTACAAAATCATTTACAAAGGTACGAACCGAAGGCATTCCTGCTTCCGAACCCATATCGGTAGAACCTAATTTGGTCTTGGTTTGCGACTCAAAAACAGGTTCCATAACCTTGATACTAATTGCAGTTACAATCGATTTTCGCACATCGGAAGCTTCAAAACTTTTGTTGTAATATTCCCGAATGGTTTTCACAATTGCTTCCCGATAGGCAGCAAGATGCGTTCCTCCTTGAGTGGTATTTTGACCGTTTACAAACGAATGGTATTCTTCGCTATATTGGGTTTTACTATGTGTAATTGCAATTTCTATGTCTTCGCCTTTCAAGTGAATAATTGGATATTCTAAATCATCAGCGTGGATGGTTTCTTCTAATAAATCTTTTAATCCATTTTCTGAAAAGTATTTTTCGCCATTGAATAAAATGGTCAAACCGTTGTTTAGATAACAATAGTTCTTTACCATTTTGATTACATATTCATAACGGAATTTGTAATTTTTGAAAATAGCTTCGTCTGGAATAAAGGTAACTTTAGTTCCTTTTCGTTTGGTAGTTTCTACAATATCTTCTTCAAGAACCAAGTTTCCTGCTGAAAATTCTGCGGCTTTTTGTTTGTCATCACGAACAGATTCAACTCGGAAATAATAGGATAAAGCATTTACAGCTTTTGTTCCAACTCCGTTTAAACCTACTGATTTTTTGAAGGCAAGCGAGTCGTATTTTCCACCTGTATTCATTTTGGAAACTACGTCAATCACTTTTCCAAGTGGAATTCCACGTCCATAATCGCGAACGGTTACGGTTTTCTCTTTGATGGTAACTTCAATGTTTTTACCTGCTCCCATAACAAACTCATCGATACAGTTGTCGAGAACTTCCTTGAGAAGAATATAAATACCATCGTCTGGAGACGAACCATCACCAAGTTTTCCTATGTACATTCCGGGACGCATTCGGATGTGTTCTTTCCAGTCTAGTGAACGGATGTTGTCTTCGGTATATTGATTTTGATCTGACATTTTTATTTTTATCGAATTTAACTGCTTTTCTTTAGTCATTATTTTTGTTTAGACCACGAATTTGCTAATGTAGTGAAATTCGATTTGTTTTAAAATATTTTGCAATCAAAGTTATTAAGAATGATATTGACAATGGAATTTTTCATTTAAGATTGTAGATTTTTAATTTAAATCTTCTGAAATTCCTTTTAAAATCTATTTTTCCGTTGTCTCGGGATTGTGCCCCAGATTGCAACGGAAAGCATTTTTTTGAGAAAACGTATCTTTTCTTGGCAAAAAAGAGCGACTAAAGGAAGCTGCTTTTTTGCCTTAGAAAAAAACGTTTTATGGAAAAATCTTGAAGTGGAAAGCTGGAATTGGCACCAAAAAAAACCGCTAAATTGGTAGCGGTTTTGAAATCTTAGTTTTTATACGTTGAATCGGAAGTGCATTACGTCGCCATCTTTTACGATATATTCCTTGCCTTCGACCTTGAATTTTCCGGCTTCTTTGCATTTTGCTTCTGAGCCATAATGGATGAAATCTTCGTATGCGATTACTTCGGCGCGGATGAATCCTTTCTCGAAATCAGTATGAATTACTCCTGCAGCCTGCGGTGCTGTTGCTCCCACGTCGATTGTCCATGCGCGAACTTCTTTGACACCTGCTGTGAAATAGGTTTGTTGTTTTAGTAATTTATAGGCTGCACGAATCAAAACGGATGCGCCTGGCTCGGTTAATCCCATGTCCTCTAAGAAAATTTGACGTTCTTCAAAACTTTCTAATTCGGTGATATCTGCTTCGGCACCAACGGAAAGTAGAATTACTTCTGCGGCTTCGTCTTTTACTAATTCTCGAACTTGATCTACATATTTATTTCCGTTTACAGCGGATTCTTCATCTACATTACAAACGTATAAAACTGGTTTTGCAGTAATTAATTGGAAACCTTCCATTAATTCCACTTCTTCGTGATTTTGAGGAATGATGGTTCTTGCCGATTTTGCTTGAAGCAATGTTTCTCTGATTCTATCTAAAAGTGCTTTTTCAGTTTGAGCTTCTTTATTTCCAGTTTTGGCAGCACGATTTACTTTTTCCAACCTTTTTTCAACGTTCTCTAAATCTTTTAGTTGCAGTTCGATATCGATGGTTTCTTTGTCACGAATTGGGTTTACATTTCCATCAACGTGGATGATGTTATCGTTATCAAAACAACGCAAAACGTGAATAATTGCGTTACATTCTCTGATGTTTCCAAGAAATTGATTTCCTAAACCTTCGCCTTTGCTGGCACCTTTCACTAATCCTGCAATGTCAACAATGTCAACAGTTGCCATTTGAACGCGTTCTGGTTTGACCAATTCTTCTAATTTCGAAATTCTCGAATCAGGAACATTTACTACTCCTATATTAGGTTCGATGGTACAAAAGGGAAAGTTGGCACTTTGCGCTTTGGCATTTGATAAACAATTGAACAACGTTGATTTTCCTACATTTGGTAATCCTACAATTCCTGCTTTCATTATAGTTTGTTTTTAAAGAGTGCAAATATAGGATTTATATCTTTTAATAAAAATTGTATAAAAAAATGATTGATGTTAAGTAATCGTTAATTAAAAAAGGTAACTTGCTAATTATTAAAATTGTTTATAAACCTAATTTAATTAACTATGAAAAAAATTACATTGTTACTGTTTTTTCTAAATGCTACTATTATTTTTGCACAAGAGCAAGAGAAAAAAGCAGAAGAACTTAAAGAAGTTCAGATTGTAGGTTCTCGAAATACCAAACGAACAGTGGTGAATTCAGCCGTTCCGATTGATATTATTAATATGAAAGATCTCACGACACAAAGTGGGAAAATTGAAATTAATCAATTGTTGCAGTACATTGCGCCTTCATTTAATGCCAATAAACAATCAGGTTCAGATGGTGCCGATCACGTAGATCCTGCATCTTTGAGAGGAATGGGACCCGATCAAACGTTGGTTTTGATTAATGGGAAAAGAAGACATCAATCTTCATTGGTTACTTTGTATGGTACTCGTGGTAGAGGAAATACAGGAACCGATTTGAATGCAATTCCGGCTACTTCCATAAAAAGAATTGAAATTTTGAGAGATGGAGCAGCGGCGCAATATGGTTCTGATGCCATTGCGGGTGTAATTAATATTGTATTGAATGACAATGTCAATGAACTAACAGGAGCAATTACCTATGGCGCTTATAACACAAATGCTCAAGGAAATTTCCTTCCAGGAACGGCAAATACAGCAGACTATACCTTAGATCAAAATGGGAATGGAAATACGTATACCAAAAGAAAAGCTTTTGATGGGAATACTGTAAAAGTTGGACTTAACTATGGTGTTGCTATCGGTAAAGACGGAGGTTTTATAAATTTCACAACGGAATATTTCACAAAACAAAAAGTACTTCGACCAGGTTTTGACTTCAGAAAAGGTTTTGGAGAAGCTTCAATGGACAGTTATAATTTTACTTTAAATACTGCAATTCCAATTTCTGCAAGAACTAAATTCTATGCTTTTGGCGGTAAAAATTATAGAGATACCGATGCGTATGCTTTTACAAGAAATAGTGGCAACGCCAATGTGGTAGAATCTTTTTATCCAGGTGGATACACCCCTAGAATTACGTCCATTGTTTTAGACAATTCACTAACAGCTGGAATTACAACAGTAACAGATAGTGGTTGGAAAATTGACATTAGTAATACGTATGGAAAAAATCTTTTTCATTACACTATAAAAGGAACAATGAATCCATCGTTATTGATGGCTTCGCCTACAGAATTTGATGCTGGTGGACATAGTTTGTCTCAGGATGTTACTAATTTTGATTTCTCAAAAAATTATGATACCGTATTAGGTGGAATGAATTTAGCTTTTGGAGCAGAATTTCGCACCGAAAACTTTATTGTTTTTGCTGGACAAGAAGCTTCCTATACAACGTATGATGTGAATGGACATCCAATTACGAATCCTGCACTTCAAACACCACCAATCGACCCTGTTTCTGGAGATCCAAGACCAGGAAGTTCGCAAGGTTTCCCAGGTTACAGCCCAAGCAATGCAGTGGATAAAAACAGAAGTAACCTATCTTTATATGTAGATACTGAATTTGATCTCACCAAAAGGTTTATGGTTAGTGGAGCTGTTCGTTTTGAAAAATACAGTGATTTTGGAAGTACTACCAATGGCAAATTAGCATCAAGACTTAAACTTACAGACCATATTAACTTACGAGGTTCTGTGAGTACTGGTTTCCGTGCTCCTTCATTAGCTCAATCCTATTATGGTTTGCATTTTACCAATATTAATGCAGCAGGTGCAACTGAGATTTTACTTTCTCCAAATGATAGTCCAGTAACGCGTTCTTTTGGAATTCAAAAATTGAAACAAGAAACAGCGGTCAATTCTTCTTTAGGAGTAACGGCTAATTTCGGAAATTTCACTGCGACCGTTGATGGTTATATGATTAATGTAAAAAATAGAATTGTATTAACAAGCTATTTTGACGCTTCAGGCCAAGGTTTAGGGGTGAATCAAGCGCAATTTTTTGCTAATGCAGCAGATACGAAAACGGTTGGTTTAGACATCGTTTTAGCTTGGAAAAAAAGAATTGATAATGCTACTTATGGTATTACTCTTGTCGGGAACATCAATGATATGAAAATTGAAAAAGTTAAAAACGGTGCTTTAGATGCTGAAACTTTTTTCGGAAAAAGAGAACAAGCTTTTTTATTGGCTTCTGCTCCAAAAAACAAATTCGGGTTAAATCTTAACTATTCTCAAAGCAAATTTGATGCAGGATTGGCATTCACTCATTTCAGTAAAGTAGTTTTAATTGACTATGCTGGCTTGGATAATGTATATGATGCAAGAGTGAACACTGATTTAACAGTTGGATACAAAATGACAAATCATTTGAAATTAACATTAGGTAGCAATAACCTTTTCAATGTTTATCCAACGAAACAAGATGAATCAGGGAATACTGAAGCTGGTGGATATTGGGATGCCGTTCAAATGGGCTTCAACGGAGCGTATTATTATGCAAGATTAGGATTTAATTTCTAATCAATACTTTATATATAACCACAAAAAAATCCTGAGCTTTACAACTCAGGATTTTTTATTTAATGCTATTTTGATAATTATTCGTTATGCAAGAAAGCTTGTCTGTTTAGCAACGTTTCTTCACTTTCAACGTGATTATCATCGGGGATACAGCAGTCAACTGGGCAAACTGCGGCGCATTGTGGTTCGTCGTGAAAGCCTTTACATTCTGTACATTTTCCAGGAACAATATAGTAAATATCGTCCGAAATTGGCGTTTGTGCGGCATCTGCATCAACTTCAGTTCCGTCAGCTAATATTACTTTTCCACGAATTTTCGTTCCATCTTTATATCTCCAATCGTCTGCTCCTTCATAAATTGCAGTATTTGGACATTCTGGCTCACAAGCACCACAATTGATACATTCATCTGTTATTATTATTGCCATATTATTTAGTCTTAAAGTTGAAAGTCTTAAAGTCTTAAAGTTAAAAGAGATTTGAATCTTTTGACATTCGACTTTTGACATTCGACATATTTATCCTTATTTTTGTGCAAAATTACACCCAAAACTATTCATAAGCAAATCAATATGACTTTAGAACATAAAAAAAATATTTTCGTAGCACTTGGGACTTTCTTATCTCAATTTTCGGAGGTTGAAAACTTAAAAAAGGAAGCTGTTTTAAATAATGATTTAGCTTCGCTCAGTTCGACTGCGTCTCGGGTGTTTTTTGAACGCTTTAATGCTTTAATCAAATTATCACAATCGCACAACGGCTGGTACACCAATGATAATGTGTATTTTGCCATTCAATCTTGGGCGGAAGCATTGACATTTGACAACTTAAATCAATGGTTGGACGCCTATAATTTCAACGATGTAGATTCTAAAACAGTAGGGTTGATATTAGCAGGAAATATTCCATTGGTTGGTTTTCATGATTTTATTTCGGTGTTGCTTTCTGGACATAAAGTGTTGGTAAAAACATCTTCAAATGACCAACATTTATTGCCTTTTTTAGCTGAATATTTGATTTCAATTGAACCAAAACTCGTAAATTACATTACTTTCGTGGCAGGTAAATTAGAAGGTTTTGATGCTGTAATTGCAACAGGAAGTAATAATACGGCGCGATATTTTGAATTTTATTTCAAAGACAAACCCTCTATTATTAGAAAATCAAGAAATTCAGTTGCTGTTTTAAACGGGCAAGAAACGAAAGAACAAATGATTGCTTTGGGAGAGGATGTGTTTCGCTATTTTGGTCTGGGATGCAGAAATGTTTCTAAAATATTTGTTCCAAAAGACTATAATTTTGATGCTTTTTTTGGCGGAATGTTTCCTTATCAAGACGTAATCAAATATGAAAAATACATTAATAATTACGATTATAACAAAGCAGTTTTCTTAATGAGCAATTTTAATTTGTTGGATAATGAATTTCTAATTATCAAAGAAGACAGCAGTTATGCTTCGCCAATTTCGAGTGTGTTTTATGAATTTTATGAAAATTTAGAAGATATTAAATTGCGTTTACAAGCTGACAATGAGCTAATTCAATGCATTGTTTCAAATGATTTAATAGAAAATAGCGTTGCATTTGGACAATCTCAAAAACCAAATTTATGGGATTATGCAGATAATGTGGACACCATAAAATTCTTAATTACATTATAGAGTATCAAATTCTCAATTAGCGATGCCAACTATAACGATTTTGTTAATAAAACAATAGAATTATTTTGATATTATTAATCGTTTTTAGTTTCCTATTTCCGAAATTTGTACTTTAATTTTTTGAATATTACCATTACAATGAAAAAACATAATTACAGCGCAGGTCCTTGCATTTTACCTCAAGAAGTTTTTGAAAAATCAGCGGAAGCAATTTTAAATTTCAATAATTCGGGTTTGTCACTTTTGGAAATTTCACACAGAAGCAAAGATTTTGTTGCTGTAATGGATGAAGCGAGAGATTTGGCTTTGGATTTATTAGATTTGAAAGGAAAAGGCTACCAAGCGTTATTTCTTCATGGAGGAGCAAGTTTAGAATTCTTAATGGCTCCTTATAATTTAATGAAAATAGATGGAAAAGCAGCCTATCTTGATACAGGAACTTGGGCTTCGGCAGCAATAAAAGAGGCAAAGTTATTTGGAGAAACGGTCGTTGTTGCTTCCTCAAAAGATCAAAATTATAATCATATTCCAAAAGGATATACCGTTCCTGAAGAGGCTAGTTATTTTCATTGCACGAGCAATAACACTATTTTTGGAACTCAAATGAAAACATTTCCAAACGTTTCCATTCCTGTGGTTTGTGATATGAGTTCAGATATTTTTTCGAGGGTTTTAGATTTTTCTAAATTCGATATTATTTATGCTGGAGCTCAGAAAAACATGGGGCCGGCAGGAACTACTTTAGTTGTTGTAAAAGAAGAAGTTCTTGGCAAATCAGGGCGAGTAATTCCAAGCATGTTGGATTATGAAAAACACATAAAAGCTGAAAGTATGTACAATACGCCAGCTGTTTTTCCTGTTTATGCCTCTTTATTGACATTACAATGGTTAAAAAAATTAGGTGGAATTGCTGCTATAGAAAAACTGAACAACGCAAAAGCAGCTTTGATATATTCAGAAATTGATAGAAATCCTTATTTCAAAGGAGCAGTAAATGTTGAAGATCGTTCGAATATGAATGCCGTTTTCTTATTGGAGAATGAAGCGCACGCTACTATTTTTGATACTTTATGGAAAGAAGCTGGTATTTCGGGATTGCCAGGTCACCGTTCTGTGGGCGGTTACAGAGCTTCGATGTACAATGCACTTCCTATAGAAAGTGTTCAGGTTTTAGTTGATGTGATGCAGGATTTTGAAAGCAAAGTATCAGGAATGAATTTTTAAGGAGTTAATTCGGTTAATCGGATAAAGTGTTTATTTGTTGATTCGGTTATTTGGTTATTTGAAAGAATTAGGAAACGATATCATTTAGAATTTATAGTAAAAAAAATATTAATAGGAGGATGAGATTGCTTTACCACGTGCCTCGCAATCCCTCGCAATGACATAAACAATGAAAATATTAGCAAACGATGGAATTTCTAAAAGTGGAATTTTAGCTTTAGAAAAAGGGGGTTTTGAAGTAATTACTACAAAAGTTGCGCAAGAACAAGTTGCGAATTTTGTGAATGAAAATAACGTGAGCGTGGTTTTAGTTCGTAGTGCAACGAAAGTTAGAAAAGATATAATTGATGCTTGTCCGGGATTGAAAATCATTGGTAGAGGAGGAGTTGGTATGGATAATATAGATGTTGATTATGCTAAAAGCAAAGGGATTAGTGTAATAAATACGCCTGCCTCTTCATCAGAATCTGTTGCAGAATTGGTTTTTGCACATTTATTTTCTGGCGTTCGATTTTTGCACGATTCCAATAGAAATATGCCTTTGGAAGGAGATTCTAATTTTGAAGGTTTGAAAAAAGCGTACGCAAATGGAATTGAATTGCGAGGAAAAACTTTGGGAGTTGTAGGAATTGGTCGTATCGGTCAAGCTACTGCAAAAATGGCTTTAGGATTAGGAATGAAAGTTATTGCTGCTGATAGTTTTATTGAGAAAGTGGACGTTTCAGTAGTATTTTTTGATGGTCAATCAATTACAACTACAATCGTTTCTCAATCATTAGAATCGTTATTTCAAGAAGCAGATTTCGTCACATTGCACGTTCCTGCCCAAGATGGATATATTATTGGAGAAGCAGAATTGGCACTAATGAAAACCGGTGTTGGAATTGTAAATTGTGCTCGTGGAGGTGTTATTGATGAGGTTGCCTTAGTAAAAGCGTTGGATAGTGGCAAAGTTTTGTTTGCTGGTTTAGATGTTTTTGAAAACGAGCCAACGCCTGAAATCACTATTTTGATGAATCACAAAATTTCATTGACACCACATATTGGAGCTGCTACATTGGAAGCGCAAGATAGAATTGGAACCGAACTGGCTTCACAAATTATTAGTTTATTGAAGAATTAAAGAAGCGTTTTTTTAGATTTCATACTTTTTAGATAAAAAATTGTATAGTCCCTAGGGGACAAAATTCATCTTCATAACTATTTATTTACCAACATATAATCTCTACGAGATATACTCCGATAGGAGTTAAATGTTGGTAAAATAATAAGAAGTGTTTCCCGTAAAAATGTCACGTAGGGACTATTTTTGTTGAGGTTCCCTGGTTTTAAAAGGTTTTTTGTCAAGAAACATTATTTAAATTATTTCATTTAAATGTAAATGCATCCCTTAATCGAGGTGCATTTTTTGGTTGGTTAAAAATGTAATTTGGCAATTAATTTTGTAATTTCGGGAAAGATTCAAAAACGATGAAGAAGCTAAAACAACGCTGGGGAACTACGAACAATTTTCAATTACTATTGATACTTGTTGTTTTTGCTATTAATGGTTCTTTGTCGGCTAAAATTTCGAGTTATTTGATGTCGTTTTTGGGAATCAATAATGAAAACACACATTGGTTTTTGTATTATTTGGTTTTACTACTTTTGGTTTTGCCAATATATCCCTTTTTATTAATGGGTTTTGGCTATTTATTCGGGCAATCTAAATTTTTCTTTCCCTTTGGTAAAAGAATGCTGAAAAGTATGGGATTGGGATTTGTGTTTAAATAAAAACACCTCAAATAGTATCTAACTTTTTGAGGTTTTTTTTTGCTATTTGAATTATTTCAGACTTGCTAAACTTTGCTCGATTGTTCCAATTTTAGCAAGTGCATCTGTTTCTTTTTGTTTTTCGTTTGCCAATACTTTTTCGGGCGCACCAGCAACAAATTTTTCATTAGACAGTTTTGCTTGTACTGATTTCAAAAATCCTTGAATGTATTTTAGTTCCTCCGATAATTTCGCAATTTCTTCTTCTACATTGATATTTCCTGTAATTGGGATAAAATATTCATTTGATTTTACTCGGAATGATAAGGCACCGTCCACTTTTTCGGTTACATAATTCAATGTAGTTATGTTTCCTAATTTGGATATTACGGAATCAAAATGAGTTGCTACGTTGTCATTATTAACAATTTTCAATTCAATAGTATCTTTGAATGGAATATTTTTGTCTTTTCTGATGGTTCTGATTCCTGAAATCACTTCGATTGTGTTTTCAAAATCAGTTATTAATTGCGCATTAAATGATTTTATTTTAGGCCATGTCGAAACGATTAAAGCTTCATCTGGAGTTCTTTCGGCAAGAATTTGCCAAATTTCTTCTGTTAGAAAGGGCATAAATGGATGCAATAATTTCAAGTTACTTTCCAGCATTTCAATTGCTTTATCAAAAGTAATTTTGTCTATTGGTGCTTGATATGCTGGTTTTATCATTTCAAGAAACCAAGAACAAAAATCGTCCCAAACCAATTTATAAATTCCCATTAAGGCATCAGAAATTCTGTATTTTTCGAAATTAGCTTCAATTTCCAAAAGCGTTTGTTGCAATTTTGCTTCATACCATTCAATGGCAACTTTTGAAGCTTCTGGCTGAGGAATAGTCGCACTAACTTCCCAACCACGGATTAATTTAAAGGCATTCCAAATCTTGTTTGTAAATGCTTTTCCTTGGTTGCACAATTCTTCGTCAAACATAATGTCGTTTCCTGCCGAAGCGCTCAAAAGCAATCCTACACGAACACCATCGGCACCAAATTTTTCTATTAAATCTAATGGATCAGGTGAATTTCCTAATGATTTAGACATTTTTCGGCGTTGCTTGTCGCGAACCAAACCTGTTAAATATACATTTGTAAATGGTTTTTTATCGGTGTATTCATAACCTGCAATTATCATTCGGGCAACCCAGAAAAATAAAATATCTGGACCTGTAACCAAGTCATTTGTTGGATAATAATATTTGAAATCTTCATTTTCAGGATCCATAATTCCTCCAAAAACTGACATTGGCCAAAGCCAAGAGGAAAACCAAGTGTCAAGAGCATCAACGTCTTGGCGAAGGTTGCTGGTTGTTAGTTGTTGGTTGTTGGTTTTGGATTTCGCTAAAAATAAAGCGTCTTCAATAGTTGAAGCTACAACATAATCTTCTTTTCCGTCACCAAAAAAGTACGCGGGAATTTGTTGTCCCCACCATAATTGACGCGAAATATTCCAATCACGGATGTTATTCAACCAATGCGCGTAGGTATTATTAAAACGATTTGGATGCAATTTTATTTCTCCATCAACCAGCACCGATTTTATGGCTGGTTTTACCAAATCTTCCATTTTTAGAAACCATTGGTCTGACAAACGAGGTTCGATTACGGCTTTGGTTCTTTCTGAAGTTCCCACTTTGTTTAGGTGAATTTCGGTTTTTACCAAACTGCCATTTTTTTCTAATTCTTTTGCGATTTCTTCACGAACTACAAAACGGTCTTTTCCTTGATAATGCAATCCAAAACTATTCAGCGATGCATCTTCATTGAAGATGTCGATAATTTCTAAATTATGTTTTTCTCCAAGGGTTTTATCGTTCATATCGTGTGCCGGTGTAACTTTCAAGCAGCCCGTTCCAAATTCGACATCGACATATTCATCTGCAATTATAGGAATTTCTCTACCACATATTGGAACAACAACTGTTTTACCTATTAAATGAGCATATCTTTCATCATTTGGATTTACACAAATTGCGGTATCTCCAAAGATTGTTTCGGGGCGCGTTGTCGCAACAATAATCCTCTCCCCAGCCCTCTCCAAAGGAGAGGATGACTGGATGTTAAGTTGAGAATCAATTCTTCTGTTATCATCATTTTTAGAATTATCCGAAGAAATGGATTGTGTTATGGCTTCATCTTCATTGGAAGCTACAATTTCGTATTCTATAAAATATAATTTTCCTTGTTGTTCTTCGTAAATAACTTCTTCGTCAGAAAGTGTTGTTTTGGCTTCAGGATCCCAATTGACCATTCTGAATCCACGATAAATCAATCCTTTTTTGTGCAAATCAACGAATGAGCGGATTACAGATGCTGACATATCTGGATCCATTGTGAATTTTGTGCGTTCCCAATCGCAAGAAGCTCCTAATTTTTTTAGTTGTTCCAAGATTACACCGCCGTATTTATCAGTCCATTCCCAAGCGTGAGCAAGGAATTCTTGCCGCGTTAAATCGTCTTTGTTGATTCCTTCGGCTTTTAGTTTTGCTACTACTTTTGCTTCGGTTGCAATGGAGGCGTGATCGGTTCCTGGAACCCAACAGGCGTTAAATCCTTTTAGTCGCGCACGACGAATTAAAACATCTTGGATTGTGTTGTTGAGCATGTGCCCCATGTGTAGCACGCCAGTAACATTTGGTGGTGGAATGACAATGGTGTAAGGCGTTCTATGGTCGGGTGTGGAATGAAAATAGTTGTTTTTCATCCAGTATTCGTACCATTTATCTTCTATGTTTTTAGCGTCGAATTGCGATGGAATTGTCATTTTATTGTTTGTTCGTTGTTTCTAATTGTTGTGTTTTTGAACATTTCTAAGTATTCAAATGAAAAAAATATAGCCCTGATGGCAGTGAAAATCCCGCGCTTTTTAGCGAGGATTGCAACGGACAGCAGGAAAATGAATTACTGAAAATGCCAAAAATTTCGCTCCCAAAAAAAGAGATTATGAATTGGTACGTTTTTTGTAATTGCTACAAAAGTAAATAATTATGGACAGTTTAAAAAGGGAAATATAAATTTGTGCAATTAATTAAAAAAAAGTAAATTTACTATAACTAATTAAAGACTTATTCGATGAAAAAATTACGTGTATTATTTGCCTTTTTTGCCATTAACGTGGGAGGGTTTGCTCAAGTTGGGGCGAAAATTGAATTTTTGAATAAAGACAATACGGTTGATTTCGGAACGGTTTCGAAGGATTCTGATAGTGGAATTCGGACTTTTATTTTTAAAAACACGGGCGATGCGCCACTGATTATTACAAATGTGCAATCGACTTGTGGATGTACGGTTCCGACGAAGCCGACTGAGCCGATTTTGCCAGGAATGACGGGGAAAATTGATGTGAAATACAATATGAATCCGGGCCCAATTCGCAAAACGATTACGGTGGAATCGAATGCGGTGAATGTTGAAAGCGGTAAAATTGCGCTGAAAATTAAGGGCGAAGTTATCGTAAAACCAGAGGTTAATTTGTTGGAAAAGAAAAAAGCATTGCCGAGTCAGTAACTAATTTAAATAAAAAGTAAAGCGCTTCAAACGAGGCGCTTTTTTTGTGAAATAAAGATTGCTAAATTTTCTATTTTTTCAAAATAAATTTTGCAAATTTGCATTTCAAAACTACAAATTATGCCTAAAGTTTCAAATAAAGGAAAACAGATGCCAGAATCGCCAATTCGTAAATTGGTGCCTTATGCTGATATTGCTAAGAAAAAAGGAAATAAAGTATATCATTTGAACATTGGTCAACCTGATATTAAAACTCCAGAAGTGGCTATGAATTCTATTAAAAATCTTGATATTAAGGTTTTAGAATACAGTCATTCTGCAGGATTTGAAAGCTATAGAACGAAATTATCCGAGTATTATAAAAAAACAGGTTTACCGATTGAGGTTGCCGATATAATTATTACTACGGGTGGTTCTGAAGCGTTGCTTTTTGCTATGGGAAGCACAATGGATTACGGTGATGAGATAATTGTTCCAGAGCCTTTTTATGCTAATTATAATGGTTTTTCGACTGCGTCTGGTGTGAAAGTGGTGCCCGTTATTTCGACTATTGAAACGGGATTTGCGTTGCCTCCAATTGCAGATTTCGAGAAATTAATTACACCTAGAACCAAAGCAATTTTGATATGTAATCCTGGAAATCCAACGGGTTATTTGTATTCAAAAGAGGAAATTCTGCAACTTGCTGAATTAGTAAAAAAGCACGATTTGTTTTTGATTGCTGATGAAGTGTATCGCGAATTTACGTATGATGGTGATGTTCATTATTCGGTGATGAATATTCCTGGATTGGAAGAAAATGCGATTATGATTGATTCTGTTTCCAAAAGATACAGCATGTGTGGCGCAAGAATTGGTTGTATTGTTTCGAAAAATAAGGAATTGATGGCTACTGCTATGAAATTTGCGCAAGCAAGATTGAGTCCGCCAACGTTTGCACAAATTGCGAGCGAGGCGGCTTTGGACACGCCACAAAGTTATTTTGACGAGGTAATTACAGAATATAGAGACCGAAGAGATACCTTGGTTGATGAATTAAATAAAATTGAAGGTGTGAAAGTGAGCAAACCAAAAGGCGCTTTTTATTGCATTGCGCAATTGCCGATTGACAATGCGGATACTTTTGCACAATGGATTTTGGAATCGTATGATTTAAATAAAGAAACAGTAATGGTTGCGCCTGCTGCAGGATTTTATTCTACACCTGGCGTTGGTTTGAACGAGGTTCGAATTGCTTATGTTTTGAAAAAATCAGATTTGATTCGTTCGGTAGAAATATTGAAAGATGCTATTTCGGTTTATAATTCAAAGTAAGATACTGTTTTAAAATATTGCATTCATTGCTTAAAACTTCGTTAATGTATTTATTAGCGAAGTTTTTTTATTTACATTTATGAAAAAATTAAAGATTTGACACCTTTTTAAGTTTATGAAATTTATTTTATCATTAATTAGTACGCTTTTATTTGTTGCCACTGGATATTCTCAGTTTGATAACGGAAATAATTCTATTGAGATTTCTCCAATTAAGAAAAATCCGATATCTAAATCGAAGAGTACACCTTCAAAATTCAGCCCATTACCTTCAATTAAACCTAATTTCAAAGACATTCCGTTAAACAAAGAGCCTGAAATTATTTTTAAAAAAATTGGAGGTTCTAAGCCAATTGACCTTACTTTAAAAAATGATTTTATAAAACCAGGACTTGTATATCAAGATAAATTGAACAAAATGGGTGACGGGGAAGTTTCTCAAGCTTTTAGAAAAAACCAAAATTTAGGTGATTTTAAAACAAAATCAATCTTTTTAAAAATACTTTGCAGAGACAATCAATTTGTTGATGGCGATCGAGTTCGAATTTATATTAATGATTTAATAATTCAAGAAAACGTTCTTTTGGAAGCAGACTTTAAGGAGTTTGAAATGACACTAAAAGCGGGTTTCAATAAAATTGATATTGAAGCATTAAATGAAGGAACTTCAGGCCCCAACACAGCTGAATTTCAAGTTTATGATGATAAAGGAAAGCAGATTTCTGCAAATCAATGGAATCTTTCCACGGGATTTAAGGCAACTATAATTGTTGTAAAAGAGTGATTCTCTATTAAATAATTAGTAATAGAGAACTTAAAAAATATTATCTTCTCTCTAAAAGCACTACATTTTCAACGTGATGCGTTTGTGGAAACATATCAACAGGACGAACACGAGTTACTTTGTATTTTTCATCCATTAGCGCTAAATCACGTGCTTGTGTAGCTGAATTACAACTTACATAAACTACTTTTTCAGGCGCAATTTTCATGATTTGTTCAATTACATCTTTGTGCATTCCATCTCTTGGTGGATCGGTGATAATCACATCTGGTTTCCCGTGTTGTGCGATAAAATCCTCGTTGAAAACAATTTTCATATCACCAACATAAAATTCACAATTAGTGATATTGTTTCTTTCGGCATTGGCTTTAGCGTCAAGAATAGCTTCAGGAACACTTTCCACACCAATAACTTTTTTGGCATTTTTAGATACAAATTGCGCAATAGTTCCAGTTCCAGTATATAAATCGTAAACAATTTCATTGCCGGTAAGTCCTGCGAAATCTCTAGTGATTTTGTATAATTCAAATGCTTGATCAGAATTAGTTTGGTAGAATGATTTTGCATTTATACTAAATTTCAAACCTTCCATTTCTTCCAAAATATAATCTCGTCCTTTGTATAATTTTATATTTGTATCGTATAAAGTATCGTTTGCTTTTGAATTAATTACGTATTGTAAAGAAGTTATTTGCGGGAATTTTTCGTAAAGATGGTCTAAAAGCAATTCTCGATTTGGTTTGTTTTCTTCAAAAAATTGAATTAATACCATGATTTCTCCGGTTGATGCTGTTCTTAGCATCAGTGTTCTTAGGAATCCTTCATGACTTCTTGGATTGAAAAAAGTTAGATTGTGTTGGTTTGCAAAATCACGAACTTCATTACGAATGGCATTGGAAGGGTCTTCTTGAAGATGACATTTTGTAATGTCTAAAATTTTATCCCACATTTTCGGAATATGAAATCCGAGTGCGTTTCTATTTCCCAAATCTTCGGTACTTCCAATTTCTTCTTCAGTTAACCACCGGCTGTTAGAAAAGCCAAATTCCATTTTGTTTCTATAGAAAAACTGTTTTTCAGAACCTAAAATTGGTTCAAATTCGGGAAGTTCTATTTTTCCAATACGTTGAAGGTGGTTTTTTACTTCGTTTTGTTTGTAGAATAATTGTTGGTTGTAGTTCATGTTTTGCCATTTACAACCCCCACAAACGCCAAAGTATTCGCAAATTGGTTCTATTCTGTGTTCAGAAAATTCGTGAAACCTCACTGCTTTTCCTTCATAATACGCTTTGCGTTTTTTGAAAGTTTGAACATCTACAACATCTCCAGGAACAACATTAGGAATAAAGATTATTTTTCCATCGGGTGCTTTAGCAACTGAAACGCCTTTTGCGCCAGCATCAAGGACTTTTATATGATCGAATACGATTTTGTCTGTAATTTTTCTAGCCATAGCGCAAAAATAAGTTTTTATAAAACCAAAAGTTAAAATATTTTTAGAAATTTATGTTATTTACTTTAAAATCCTTCAAAAACTCCCAAACCAAATAACGCAAAGTCATATTTTACAGGATCTTTTTCATCAAATTTTCTAAGTATAGCATCCAATTCAGCAACCGCTTTCCCGTCATTTTGTTTTCGGTTTAAAATCCCTAATTTACGGGCTACATTTCCTGAATGAACATCCAAAGGGCATGAAAGAGAAGCAGGAGATATCGATTTCCAAATGCCTAAATCTACGCCCTTATTGTCTTGCCGAACCATCCAGCGAAGGAACATGTTGATTCTCTTCGCAGCAGAATTACTCATTGGATCGGAAACATGTTTTTCGGTTCTGTGAAGATGCGATATTTCAAAAAAGGTTTTTTTGAATTCAGAAATACTCGATTGCATTGAATTCAATTCGCTATTATTAAGTTGTCCTTTATAGAAAACAGCTTCCAATCCGTTATGATTGTTATAAATGTTTTGTAAACTTTTTATGAAAAACTGAAAATCTTGACTGTTAAATGTACGATGAACAAAGGATTCTAATCGCTCCAAATCATTTTCAGTGTGGGACATTACAAAATCATAAGGCGCATTTCCCATCAAATCCATAATTCGATGGGAGTTTTTGATGATCATTTTGCGATTTCCCCAAGCGATAGTAGCACTTAAAAAACCTGCTATTTCAACATCTTCTTTTTGAGAATATAAATGTGGAATTTGAACAGGATCACTTTCAATAAAATTCAGATTGTTGTACAATTCTACTTTTTCGTCAAGAAAAGATTTGATTTCGTTGTTTGTCATTTTATAGTTGGAACCCTATAAATGGTTACTAATTTGCCCGTCAACCATAACCAATTTTCTATCTGCCATATTAGCCAATTCCTCGTTGTGGGTTACAATTACAAATGTTTGTCCGAATTCATCCCGTAATTTAAAAAATAGCTGGTGCAAATTTTCTGCCGATGCGGTATCTAAATTCCCAGAAGGTTCGTCAGCAAAAATAATTGCAGGATTGTTAATTAAGGCTCTTGCAACTGCCACACGTTGTTGTTCTCCACCAGAAAGTTCGTTGGGTTTATGATTTATTCGATTGGAAAGTCCAAGATAATCCAACAATTTTTTAGCAGCAATTTCGGTTTCATGTTTGGATTTATTGGCAATAAAAGCAGGAATACATACATTTTCTAAAGCGGTAAACTCAGGTAATAATTGATGAAATTGAAAGATAAAACCCAAATTCAAATTTCTAAATTTAGATAAAGTCTTATCATTCATCGTTAGAACGTTTTCGCCATTTATAGTTAATTCTGAATTATTATCTGCGGTAATTCCATCATTAGAACGTGGATTGCTCGGTTTGTCTAACGTTCCTAATATTTGCAAAAGCGTTGTTTTTCCGGCGCCAGAAGCGCCAACAATCGATACTATTTCACCTTTTTTAATGTGCAAATCTACCCCTTTCAATACTTGGAGTTCGTCGTAAAATTTATATATATTTTTTGCGTGTATCATTTTGGAACAGTTTCCACAAAGAAACAAAGATTTTAACGATTTTTGAATGGAACAGAAAATAAAATTTAATCACAAATTATAATCTTTAGTTAATTAGAAAAAGACTATCCATATTTCTTGATAAATTTGTCAAAAATTAGAAAACTATGAAAAAGAAAATTGGAATCCTTTTGGCAATGTTGCCTTTTTCGTGTCAATCAAAAGAAAAAGAGGTTATTATACCTAAAATCAAACAACCTATAAAAATGGAAATGCAAGAAAAAATAGAAGTCGCAACATTCGCTGGTGGCTGTTTTTGGTGTACAGAAGCAGTATTCTTAGAATTAAACGGTGTTAAATCGGTGAAATCAGGATATATTGGTGGAAAGACTATAAATCCAACCTACAAAGAGGTTTGCAATGGCGATACAGGTCATGCTGAAGCGATCCAAATTGAATTTGATTCAAGTAAAATTTCTTTTGGAGAATTATTAGAAGTATTCTTTGCTACACACGATCCAACAACTTTAAACCGGCAAGGTAATGATTCGGGAACTCAATATAGAAGCGAAATTTTCTATCATAACGAACTCCAAAAAAAGACAGCTGAAGACTATCTTACTTTATTAAGGAAAGAAAATACGTTTGGAAAACCAATAGTAACTGTAATTTCTTCTGCAACAAAATTCTATGAAGCGGAAGATTACCATCAAAATTATTACAACCAAAATCAATCTCAAGGTTATTGCAGTTATGTAATTACTCCAAAAGTCGAAAAAGTAAGGAAATTATTCAAAGACAAACTCAAAAAATAAATTAATAATTTTTTCATACCTAAAAAAGCCACTCGAAAGTGGCTTTTTTTATTTCTTATTTTTCGTCATTTTCATATTCAAAACTTCTACCAAAAGGGAGAAGGAAATGGCAAAATATAAATAGCCCTTTGGCACCGCTTCCACGTGGTTTCCAAAAAAGGAGGCATTGGATAAATGTGCAGCTTCCGTTATCAGCATAAACCCTATTAAGACTAAAAATGTCAATCCTAATATTTGGATGGAAGGGTGCTTATTTACAAAAATTCCAACAGGAACTGCAAACTGCATCATGGTTAAAACGGATATTACAACAGCTGTAACCATTATATAAATTGCACCTTCAACACCATTTGTCATTCCAACTGCTGTCAAAATACTGTCGAATGAAAACACAATGTCAATCAAAATTATTTGCACAATCACGTTTGAAAAAGATTTGGTTGCTGATTTTCCCAATTCTTTTTCTTCCTGTCCTTTTTCTTCCACTTTTTCGCGAATTTCATTGGTGCTTTTGTACAGTAAAAACAATCCTCCAAACAATAAAATCAGACTTTGCCCTGTAATTTGAGCGGAAAACCAACTGTAATCAAATGTAAACCATGCTTCTTTCATAGCAATCAACACAGAAATTCCCATCAAAAGAGCAATTCGCATAAACATTGCCAAAAACATTCCGATTTTTGTAGCTCTTTTTCTTTTTTCAGAGGGTAATTTCCCAGTAGCAATCGAAATAAAAATGATATTATCAATTCCTAATACGATTTCTAAAAATGTTAATGTTAATAAGGCAATCCAGGCGCTTGGGTTTAAAAAAACTTCCATTTATTTAGTTGTAAAAAATTATTTTTGTATTATAATTTTGATAATCTAAAGTTTTTTAGCAATTCCTTTTTGCTTTTCATCACTTCCAATTATTCCAAACTCAAAGGTATAAGAATTTTTCGTAGTTGACACTATTCTCATACTAATTGCCTTTTTTTCTTGAATGTTTTTTGGGTGTAATTTCTGTAAAACAAACTCGCAATCGTTCACCCAACGCACCGTTGCCGTATCGGTTTTGCCTTCGTAAGTCTCGATTTGTAACGTCTCTGAACGCTCAAAAACTGTTGTTTTCTTAACGCCATTCACGACAAAATCAAACTGAAACTTGCCCGTTTTAAAGTCCTTGCAATTTCGTTCTACATCATAACACGATGTCAAAATCAAAAGTGGCACAAAGAATATTATTTTTTTCATTTTTATTTTTTTTTGAAGCTAATCCTGCTGTCATTCCAAATCCTCGCTAAAAAGCTCGGGATTTTCCCTTCCATCAGGGCTAGTTATTCTATATTAATATCATATTTTCTCAACTATTTCATGCTTTTTTATCTTGCGAGAATTTTTCATCATTGTAATTCTTTGATTTATTCTTCTTTATTGATAAACTTTCCCATTCACTATTTTTTAATTGTTTAGCATAAAAAACAATTTGTCCAATATGATATGGATAATGCGCTAATTGTCTATTAATTGCTTCAATTACAGTGTGTTTTTCATTTCTAATATAAATGATTTCTGATAATTGTTCTGGTTTTAAAGAGAACAGTAATTCAAAAAAACAATCCCAACCTTTATTCCAAAAAATCATTAGTTCCTCTTTTGTTTTTATAGTTTCTTCAAACTCGCTATCCCGATTACGCCATTCTTTTTCACCATCGGAAGTAAAAAAATCAGTCCAGCGTGAAATCATATTTCCTGAAATATGCTTCACAATTGTTGCAATACTATTGGAATCTTCATTTGTTGAAATAAAAAGTTGTTCTTCTGTCAATTGATTTATTGCTTTTTCACCCAATGTTTTATAATATGAAAATTGGCTTTTAGCACTTTCTAAATAAGAATCAGTTACGCTCATATTACTCAATTTTAATATCATATTTATCCAATAATCCAACGATTCCCTGCGATGAAAACTTTGCTTTCCGCATTGGATTAAACTCTGGGTCAATTTTGAAATTTTGTGCCAAAGTAAAATCTACAGCAGTCAATTGTGTATCATTAAAAATGGCCCCTTCCAAATTGCTATTCTCAAAAACAGAATTTGATAAATTTGCGCCAATAAAAGTAACTTCTTTCAAAGATGAATTCATAAATTTTGTTTTCAACATTTTTTTATTGGCAAACGAGGCATAATCTAAAACGCATTCTTCAAAACTGACGTTAAATAAAAAATCATCGCATTCATGAAACTGAATTCCAAGCAATTTACAGTTAATAAAATCTACCGTTTTCAATCCCGTTCCTCTCAAATTAGTCACCGATAGGTTGCAATCGAAAAACTCGCAATCTATAAATGTATTACTAGAAAAATCACTATTTGAAAAATCACAATTCTTGAAAACACAACCTTCAAACTCCCGATTATTGACTTTTTTATTTATAAAATTAACTTTTTCAAAAGTCTGGTTAACGTTAATTAAGTTTTCCATTTATTTGCCAAAAAGGCTTTTCATTATAGTATTTAATCCTAAAAACAGTAATGCCATTGCTGTAATACAAATTGCAATTCCAATTCCTAATATCAAATAAAATGTAGGTTGTAGCTTGTTTATAAAACCAAAATGAATAATCGCAGGCCCTATAAACAGACAAGGCAATGCAATTGTCAAAAATTTTATTCCTTTGTTCAATAGGTCTTTTTCTGTTTTCATTTTTATTTTTTTTTATTTAAATAATGATCAACTGCTTTTCTGACACTTCCGTATTTATCTAATAATTCTGCACTAATTTCATACGTTACAGGAATTTCACCCATAATCATTTTTACGCCACGATCCACTAATTTGCTGTTGCTCAATTGCATATCAACCATTTTATTTCCTTTGACTTTTCCTAATTGAATCATCGTTGCCGTTGAAATCATATTCAGTACTAATTTTTGTGCTGTTCCTGCTTTCATTCGGGAACTTCCAGTTACAAATTCGGCGCCAACTACCACGTCTATTGGGAATTTTGCTGTTTGCGAAAGCGGACTTTCTGCATTACACGAAATAGAACCTGTACTAATATTATTTTCATTGCACGCTTTCAAACCTCCAATAACGTAAGGTGTAGTTCCTGAAGCCGCAATTCCAATGACAACATCATTTTCAGAAATGGCATGTTCTTGTAAATCAATCCACGCTTGTGTTGCATTATCTTCGGCATTTTCTACCGCTCTGCGAATGGCTTTGTCGCCACCAGCAATGATTCCATTTACCAAATCAAAAGGAACTCCAAAAGTTGGCGGACATTCTGAAGCATCTACAATTCCTAACCGACCGGAAGTTCCTGCGCCAATATAAAAAAGGCGTCCTCCTATTTGCATTTTAGCTACTATTTGAGCAACCAAGAGTGAAATTTGCGGCAATGCTTTTTCCACTGCAAAAGGGACAGTTTTATCTTCCTGATTGATATTAAATATCAATTCCTGAACCGACATTTTTTCTAAATGTTCGTATTTTGAGGATTGTTCGGTGGTTTTTATAAAAGTCATTTTTTAGGTTCAAAGATTCAAGTTCAAAGTTACAAAGTTTTTATTGAAAGGACTATTGTAATTTTGAGCAATTGCAGTTTTTTTTCGCGTGAGGGATTGCAGTGAAAAGCCCACAGACAAATGTAGCGTAGCGGAACTTGACGAGGACTTGCAACGTAAAGCCCGACCTCGTTAAACGAAAATTGTCTCGTACCTCGAAATGTTCTAAACGAGGTCACGCCCAAATTAAATAAAATAAGCCATTGCAATTCCTAAAATAATCATTGAAATTTTGGCAATATTAAATTTGTGTCCTTCGCTGCTTTCAAAAATTATGGTTGAGGAAATATGGAACAAAATTCCAATGACAACCGCAGTAATTTGGGTGTAATAATCGTTTAAAAAGGGAAGAATATCCGAAAGTAACGTTCCCAAAGGCGTCATAATTGCAAACGAAATCATAAATAAAAATATCGCTTTTTTATTCAATTGTGCATTTACAAAAAATGTGGTCAAAATGATTGCAATTGGAAAATGATGAATGGCGATTCCTATTGCCAATTCGTGTTGGTGACTCACTGGAAAACCCTCTAAAAGTGCGTGAATACACAAACTTATGAATAAAAGCCAAGGCATTTTGAACATTTTTTCGTGACCGTGAACGTGTCCGTGTTCGGCGCCTTTTGAGAAAAATTCTAAGATGATTTGGAATAAAATCCCGAACATAATATACAATCCAACCGATGAGTTTTGTGATTCATAAAGCGTTGGCAATAAACGCATAACGGTTAATGAAAGCAAAAATGAACCACTGAAAGCCAATAGTAATTTTAAGTTTTTCTTGGCTTCTGGTTTTAGGAATAATGCAATTATATATCCAATTAATACAGATAATAGTGGTAAAAGTAAGGGGAAATAAGTGTTCATTATTTGAAAATCATTATTAATCTTTCACTTTCTAATTTATGGAATTTTTTCAAGCGATAATCACCGAAAATATCTAATAAATAAATATCTGCTTGTTCCATCATGGATTCAAAATCTTGTAATGTTAAGGCTTTTACTTTTTCGGTAAAATGATATTTTTCTCCGTTATCTTCAAAATCTATTTCTTTATAAATATGATTGTCTTTTAAATATCGTTTGATGTGGAAGTCAATATTGTCAACCGTTTTCACTTCGTCGGGAACTAAATTAGTCAAGACATTTGGCACATTCATAAAGTCAATTACGGCAAATCCGTACTCTGAAATGCTTTCTTTTATGGCTTTTAATGTCGTTAAATTGTCTTCATCATTTTCAAAATAACCAAAACTTGTGAATAAATTTAATATGGCATCGAATTTTTGTTCGAATGGTTTACGCATATCGTGTTCTACAAAATGTAAGGTTTCATTCTCGGATTTTTTTGCAAAAGCAATACTATTTGATGACAAATCTGCACCTGTAACATCAAATCCTAATAGGTTTAAATAAATGGAATGACGCCCTTTTCCACAAGCCAAATCTAAAATTTTAGCATCTTCGGGTAGATTTAAATAATGAACGATGGTGTCCATAAACAACTGCGCTTCTTCCTCATCTCGTTCTTTGTAAAGGATGTGATAATAAGGCGAATCGAACCAAGAGGCGAACCAATTTTGGGCTTTAGAATTTGCAGTTTGAGAGTTTGTATTTTTTAAATCTGACATTTATTAATTTGAATTTCATTTAAAATACAAATTTAGACTATTTTTGCCAAATATAACGATAACAATTGACCCTTTGGGGGTTAGTGAGGTATGGAAAATTTTAAAATGATTGCCAAAACTTTTTTTGGTTTTGAAGAAATCTTAGCAAATGAGTTGAAAATGCTTGGTGCGCAAGAGGTAGAACAGGGTGTGAGAATGGTTAGTTTCAAAGGAGACAAGGGTTTTATGTACAAAGCAAACCTATCTTTGAGAACTGCTTTAAAGGTATTAAAACCAATTTATTTTTTCAAAGCTACGAACGAACAAAATTTATATAAAGGTGTTCAAGGTGTTAATTGGTCCAAATTTATTGGTGCAAACCAAACTTTTGTGATTGATGCAACGGTACATTCTGATAATTTTAATCATTCGGAATTTGTTTCACAAAAATGTAAGGACGCTATTGTGGATCAATTTAGAGATAGAACGGGACAACGCCCAAGTATTGATAAAATTCATCCTGATTTAAGAATTAATATTCATATTGATAAAGACCAAGTTTCAATTGCCTTAGATACTTCTGGAAATTCATTACACCAACGAGGTTACAGAACGGCGACCAATATTGCTCCTATAAATGAAGTTTTGGCTGCGGGAATTTTAATGCTTTCTGGTTGGGATGGTCAAACTGATTTCTTAGATCCTATGTGTGGATCGGGAACTTTTCTTGCTGAAGCAGCGATGATTGCTTGTAATATTCCAGCTAATATTAATAGAAAAGAGTTTGCATTTGAGAAATGGAACGATTGGGATAATGATTTATTTGATTCAATTTTGGAATCATTAATGAAAAGAGTTCGTGAATTTCATTATTCAATAAAAGGTTTTGACAAAGCACCAAGTGCCGTAAATAAAGCAAAAGACAATATTAAAAACGCCAATTTAGACGAATATATCAATATTGAAGAACGCAATTTTTTTGACACTGAAAAAACATCAGAAGGAAAATTGCATATCGTTTTTAATCCGCCTTATGATGAGCGTTTGGACATTCATATGGAAGAATTTTACAAAAATATTGGCGATACTTTAAAGAAAAATTATCCTGGTACCAATGCATGGTTCATTACAGGAAATTTAGAAGCTTTGAAATATGTTGGATTAAAACCATCTCGAAAAATCAAACTTTTCAATGCAAGTATTGAAGCTCGTTTGGTAAAATACGAAATGTATGAAGGTAGCAAAAGAACGAAATTTCAAGTGGTAGAAAATCCTACAGAATAATATTAAATTTAAGAATTATGACAAAATTACAAGTAAAAGCGTTTGTTTTTCAATTGTTGTGTTTTGCAACTTTGTTTATTTTGGGACGCTATTTAATTGAACGTTACACTTACTTAACTGGACTTTGGATTCCATTTACGGCATTTGCAGTAGGAACACTTTTGGCTCCTAAATTTCAAGCGGTAAAAACAAATGACGGGGAAAAGTTGTTTATGAAATGGATGTTTATCAAAGGAATTAAAAAAATCAAGTAACTATTTATTTTTTTTTACCAGTTTTTTCGGTGAAGATTTTGTTTTATATAGCGGTAAAAAGTAGGAAACAGTATAGTTAAAACCTACACCAAAATCGCCATTATAGGTTCTATTAAAACCTGGAATATATAAATTATCGAAGTTTTCAGGCTTGGTATTTGAAAGTATTTTATTCATTCTAACGCTGAAACCAACATAGATATTTTTCAAAACTTCGGCTTTCATTCCAACCACAACTTCAAACCATTGTGCTGATAATCCGTTGAATGTTTCTCCAGAAACAACTGTTGGCGCTTCAGGAAAATAAGTTGAAGTATTGTATAATTTATAGCTATTGAGTTGCTGGCTGAACGTACTTGCACCGTAACGCAACCCAATAAAAACCATATTTCTCATATCCAACCAATTTTCGTAGGAATTATAATCAAAACCAGCTTTAATATAGGTGCCTTTTGCGGTGGTATTCAATCTATCATCGTCGGTAGTTTTGTTCTCATTTCCTAATTCGGCTGCCAAATAGTAGTTTTTCGTGAGTCGGTAATCCCCAACAAATTCAATTCCTTTGTAATTTTTATCATAAAAAGAACGAGTTAATTTGAATAAATCGGCGCCAACTCGAATTCCGAATCGTTCAATTTTTGGAGGAATACTGTCTGTTTTTTTCTGTTGTGCATTTACTAAAAACGACAGCAAAATTAGTGCAATACTAAAAGTAAATTTTGATGTGTGTTTCATTTTCAGTTGTTATGTTTGAGGTTGCAACAGTTATATTTCGAATCCAATATCCATTTGGAGATGACATATCAGTTTTAATATATGGAGTTATTGGGTCTAATGTGAAAATAGTTTTATAGCCACAAGCTCTCGACACAAAAATATTTTGTCGAGTGTAATTGAATTGCAAAAAATCTTCATTTGCAATAGTTACATCTGTGCTATTCAAAATCAAACTATATTTAGTTATATCTTCATTGGTTTTTAATGGCAATTGGATTTTACTTGCACTTGCAAAACCAAGAACAGTAGTACTTCCAAATTCTTTAACTGCTAAATTGGTTACGTTTTTTAAAACTGTTGGATTTAAAATATCGTAAAATTCTATTATTAATTTTGGTGTTGTGGCCGTTGCTGCATCACAAATATCATCCTTCTCGCAGCTGGAGAAAGTTATTAATAATAAAAGTAAAACTGGGAATATTTTTTTCATTATTGGCGGGTTCTAATGGGTTTAAAATACATAAATTTCAAAATTAGCTATTCTTTTTTTATAGCTTTTTCATATTTTTCTCCAACGACTTTCCAATTTATAATATTAAAAAAAGCATCGATATAATTTTTTCTTTTATTTTGATATTCCAAATAATACGCATGTTCCCAAACATCTAACGCTAATATTGGAGTTCCAGAAACGATAGCTTTTGGCATCAAAGGATTGTCTTGATTGGTTGTGGTTGTAATTTGTAGTTTTCCAGTTTTATCGACTATTAACCAAGCCCAACCAGAACCAAATTGTTTGTTGGCAGCATTTTTAAATTGATTTTTAAGGCCTTCAAAAGAGCCAAAATCTTTAGTAATGGCAATCGCCAAAGTATCTTTTGGTAGTCCGCCTGCTTTTGGTCCTATACATTCAAAAAACAAACTGTGGTTGTAATATCCACCGGCATTATTTCTTAAATTCAAACTGTCTGCTACAGATTTTGATAAAATTTCATCAATAGTTAATCTTTCAAAATCAGTATTTTTTATAGCTTTATTTAAGCTATTTGCATAGGCAAGATAATGTTTAGAATAATGAAGTTCCATCGTTCTCGCATCAATTTCAGGGGAAACAGCATCATACTTGTAAGGTAATTTGACTAATTCAAACGTTCCTTTTTCCGCCTCAATATCGTCAGGAGATCCTATCGTGTATTTTTCTACGGCAGAAGGAAGTGGTACTTCAACTACCTCTGTAAGTTTTTTATTATTACACGATACTATTACTAAATATATAGAAAAACACAATAAATATAAATTTGCCTTTTTCATGATTGGTTATTTTTTATATAATGACATTATATTTTCGATATAAAGTTCCTTAGCTTCATCCATAGATAAATGACTTATTTGCATCCATGCATTGGTTTTGAACGCATTTCTCAAATCAAAATTTGAATTTTGATTACTATTAAGAGTGCCGAAAGTTGCTTGTTTATAATAGGCATACAGCCGTAATTGCACATCTTGAGGCAATGATTCCTGTACCATAGTAGAAGCAATTTCAACGGCTTCCGCAAATCTTGTATCTAAATCTTTTTGTTTCATTACGATTTTATCGCAATTATTGTTTTCCCTCCAATTGCTTTATCATTCAATTTTACATTAATTTGGGTACCTAATGGCAAGAACAAATCTACTCTTGAACCAAATTTAATAAAACCAGCATCCGTACCTTGAATTACTTGCATTCCTTCTTCAGCGTAATTTACAATTCTTCTTGCCAATGCACCTGCTATTTGTCGGTACAAAACCTCTCCAAATACACGGTTTTCAATAACAACCGTAGTTCTTTCATTTTCTTCACTTGACTTTGGATGCCAAGCAACCAGAAATTTACCCGGATGGTATTTGCTAAATTTCACTTCTCCATTCAAAGCATATCTTGTTACATGCACATTTATAGGTGACATAAAAATAGAAACTTGAAGCCTTTTATCTTTAAAATATTCCCCTTCAAATACCTCTTCAATCACAACAACTTTTCCGTCAACTGGCGCAATAATATTATTGTCATTAATCTCAACTGTTCTTTCAGGATTTCTGAAAAATTGTAAAATCAAAAGTAAAAACAACAATATCGTAATCTCTACTGCTTTCTGCAACCAAATAGTTGCAATAAATGTGTCTGCTAATAATAAAAACGCAACCGTTAGTGTAGTTGCAATTAAGATAATTTTCCCTCCTTCTTTATGAAACATAATTCAAAATTTTATAAAATAAAAATACAAATGGCGCTACAAATATAACACTATCTAGTCGATCTAGAATCCCTCCATGCCCGGGCATTATTTTTCCGCTGTCTTTTACGCCAGCAATTCTTTTAAACTTAGATTCAATTAAATCTCCAATTGTTCCCATAATCCCAACTAAAATTGAAATTATAGTCCAAATTAAGATTGATTTTCCACTAAATTGAGAGGTAGCTTTAATGTAATATTTTGATATTAAATAGCCTGCAAATATTGCAAAAATGATTCCTCCAAAGAACCCTTCTATAGTTTTTTTTGGCGATATTCTTTCAAACAGTTTATTTTTCCCTATCGATTTGCCTACTATATATGCAAAAGTATCATTAGTCCAAATCAATATAAAGAGTCCAATAATAATTTTTGGGTTATAGTCTTTTACACCGAAAGAAATTTTAGTGATAAAAATAAATGGTAGAATAATGTAACCTAATAAGTAGATATATTTAGATGAAACACTTACTTTTTGAATTTTATCATACAACAAAAAAAAGATACATTTGATAGATACTATGATTGCTATACTTAATAAAACTATATCTAGTAGTTCTATATTTACTGTAAAAGAAATATTAGTTTTAAATATTTCATTTATAGTTTTTGAAACTACTAAATTATAATGGCTAATTAAAGTCACTGAAGTATAAAAGATATTACCAAAAAGAATAGGGAAAACTTTATTTATTTGAACTAAATTGCAAAATTCATATATAGTAATTGTTAAAAATATCCCAAATAACACAAAAAAACTTTCTGTAGAATACAGAATCGAAGTAAGTAACAAAATGATATAAATAGACCCTGAAACGGCCCTTTTTAGAGTTTCATTCATCTTATAAATCCTCTAAAAGCAATAAATATAAATTTTTAGCAGAACTTCCGTAGTGTAAAAAGTCATCTTCTTTAACTTTTTCAAAATATTTTATAGTAGTGATATTTGTAGGGTAATTTTTTTCATATTTCTTCTTAATCATTCGTAGTCCATCACTAGTACTTTCAACAATTTGACTTGTTTTTGCGAAAATAATTATGTTAGTAGGTAATTCATTTGGTTTTTTTTGCTTAATTTGATTTGAAGAAAACAAGATTGAACCTTCTTCAGCAATTAAATTTTCGCAAGTAGCTAGAAGGAATTTAGGATTTAATGGTTTTTCATACGTTAGTTTATTATCATCTAACATACTGTACAAACCGGGATCAAAACATAAAACTTCAGATTCAAACCAATCGTTTTCTTCTAAAATATTTTCAAAGTGTTCTTTAACTTCCCCAAGATTTTCACAGTATAAAAATTTACCTCCATTTTTTTTGAAGTTAAATGTAAATCTTTCATCAACTGGTAATGATAAGTCTGTTGCTGAACGGTTGAATTCACTGTGGCTTTCCTCTTCAGAGGATTCCTCACCAGAACCAAAAAATTTTCTAAAAAGACTCATACTATTACTTAAAATATTTAGTTTGTTTATACAAAACATCCAAAGATAAAAAAATCTTAATTCAAAAGCATTTTTGAATTAAGATTTTTTTAAAAAAAGTAATAAATATTCTATTTTAAAGCGAAGTTTCTTCCATTAAATTTTTATCAAAGCTTCTTTTTCCAAAAATAGCTTCTAAATCGTCCTTGAAAATAACCTCTTTCTCAATTAATATATCGGCTAATAAATTCAGTTTGTCTTTATTTTCATTAAGAATTTGAATCGCTCTTTGGTATTGTCCTTCAATCAACAATGAAATTTCTTTGTCAATTATCATTGCAGTATCTTCAGAATATGGTTTTGAAAAGTTATATTCACTTTGCCCTGACGAATCATAATAAGTAATATTACCAATTTTATCATTCAATCCATAAACCGTAACCATTGCTCTAGCTTGTTTTGTAACTTTTTCCAAATCACTCAAAGCACCAGTAGAAATTTTATCAAAAACGACTCTTTCAGCAGCTCTTCCGCCCATTGTTGCACACATTTCATCAAGCATTTGATCTGGACGAACAATCAATCGTTCTTCAGGTAAATACCAAGCTGCTCCTAAACTTTGTCCGCGAGGAACAATAGTCACTTTTATTAGTGGAGCTGCGTGTTCAAGCATCCAACTTACCGTTGCGTGTCCGGCTTCATGAACAGCAATTGCTCTTTTTTCTTCAGGGGTTACAATTTTGTTTTTCTTTTCTAATCCACCTACAATTCTATCAACAGCATCAAGAAAATCTTGTTTGTCAACAGCAGTTTTGTTGTGTCTTGCAGCAATTAAAGCAGCTTCATTACATACATTTGCAATATCAGCTCCTGAAAATCCGGGGGTTTGTTTTGCTAAAAAATCTGTATCTAATCCTTCTACTTTTTTCAAAGGTGCAAGGTGAACATCAAAAATTTCTTTTCTTTCACGAACATCTGGTAAATCAACAAATATTTGTCTGTCAAAACGACCCGCACGCATCAATGCTTTATCCAAAACATCAGCTCTGTTGGTTGCGGCTAATACAATTACATTTGAATTGGTTCCAAAACCATCCATTTCTGTAAGTAACTGGTTTAGTGTGTTTTCACGTTCGTCATTTCCTCCAGACATGTTGCTTTTTCCACGGGCTCTACCAACAGCATCAATTTCATCAATAAAGATAATTGCAGGTGACTTTTCTTTCGCTTGTTTGAATAAATCACGAACTCTTGAAGCTCCAACACCAACAAACATTTCCACAAAATCTGAACCAGATAAAGAGAAAAATGGAACTTGTGCTTCTCCAGCCACCGCTTTAGCCAATAATGTTTTTCCAGTTCCTGGAGGACCAACTAACAAAGCTCCTTTTGGAATTTTACCACCAAGATTGGTATATTTTTCAGGATTTTTCAAGAATTCAACAATTTCTTGTATTTCTTCTTTAGCTCCTTCAAGTCCTGCTACGTCTTTGAAAGTAGTTTTAATATCTGTTTTTTCATCAAATAGTTTGGCTTTCGATTTTCCAATATTGAAAATTTGACCCCCAGCTCCGCCGCCTGCGCCTCCATTCATTCTTCTCATGATGAAAATCCATAGTCCTAATATAAGGACAAAGGGAAGAATCATTTGTAAAAGTTCACTCCAATTGCTTTTAGGCAAGAAGCTGTATTCTTTCAATTGTCCTGCTTTTACTGCGGCTTCCAACTTATTTTGGAATATTTGATCATTTCCAATATCAAATGTATAATGAGGTCCTTTATTGGGCCTGTTTAATAAATCTTTTGCAACAGCCTTGTGAATTGGTTCTTTTAATGCCGAAGCTGTTAGAAAAACATCGGCTTCCGTTTTGTTATAAACAATTACCTTTTCAACTTGACTTTTTTCAAGGTATTCGTTGAATTTTGATGAAGATGTTTTTAGCGGTTCTTCAAAGCTAGAACCTCCAGTCATGAAACTTATGAATAAAAAAATCAATGCAACTGCACCATAAATCAACCAAGGATTGATTTTAATTTTTTTAGGGTTTTGATTGTTTTCTGTAGCCATTTAATATAAAATCTTTAGTATTTATTAGCAATTGTTGTAATTTTTGCATCGCCCCAAAGGCTTTCGATGTTGTAATATTCTCTGATGTTTTTTTGAAATACGTGAACTACAATATTCACATAATCCATCAAAACCCATTCTGCATTTTCCATTCCTTCCACGTGCCAAGGCTTATCTTTTATTTCTTTTGAAACCGTTTTTTGAACAGAATTCACAATTGCATTTACCTGAGTATTTGAATTACCATTACAAATAACAAAATAATCACAGGCTGAATTATCAATATCTCTCAAATCTAAAATGTCAATATCATTTCCTTTTACTTCTTCTATTCCCTTAATAATGTTTGTTAGTAAAACATCATTGCTATTGTTTTTTTTAGCCATTTAAAATTTTTATATTTTTTGCAAAGTTACCATTTTTTGTGCTTAATTTTGAACCTTAACACAAGTTTAAATACTGTAGCACTCTTTTAATTATATGAAATTAATCAAACTCGATGCCATAGATTCTACGAACGATTTCCTAAAGGCTTTGTTAGGCAAAGAAATGCTAGAAAATTTTACCGTTGTTTCAGCCGAAAATCAAACCAATGGCAAAGGTCAAATGGGGGCGAAGTGGGATTCTGAAATTGGTAAGAACCTTATTGTTAGCGTCTTAATAAAAGATGTTTTAAAAAACAATACTGAAATTTTTGATCTTAATGTTGCTATTGCAGTTGCTATTCTTTCGACATTAGAAACCTATAACATTCCAAATTTAGCTATAAAATGGCCAAACGACATATTGTCAGATAATAAAAAAATTGCGGGCATTTTGATTGAAAACACTATTAAAAATAATAGTGAAATTGTTTCTATCATTGGATTTGGTCTAAATGTGAACCAAATTAATTTTGATGGACTTCCAAAAGCAACTTCTTTAGCGGTTGTAATGGGTTCTGAATTTGATAAAGAAATACTACTTTTCAAAATTATTGATGCAATAAAAATAAATGTTTCTGTTTTGAAAAATGGTTTAGTATCCTATTTATGGTTGGAATACAATCAAAAACTTTTCAAAAAAGGGGTTCCAATGCCTTTTTGCAATTCCAAAAATGAAAAGTTTATGGGAATAATTCAAAATGTGAATTCTTTTGGGCAATTGGCTGTTTTATTAGAAAATGATGTCGTCGAAACTTTTGGAATTAAAGAAATTCAAATGTTGTATTGATAAAACCTTTAAATTAAAATCAGCATCTTTTTTAATCAAAAGAATTCCTTTAGGATCAGCCTCGGGTTAATATATTTTAATTTCCTAATTCTTTTCTGAACGTTTTTCTTCGGCAAATGATTTTGGGGTCGAAGTTTTTCCAAAGTAAATGAATGGCATGATTGTCGGCTAATTCTGGTGTTCGGATGCAATTTTGAATTCCTTTTTCAGTAAAAGTAGTATGGTATTCTTTGAAAATTATTGCGTGAACGCCTTTATTTTGATAGTCGGGATGCACGCCGATAAGATAAAAAGTCACATCTTTGCTATGGTTTCGAGCATTTAGTAAATGAAGGAATCCAAAAGGGAATAATTTACCATTTGCTTTTTGCAAGGCTTTAGAAAAACTGGGCATTACAATGGCAAAAGCAACCAAATTTCCATCTTTATCTTCTACAAATTTGATGTATTCGGGGTTTATAAAACTGATATACTTTTTCTTGAAATACTCTTTTTGAATATCAGAAATCGACACAAATGAAGATAAGCTGACATACGAAGCATTGAATAAATCGAACATTTTATCCACATACGGCATGACATCTTTGGTTTTTTTGAAATTGAGCGCTTTGAGTTGGTACCGTCTTTTTATTAATTCCTGTGCTTTGTCGAAATACTCCAATTTTACATTTTCGAAAGGGAATTTGTTTTCTAAATATTCCTTTTCGGTAACGTATCCCAATTGCTCAAAATGAGTCGCATAATAGGGATGATTGTACCACGTAATCATAGTTCCTAATTGGTCGAAACCTTCTGTAAGCACGCCAACTTTATCTAAATTGGAAAATCCCATTGGGCCTTCCACATGTTCCAAATTGTATTTTCGTCCTAATTCAGATACTTTTTCAAGAAGTGCTTTGGTAACTTTAATATCGTCAATTACATCAAACCAACCAAAACGGACTTTCTTTTTTTGTTGGTCATTGACCTCGCTCCAATTAATTATAGCGGCAATTCGCCCTACTATTTCATTGTTTTTATACGCCAAATAAAAGGAGGCTTCTGCGTTCTCAAAAGCTGGATTTTTGGTTTTATCAAATGATTCTAATTCATCGGCAATAATTGGCGGTACCCAAAATTCATTGTTTTTATATAATGAAAACGGGAATTTTATATATTCTGTTAGCTCTTTTTTTGTAATCGCTTCTTTTATTGTAATCATATTTTATTTGCCTTTTGAAGCTGGAACTTCATCAACTCGTTTTTTGCTTTTATCTTTATCTTTCTCTTTTTTGCCCTTTCCTTTTTTATCTTTTTCAGATTTTGATTTAGGAGTTCTCAGCATTACTTCATTATAATTTTCATCAAAACGCCAAGAAATTCCAATTCCAGCTACAAAAAGGGAAGGAGTGTTTTTGAAATTCACTGCTAAGTTGGCATCAATTTGAATATTTTCTTGAATTAAATAGGCTGCCCCACCTCGTACTACATTATCTGCATAAAAATTGCTTATGTACCCTTGTGTTTCTAAAAAACCTATCCATTCTGGATTGAAACCATGAGTAAGTGTTGCGATATATCCATAGGACGGAAATTCAGTTCCTATTTTGTCTGCAATAATATTAGTTATAATTACCGATCTTCCTAGTTGATTTTGAGTAATCAACATTGCTTTTGGACTAATTTTTGGGTCTGTAGGAAATGAAAATTCATTGTTAGATAGATTGAGATTCATGCCTGCATAAATTCCAACTGCAGGAAGTAAGGTTCTGAATTTGAATTTATGATTGGCTTTCCAACTTAATAAATCAACTTTTGCTTCATAGTTTTTGTTTGGGTCATAAATCAGGTATTTCGCACCAAAAGTTGATTGTTTGAAGGCTTTTCTTCTATAATTTTCAAAATCAGTCTTGTAGGTATCATTTTGATATTGCAAATCGAGATTGAATTCTAATTGTTCCAAAAAAGTACCGTAACGAAGGTTTAAATCAGTCCCAATTCCTCTCGCTTCGTAACCCAAAAGGTCGTGTTTTTCGGTACTTCCGTAAAAACCCATTTCAGCTTGAATTACTGTTTTCCCTACTGAAAATGCTGCCATAGATTTTCCTGGACGATTGGAATTGATTACATCTGTATATTGCGCATTAAGTATTGATGTTGTAAATAATACTACTATTAGAAAAAAAGCATTGCCTTGGGTCATAATTTTGGGTTTAGATTTATTTCAATTCAAATGTACCATAATTTATTATTTATTTAAGAATCATATTTTAAAATTCTTGCGTAATTTGTAAATTGATTTATTATTTTTGCATAAATTATTTTGATTATGGAAACGGCTTCTTTTTCAGGTTTTATTGAAACTATTTGCTACCTATTAATGTTTTATTATGTTTTCAAGTTTTTGGCGCGTTTACTTTTGCCAATAATGGTGAAAAAAGTAGTTGAAAAAGCAGGTCAAAATTTCCAACAACAATATCAAAACCAACAAAATCCTAACAATCAAGAGGAAAAAGTTTCCAATACTTCAACAGCTTCAAAACCTCGTGAAACTAAAAAAGTAGGCGAATATGTTGATTTTGAAGAAATAGAATAGTCACTGGATGTATTTGCTTTTTTAAATTCAGATTTGTTTAATTTATTTTTTACTTTTACAGTCATCTAAAAATAAAAAATGAAAAGATTAGAAAGAATTTATCCTCACGCAATTGCCGTTTTTGGTTTTATTTTAATTTCCCTATTATATTTTTATCCAGTTCTTCAAGGCAAGAAAATTGCGCAATCCGATATTGCTCAATATACAGGAATGGCAAAGGAGCAAAATGACTTCCGAGCTACTGAAAATGCAGAACCGTATTGGACTAACTCTGCTTTTGGAGGAATGCCAACGTATCAATTGGGGGCTAATTATCCGCACGAATATATTAATAAATTTGATGCTACTTTACGATTTTTGCCAAGACCAGCCGATTACTTATTTCTTTATTTCTTAGGGTTTTATGTCTTGTTATTAGTCTTAAAAGCAGATCCTTTGAAAGCTTTTTTTGGTGCTTTGGCCTTTGGTTTTTCAACCTATTTGATAATTATTCTAGGTGTTGGTCATAATGCAAAAGCCCACGCTATTGCGTATATGCCGTTAGTTGTTGCTGGAGTTCTTTTGGTTTTCCAACGTAGATTTCTTGTTGGCGGTTTGCTTACAATGATTGCCGCAGCCTTGGAATTGAATGCCAATCACTTTCAAATGACTTATTATTTATTGTTTTTAATTCTAATAATTTCGTTTTATTACATTTATAATTATGCCAAAGAAAAGGATTTCAAGACCTTATTTTATTCATTGGGAGTTTTTGCAATTGCAGGAATTTTAGCCATTGGTGCGAATGCTACTAATTTATTGGCTACAGCCGAATATGCAAAATACAGCACTCGAAATAAAAGTGAATTAACCTACAGCCCTGATGGTTCCAAAAGCGTTTCTGATAATGCAATGTCACACGAATATATTACCGAATACAGCTACGGAATTGCGGAAAGTTTCAACTTGATTTCCCCTCGAATTTTTGGGGGTTCTAATGGAGAAAATATTGGAACAAATACGAATATGTATGAATTCTTAATTGGCAAAAGTGTTCCTGAAGACCAAGCGAAAGATTTCGTTTCGAGTATGCCTGCTTATTGGGGAGACCAACCTATTGTTGCAGCGCCTGCCTATATTGGAGCCGTAGTTTTCTTCCTTTGCTTGTTGGCTTTATTTATGGATAAACGCAAAATAAAGTATATTTTTGTTGCGGGAGCTTTGGTTTCTTTAGTACTTTCTTGGGGTAAAAACTTCCCGATTTTGACCGATTTCTTTATTGATTTTGTTCCAATGTATAACAAATTTAGAGCTGTTTCTTCCATTCAAGTGGTGTTAGAATTGTGTATTCCGGTTCTGGCAATTATGGGATTACAATCCTTTTTTAAAGAAGAAAAAGACCAACAATTGAAAGGTTTATATACTTCTGGTGGCGTTTTTATCGGAATAATAGCATTTTTATTAGTAATTAAAAGTCAGTTTAATTTCTCGGGTGGAAGTGATGCTTATTTTTTACAAAATTATGGTCCTGAATTTATTGATGCTTTAAAAGAAGATAGAAAAAGTTTGTATTCTGCTGATTTATTGCGTTCTGGGTTTTTAGTCTTGGTTGCTTTTGGAATTTTATGGTTTTTCATAAAAAACAAATTGGCTAAAAACACTGCAATTATTTTGGTAGGTTTCATAATGATTTCTGACTTGTTTTTTATTGATAAAAATTATTTGAATGCTAAGAATTTTGTAAATCCAAGTGATGTTGACGTTCCTTTTCAACCCACTGCTTCTGATTTAGAAATCCTTCGCGATTCTACCCATTACCGCGTTTTTGAAGTAAATGGAAATATGGCAAATGCAAGAACTTCCTATTTTCATCAATCTATTGGTGGTTACAGCGCGGTTAAACCTCGTAGAATGCAGCAATTATTTGATTATCAAATTGCAAAAAACAATACCGAAGTTTTGAATATGTTGAATACAAAATACATTATTCAAACAGATTCGACTGGTGCAGCATTTCCAACTTCTAATCCAAATGCCAATGGAAATGCTTGGTTTGTTCAAAAAGTGAAATTCGTAAATTCACCAGATGAAGAAATGAAAGCATTGGATAGTTTAGACACCAAAAATGGTGCGATTGTAAACCAAAAAGAATTTGGAACACAATTGAAAAACACCACTTTTGTAAAAGATAGTTTGGCAATGATTACTTTGATTAGCTACAAACCAAATCATTTAAAATACACTTCTAACAACCCTAATTCAGGATTGGCTGTTTTCTCAGAAATGTATTACGCAGATGGTTGGAATGTCTATATTGATGGTAAAAAAGCGGATTATTTTAGAGCGGATTATGCGCTTCGTGCAATGGAAATTCCTTCTGGAAAACACAGTATTGAATTCAAATTTGAGCCACAAGTTGTTAAAACAGGAAGTACAATCGCCTTGATAAGTTCTATTTTGATGTTGTTGTTATTAATTGGTGGTATTTATATGAAAATAAAAAAAGGAAAGTTTGTTGTATAATATTTATTTGTAAATTTGATATAAAAATTACCAGTAAATAATATATTTTTAATATTCAAAATCATTGTTGTCCGATAAAAGTAAATAAAAAAGAAGCCAAAAAAAAGGCTTC
>NZ_JBBALW010000007.1:0-102196 GCF_040402835.1 Flavobacterium sp.
AGACTAGTGATAGCAAGTATTACAGGAGTATGATTAAAAACGGATATACATTTTTTCTTTTTTTATGATTTGAAATAAATTTTCACCCATTGAATAATGTCTAACAGTTTCAATTAATTCAATTTTTTCATCTAAAATTATATTGTTTTTCGAATTGTTTATTTCTATAATTTGTGATTTATTATCTTTTGTGGCAAATATTCTATATTTATCAACTGTGTAAAATTTGAATTCTTCTGGAATTATGTTTTTTCCGTTATAATCATAAACTCCATTTAGATTTTTTCCGTTTTCCGTTATGTAAAAATCATCATTTTCTGTAGAAGAAACACTCTTATATTGTAGTGGAATTATAATTTTTCCATTAATATCAGACAATCCAAATATTGATTTATTTGACCAAAGAATAAATCTTTCATTTTTCCGCGATAATATAAATTCAAATTCTATAGGGAGAAGTTCTTTATTATCAAGAGAAAAAAGACCATTTAAGTTATTCTTTCGGATAATCAGTCTTTGATTTTTAAACTCAATAAAATCATATACAAATGGAATTATCATGTTTTTTAAACTGTCCGTAACTCCGAATTTGTTTTCTCTTCTTTCAATAAATTTATTTTCCTCAATCTTCGTTTTAGTATTTTGAGAATATATAAATGTTGTTAATAGCAGAAATAATATAGTTGAAATAGTGCCTTTCACCGATGTCGTTTTTAAAATGTTGCTAACTTGTTCATAGGCGATACAAACCTTCGCTTATCACCCTAGATTTGGGTAGATTGGCGAAGGTTTGTTTCGCATTATTTATTTTCAAATGTAGTTTTAATTTTTCTATATCAGATTTTTTAAAGCCAGATAATAAAAGAAAGCTAAATAATTTTTCCCTCAGCCCCGATTACTTCACTACACTTTTATTTTAATTGGAGTTCAGTGAATTTCATTTGAGGCGGTATCCTCGCAGCGAAGCGAAGAGATATAGCCGAAAGCGGGAATTGCAATTGCAAATAGTTAAGGGCAATTCGCTACAAAAGAAACAGAAGTTGTACCACCTTACAGGTTTCCAAAACTTGTCAGGTGTCACTGAACCTTTGCTACTTTACGCCTTTAAACCTTTGCTTCTTTGCACCTTTTTTCCTATTTTTGCACAACTATTTTCTCAACTTAAACTGTTTATAGCATGCAACTGTACAACACATTAAGCGCAGAAGAGCGAGCCATTATGATTGATGATGCCGGAAAACAGCGACTCACGTTGTCTTTCTACGCTTATGCGCAAATTTCAAATCCCACACAATTCCGTAACGAATTATTTCTTGCTTGGAACAAACTCGAAGTTTTAGGTCGGATTTATATTGCCCATGAAGGCATCAACGCTCAACTTTCGTTACCCGCAGATAATTTTTATGCCTTTAAAGATTCCATAGAAGTCTATGATTTTATGAAAGGAATCCGATTAAATATTGCCGTAGAACAAGACGATCATTCGTTTTTGAAACTCACCGTAAAAGTCCGTGACAAAATTGTTGCCGATGGATTAGTTGACGAAACATTCGATGTTACCAATATTGGGATTCACTTGAAAGCGAAGGAATTTAACGATTTACTCGAAGATTCAAATACCATTGTGATTGATATGAGAAATCATTACGAATCGGAAATTGGACATTTTACAAGCGCTATAAAACCCGACGTGGACACTTTTAGAGAAAGCTTACCCATTATCGAAGACCAACTTTCGGCACACAAACAAGACAAAAAACTGTTGATGTATTGCACTGGCGGCATTCGATGCGAAAAAGCCAGCGCCTATTTCAAACACAAAGGTTTTGAAAATGTCTATCAACTCGAAGGCGGAATAATTGAATATACGCGACAAGTAAAAGCCGAAGGTTTAGAAAGTAAATTCATAGGTAAAAATTTTGTTTTTGATCACCGCTTGGGCGAAAGAATCACCGATGATATCGTTTCGCAATGCCATCAATGTGGCGCTCCTTGCGACGTGCATACCAATTGTGCCAATGAGGGCTGTCACTTACTTTTTATACAATGCGAATCGTGTAAATCCAAAATGGAAGGTTGTTGTTCGGACGAATGTGTTTCGATAATTCATCTTCCCGAAGACGAACAAAAAGCGGTTCGGCGTGGCATAAAAAACGGTAATAAAATTTTCAAAAAAGGGAAATCAGACGTTTTAACGTTCAAAAATAATATAGAAAGTCATAGTATTTTTGTTGCTGATGAAAATAAATCAGTTGTTGCAAAAGCTCCAAAAATTAAGAAAATATTCATTGGAAAAGGAACTCATTTTTATCCAATAGCGAGTATCGCTCAATTCGAAATTGAAGAAAACGAAATCAATATTGGCGATAGAATTCTTATAAAAGGTATAACAACTGGCGAACAGCAACTGCTACTTTCAGAGATGTTTGTTAACGAAAATACTGTCCAAAAAGCAATTGCGGGTGACATTTGTACTTTTAAAGTTTCGTTCAGAATTCGTTTGTCTGATAAATTGTATAAAGTTTTAGGATAAAAACCCAAAGCCAACGGTTTTAACCGTTGGGTTATAATTTGGAATATATGTCAAAACCATAGGCAACGGTTTTAACCGTTGGGAATAATATAATTTCCCACTGTTGAAACCGTGGGCGATAAAAAAACCAAGGGTAGGCAATAGAAAATGAACCTCAGGGCGATAGAAAAGAAAATGAAAAACATAAACAAAAAGATTTTAACCTTTTAAAATAATAAAAAATATATGCCACATTCTTTCAATAAACTATGGATTCATGCCATTTGGGCAACAAAAAATCGTCAGGAACTAATAGATTTCTCAATAGAGAAAAAAATTTATGATTCTATTCGGGAGGAATTAATAGAACTTGGTTGTCCCGTTAGAATCATTAATGGAATGCCAGATCATATTCACGCTTTGTTTTTATTAAATCCCAATAAATCGATAGCCGATGTAATCAAGCAAATAAAAGGTAGTACTTCTCATTCTATAAATGGAGAAAATCTAATTCTTGAAAAATTTTCTTGGCAAACAGGTTATGCGGCTTATTCCGTGAGCGAATCACAATTAGAGGTCGTTTATAATTATATAAAAAATCAGAAACAACATCACCTAAAGAAAAAAGGTCAAGATGAATTTGATGAATTTATTAAAATTCACGGATTAAACAATTCTAAATGATTGATGATTTAATCGGTTTCCATAGCCAACGGTTTCAACCGTTGGAAATAATATAATTAGAAATAAATGCCGCGACAATCAAATCCATAGCCAACGGTTTCAACCGTTAAAAAAAACAGGATTAGACAAAACAAACAAAATGCACGGCTTCAATCTTTGTCAAAGTTCAAAACTTTGACAAAGATCTTAACAGTTCTATTCATAACAATTATAGCTATACTAAAAACCGCTATAGCCATTTCTGGCAGTAGCGGTTTTCTCTTTTTGGAAAACTTTAAACTTTAAACTTATAAACCTTGAATTAAAATAATATCTTTACACATTAATCGTTTATGAACTTAAATTGTGTTCATCACAATACTACATATAAATTATGGCATGTACAAGTTGTTCAACTTCTGATGGCGGAGCGCCAAAGGGTTGCAAAAATAATGGGACTTGCGGCACCGATAGCTGCAATAAATTAACCGTTTTCGACTGGCTTTCTAATATGAGTTTGCCTAATGGCGAAGCACCTTTTGATTGCGTTGAGGTACGTTTCAAGAACGGAAGAAAGGAATTTTATCGCAATACTGAAAAACTTACTTTAAGCATTGGTGATATTGTTGCCACAGAAGCTTCTCCTGGACACGATGTTGGAATTGTAACATTAACTGGCGAATTGGTACGAATCCAAATGAAGAAAAAAGGAGTCAATCACACCAGTATTGATGTTCTAAAAATCTATAGAAAAGCTTCTCAAAGAGACATTGACATTTGGTCAACAGCTCGCGATAAAGAAGAGCCAATGAAGGTGAGAGCACGTGAATTAGCGATTGCTCAAAAATTGGAAATGAAAATTTCTGATATTGAATTTCAAGGCGATGGTTCAAAAGCAACTTTTTATTACACTGCCGAAGCACGAATTGATTTTCGGCTTTTAATCAAAGACTTTGCTAAAGAATTCAGCACTAGAGTTGAAATGAAACAAGTTGGTTTTCGTCAAGAAGCCGCTCGTTTGGGAGGAATTGGTTCTTGTGGTAGAGAATTATGTTGTTCGACTTGGCTAACCGATTTTAGAAGTGTAAATACTTCTGCGGCGCGGTACCAACAATTGTCATTAAATCCTCAAAAATTAGCAGGTCAATGCGGAAAACTGAAGTGTTGCCTGAACTATGAATTGGATACTTATATGGACGCTTTGCAAGGTTTTCCAGATTTCGATACCAAATTAGTTACCGAAAAAGGGGATGCCGTTTGTCAAAAACAAGATATTTTCAAGGGATTAATGTGGTTTGCGTATACCAATAATTTCGCCAATTGGCATGTTTTGAAAATTGAACAGGTTAACGAAATTATTGCTGAAAATAAATTGAAAAACAAAGTTTCATCACTTGAAGATTTTGCTTTGGAAATCGTTGATGAACCTGAAAAAGATTTCAATAATGCAATGGGTCAAGAAAGTTTAACACGTTTTGATCAGCCTAAGAAAAAGAAAAAATCGAATAGAAATAATAAACGTCCAGGAGAAAACGCAATCGTTGCTAATAATAATCGCCCAGCGCAGCCTAAACAACAGCCTAAACAACAGGCAAATCCATCGGGAGATAATAAAATTAGACCTAACGAAAACAAAATCAGACCTAACGAAAACATCATTAAACCTGCTATCAAAAATGAGCCTAAAGAGTAGTTTTCTTTTTATTCTAATTGCTGGACTCTTGATTTCTTGTGATAAAAAAAGAGTTTTTGACGAATATAAATCGGTTGGAAGTGCATGGAATAAAAAAACCGTGGTTAGTTTTGACCTTCCAAAATTAGACACTTTAAAAAAGTATAATTTATATGTAAACTTGCGAGCCAACAACGATTATAAATTCAATAATTTGTTTTTAATCGTTTCATTGGAACAACCCAACGGACTCACAAAAGTAGATACTTTAGAATATCAAATGGCCGATGTTGATGGAACTTTGCTGGGTGATGGTTTCTCGGATTTAAAAGAAAGTAAACTTTTTTATAAAGAAAATGTTCGTTTTAAGGCTTCAGAAAACAATAAAGCCCACATTAAACAAGTCGTGCGTCAATCGGGAAAAGTCGTTGGTGTAGAAAATTTAGAAGGAATTACAGAAGTTGGTTTTAGAATAGAATCATTAGATTAAAAATATGGCAGTTAAAAAAAACAACCCTCAAGGTAAAGACATCGAATACTACAAAAAGAAATTTTGGAAAATCTTTTTTTATGGTCTTGGAGGCTTTTCTGTCTTTTTTCTATTTGCTTCTTGGGGACTTTTTGGATCAATGCCTTCTTTTGAAGATTTAGAAAATCCAGATTCAAATTTGGCTACAGAAGTTATCTCCTCTGACGGAGTAACTATTGGAAAATTTTATAACGAAAATAGAACTTCCATAAAATACCAAGATTTACCAAAACACCTTGTTGATGCATTGGTAGCTACCGAAGACGAACGTTTTTATGAACATTCAGGTATTGACGGAAGAGGAACTTTGCGCGCCGTTGCAAGTTTGGGAACGAGCGGTGGAGCAAGTACTTTGACACAACAATTAGCCAAACAATTATTTCACGGAGAAGGTTCAAAATTCTTGCCTTTTAGAATCGTTCAAAAAGCAAAAGAATGGATTATCGCTATTCGTTTAGAAAGACAATATACTAAAAATGAAATCATTGCAATGTATTTCAACAAAGCCGATTTCATAAATACAGCCGTAGGAATTCGTTCGGCAGCGAAAGTTTATTTTAACAAAGAACCTCGAGATTTAACTATTAGTGAAGGTGCAATGTTGGTTGGAATGCTTAAAAATCCTTCCTTATTTAATCCAATTCGCAGACTCGGAAAAGTACAAAGCCGAAGAAATGTGGTTTTGGGACAAATGGTAAAAAACAACTTTTTATCCGAAAATCTAAAAGCTACATTAGAAAAACAGCCCATCGTTTTAGACTTTCACCCCGAAAGCCACAAAGATGGAATTGCAACCTATTTCCGTGAATATCTTCGTGAATTTATGAAAAATTGGCTGAAAGAAAATAAAAAACCGGACGGTTCTGAATATGATATTTACAGAGATGGTTTGAAAATTTATACCACTATTGATTCACGAATTCAAACCTATGCAGAAGAGGCAGTTACAGAGCATTTAACCAACTTGCAACAAGAATTTTTTTCCCAATCTAAAACCAATAAAAACGCTCCATTCGTAAATATTTCACAAATAGAAACTGATAAAATTTTGATGCAAGCTATGAAATCTTCTGATCGATGGAGGGAATTAAAATTGCAAGAAAAAAGTGATGACGAAATCATTAAATCTTTTGGCATAAAAACTAAAATGACCGTTTTTACTTGGAAAGGCGAACGAGATACAATCATGACGCCAACAGATTCTATTCGCTATTACAAACATTTTCTTCAAACTGGTTTAATGTCAATGGAACCGCAAACGGGACATGTGAAAGCGTGGGTTGGTGGAATAAATTATAAATATTTTCAGTACGATCACGTTGCTCAAGGCGCACGACAAGTGGGTTCTACGTTCAAACCCTTCGTTTATGCAACTGCAATTGAGCAACTAAATATGTCGCCTTGCGATTCCATAATCGATTCGCCATTTACAATTCCTGTTGGGCGTCACCACGTAACCGAATCTTGGACTCCATCAAATTCTGACAATAAATACCGTGGAATGGTAACTTTGAAAAAAGCATTAGCCAACTCCATAAACACTGTTTCAGCAAAATTAATGGACAAAGTTGGTCCAGAAGCCGTAGTTGCATTGGCACATAAATTAGGCATAAAATCAGAAATTCCATTGCAACCATCTATCGCTTTAGGTGCCGTGGACATTACCGTGGAAGACATGGTTGCCGCTTACAGCACGTTTGCAAATCAAGGCGTTTACATCAAACCACAATTTATCACAAGAATTGAAGATAAAAACGGAGTCGTTTTATACGAACCAATTCCAGAATCGCACGATGTTTTGAATAAAGACATCGCTTTTGCGGTGATAAAATTATTAGAAGGCGTTACCGAAGAAGGCTCTGGCTCTCGCTTAAGAACTCAAGGCGGCGGTTATGGCTACGAAAGAGTTACCGGTTATCCGTATGTTTTCACCAACCCAATTGCTGGTAAAACTGGAACCACACAAAATCAATCCGACGGCTGGTTTATGGGAATGGTTCCCAACCTTGTCACAGGAATTTGGGTAGGTTGCGAAGACCGTTCGGCACGTTTCAAAAGTATCACTTACGGTCAAGGCGCCGTTGCAGCACTACCAATTTGGGGACTTTTAATGAAAAAATGCTACAACGATGAAACGTTAACCATCTCTAAAGAAGACTTTGAAAGACCCGATAATCTTTCTATAAAAGTAGATTGTTGGTCGCCACTAGTTAAGAAAGATTCTACAGAAACCGAGCAAAACACAGACGAATTTAGTTTGTAATTTTTTTGGAGCTAATCCAGCTGTACGTTGCAATCCACAAAATTGCTCGTGCCTCACAATTTTGCGGGATTTCCACTGCCATCTGGGCTAGGGTTTCGGTATAAATCAAAATTTGTATTCAATAATAAAAATTTAAGCAAACCCCAAAATCATCTTTATATTTTGATTTTAGGATTGCTTTTTTTATTCCAAAATTGTGAAAAATTTGACAAATAAAGCCCTATTTTTGAAGTGCCTAAAAACACAGAAAAACTAAAAAAGGATATGATTAACAAAAAAGTAAACTCCGTTCAAGACGCACTTATGGGAATTGAAAACGGAATGACTATAATGCTCGGAGGATTTGGTTTATGCGGGATTCCTGAGAATTGCATTGCCGAATTAGTTCAAAAAGAAACCCATTCATTGACCTGTATTTCTAATAACGCAGGAGTTGACGATTTTGGACTTGGTTTACTGTTGCACAAAAAGCAAATCAAAAAAATGGTTTCCTCTTATGTGGGAGAAAATGCAGAATTTGAGCGTCAAATGCTTTCTGGCGAACTCGATGTAGAACTTATACCGCAAGGAACACTTGCCGAAAGGTGTCGTGCAGCACAAGCTGGAATCCCCGCTTTTTTTACACCTGCAGGCTTCGGTACCGAAGTTGCTATTGGTAAAGAAACACGAGAATTTAACGGAAAAATGCATGTTATGGAACATGCTTTCAAAGCCGATTTTGCAATTGTAAAAGCTTGGAAAGGCGACACCGCTGGAAATCTAATCTTTAAAGGAACAGCCAGAAATTTTAATCCGTGCATGGCAGGTGCTGCAAAAATAACTGTCGCCGAAGTGGAAGAATTAGTCGAAGCCGGAACCCTTGACCCCAACCAAATTCATATTCCTGGAATATTCGTGCAGCGCATTTTTCAAGGAGAGAAATATGAAAAGAGGATTGAACAACGCACCGTGAGACAAAAATAATTTGAAAATTATTTAATTTGAAAATTTGAAGTTGAAAAACGATAGGGATAATTTAATTGTAAAATTAAGATTCAAAAAATAAAACTATGGCTCTAGATAAAAACGATATAGCGAAACGCATCGCAAAAGAAGTTAAAAACAATTATTTTGTAAACCTCGGAATTGGCATTCCAACATTGGTGGCAAACTATATCAGAAAAGATATTTCGGTAGAATTTCAAAGTGAAAATGGAGTTCTAGGAATGGGTCCTTTTCCTTTTGAAGGAGAAGAAGACCCTGATATTATCAATGCTGGAAAACAAACCATTACGACCTTGCCGGGCGCAAGTTATTTTGACTCAGGAATGAGTTTTGGAATGATTCGAGGGCAACACGTAGATTTAACTATTCTTGGCGCTATGGAAGTTTCGGAAAATGGCGATATCGCCAACTGGAAAATTCCTGGCAAAATGGTAAAAGGAATGGGAGGCGCTATGGATTTAGTAGCTTCTGCTGATAATATTATCGTTGCTATGATGCATGTAAACAAAGCTGGTGAAAGCAAAATACTCAAAAAATGTACTTTGCCATTAACAGGTGTAGGTTGTGTGAAAAAGGTAGTTACCGAATTGGCCGTTTTAGAAATCACCCCAAAAGGATTTAAATTATTAGAACGCGCACCTGGTATTTCTGTAGAGCACATTATAGCATCAACCGAAGCTCATTTAATTATTGACGGAGACATTCCAGAAATGGAAATAGACTAACTATTTTTTATAGGGAAACGAATTCATGAAGCTATTTTTTATCTTCATTTGACTTATTACTTAAAAATAGTTCACGAAAAACCCATTTACTTATGTGTTGACGTTCTGTAATTTTAGGTTTATTCTTCAGCAATCGCATCCCAACCTCTCGCTTTTAAAGGGATTTTTGTATTGGCGCGAGTTACCAAATGAATCCCTTCACTTTCTTGTGTCATGTGCCCGATAATGGTAAAGTTTGGATTGCCTTTGATTTTTTCGAAATCTTCCATTGCAATGGTGAACAGCAATTCATAATCTTCACCGCCATTTATTGCTACAGTTGTGGCGTCAATATTGAATTCTTCGCACACATTTATCAATTGTGGATCGAGCGGTAATTTGTCTTCATATAAATTACAACCTACTTTTGATTGTTTGCAAATGTGCATAATTTCTGAAGACAACCCGTCAGAAATATCAATCATTGCGGTTGGTTTTATGTCTAAAGCGTGTAGTAAAGTTCGTATATCCTTTCGAGCTTCTGGTCGCAATTGACGTTCGATCAAATAGGTATACGCTTCTAAATCAGGTTGCGAATTTGGGTTGACTTGGAATACTTGTTTTTCACGTTCTAAGACTTGTAATCCCATGTATGCGGCACCAATATCGCCTGAAACTACCAATAGATTGGTTTCTTTAGCACCGTTTCTATAAACCAATTCGGCTTCATCGGCTTGACCAATTGCAGTAATGCTAATAATCAATCCTTTTTGGGAAGAAGTGGTGTCGCCACCGATGACATCTACATTATATTCACGAGACGCCACTGTAATTCCATCGAACAAATCTTCTAATGCTTCAAGGGGAAATCGGTTTGAAACTGCTACAGAAACTGTAATTTGAGTTGCTTTTGCATTCATCGCACAAATATCTGAAATGTTTGCCACGACCGCTTTGTAACCCAAATGTTTCAATGGCATATACGCCAAATCAAAATGTACGCCTTCAATTAACAAATCCGTGGAAATTACAATTTTTTTATCGGCAAAGTCCAAAACCGCAGCATCGTCGCCAATTCCTTTTAGGGTAGAAGGTTGGTTGATGGAGAAGTTTTTGGTTAAATGGTCTATCAACCCAAATTCGCCTAATTGCGCAATACTTGTTCTTTGTGGATTTTTATCTTCAATCATTTTTGTTGTTGCAAAAGTTTTTAGAATTGCAAAGGTACAAAGTTGTGAAGGTTTAAACTTAATTAAAAACAGAGAATTGTTTGCGTTATGATTTTTATTCTAATTATAGTATAGCTTTAACCACTGCTTTTGGAGCCTCTTTTCGAGTTCCGTCAAATCCATCAACGCCAGAAACAGTAGTGTATTTCATTACATATTTCTTTCCTGGATTGATGATTTGATAGGCTGCTTGGCACATCATTGTTGCTTCATGGAAACCACATAGAATTAATTTAAGTTTTCCTGGATAGGTATTTACGTCGCCAATGGCAAAAATTCCTGGGATATTTGTTTGATAATCCAAAGCATTATTTACTTTAATAGCATTTTTCTCTATTTCTAATCCCCAATCTCCAATAGGGCCTAATTTTGGAGTTAATCCAAAAAGCGGTATAAAATAATCGGTTGGAATGGTTCTTTGTGCTCCATTTTCGTCAATTACAATTGATTCTAAATGTTCCGCGCCGTTTAAACCAACAACTTCGGCTGGTGTAATCATTTTGATTTTTCCTTCGTTTTTTAATTCTTGCACTTTATCCACAGAATCTAATGCTCCTCTAAATTCATTTCTACGGTGAATCAAGGTTACTTCGGAAGCAACATTCGACAAGAAAATACTCCAGTCCAATGCAGAATCTCCACCACCAGCAATAACTACTCTTTTGTCACGGAATTTTTCTGGATTTTTAATAAAGTATTTAATTCCCTTATTTTCATAAAATTCGATGTCTTCGATAAGTGGTTTTCTTGGCTCGAAACTTCCTAATCCACCAGCAATAGCAATAACTGAAGCGTGGAATTTTTTTCCTTTGTTTGAAGTAACTATAAAACTTCCGTCTTCTTGTTTTTCTATAGTTTCGGCACGTTCGCCCAATGTAAATCCAGGTTCGAATTGTTTGATTTGTTCCATTAAATTAGAAACTAAATCCCCCGCTAAAACTTCAGGGAATCCGGGAATATCATAGATTGGTTTTTTTGGATACAATTCAGATAATTGTCCGCCAGCTTGTGGCAATGCATCCAGAATATGACATTTTAATTTTAATAATCCTGCTTCAAATACGGTAAATAAACCTGTTGGTCCCGCTCCTATAATAAGCATGTCTGTTTTAACCATTTTTATTCTTTATTTTTTAATGCTTCTGTAATTTCATTCATTTTTTGGACTTTTTCCTCGAAATTTCCTTTTAAGGTTTTCCGATATTCATTAAGGTTTTCAACCATTTTATTAATGTCGTCAGGTATTATTTCTTCGAAAAACTCCCGCAGCCTTTTTGCCGTTGTTGGCGATTTACCATTGGTAGAAATTGCAATTTTTACATTTCCTTTCGTTACAATTCCACCCAAATAATAATCACATAACGGCGGCGTATCGGCAATATTACAAATCAAATATCTTTTTCTTGACAAATCGTAAACTCGTTTGTTTACCGCTAAATCATCGGTACAAGCAATAACCATGTGTCTTTTGCGGAGCATCCACCGATTGAATTTTTTATAAGTCAATCGCACCGACGTATGATGTTTTGACAAAGCTACTAATTCTGGCAAAAACTTTGGTGCAACCACCTCAACATTTGCATTTGGACTCGATTTTAATAAGAAAGATAATTTTTCTAATCCCACGTTTCCTCCGCCTACAATCAGAACATTGAGGTAGTGAAGTTTTAAAAAAACAGGATATAATTCATTCCTCTCCATTATTCTCGGGCACAAATTTTATTAGATACAAATTCTTCGTAAAACCCTTTTAACTTATTACTTTCTCTCACTACTTCACCAATTACAATGATGGCAGGCGAACTTAATTGATTGTCGTTTACCACTTTCGAAATAGTATTTATGGTTCCAACACCGATTTTTTCATTTGGCATTGTACCATTTTGAATAATTGCTACTGGTATTTCTCCTTTGGACTCGTTTTGAAATAAAGATACGATTTGAACTAATTTACTCATTCCCATCAAAATTACAACTGTTGCCGATGATTGCGCCGCAAGAGCTACATCTTTTGATAAATTTCTATCAGATGTTGTTCCTGTAATTACCCAAAAACTTTCAGAAATTCCTCTCTTTGTCAAAGAAATCCCTTGGTTTGCAGGCACCCCAATCGAGGATGAAATCCCAGGCACAACAAATGTTGGAATGCCAAAACTTTCAATGTATTCAATTTCTTCACTTCCTCGTCCAAAAATAAAAGAATCTCCTCCTTTTAAACGCACTACATTTCCATAAGTAAGCGCATTATCAACAATCAATTGATTGATTTGATCTTGCGTATATTCGTGAAAACCCTTTCTTTTTCCAACAAATATTTTTATAGATTTTTTAGGGGCATAAGTCAGAATTTCTTCGTTTGCCAAGGCATCATACAAAACCACATTTGCCTCAGCAAGTGCTTTTGCTCCTTTAATAGTTAGCAAATCAGGATCGCCAGGACCTGCGCCAACTAAGGTTACTTTTGGATTTATAGTTTTATACATTAGCTAAATATTTGGCTCTATACGTTTCAATTGTTTGAAAAAACAAAGCGGCTTCTTGAATATATTTTTTTGCAAAAGCTTCAGAAGGTTCGTTTTTATTAATTTGATAAACCAATTCTTTCAGGCTTGAACTCAATTCTATTTTTTTAGTTTCGATAAAAACCGTGTCAAATAAATCAATTATTCCAGCCTGGTGATTTGTTTTTTGGTTTTCAGCAAGCAATACTGCTTTGGCTCCATTTACAAAACCTGCATAAGCAAGATAAATAGCATCTGACCATTTTTTATCGTCAAAAGCTTCCTGTGCAAAGGTTAATTTGTCTTTGGCTTCTAATAATAAAGTCGCAACCAAATCAATAACCACACCCGCACATTCTCCAACACCAACCGCTTTTACATAATTATCGGCATTTCCCCAATCTACAAAATCAGCTTCTGTAAGATTCGTTAAATCGGCTAATGGTTTTAGAAATTCATAGAAATATTTCTCCCCTTTTGCGTCATAATAATCCAAAAACGAAAGTCCATTTGCATTAGATTCAAAATCATTTAATATAAAACGCAACGCATCTGGTCCTCTGCGACTTGGAATTTTAATCACTTTATCAGAAAATCTTCCCGCTCCATTTCCTAAATTTCCACCACCTAATAATACTTGAAGTGCCGGTGCAACTAGTTTTCCTGAGTTGATAGACATTCCTTGAAAGCCAATTTCTGCCATATTGTGTTGCCCACAGGCATTCATGCATCCACTGATTTTTATGGTGATTTCTTTATTATTGGCATATTGTGGATATTCTGCATTTAAAACGCGCTCTAATTCTACTGCAATTCCGGTGCTACTTGCAATTCCTAAATTACAAGTGTCTGTTCCCGGACAAGCTGTAATGTCAGAAATAGCATTATACCCTAAAGCAACAAAATTTAATTTGGCCAATTCTTGGTAGAAAAAAGCTAAATTTTCTTCTTTTACATTACGAACCAAAATATCTTGTCTTAAAGTAAAACGCAATTCATTAGCTGCATAATTTTTGATTAATTCTGCCAATAATCTTGCTTTGTCGGTGTAAAAATCACCCAAAACAATTTTGATTCCAATGGCTACATAACCGGCTTGTTTCTGTTGAATCACGTTCGATTTTTTCCAAGCTTCAAAAGCGGCTGCGTCATCGATTTCCACTTTTGGTACAGTCAATAAAGGTGCTGGAATTTCACCACCAAAAGCAGTTGTGTCAATTTCATAGGTTTTATAAGACAAGGCTTTTTTCTCTTCTTCAACCAATCTTAAAAACTCGTCTCTTCCCAAATCCTTGATCAAGAATTTCATACGTGCTTTCAAACGTTTGGATCTTTCACCATAGCGGTCAAATATTCTCAAAACCCCTTCGGTTGTCGGAATAATTTGGTTTACTGGAATAAATTCAGACAACAATTCAGCGTGATGTGGTTGAGAACCTAATCCTCCACCAAGCATTACTTTGAATCCTCTTTCGCCATTTACAATTTTTGGAATAAATCCTAAATCATGTAAATAACTCAAAGCAGTGTCTTTATCCGATGAAGAAAATGAAATTTTCACTTTACGTCCCATCTCTTGATTCACAGGGTTTCTCAAAAGAAATCTAAACAATGCGTCAGCATAAGGCGACACATCAAAAGGCTCTTCAATATCAATTCCTGCTGTTTCACTGGCGGTAATGTTTCTAACGGTATTTCCACAAGCCTCTCTTAAAGTAACATCATCTTTTTCTAATTCAGCCCAAAGTTGTGGCGTTTTGTCCAAACTTACATAGTGAATTTGGATATCCTGACGCGTTGTTATGTGCAAACGACCTGTTGAATATTCATCGGATACTTTTGATATTCTCAACAATTGCTCGCTTGTTACTTTTCCAAATGGCAATTTAATACGAATCATTTGAACTCCTTCTTGACGTTGACCGTAAACACCACGCGCCAATCGAAGACTTCGAAAGCGTTCGTCGTCAATTTTTCCGTCACGGAATAAAGCAATTTTTTTCTCTAAATCAATGATGTCTCTTTGGACAATCGGATTTTCTATTTCTGTTATAAAACTTTCCATCTTTATTGGTTGTTGGTTGTCGGTTGTCGGTTGTTAGCAGCATTACTATCAACTGAAACCAATAACTATTTTATAAATCCTACTCCTGCTGTTGTATTCGTTGCGGTATCTATCAAGATAAAAGCACCATTTGATTTGTTGTCGTTGTAGGCATCAAAATACAAGGCTTTACTTAATTTAATGTTTACTTCTCCTATTTCGTTAATGGCTAATTGATTTGCTTCTTTTGTTCCCGAAAAATCAGTTGCAATAACGTTTTTTATGCTGTCAATTTTAGCCAAAACCCTATTAGTGTTGTGTTGTATCAAATATTTTGTTCCTGCAACCAATTTTTTGCTGTGCATCCAGCAAATGGTAGTATTGATATCTTTTTCAATTTGAGGAAGTTCATTTGATCTTACAATCATGTCTCCTCTGGTAACATTGATGTCATTTTCTAATTCCAAAGTAATTGAAGAACCTGCGGTCGCTTCGTCAAATTGCTTGTCGAAAAAGTGGATCTTGGTCACTTTCGACTCGGTTAAAGACGGAAGAACGGTTACTGCATCTCCCACTTTAATATTATTTCCGTATAACTTTCCGGCATATCCTCTAAAATCGTGGTATTCCTCGGTTTTTGGTCTAATCACTGTTTGAACCGGGAAACGGGCTTGTCCTTTATCGTACACATCTGTTGGCTCCAGTCCTTCTAAATGTTCCAAAATTGTTTGCCCAGTGTACCAAGGCATACCACCTAATTTTTCAACCACATTATCACCTATCAAAGCACTTAACGGAATGTAACTTACCACTTGTTCCTTGAAAGTGCTTTTGGCATTCAAGGCTTCAAAATCAGCTTTGATTTTGTTATACACTTCTTCCGAATAATCAACCAAGTCCATTTTGTTTACAGCAACAATCACTTCTTTTACTCTCAATAAATTATTGATAAAAAAGTGGCGATACGTTTGCTCAATTACTCCTTTTCGAGCATCAATTAAAATAATGGATACTTGCGAAGTCGAAGCTCCTGTAACCATATTCCGTGTATATTCCAAGTGACCTGGCGTATCGGCGATAATGTAACTTTTCTTGGCTGTCGAAAAATAAATATGCGCCACGTCAATCGTAATTCCTTGTTCTCTTTCGGCAACTAAACCGTCTGTAGCCAAAGAAAAATCAAGATAATCATATCCTTTTTGCTTGCTGCTTTTTTCGATTGCCTCTAATTTATCTGTAGTTAACGATTGCGTATCGTATAATAATCTCCCGATTAAGGTGCTCTTTCCGTCATCTACGCTTCCTGCTGTTGCTATTTTTAAAACTTCCATATCTTTTTCCTCACCCCGACCCTCCCCGAAGGGGAGGGATACGAGTCTGGTATGTTTATAATTAATATTCTTCTATTTTATTTTCATCATTCTTTTCCCATAAATCAAAACCAATACTAATCCGATTTCGGCTCCCTCCCCTTCGGGGAGGGCTGGGGTGGAGATTCTAAAAGTATCCTTGTTGTTTTCTTTTTTCCATAGCGGCTTCAGAGCGTTTATCGTCAATTCTAGCCCCTCTTTCAGAAATTGTCGAAGTTCTAATTTCTCCAACTACTTCTGAAATGGTTGCTGCATACGAATCAACTGCTGCGGTGCAACTCATATCGCCAACGGTTCTAAAACGAACTATACGCTCTTCGATTTCTTCATCTTCATCTTGGTAAACAAAAGGAGAATGAGACCAAATCATTCCGTCTCTTAAAAATACTTTACGCTTATGCGAAAAATAAATCGATGGAATTTCGATTTGTTCTTGTTCGATATAACTCCAAACGTCTAATTCAGTCCAGTTCGAAATTGGAAAAACACGTACATTTTGACCGTTTTCGATTTTTCCGTTCAATAAATCAAACAATTCTGGTCTTTGGTTTTTTTCATCCCATTGTCCAAAACCATCACGAACAGAGAAAATACGTTCTTTGGCTCTTGCTTTTTCTTCATCACGTCGTGCACCACCAATACAAGCATCAAATTTGAATTCTTCTATTGCATCCAAAAGTGTCGTGGTTTGCAAGCTATTTCTACTGGAATATTTACCTGATTCTTCCACAACTTTTCCCTCATCGATAGCGTCTTGCACATTTCGAACGATTAATTCCAATCCTAATTCAGCAACTAATTTATCTCTAAATGCGATTGTTTCTGGGAAATTATGACCTGTATCTACGTGCAACAATGGAAAAGGAATTTTAGAAGGAAAGAACGCTTTTTGCGCCAAACGCACCAATGTTATAGAATCTTTTCCGCCAGAAAAAAGCAAAACTGGTTTGTCAAATTGAGAAATTACTTCTCTAAATATATAAATCGCTTCGCTTTCGAGAGCATTTGTTTTTAATAGTTTACTCATTTTTATAATTTAAAAATTTAATGATTGAAAGATTTTAAATCTTATAATCTATTATCTATCCGTCTTTTATCTTTTAGTATTTACTTCTGGTGCAACCCACATTCTTTCTGGCTTGATTCCCACCACCATCTTCCGGCTCTAATATCTTCGTCAGGCGAAATTGCTCTGGTACACGGAGCGCAACCAATACTTACAAATCCTTGTTTGTGCAATCCGTTTTGCGGCACATTATTGTCGTCAATGTATTTTTGAACTTCCAATAATGTCCATTTTAGCAAGGGATTGAATTTGATAATATCAAAATGCGCATCATATTCAAAAAGGGCTAAATCATTTCTGTTTTCAGATTGTGCGGCTCTTAAACCCGTAATCCAAATGGCATTTCCTTTCAAGGCTTTGGTCAATGGCACCACTTTTCGAATAAAACAACATTGTTTTCTATTCTCCACCGATTCGTAAAAACTGTTTGGTCCTTTTTCTTTTAGCAATTTTTCTATTGCCGAAGCTTCAGGAAAATAAACTTTGATTTCTTTTTTATATTTTTTCAAGGTCTTATGAAAAACATCATACGTTTCTTGAAATAATCTTCCCGTGTCCAAAGTAAACACGGTAATTGGCAAATCGTTTGTTGCAATTAAAGCCGTAATTACCTGATCTTCCTGACCGAAAGAAGTCGAAAAAACTACTTTGCCATTATATTCATCAGCCAAAAAAGCCAAAGTTTGCTCGATGGAGAAGTTGGCTGTTTTATCTAATATAAAAGTTACTTTTGATGTATTCATTATAATAATTTAGACAATGTTCTTAAACTCAAAATGATAATCAGGATTCCAACGGCAATCATCATTGGTTTTCTTTGAATTTTATTTACCAATTTAGCAGCAATTGGCGCAGCAATTACACCGCCTAAAATCAAACCTATTATCACATTCCATCCTTTAATTCCTCCAAAAATCATAAATGTGACACCACTTGCAAATGAAACGGCAAATTCAGCTGCATTCACTGAACCGATGGTGTATCTTGGATGTCTTCCGCGTCCGAGCAATGTTGAAGTCACAATTGGGCCCCATCCACCACCACCAATAGCATCCATAAATCCTCCGAAAGAAGCCAAAATCCCAAGTCGTTTAGTTTTCTTCTTTATAATATTATTTTGTAATGCTTTTCTAATAATTATAATTGCCAAAACAATCATATATACTGCTATGAAAGGTTTAATTACATCACCATCAATTATATCAGAAAGTAAATAAGCCCCAGTAATTGACCCTAAAACCCCTGGAATCAGAAGATGTTTTACGAGTTTTTTGTTAATGTTTCCAAATTTATGATGAGAGATTGCAGATGCCCCCGTTGTAAACATTTCAGAAACATGAACTCCAGTGCTGCTTATTGCAGGTGGAACTCCATATGCCAATAAAAATGATGTGGAAGTGGCTCCATATCCCATTCCCAATGTGCCGTCAACCATTTGGGCAAAAATTCCTATCACGAAATAGATTAAAAATTCTTGATTAAATCCTGTAAAAAATCCATTCCAAGTAAAATCTGAATAATGATTGTATATCAAAACAGTTAATAATACCACGAGTAAAAATACTGGTGCAATAATCCAAAGTTGCTTAACGAAAGCACTATTTTGGGACACCCCAACTGTATCATTGAAATTTTTAGTAAATTTTTTAATCATAATTCTATCCTATTTTTTTAAATCTATTTTCCTATGGGTTTTGTAGGATAAAATACAAAAGTAATTTTATTATTTAATAAAAGTATAAAAAATAGAGGAATTTTCTTAAAAAACTATATCCGCAAGTGAATTGTTTTCCAAAATAATAAGTGTATTGTCTCTGATTTCCATCATTAGTCTTCTAACAGAGCAAGTAATTTCGTCGGTGCAATCATCACATTTTTCGTAAAAATTATGACTGGCGCAAGGTAATAAAGCAATTGGCCCTTCTAAAATTCTATATACTGTTGCCATATTTATATCTTTTGGGTCTTTAATTAGATAGTATCCACCGCCTTTTCCTTTTTTGGACCCCAAAAAACCAGAATGTTTTAATACCAATAAAATACTTTCTAAAAACTTTACAGAAATATGCTCCGATTTTGCAATTTCTGCAATCTGAACAGGGTTTTGATTTTCTTGACGCGCCAAAAAAGTCAAAGCTTTAATTCCGTATTTTGTTTTCTTAGAAAGCATGTTTATATCTTTAAATCTCGAATAAAGAAGTCAAATATCGTGAAATTTTTATGACAATGCTTGATTTAAATCGGCAATTACATCTTTTACTGTTTCTAAACCAACAGAAACACGAACCAATCCATCGGTAATACTGACCGCCAAACGCTCTTCAACAGACAATTTACTGTGCGTTGTAGAGGCAGGATGGGTTACAATTGTTCGGGTATCGCCCAAATTTGCAGATAAAGTACAGAGTTTGATTTTGTCTAAAAATTTTCGACCACTTTCTAATCCCCCTTTGATTTCAAAGGCTACGACATTCCCGCCCAAGCGCATTTGTTTTTTGGCGATTTCATATTGCGGATGCGATTTCAAGAACGGATATTTCACTAAATTTACATTGGTATGCTTTTCAAGAAATTCGGCTACAACCAATGCGTTTTCACAATGTTTTTCAAGGCGAACCGCTAGAGTTTCAAGACTTTTGGATAAAACCCAAGCATTAAAAGGGGATAATGCAGGTCCAGTATTTCTGGAAAATAAATAAATTTCCTTGATTAAATCTTCACGCCCAACAGTTACTCCGCCCAAAACTCGTCCTTGACCATCAATTAATTTTGTTGCAGAATGTATCACCAAATGAGCACCAAATCGAATTGGATTTTGAATATAAGGCGTTGCAAAACAATTATCAATAATTAAAATCAGATTGTATTTTTTAGCAATTTTGCCTAAATATTCTAAATCTAAAATATCAACAGCGGGATTTGTTGGTGATTCTGCATAAAGAATTTTAGTGTTTTCAGTAATATAACTTTCAATAGTTTCCGGTTTATTGATATCAAAATAGGAAGTTTGAATATTCCATTTCGGGAAATATTTGGTAAAAAGAGTGTGGGTAGAACCAAAAACACTACTTGCAGAAACAATATGATCCCCAGAATTCAACAAGGCAGCAAAAGTAGAATATACCGCTGCCATACCTGTTGCAAAGGCATAACCCGCTTCGGCACCTTCCATTTTGCAAATTTTTTCTACAAATTCGGTTGTGTTTGGATTGCTAAATCGGCTATAAATATTTCTGTCTTTTTCCTCAGAAAAGGAAGCGCGCATGTCTTCAGCATCTTCAAACACAAAACTCGAGGTTAGATATAAAGGAACGGAATGTTCTTGAAATTGAGTTCGTTCTAATTGAGTTCGGATGGCTTGTGTTTCAAAACCAAAATTATTGTTTTCCATAATAAGCCCCCTAACCCCCGAAGGGGGAATTATTAAGCGTAAATAATTAGATTTACTTAATAATTTTGCTTCCGTAGAGAGCGACAAAAGCTTTTATTTTATTTAAAAATGAAATTGTTTTATTTATTTTGGCTCCCTTACCGTTGGGTTGAGTCGGGGATGGGATTTCCGTTTAAAACTACTTTATAAAGTATAGTTACTGTGGGTTGCAAAGTTTTAGAAACAGAACAATATTTTTCAAATGAAAGTTTTACTGCTCGTGCAACCTTCTCTTCATTAATTGGTCCCTCCAAAAAAAACACAACAGTAATTTCTTTAAAAGGTTTGGCATCGTCAGTTTGAACACGAAGTCCATTAACTTCGGCTTTAAAAGATTTAATTTCCTGTCGTTGCTTTTTTAGAATTAAAATAATATCAATCGCGCTGCAACCTGCAACTCCCATTAATACTAATTCCATTGGGCTTGCGCCTAAGTCGTCACCGCCAAATTCTGCTCTATTATCAACGTTTACTATATGTCCACGATCATTTTTTAACTCAAAATGATAATTATCGTTTACTCTTTCTAAGGTAATTTTCATACTAATTGTTTTATGTTTATTTCTGAAAGGCGTAAAATGTCTGATAAAACTCCTCGCGCAGTAACTGCTTTACCAGCACCAGCTCCTTGTATTACAATTGGATTTTCGCCATACGATTTTGAATAAATTTCAATCAAACTATCAGCACCTTTCAATTGTCCTAAAGGAGAATTACTTGGAACAGAAACCAGTTTTACTTCTAATTTATTGTTTTCAACATCTAATTCTCCAATATATCGCAACACAAAACCTTCAATTTGTGTAATTTTTGCAATTCGATACGGTTCATCAAATAAATTTTTACTAATTGCATATTCTGGTTTGGAATGGGTTTCGTTTAAATTTGGAAGCAACAAAGAAGTGATATTTATATCTGAAAATTCAGGTGTTAATTCAATTTCTCTCGCCAAAACCAATAATTTTCGAGCCACATCATTTCCTGATAAATCTTCTCGAGAATCGGGTTCTGTATATCCTAATTTTTCAGCATCTTTAAGAATATCCGAAAAAAGGACATTTTCGTTTGCAAATCTATTAAAAATATAACTTAATGAACCAGAAAAAACACCTTTAATTTTTGTGATTTTATCTCCCGAAAAATGTAAATCGCGAACCGTATTTATAATTGGCAAACCTGCCCCAACATTTGTTTCATACAAATAGTGCTTATCATATTGCTTGAGTTTTTTTCTCAATTCCTTATAAAAATCAAAACTTAAAGTATTCGCAATTTTATTGGCAGACACGATATGAAAGTCATTTTCAATTAATCTTATGTATGATTTTACTAATTTTGAACTTGCAGTAGCATCAACAGCTATCAAATTTTCAAGACCTTGCCTTTTTGTAAAATCAATAACATCTTTAATCTTGAATGGAATTGCCGATTTTGAAAAATTGGTTTCCCACGAGTTTATTTCTCCCTCTTTTTCAAAAAAAGCGTGAGTGGAATTTGTAATTACTGGAAATCGCAATTCAATATTTTTCTTTTCTAAAAAGAATTTTTGACTTTCTATAACTTGATTTATTAGCGTACTTCCAACATTTCCGATTCCAAAAAGGACGATATTTATTTTAATTGTTGACATAAATTTGTTTTGTTTGTTTGATGAAAATGGGTCCGATAATAGCCGATAATTGTTCGAATTCTATTAAAAAAGCATCGTGCCCGTGAATGGATTTGATTTCGTGATAAAAGACATTTTCTTTTGTTGAAATTAATTCTTGATACGTTTCAAGGTTTTCGTTTGGTATAAAAAACAAATCGGTATCAACAGAAATAATATGAATATTTGCCGTAATTGCATTTGCTACAGCCAAAAAATCAGTGTTATTTCTAGAAATATCAATCGTTTTCAACAAGTGATTCATCAATTTATAGGAAGCAAGATGGAACCGATTTTGCAACTTCTTCCCATGATGGTTGAGCCAATTTTCTATTTGAAAACCGTTGGCAATTTCAGATTCTTTTCGATGGAATTTTAATTTTAATGATTGTGGTGTCCTGTACAAAAGCATGGCGTGCAAACGGGCATCTGCAATAGGATTTTGAGAATTATTTAGAATTTGGTCTTGAACCAAAACATTGGCAATTACCCAATCGGTCGCTTTCCAATCGGTCGCAATTGGAATTAAATTCTCAATTTTATTGGGTTCTAATGCTGCCATTTCCCAGGCAATTCCTCCGCCCAAACTTCCTCCAATTACAGCAAAAAGCGACTCGATTTCAAGGACTTTTAATCCTTTCCAAAAAAGAGCGGCGATATTTTTAGCGGAAAAATCTTTGTAATTTAAAACTAAATTTTCAAAATTTCCATCGTATCCGTTTCCAGGAATATTGAAAGCTAAAACGGTATAAAAATCAATGTCTATTGTTTTATTTTCACCGATTAAGTCGCTCCACCACCCATTTTCACCCGTTACTTTAGAGTTCCCAGTAAGTGCATGATTTACTAAAACAACTGGGGCATCCCCTAATTTTTGTCCAAAAATCTGATAGTAAAGAAAAACTTCCTTTTGAATTTTACTGTTTTCTAATTCCCAATTTTGAATAACTATGCGTTTCATTTTCTTTATTTATTGCGAAATTAATTTTAAAAACTGCCTTTGATTTTTCTGAAATTCAAAGGCAGTTTTTAAACACTATTATGCCAATTGCGTTTTATTTATAGTTGCAAAAACAGCTGCTAAGTCGGCTTTCAAATCTTCAATATCTTCAATCCCAACAGACAAGCGAATTAAATCTTTAGTCACGCCCGTTGCAATTTGCTCTTCTTCAGACAATTGTTGGTGTGTTGTGCTTGTTGGGTGAATAATCAATGATTTTGTGTCTCCAATATTAGCCACCAACGAGAATAATTTGGTTTGATCTGCCACTTTTTTAGCCGCTTCAAAACCACCTTTTAATCCAAAAGTCACAATTCCGTTTTGTCCTTTTGGTAAATATTCTTGCGCTAAAGCATAATATTTACTCGATTTTAATCCCGGATAATTTACCCATGCCACTTCTTCTTGCGTTTCCAACCATTCGGCTAAAGCCAATCCGTTTTCGCTGTGTTTTTGAACTCTGATAGGTAACGTTTCTAAACCCTGAATAATTTGAAATGCATTCAATGGACTCAAAGCAGCTCCATAATCGCGCAACCCTTCGATTCTAACTTTTGCAATAAATGCCGCATTTCCTAGAGCTTCGTGATAAATTAATCCGTGGTAACCCGCAGATGGTTCTGTAAATTCTGGGAATTTTCCGCTACTCCAATCAAAAGTTCCAGCATCAATAATTGCTCCTCCAAGAGACGTTCCGTTTCCAGAAATATATTTCGTCAAAGAGTGAATTACAATGTTGGCACCAAATTGAATTGGGTTCAATAAATACGGTGACGGAACCGTATTATCAACAATAAAAGGCACTTTGAAGGCTTTGGCAGCAGCCGAAATCTTCTTTAAATCAAGCACGTCTAATTTTGGATTTCCTAAAGTTTCTGCAAAAAACACTCTCGTATTTTCTTTTGCAGCAGCCGTAAAATTTTCAGGATTTGAAGGATCTACAAATGTGGTCGTGATTCCTAATCGAGGTAAAGTCACTTTCAGTAAATTATAAGTTCCACCATACAAACTGTTTGAAGCTACAATATGATCGCCCGATTTTAGCAAAACCAATAAGGCTGTTGCAATTGCAGATGTTCCAGAAGCGGTTACCACTGCTGCAATTCCACCTTCTAATGCGGCTAATCGTTGCTCCAAAATGTCGTTTGTAGGATTGTTCAAACGGGTGTAAATGAACCCTGCTTCTGCAAGTCCAAATAAATTGGCAGCGTGATCCGAGTTGTTGAAAACATAGGATGTAGTTTGATAAATTGGCACGGCTCTTGTTCCAGCGTGTTTTGAAACGTCGTGTCCTGCGTGTAATGCGTTTGTTGCAAATTTTTGTGTGCTCATGTTGAATTAAATTAATGGTTATTTGTTAAAAATTAAATTGTTACTTGTTAAATGATTTAAATAAAAAAGCCCTTTTGGTTGTTTCCAAAAGGGCTTATAGTTTGAACTATAATTGAGAGTTTCTCTTTCACTTTTGGCAATATTTGGGTGGTGCGCAGAAGCACATCATACAACACATCATCATTTTATTTGAAATCGAATTTTTCATTATTAGTATTTTTGGTTTTAGTGTAAAAAAAAGCCTCTGCGATTTGCAGAGGCTTTAATTGATATATCTTAAGAATTTAAAATTACACAATAGCTGTCTCTGCGGAAGTTTCCGGCATCATACAACACATCATGCAAATAGTAAAATTCATTTTATTCTTATTTGAAATGCAAAATACCGAACTAAATTTCATTCTACCAAATTAAAATTAAAATTTAACAATAAATTGGTTTTCTGTGATATTTAATACCGCTGGTTATTTCAAATTAGTTCAATAAAATTGAACTTGATGAAATATACTGCTGCATTAAACTAGGACTATTGGATTAATTAGTAATTATTATTGGTTTAAAAATAAACCCTTACAAATGGCATAAATGCGGAATTGTAAACAAAATCACGTTCTTTATAAAGTACATTGTAACGAACGCCAAAAATCACATTTTCTGAACCATAGCCCCCGCCAATAAACAAACCTGTATTCCAAAAATTGTTTTGTAGATTCGGCCCACCAATCATATTTAAAGAGCTATTCACTCTCAATTGTTCCAATTCAATTGAAACCTGAAAATTTTCGATTGGGTTAAACAATGAAATCAAAGTCATTCCATAAATTGCAGAAGAAAAATTACCCTCTGAAGAAACAAAACTTCCTTGAAGTCCAATTCCAGCAGAGACATATTTATTGAAATTATAAATCCCACTTGGAGCCAATGTAATATCGGTAAATCCAGAGCCAACATTTAATCCAAATCCTCCTCCAAATCGAACATTTTTCCAAAACTCACTTTTAGTTTTTGAAGCATTAGCTTGACTTTGTGAAAATAAACTCGTTGAAAATAAAATTAATAAAATTGACAAAATGATTTTTGAAACTGTTAAAAAGTACGATTTTCTCATTGATTTTTAAAATATGATTAATAAAACATAAAAGTATGCAAATTATTTAATATTATATTTCATTTATTGTACTTTTGCGTAACAATTTTACAAATCAGGACATTCAAAAAATTATGGAGAGGTTTTCCTTTTTAAACGCAGCACACACAGATTTTTTTGCGCAACTATACGATCAATATTTAGAAAATCCCGATAGCGTTGAGCCTTCGTGGAGAAGTTTTTTTCAAGGTTTCGACTTTGGAATTAGTTCTTCTAATGGAGAAAGCGCTTCCGATGTAACGCTTTCAACTACTTCTGAAGGGCAAGATTTCAGTGAAATTTCAGCAAAACTTCATAAAGAATTTCAAGTATTAAAATTGATTGAAGCCTATAGAACAAGAGGACATTTGTTTACCAAAACAAATCCTGTTCGCGATAGAAGAACCTATTCACCAACATTAGAAATTGAGAATTACGGTTTAAGTCAATCCGACTTAAACACGGTTTTTGATGCTGCAAAAGTGATTAATATCGCACCTTGTAGCTTATCTGATATAATAATTCACTTGGATAAAATCTACTGCCAATCTATTGGTGTAGAATATATGTACATCAGAAAACCAGGGGTAATTCAATGGATTCAAGATAAAATTGGCATAAATGATAATACGCCGACGTTCACTTCTGATGAAAAGAAAGTAATATTAACCAAATTAAACGAAGCTGTTTCATTTGAAAATTTCTTGCATACCAAATACGTAGGTCAAAAACGATTTTCACTTGAAGGTGGAGAATCAATAATTGCAGGATTAGATGCATTAATTGAAGCTGCTGCCGAAAAAGGCGTGGAGCAATTCGTAATGGGAATGGCACATCGTGGGCGTTTGAATATATTGGCGAATATTTTCGGAAAATCAACTCAAGATATTTTCTCTGAATTTGACGGAAAAGATTACAATCAAGAATATTTTGACGGTGATGTAAAATACCATTTGGGTTTAACTTCGGATAAAAAAACAAGAACTGGAAAACACATCAATTTAAATTTAGCACCAAATCCATCACATTTGGAAACTGTTGGAGCTGTTATTGAAGGAATTACCAGAGCAAAACAAGATAAATATTTCCCAGACGATTTCTCTAAAGTACTGCCAATTGCCGTTCACGGTGATGCCGCTGTTGCTGGTCAAGGAATTGTGTATGAAATTATTCAAATGGCACAATTGGACGGCTACAAAACTGGCGGAACCATTCACATTGTCATCAATAATCAAGTTGGTTTTACAACCAATTATTTAGACGCGCGTTCTTCTACTTATTGTACCGATGTTGCAAAAGTGACGTTATCACCCGTTTTACATGTAAATGCAGATGATACAGAAGCGGTTGTTCACGCCATGTTATTTGCATTGGATTACAGAATGGAGTTTGGAAGCGACGTATTCATCGATTTATTAGGATACAGAAAATACGGTCATAATGAAGGTGATGAACCTCGTTTTACACAACCATTATTATATAAAATCATTGCAAGTCATAAAAATCCAAGAGATCTTTATACTGCAAAATTAATTGAAGAAGGTGTAATTGACGCTAATTTCATTAAAAAATTAGAAATAGAATACAAAGCAAAATTGGAAGTAAATTTAGAAGAATCTCGCAAGAAAGAGATGACTATAATTACGCCATTTATGCAAAACGAATGGTTGGGTTACGAGCAAGTTACCAATGTTCAAATGCTTGAAAAATTTGATACTTCCTATCCAAAAGAAGGCCTTACAAATATTGCAAATGCCGTTTGTAATTTGCCAGCGGATAAAAAGTTTATTAGTAAAATTCAAAAGTTAATAAACGACAGAAAGACTATGTTCTTTGAAACCAACAAGTTAGATTGGGCTATGGCAGAACATTTGGCTTACGGTTCCCTTTTACAAGAAGGTTTTAACGTTCGCATTTCAGGTCAAGATGTAGAACGCGGGACATTTTCTCACCGTCACGCAGTTGTGAAAGTAGAAAACTCCGAAGAAGAAGTAATTCTTCTTAATAATATTCAAGGAAAAACAGGAAAGTTCAATATTTTCAATTCTCATTTGTCAGAATATGGCGTTTTGGGATTTGATTATGGCTATGCCTTAGCAAGCCCAAAAACATTAACAATCTGGGAAGCGCAATTTGGAGATTTCAGCAACGGAGCGCAAATTATGTTAGACCAATACATTTCTTGTGGCGAAGATAAATGGAACAACCAAAACGGAATTGTACTTTTGTTACCGCACGGATATGAAAATCAAGGAGCCGAACATTCCTCTGCCAGAATGGAGCGTTATTTGCAACTTTGCGCCCGAAATAATATGTATGTTGCCGATTGTTCGACCCCTGCAAACTTCTATCATTTGTTAAGAAGACAAATGAAAACAACGTTCCGCAAACCATTAATCGTGTTCACACCAAAAAGTTTGTTGCGTGATCCAAGAGTCGTTTCACCAATTGAAGATTTCGAAAAAGCAAGCTTCCAAGAGACTTTTGACGATGAAACCGTAGTTAAATCAGACGTAAAAACACTGGTTTTCTGCACCGGAAAATTCTATTACGACATCACCGCCGAAAGAGAAAATAATGGTCGAAAAGACGTTGCCGTTGTTAGAATCGAACAATTATTTCCATTGCCCGTAGAACAATTAAAAGCAATTATTTCAAACTATCCAAACGCCGACGATTATGTTTGGGCGCAAGAAGAGCCAAGAAATATGGGAGCTTACAGCTTTATGTTAATGAATTTTGACTTGGTAAAATGGAGATTGGCATCATTAAGAGCCTACGCCGCACCAGCATCAGGAAGCTACACAAGGGCAAAACGCCGCCACGCAGATGCAATCCGAATGGTCTTTGATAAAGATTTATTTAGATAATAATTAGGAGCGAATTGTTCCCGCATTTCAGGAATTGCAATTCCCGCTTTCCGTTGCAATCCACGCTAAAAAGCTTGGGATTTTCACTGCAATCGGGGCTAATAAAGTTTTTATAAGTATAAAATAAGTTGTTCACAGAGCAATTTAAAATATAAAATTCATAATTTAAAATAATAGAAGATGATTTTAGAAATGAAAGTTCCCTCACCGGGAGAGTCAATAAAAGAAGTTGAAATTGCAACTTGGTTAGTAAAAGATGGCGATTATGTAGAAAAAGACCAAGCAATCGCTGAGGTAGATTCTGATAAAGCAACCCTTGAATTACCAGCAGAAGCAAGTGGAATCATTACATTAAAAGCCGAAGAAGGCGATGCAGTTGCCGTTGGCGCAGTAGTTTGCCACATCGATACTGAAGGAGCCCCCTCCGCCCCCAAAGGGGGAACTACAGAAGCTGTTGAAAAAGTTACTGATGTAAAAAAAGAAGAAATTAAAGTGGCACCAGTTGTTGTAAAAGCTCCCGCTTCGTATGCATCGGGAACGCCTTCGCCAGCAGCACGAAAAATATTAGACGAAAAAAACATCCAACCTTCTGACATTATCGGAACTGGAAAAGAGGGAAGAATTACTAAAGACGATGCTGTAAATGCAGTGCCTTCTATGGGAACGCCAACAGGTGGTTCTCGTGGTTCTGAAAGAACTAAATTATCAATGTTGCGTCGTAAAGTAGCAGAAAGATTGGTTGCTGCGAAAAATGATACGGCAATGTTAACTACTTTCAACGAAGTAAATATGACGCCAATTAACACGTTGCGTAATGAATACAAAGAGGCATTCAAAGCAAAACACGGTGGAATTGGACTTGGTTATATGTCGTTTTTTACAAAAGCGGTAACCAGAGCCTTGGCTTTATTCCCAGATGTGAATTCCATGATGGATGGTGATTATAAAATTGCTTACGATTTTTGCGATATTTCAATAGCCGTTTCTGGCCCAAAAGGATTGATGGTTCCTGTAGTTCGCAACGCCGAAAACTTAACTTTTAGAGGAATTGAAGCAGAGATTAAAAGATTAGCCATAAAAGCACGCGACGGACAAATTACAGTCGACGATATGACTGGCGGTACATTTACTATTACCAATGGCGGTGTTTTCGGAAGTATGTTGAGTACGCCAATTATCAATCCTCCGCAATCTGGAATTTTAGGAATGCACAATATTATTGAGCGTCCAATTGCGGTAAATGGAAAAGTTGAAATTCACCCAATGATGTATGTTGCGTTATCGTATGACCACAGAATCATTGACGGACGGGAGTCAGTTGGGTTCTTAGTTGCGGTTAAAGAAGCCTTAGAAAACCCCTTGGAATTATTGTGTGATAACAATCCTAAAAAAGCGTTTGAATTGTAAAAGCTTACAATTATTTAAAATATAAAATCCCGTTTAGTTGATACTAAACGGGATTTTTCGTTTGCAAATAGCTATCAAACAAATCAAAACGCTAACTTTGCAATGCTCAATTTATTACTATGACAATCACCGATACCCACACCCATTTGTATGCTGAAGAATTCGACATTGATCGTAATGAAATGATGCAACGCGCCATAAATAACGGTGTAACGCGTTTTTTTATTCCCGCAATTGATTCTTCGTGTATTCAAAAAATGTATGCTTTGGAAGCCAATTATCCAGAAAATGTATTTTTGATGATGGGTTTGCACCCAACGTATGTAAAGGATAATTATCTGGAAGAATTGCAAATTGTAGAACAGGAATTGGCTTCAAGAAAATTTGTGGCTATTGGCGAAATCGGGATTGATTTGTATTGGGATAAAACCCATCTCAAGGAACAGCAAATTGCTTTTATAAGACAAATTCAATTGGCAAAACAGTATAAATTACCAATAGTTATTCACTGCCGCGAAGCTTTTGATGAAATATTTGAAATCTTAGAAGTTGAAAAATCTGAAGATTTATTTGGAATATTTCATTGCTTTTCTGGAACTTATGAGCAAGCATTACAAGCTATTTCTTATAATATGAAACTCGGAATTGGCGGCGTGGTAACTTTCAAAAATGGAAACATTGACCAATTTATAAACCAAATCGAGTTGAAACATATTGTTTTGGAAACCGATTCGCCTTATTTGGCCCCAATTCCATTTCGAGGAAAAAGAAATGAAAGCAGTTATATTGTGAATGTTGTCGATAAATTAGCCATGCTTTATAGGGTTTCATCAGAAGAAATAGCAGCGCAAACCACTGCAAACTCCAAAACCATTTTTGGGATTTAATCCTATAAAAGAATGAAATCGATAAAAATTTCGTTCTTTTGTGAATAAAACTAAAACTAAATGTCGAAATTCGATTCTATACGACCTTTTTATGACGCAGAAATAAATGCAGCCATTCAAGATACGGTGAACCATCCGATGATGAAGGCATTAATGGATTTTACATTTCCAGAAGTTGAAGATGCCGTGTGGAAAGAGCAACTACGAAAAACACATTCTATCCGCGATTTTCAGTGTAATTTCATTTACAATTCCCTAAAAAAAGTATTAGAAAAAAGCTCAGAAGGACTTACAACTTCAGGTTTTGAGACTTTAGAAAAAAACACTTCCTATCTTTTTATTTCCAATCATCGGGATATTATTTTAGACACTTCATTATTGAACGCGTGTTTATTTGACAATGGTTTAGTAATGACGGCTTCTGCAATTGGCGACAATTTGGTTAAAAAGGCATTTATGAATACACTGGCCAAAATGAACCGTAACTTTTTAGTTCAAAGAGGATTATCGCCAAGAGAATTATTGCAAAGTTCAAAATTATTGGCAGAATATATTGGGCAATTGTTGTTGCGAGAAAATCGTTCCGTTTGGATTGCACAGCGAGAAGGACGCACAAAAGATGGAAATGATGCCACACATCCGGGAGTTTTAAAAATGCTTGCGATGGGTTCAGGCGAAGAAAATTTGATGGATTATTTTAAGAAAATTAAGATTGTTCCTGTTTCCATTTCTTATGAATATGACCCTACAGATGCTTTAAAAATGCCACAATTATTAGCTGAAGCTAACAATGAAGTTTATGTTAAAGAAAAAAACGAAGATTTCACGACGCTTTTAAGTGGTATTATGGGTCAGAAAAAACGCATCCATATTCACGTTGGAAAAGTTTTAAATACGGAATTAAAGGCTATCGCAACCGAATTTGAAAACTCAAATAAACAAATACAAGCACTGGCACAAACTATTGACGAATCGATTTTGAAAAGCTATAAATTGTGGCCAACAAATTATATTGCGTTCGATATTTTGAACAAAACCAACGAACACGCTCATTTGTATTCAGAAAATGAAAAATCACTTTTTGAACGCAGATTAGAAATGCGAATTGACAATTCAAATCCTATTGCCTCACAAAGTTTCTTGGCAATGTATGCCAATCCAGTGGTTAATAAAATCAAATTTTCCAATGCAATCTAAAGCCAAAATACTTTTGATTTATACTGGTGGAACCATTGGTATGATGAAAAATTTTGAAACGGGTGCTTTGCAGGCGTTCAATTTCAGTAAATTATTGAATAAAATCCCAGAGTTAAAACAGTTGGATTGTGAGATAGAAACTATTTCATTTGAAAAACCTATGGATTCCTCCAATATGAATTCAATTCATTGGGTTAAAATCGCCAAAATAATTGATGAAAATTATACTTCTTTTGATGGATTTGTAGTTTTGCATGGTTCAGATACGATGTCGTATTCTGCTTCAGCATTGAGTTTTATGCTTGAAAACCTGAACAAACCAGTAATTTTTACAGGTTCGCAATTGCCCATTGGAGATTTGAGAACAGACGCCAAAGAAAATCTTATTACTGCTATTCAAATTGCTTCTTTACAATCTAAAAACAAAGCCGTAATTACTGAAGTTGGACTTTATTTTGAATATAAATTATACCGTGGCAATAGAACTACAAAAATAAATGCCGAACATTTCAATGCTTTTGCATCGCCAAATTATCCTGAATTGGCAGAATCTGGAGTACATTTGAAGGTAAATACTCCGTTTTTATTATCTAAATCAAGTACTAAAAAACTAAAACTAAATACTACTTTAGACAATAATGTTGTGGTAATTAAAATGTTTCCAGGAATTAATGAAACGGTTTTGGCAGCAATATTAAGCATTCCAAACCTCAAAGGAATTGTTTTAGAAACATACGGTTCAGGAAATGCACCAACGGATGAGTGGTTTATTTTGTTATTAAAAAAATCAATTAAAAGCGGATTGCATATTATAAATGTAACGCAATGTTCCGGCGGAAGCGTGAGTATGGGACATTATGAAACAAGTACGTTGCTAAAGAAAATTGGAGTAATTTCAGGAAAAGACATCACCACAGAAGCGGCAATTACGAAGTTAATGTACATGCTCGGGCAAAATGTTGCGCCAAATGTTTTCAAAACTATATTTGAAACATCAATTCGAGGAGAATTATCATAATATCTAAATTTTAACTTTCATAACCGACATTTTTTTTAGTTATTTGCAAACCCAAATAGAGAGGTGGCCGAGTGGCTGAAGGCGCACGCTTGGAAAGCGTGTTTATGGCAACATAACGTGGGTTCGAATCCCATCCTCTCTGCATTAAAAAACCATAAACTATTATCAATAAAGTAGTTATGGTTTTTTTATTTTAGTTTTTTTACGGTTTTCGACTTCTTAAAAACATATTAAACCTTTTAAATCACTAACATTACATTAAAAATTTAATGATACTGATTTGAATTGGCATTTTTTGTATCTTTAGACTCCAAAACACAACTATGCGGTTTATTTTAAATAGCTTTATTTTATTCTCTTTTTTCAATATATTTTCACAAGTCGCTCCTGATTTTGAAGCGGTTGATTCTTTATATAGAGAAGATCAGTTTTATCTTGGAATTACCTACAATACACTTCAAAAACTTCCTTCAGGCATATCTCAAAATAAATTTACGCCAAGTTTCTCGATTGGAGTTTTAAGAGATATGCCCATTAATAAAAATAGAACTAAAGCAATAGCAGCAGGATTAGGGTATTCATGGAATAATTACAATCAAAACATATTGATTTCTGAAACATCTGGCATTACGCAATACAATTCAATCTCGTCTTCCACGAGCTATAATAAAAACAAATTAACACTCCATTCTTTAGATATTCCCATAGAATTTAGATGGAGAACTTCAACTCCTGAAAGTCATAAATTTTGGAGAATTTATACGGGTTTGAAGTTTAGCTATTTGTTTTATACCCTGTCTAAGTTTGAAGATAGCCAAACCAGCATAGAAGTTATTGGAAATCCGGACATTAATAAATTTCAATACGGAACCTATTTAAGTGTTGGATACAATACCGTAAATTTTAATGTTTATTATGGATTAAATCCTATTTTTAAATCGGCTTTTTTAAATGGTAATTCTCTAGATGTGAATACTTTGAATTTTGGATTTATGTTCTATATCTTATAGCCAAAAATACATTAAAATTATTTGTGGGAGCATCCCCGAAAAAAATCCAATTACCAATTCTTTATTCGTATGTGCTTGCAGTTCTAATCTCGAAGACGCTACAAGTCCATTCATTGCTACAAGAATCGCAATGTTGTAAATTGCATTACGGTGATAGTGAAAACTCAATGCAATTACAAAAATGGTTAACGTGCTAATTCCAACCATGTGAATACTGGCTTTTATATTCAAAAACAATAAAAACAACAATAAGACAGTACTAATTAAACCCCCTAAAAAGTAGTAATACAATTCTGGAATTACATTGGCAGTGATGCTTTTTGTAATCAAAAGAAAAATTAAAATAGCCTGAATTGCCAACGGAATTTTACGCTGTGACAATTGGGAAACCATCACGGAATCTACTTTATTAAAAGAGCGCAATAAATAATAAAATGAAATGGGGATAAGAATGGTAATAATGCAAACTTGCAATACTACTAAATATTTTTGCTGATTTGTAAAATAGTAATTAGTATATAAAAAATAAAATAGTGTTCCGAAAATGGGTACGAATATTGGATGAAAAAGATACGAGAAAAAGGATAGAAATTTTTTCAAATCAGTTGTATTTTAAATTTTTTTTCTCATTCTGGCTACAGGAATATCCAATAATTCTCTATATTTTGCTATTGTTCTTCGTGCAATTGGGTATCCTTTTTCTTTTAATATTTCTGCCAATTGATCGTCTGGCAAAGGTTTGTGTTTGTCTTCTTCTGCGATTACATTTTGCAAGATTTTCTTGATTTCAAGCGTAGAAACCTCTTCGCCTTGGTCGTTTTTCATGGCTTCAGAAAAGAATTCTTTGATGAGTTTTGTTCCGTAAGGCGTTTCAACATATTTACTGTTAGCAACACGTGAAATAGTTGAAATATCAAGACCTACCATATCGGCAATGTCTTTCAAAATCATCGGTTTCATTTTTGTTTCATCTCCGTCAAGGAAAAATTCTTCCTGAAAATGCATAATCGCATTCATAGTCACATACAGCGTTTCTTGGCGTTGTCTGATGGCATCGATGAACCACTTTGCAGAATCTAATTTTTGTTTGATAAATTGCACCGCTTCCTTTTGTGAATTCGATTTATCTCTAGAATCTTTATAGGTTTGCATCATTTCCTGATAGTCTTTGGAAACGTGAAGCGATGGTACATTCCGTCCGTTTAAGGTCAGATTTAGTTCGCCATCTACAATTCTTATGGCAAAATCGGGAACTACATTTTCAGTAATTTTATTATTTCCAGTAAAAGACCCACCTGGTTTTGGATTCAATTTCTCTATTTCGTGAATGGCTTTTTTGAGTTGCTCATTAGAAACGTTGAATTTTTGAATTAATTTATCGTAATGTTTTTTAGTAAAAGCATCGAATTGTTCTGATAAAATAGAAGTCGCCAAAGCAACTGATTCTGTTGGAGTTTTATGTTTCAATTGCAACAACAAACATTCTTGTAAATCGCGGGCACCAACTCCCGAAGGTTCTAATTCATGAATAACGTGCAATAAATTCTCGACAGTTTTTTCATCGGTGTAAACCCCTTGCGTAAAAGCCATATCATCGACAATATCCTGAATACTTCTTCTGATATACCCCATATCGTCGATACTACCAACTAAAAATTCTGCAATTTCACGCTCGCTATCATTTAAAATAAAGGTGTTTAATTGGTTAATTAAATCCTGGTGAAAACTAACGGGCGAAGCCAACGGTGACTCTCTATTAGAATCTTCATCACCATAATTATTGGATTGGGTTTTATAATCGGGTATTTCGTCGTTGCTTAAATAATCGTCAATATTGATGTCTTCGGCCTCAATTCGATCGGATTCAGAGTCGTCATAATCATCATAATCATCATTTTCATATTCGTCTTTCTCGTAATCCGCCTCTTCGGTTCCTGATTCTAAAGCTGGATTTTCATTCATTTCCTCCAATAATCGTTGCTCAAATGCTTGCGTAGGCAATTGAATTAACTTCATCAACTGGATTTGTTGTGGAGATAATTTTTGAGATAACTTTAAATTTAGAAATTGCTTAATCATTTTTATTATTTAACCGGTTATCGGTTTAATCGGTTAACCGAACTAACGATTAACCGATTAACCATTTTCTAAAACTCTGCACTTCCTGGAGTTCTTGGAAAAGGAATTACGTCACGAATATTTGTCATTCCGGTTACAAAAAGAACTAATCTTTCAAATCCAAGTCCAAAACCTGAGTGAACCGCACTTCCAAATCTTCGGGTGTCTAAATACCACCACAATTCTTCTTCGTCAATTCCTAAAGCCTTCATTTTTGCGACTAAAACATCGTAACGCTCTTCTCTTTGGGAACCTCCAACGATTTCACCAATTCCAGGAAATAAAATATCCATGGCACGAACCGTTTTTCCATCTTCATTCAAACGCATATAAAACGCTTTTATGTTGGCTGGATAATCAAACAAAATCACAGGACATTTAAAGTGTTTTTCAACCAAATAACGCTCATGTTCCGACTGTAAATCAGAACCCCATTCGTCAATAATATAGTTGAATTTTTTATTTTTATTCGGTTTGCAATTTCTTAAAATATCAATTGCTTCGGTATAAGAAACCCTTTTAAAATTATTTTCTAAAACAAAATTCAATTTCTCAAGCAACGGCATTTCGCTGCGTTCTGCTTGAGGTTTTACTTTTTCTTCTTCTGTCAAACGTCCTTCCAAAAACTTCAAATCGTCTTGACATTTATCCATCGTGTATTTAATTACATATTGAATAAAATCTTCCGCCAAATCCATATTATCATTCAAATCATTGAAAGCCACTTCGGGTTCAATCATCCAAAATTCAGCCAAATGGCGCGAAGTATTCGAGTTTTCAGCACGAAAAGTAGGACCAAAGGTATAAACTTGACCCAAAGCCATCGCATAGGTTTCTGCTTCCAATTGTCCAGAAACCGTTAAATTGGTTTCCTTGCCAAAAAAATCTTCTTTATAATTAACTTTTCCTTCATCAGTTCTTGGAGTTTTGTCAAATGGCAATGCCGTAACTTTGAACATCTCTCCGGCACCTTCAGCATCCGAACCTGTTATAATTGGCGTATTCACATATACAAATCCTTTATTTTGAAAATAAGTATGAACCGCAAACGACAAAACCGAACGCACTCTCATAATTGCCCCAAAAGCATTAGTACGTACTCTCAAATGCGCATTTTCGCGCAAAAATTCTAATGAATGTTTCTTCGGCTGCATAGGAAATTTCTCCGCATCAGAATCGCCAAGAATTTCTAATTTAGTAACTTGAATCTCAAATTTTTGACCCGCACCTTTACTTTCCACCAAATTCCCAGTTACCGAAATCGCAGCACCCGTAGTAATTCGCTTCAAAGTTTCCTCTGGCGTATTCTCGAAATCAACCACACACTGAATATTATTTATAGTCGAACCGTCATTTAAAGCAATAAATTGATTGTTTCTAAACGTGCGCACCCAACCCTTTGCATTCACTTCCTGTAGCGTTGACGCACTGTTTAATAAGTCTTTAACCTTGGTTTGTTTCATCTTGAAAAAATAATAATATTAAAAATAACCATTGCAATTAAATGCAAATATAAAGGATTTTGAGCAATTTTCCTTGTGGGTTTTATAGGATTTCAAGGGTTTTGGATAAATTTTTAAATTTATTGCAAGGTAGAAAATAGGAAAAGAAGAGACAGAAGTATTTCTTACCATTAAATCTAAAAATGCGATTAAAATGTGATTAATGATAATCCGATACTCAAACTCGTAACCGAATTTATATTTACAAATGGAATCCCAAAGTCGGAAACCTGTATAAATAGAGAAACTCCATCATCGTTTTCAACTCCTAAACTAATTTTTCTGTAAATACCAATCAAACTCCCTCTTCCAATTCCAAAGGATTTTCCGAAGCCTGCTTGAACATAAACTCTGACATCTTCTGAAACTTTTGGGCTCAATTTAAAATTAGCAAATACAGGAACTGCAACTAATTTTTGGGTTGCAATCCAGTCAATTCCTGTTTGTAAACCTATAGAACCCCATTTTTTGTGGTCAATTCCAATTCCGTATTTTAAGCTTAATCCATCTGGTAGCAACCAATAATCGCTTCTAATACCATTACTGTCAATTTCCCCGTAGGTTGAATTTCCTTTCAATGGAGTTGAAATATCAAATTGTGTATATCTATTATTTTTTTGTTGAGATTGCATTGAAATTGTAACCAAGAACAAAACTAATAACAGTAATTTTTTCATAGTAAATTATTAAAGCAAACTCTCAAAAACTGTTACATCCAGAGCATTATCTACATTATAATCACCAATTTTGGTTCTTCGTAAAGAGGTTAAATGCGAACCAGATTGCATTGCTTTTCCAAAATCATACGCTATAGAACGAATGTAAGTGCCTTTGCTACAAACTACTCTGAAATCTATTTCTGGCAATGCAATTCTTGTGATTTCAAATTCGTGAATGACAGTTTTTCGGGTTGCAATTTCTACCGATTCTCCTGCTCGTGCATGTTCATAAAGGCGAACACCATCTTTTTTGATTGCTGAATAAATGGGCGGTTTTTGGTCAATTTCACCCAAAAATTGTTTTACAGTTTCGTGAATTAGGACTTCATCAATATGAGAAATCGGAAAAGTTTCATCCATTTCGGTTTCTAAATCATACGAAGGCGTAGTCGCTCCAATATAGAAAGTGCCAGTATATTCCTTGGCTTGACCTTGCAATTCCGAAATTCTTTTGGTGAATTTTCCAGTGCAAACCAACAACAATCCTGTTGCTAAAGGATCTAAAGTTCCTGCGTGACCAATTTTGAATTTTTTAGGAAGACCAACTTTATTAATTAAAGCATATTTTAATTTGTTTACCGCCTGAAACGAACTCCAATTCAATGGTTTGTCAATCAATAAAATCTGCCCATTTTGAAAATCTTCAATTGTAGCCAAATTGCAATTATTTGATGTATGAAAAATAAATTACAAGAAAAATTCCCATAATTATTCTGTAATAACCCCAAGGTTTGAAGCCGTATTTTTTTATAATTCCAATGAAGAATTTAATGGCTAAAACAGCTACTATAAACGCAACAACATTCCCAATTAAAAATAATTTTATGTTGTCTTTCGATTGCAAAAGCAATTCGTAACCTTTCAAATGAGTTGTTTCATACGTTTTCAAAAACACCGAATACAACGTAACCGCCATCATCGTTGGAACTGCTAAAAAGAACGAAAATTCCGCTGCCGCATGTCGTGTTAATCCTTGTTGCATTCCTCCAATTATAGAAGCTGCCGAACGACTTGTCCCCGGCATCATTGCCAAACATTGCCAAAAACCAATGGTCACGGCTTTTTTAATTGTAATATCTTCTTCCACAGCAACCGTTGGATTTTGGAATCTGCTGTCAATAAACAATAACACAATTCCGCCTACTATCAAAACAATTGCAATCGGAATTGGATCACCTAAAACCGCTTCTATTTTATCATCGAATAACTTTCCTAAAACCAAAGCGGGAATTACGGCACAAGCCAATTTGATGTAAAAATTGAATTTTGAAAAGTCAAAAAACTTCTTCCAATACAAAGCTACAACTGCCAAAATAGCACCAACCTGAATAGAAACTTGAAATAATTTTACAAAATCATCATTTTGAATTCCAAAATAAGAACTTGCAAAAATCATATGACCAGTAGAAGAAATGGGAAGATATTCTGTAACGCCTTCAATAATAGCAAGAATAAATGCTTGAATAGTAGTCATTAATTTACTTTTTTGGGGATTTAAAAATAGAATAAATGGTAATTCCAAAACCGATTAGAACCACCGTTGGTGCCAATCGAATTCTTCTAAAATTGAAAATCGCCTCGTTAAAAACTTTCGGATCATCGCTTCCGCCGCCCGACATCAAAATAAATCCAATGGCAATCACGGCAATTCCAATCAATAGAATTTTGTAGTTTATTTTATCAAAAAGAAATTCTGATTTTTGTTCGTTGTTTTTCATTTGTCATTGCGAGGTGCGAAGCAATCCCATCCTCATTATTCGTTAATATAAATCGTCTGTTCTCAAATTCAAAAACCGCTGCGTTGCAAAATAAGTACTAATCCAAGTGATTAAAATCCCAACAGCAACAACGCCTAACAATACTAAAGCAATCATTAATTGATCGTCTAAAATTCCTAAATTCGGGAAACTCGTGTTCAAATAAATCAAAGTGCCAATAAGAGCTAAAACCGCTAACGCCGACCCAATCATTCCTAATTTGATGCTTTTCCAAATAAATGGTTTTCTAATAAACGACTTCGTAGCACCCACCATTTGCATCGTTTTGATAATAAATCGGTTCGAATGAATCGACAATCGCATCGAACTATTTATCAATAAAACCGCCACTAAAGTCAGAAATCCGCTAATTATCAAAATCCAAAAACTCACTTTTTTAATATTGTCATTCACCAAATTCACCAATTGTTTGTCATAAACAATATCAGAAACCATAGGATTTTCCCGCAATTTATTTTCAATTCTTCGGATGTTTTTCGCATCAATAAAATCCGCTTTCAAGTGAATATCAAACGAATTTTGCAACGGATTCGCACCTAAAAAAGTCATAAAATCCTCGCCAATAATTTCCGTATGCACTTTTGCCGCAGCATCTTTGGAAACAAAAACACTTGATTTTACGAATTTTGACGTTTTTAATTCCGCTTCAAAAGCCTTCAAAACCGTGTCGTTTGCCTCACTTTTAAAGAATACCGTCATCGCAATTTGCTCCTTGAAATCATCAGATAATTTCTTGGAATTCAAGACAAATAATCCTAAAATTCCAACCAAAAACAATACTAAAAATACGCTCAGGATTACCGAAAAATAAGAAGAAATCAACCTGCGTTTTTGAAATTTATCGTACGAAGAACTCATATATCATAAAATTAATGTGTAAAAATAACAAAGTATTCCTTTATATAAACTTAATAACGTCCAAAGTTTCAATTTTCGTACAATAAATGTAAATTTGCAGTCTCAAAACCCGTTTTTTTATTTAAAGCGAATATTTTGGGCTGTTCCAGAAATGCAATTCCCGCTGTTCGCAGTATCCACGCCCAAAAGCGAGGCATACTTGCTGCCATCGGGGCTAATTAATATTTTTTTCGCCTATCAATAATTGGCAGTAAAAACAAATTCACGTTGGCAAATCCAACATCGAAATAAAAAATAAATAGTATATTCAGATGAAATATAATCCGACCGAAGTAGAATCAAAATGGCAAAAATACTGGTTTGAACACCAAACATTTGCTGCAAAAAACAATTCTGACAAACCAAAATACTATGTTTTGGACATGTTTCCGTATCCATCAGGAGCAGGATTGCACGTTGGTCATCCGTTGGGATACATCGCTTCCGATATTTATGCGCGTTTCAAACGCCACAAAGGATTCAATGTTTTGCACCCGCAAGGCTACGATAGTTTTGGATTACCCGCCGAACAATATGCCATTCAAACAGGGCAACATCCCGATAAAACTACTAAAGAAAACATAGCAAGATACCGTGAACAACTCGACAAAATCGGATTTTCATTCGATTGGTCTCGGGAAGTGCGCACTTCAAATGCTGATTATTACAAACACACCCAATGGATTTTCATTCAATTGTTCAACTCTTGGTACAATAAAAATTCTGACAAAGCCGAAGACATTGAAACCTTAATTTCTATTTTTGAAAAAGAAGGAAATAATCCCGAGACTTCGGGAATAAATGCCGTTTGCGACAATGAAATTCAAGAATTTTCTGCATCGCAATGGAACTCTTTTTCATCAGACGAACAACAAAAAATCCTTTTACAATACCGATTAACTTATCTCGCCGAAACCGAAGTCAATTGGTGCCCCGGTTTAGGAACTGTTCTTGCCAACGACGAAATTATAAATGGTGTTTCAGAACGTGGCGGACATACCGTTATTCGTAAAAAAATGACACAATGGAGCATGCGGATTTCTGCTTATGCAGAACGTTTGTTACAAGGATTAAACGATATCGATTGGAGCGAAAGCATCAAAGAAAGTCAACGAAATTGGATTGGAAAATCAGTGGGAGCGATGGTTTCGTTTAAAGTCGAAAGTCGAAAGTCGAAAGTCGAAAGTAAGCAACAGTATATTGATGTATTTACTACAAGACCCGACACGCTTTTCGGAGTAACTTTCATGACCTTGGCACCCGAACATCCTTTGGTTCAAGAAATAACAACTTCTGATAATTTAGAGAAAGTAAATGATTATATTTTTGCATCCTCAAAGCGTTCTGAACGGGAAAGAATGGCGGATGTAAAAACAATTTCAGGGGTTTTCACTGGGGCGTATGCAGAACATCCTTTTACAAAAGAAGCAATTCCAGTTTGGATTGGCGATTATGTTCTTGCAGGTTATGGAACAGGCGCTGTTATGGCGGTACCTTGTGGCGATGAAAGAGATTATGCATTTGCCAATTTCTTTAAAGGTCATATTGGAATGCCCGAAATTAAAAATATCTTCAGCCCCCTAACCCCCAAAGGGAGAATTTCGGAAGCTGAAAACTTGATAGAAAAAAAAGCCTATACTTCAAAAGAGGGATTTGTTTTAAATAATTCTGAATTCCTAAACGGATTGAATTACAAAGAAGCAACTCAAAAAATCATTGCCGAATTAGAAAAAATAAACCAAGGAAAAGGCAAAATCAATTACCGATTGCGTGATGCTGTTTTTTCACGTCAGCGCTATTGGGGTGAACCTTTCCCAGTATATTATGTAAATGGTTTGCCACAAATGATTGACAAAAAATATTTGCCAATTGCCTTGCCAGAAGTAGAAAATTATCTCCCTACCGAAGACGGGCAACCGCCTTTAGGAAATGCAACGGTTTGGGCTTGGGATAGTGTTCAGTGTTCAGTTGTAAGTGTTCAGTTAATTGATAACAAAATGATATTTCCACTTGAATTGAATACAATGCCAGGATGGGCGGGAAGTTCTTGGTATTGGATGCGGTATATGGATGCGCACAATGAAGAGGAATTTGCATCAGCGGAAGCTTTGAAATATTGGCAAAATGTTGATTTATATATTGGCGGAAGCGAACACGCAACCGGACATTTATTGTATTCTCGTTTTTGGAACAAATTCTTGAAAGACAAAGGTTTTGCGCCTACCGAAGAACCCTTCAAAAAACTGATTAATCAGGGAATGATTTTGGGAATGAGTGCGTTTGTTTATCGATTAGAGGGAACTAATATTTATATTTCCAAAAACAAAATTGACGAACAAAAAGTGCAACCAATTCACGTTGATGTTTCATTGGTAAATAATTCAGATGAATTGGATATTGAAGCATTCAAAAATTCAAGGGAAGAATATAAAGATGCCGAATTTATTTTTGAGGATAATGACGGTAGTGACAGCTCGCGAGCTGTCCGTACGTATAAGGTAGGTCGCGAAATCGAAAAAATGTCGAAATCCAAATATAATGTGGTAACGCCAGATACTATTTGTGTTGAATATGGCGCTGACACATTGCGTTTATATGAAATGTTTTTAGGACCTTTGGAACAATCAAAACCATGGAATACGGCAGGAATTTCAGGGGTTTTTGGGTTCTTAAAAAAATTATGGCGCTTGTACAATGATGATAATAAGGGTTGGGTTGTAACCAATAATGAGCCTTCGAAAGACAGTTTGAAAACCTTGCACAAAACCATTAAAAAAGTAAACGAAGACATTGAAAACTTCTCTTTTAACACGTCGGTTTCTCAATTTATGATTTGTGTAAATGAATTGACTGCGCAAAATTGTCATGAACGTGCCATTTTAGAGCCATTGGCAATTTTAATTTCGCCGTACGCACCACATATTGCAGAAGATTTGTGGAGTCAATTAAAAGATTTAAAAATTGAAGAATTAAAACATTTCAATGGTATTTCACACGAACCTTTTCCAGTGGTGGACGAGAAATATTTGGTAGAAAGCAGTAAGGAATATCCAGTTTCTTTCAATGGGAAAATGCGTTTCACCATCGAATTGCCTTTGGATTTAACCGTGGCGCAAATCGAAGAAATCATTATGAAAGACGAACGAACCATCAAACAATTGGAGGGAAGAACGCCAAACAAAGTAATTATCGTTCCTGGAAAAGTAATCAACTTGGTGGGATAATGACAAAATTGCATCCAAAAAATTTGGCTTGTAATTTGATGTAGTTTTTGTAACTTTATCTTTTTAAAAATAAAATATATGTATTTAATAGTCGCAGGTTTAATTATGTTGTTCAGTTGGTTGGTGAGTCGCCAATTGAAAAAGAAATTTGAATTGTATTCAAAATTGCAGTTGAATAATGGAATGTCGGGTGCTGAAATCGCCGAAAAAATGCTCGCAGATCACGGAATTACGGATGTTACTGTAATTTCAACTCCGGGGCGTTTGACAGATCATTACAATCCAACGGACAAAACAGTAAATTTAAGTGAAGCTGTTTACAATCAAAGAAATGCTGCCGCTGCTGCAGTTGCTGCTCACGAATGTGGTCACGCAGTGCAACACGCCACCGCCTATAGTTGGTTGGAATTGCGTTCTCAATTGGTTCCAGTGGTAAATATTGCATCAAATTATGTGCAATGGATTTTGATTGGAGGAATTTTCATGATGAAAACATTCCCGTCATTATTGTTAATTGGAATCGTGATTTTTGCTGCCACAACTTTGTTCTCCATTGTAACTTTACCAGTAGAATATGACGCAAGTAACAGGGCATTGGCTTGGTTAGAAAACAAAAATATGTTGACACGCGAAGAGCAAGCTGGAGCACAAGACGCTTTAAAATGGGCTGCAAGAACGTATGTAGTTGCCGCAATTGGTTCTATCGCTACATTATTGTATTATGTAATGATTTATATGAACAGACGATAATCCTAAGTCAAATAAAATTAGAAAAGCGGGGAGCATTATTGTTTTCCGCTTTTTTTAAGCCACGAATTACACGAATTGCCACGAATTTTTTAAAATAAAATTTGAGTAATTCGTGCAATTCGCGTCAAAGAGTTATCTTGTTTTTTATAATCAAATCAACGCATTACCAAATTAACTTCCTTACAATTGTATTTGTCTTTCGATTTGCTGGTCTAAGGAAATGAAGGTTTCCGTTCTTGAAACGCCTTCAATGGCTTGGATTTTGGTATTTAATAGGTGCATTAAATGTTCGTTATCACGACAAATAATTTTGATTAATATTGACCAATTTCCAGTTGTATAATGACATTCTAAAACTTCCGGGATTTTTCTCAACTCTTTCACGGCTTCTGAATTTCGAGCCGCTTTATCTAGGTAAACTCCCACAAATGCCATCGTGCTGTAGCCCAAAACTTTGTTATTGACAATGAATTTAGAACCCGAAATTACACCTGATTGTTCTAATTTTCGCAATCTTTGATGGATTGCAGCGCCAGAAATTCCAATTTTATTGGCAATTTGAAGGATGGGTTTTCGGGCATCTTCCATCAAATCCCGAAGAATTTCTTTGTCGATTCCATCTATTTCTACTATTTGTGAATTGAGCTTCATGTCTTTTATATTTCAACCAAAATGGTATTTTTAGTTATAATTCTAAACCAAAAATACAAAAAAAAACATTAAATTTTGCTGATTTTAATTTTAAACGTATTGGAATAGAAAATCCCGAAGAATATTATTTTAAATTCAGATTTTTCAGTTTTAGATAATGAGTTAGAGGTTGTTTAGTATTTTTCTTGGATGTTAAACCACCAGACACTCGAAGGGATTCGAGAACTGGTAATTTTAAACTAGTAACGAAACACCCGACCGAGTTTAGTGATTGCTTCATTCTTCGCAATGACGCTCAAAACGAGGGCACGCCAAAAAAAAATAAAAAAACCAATAAAAAATTTACTTGCAATCATAACTTTCGAGCTTTGACTTTCGACATTCGACATAAATTTATTACTTTCGCACAACGATTTAAGAAAAGGATAAAATGAGCACTAAATTTACTGAATACAAGGGACTTGACTTGCCAACTGTGGCATCGGAAGTATTGGATTTTTGGAAAAAAGAAAACATATTCGACAAGAGCGTGACGACTCGTGAAGGAAATAAACCGTTCGTATTTTTTGAAGGTCCGCCTTCGGCAAATGGATTACCGGGAATTCACCACGTGATGGCGCGTGCTATAAAAGATATTTTTTGCAGATATAAAACGCAAAAAGGGTTTCAAGTAAAGCGAAAAGCGGGTTGGGATACGCACGGATTGCCAGTAGAATTAGGTACTGAAGCGGCATTAGGAATTACAAAGGAAGACATAGGAAAGTCGATTTCCATTGAAGAATACAACGAAGCCTGCAAGAAAACCGTCATGCGTTATACGGATGTTTGGAACGATTTGACCGAAAAAATGGGCTATTGGGTCGATATGGAAGATCCGTATGTGACCTATAAATCCAAATATATGGAATCGGTTTGGTGGATTTTGAAGCAAATTTACAACAAGGATTTGATGTACAAAGGCTACACGATTCAGCCGTATTCTCCAAAAGCAGGAACAGGATTATCGTCGCACGAAGTGAACCAACCAGGAAGTTATAGAGATGTTACGGATACGACGGTGGTGGCGCAGTTCCTCTCCCCAGCCCTCTCCGAAGGAGAGGGAGCCGAAACGGAAAACTCTGTTGGAAAAGCATTTGGTTTTAGCGCAACGTCACGCTTCCCTTTGGGAAGGGATGGGGATGGGATTTATTTCTTGGCTTGGACTACAACACCTTGGACTTTGCCGTCAAATACTGCATTGACAGTAGGCCCAAAGATAGATTATGTTTTAGTTAGAACTTTTAATGAATACACTGATAAACAAGTTAATGTTATATTAGCAAAAAACTTAATTTCAAAACATTTCAAAGGGAAATATTTTCAAATACCTGAATCAATAGATTTTTCTAATTTGAAAAATGAATATGATGGAATAGGCAGGATTGAAGCGATAACAGGGGAAAAGTTTTCTGATATTGATTTTCGAAACTTTTTTGATATTAAAGTAGGAAAAAAATATAAACATTACGAAAATTCAATTTACAAACAAATTGGATATGATTTTAATGAAGAAACAATAAATTTTATTGAAGCATCAGATATTCAGACTATTAATAAAAAGACTCCATATCAAGTTGTTGCCGTATGCAAAGGCGCTGATTTAGTTGGAATTCGATATGAACAATTGATGCCATTTGTATTGCCATACCAAAACCCAGAAAATGCTTTTAGAGTAATTGCTGGAGATTTTGTAACTACGGAAGATGGAACGGGAATTGTGCACACTTCGCCGACTTTTGGAGCTGATGATGCGAAAGTTGCAAAAGAAGCTGTCCCAGAAATACCGCCAATGTTGGTCTTAGACGAAAATGGAAATCCAGTTCCGTTGGTAGATTTGCAAGGAAAATTCATTACTGGTTTGGGAAGTTATTCTGGAAAATACGTTAAAAACGAGTATTATAAAGATGGTGAAGCACCGGAGCGTTCTGTCGATGTGGAAATTGCCATTCAGTTAAAAGAAGAAAATAAAGCCTTCAAAGTTGAGAAATATGTGCACAGTTATCCACATTGTTGGAGAACCGATAAGCCAATTTTGTATTATCCTTTGGATTCTTGGTTTATAGAAATTACGAAAGTTCGCGACAGAATGTTCGATTTGAACGAAACCATCAACTGGAAGCCAAAAGCTACAGGAGAAGGACGCTTTGGAAATTGGTTGAAAAATGCCAACGATTGGAACTTATCGCGTTCACGATATTGGGGAATCCCATTGCCGATTTGGAGAACGGAAGACGGAACCGAAGAAATCTTGATTGGTTCGGTTGAAGAATTATACAACGAAATAGAAAAATCAATTGCTGCAGGTTTTCAAAAAGTAAATCCATTTAAAGGGTTTGAAATTGGAAATATGAGCGAATCAAATTACGATTTGGTTGATTTGCATAAAAATGTAGTTGACGAAATTAAGTTGGTTTCTGCCTCTGGTAAAGAAATGAAACGCGAAGCCGATTTAATTGATGTTTGGTTTGATTCTGGAGCTATGCCATATGCGCAGTGGCATTATCCATTTGAAAACAAAGATAAAATTGACGGAAACAAAGATTTTCCAGCCGATTTTATTGCCGAAGGAGTCGATCAAACGCGCGGTTGGTTTTATACATTGCATGCCATTGGAACATTAGTTTTTGATAAAATTGCCTATAAAAATGTAGTTTCTAACGGTTTGGTATTGGACAAAAACGGACAAAAAATGTCTAAACGTTTAGGAAATGCTGCCGATCCATTTGAAACATTAAAGGAATATGGCCCTGATGCTACGCGATGGTATATGATTTCGAATGCCAATCCGTGGGATAATTTAAAATTCGATTTAGAGGGAATTGCTGAGGTTCGTCGAAAATTCTTCGGAACATTATACAATACGTATTCGTTTTTTAGTTTGTATGCTAATATTGATAATTTCAAATATACTGAAGCTTCAATTCCTGTAAACGAAAGACCTGAAATTGACCAATGGATAATTTCAGAATTAAATACGTTGATAAAAGTAGTTGATGATGCTTATGCTGATTATGAACCAACTAAAGCGGCTCGTGCCATATCAGAATTTTTGCAAGAAAATTTAAGCAACTGGTATGTTCGTTTGTGTAGAAGACGTTTTTGGAAAGGCGAATACGGACAAGATAAAATTGCAGCGTATCAAACATTATACGAGTGTTTGTTGGCTATTAGCAAGTTAGGTGCGCCTATTGCTCCATTTTTTATGGATAAATTATACAGAGATTTAACATTAGCATCACAAACAGAGTTGTTTGAAAGCGTACATTTGGCTGATTTTCCTCAAAGGGTTGAAAAGTATGTTGATAAATCGTTAGAGAGCAAAATGCAGAAGGCACAAACCATTTCATCATTGGTTTTATCACTACGTAAAAAGGAAATGATAAAAGTGCGTCAGCCATTACAAAAGATAATGATTCCGATACTTGACGAGAGTCAACGTGCTGAAATTGAAGCCGTTTCCGACCTTATAAAAGCAGAGGTAAACGTAAAAGAAATAGTCCTTTTGGATGATGCTTCGGGGATATTGGTTAAGCAAATTAAGCCAAATTTCAAGTCATTAGGCCCTCGATTTGGAAAAGATATGGGTTTGATTGCCAAAGAGATACAGGGATTTTCATCAGAACAAATTAATAAATTTGAAAGAGAAGGGTCTATTGGTATTGTTATTGCAGAAAAAAGCATAATTTTATCATTGGAAGAGGTTGAAATTTCTTCACAAGATATTGAAGGTTGGTTGGTAGCCAATTCAAATGGGATTACGGTGGCTTTAGACATTTCAATTTCAGAGGAATTGCGACAAGAAGGAATTGCGAGAGAATTGGTAAATAGAATTCAGAATATTAGAAAAGATTCCGGATTTGAAGTTACCGATAAAATCAAAGTGCAATTGAAGAGAAACGGAGATTTGGAGGAAGCAATTCTGAAAAACGAAACCTATATTAAGTCTGAAACTTTAACTGATTCTTTAGTTTTTGTAGATGATTTAGAAAATGGAATAGAAATAGAATTTGACGAAATTAAAACAAGAATAGTAATAAATAAATAAATTTAGAATGGTAGACAATACATTAAGATACTCTGATGCTGATTTAGCAGAGTTCAAAGAGCTGATAATAAATAAAATGCACAAAGCACAAACCGATTTAGAATTAATCAAAAGTGCGTATATGAATGATTTAAATAACGGAACCGACGACACGTCACCAACATTCAAAGCTTTTGAAGAAGGTAGTGAAACGATGTCTAAAGAAGCCAACTCACAACTTGCGATTCGTCAAGAAAAGTTTATTCGTGATTTAAAAAATGCGCTTTTCCGTGTTGAAAACAAGACATACGGCTTTTGTAAAGTAACCGGAAAATTAATCAATAAAGACAGATTATTGGTAGTTCCTCACGCTACAATGAGCATTGAAGCAAAGAATTTACAGAGATAATTAAGGATTTATCGATAAAATTATAAACGCTCCTTTTTGGGGCGTTTTTGTATTAAAAAATAGTGTTATTTTTGCGGTATTAAAATTTACAAAATGTCATTAAAAAAAGCCTATTTCCTTATTTTCATTATATTATTAATTGATCAAATTTCTAAAGTCTATATCAAAACTCATTTTGTTTTAGGCGAAGAAGTTGCGGTTTTCAATTGGTTCAAAATTCTTTTCATTGAAAATGAAGGAATGGCTTGGGGAACTCAAATTCCTGGGTCATACGGTAAAATCATATTGACAGTTTTTCGATTATTTGCTGTATCAGGAATTGGCTATTGGCTTTGGGATGCTGTCAGAAAAAACAGTTCCAATTTTCTTGTTGTTGCCATAGCTTTGATATTTGCAGGCGCTTTTGGAAACATAATAGATTCCGTTTTTTACGGGGTAATTTTCGATGACAGCTACCACACTGTTGCTACTTCTTTTTCCGATAAAGCCTATGGAACATTATTTCACGGGAAAGTTGTAGACATGTTCTATTTCCCTATTTGGGAAGGAAACTTACCGAGTTGGTTGCCTTTTTGGGGTGGAAAATACTTCACTTTTTTCAATGCCATCTTCAATGTTGCCGATATGGCGATTTCTACTGGAGTTGGAATTTTACTAGTTTTTAATAAAAAAGCATTCGGGAAAATGTAGTTTTTTATCGCAATCTTATTAAAAAAGTTCGCCACGAATTCCACTAATATTCACCAATCAAATTTGCGAATTTGGGGTTGGTTTTTAGAAAATATTGAATTCAAAAACATTTTTATGAGTAACACAATAATCTAATTTTACATCGACTTCATGAATATCCGAAATCAGTTCTTCGGGCTCAAAGAAGGACAAGCCAATTTTAATTACATCTGGATTGCATTCGGACAAAAATTTATCATAAAATCCTTTTCCATAACCCACACGATTTCCAGTTTTGTCGAATGCCAAAAGCGGCACAAAAACAACTTCCAATTTATTTACAGGAACTTCAATTCCATCAACAGGTTCAGGAATATTGTATTCGTTTTTTTTGATTTTCGTATTATCCGTCAATAAATAATGCGTCATGTTCCGACTTTCAAAATCACTTTTTGAGATGCAGATTTCTTTGTCTTTCCCAGATAATAGGTGCAAAATAAATTCAGTATTCACTTCTTTTTGTTCTTCAATTGGTAAAAACAAATGAAAATACGTCTTTTCCCAAATCGGTAGCGTCAAAACATTATTGGCAATAGCCAGACTCATTTCGTCAATATCTTTTTCAGAAAGTAACTGACGGAGCGTCTTGTATTTCAAACGAATTTCTTTTTTAAACATCGCTTATTTGAGTTGAAATATGATAAATAGCATCGCCTTGATATACAATTGGAGCGTCATTTACATTGATAATATAACCCGAATTTGGCGCTTTTACTTTGTGTTCAATTTTACCATAAGGGTCGGAAATTGTTGCCAGAAACTGCCCTTTTTCAACATAACTCCCAATACTTGTAAAACCATGGAACATCCCAGAATATTTGGCACGAATCCAATTTGATTTTTCAATATAAATGGTTTTCTTTTCAGGAATTGATATTGTTTTTTTTAAATTCAACATCCCAAAATGTTTTAGAATACGTTTGGTTCCCTCAATTCCGTGTTGTGTAATATCATTGTTAATATTAACTGATTTTCCACCTTCAAATAGCAACATTTTTACGCCTAATTTATCGCAAGAATTTCGAAACGAACCAACAATATTTTTTGAATACAATCCAAAAGGCGCTTGGAAAATATCTGCCAAAGCTTTTAATTCTTTATTTTCAGGAACAATTCGTATTTGCGGTGCGTTGAATCTGCTTGAGCCGCCAGCGTGAAAATCTATAGCATAATCAACATGGGGCATAATTTCTTTCAATAAATAATAGGCAAATCTACTTGCCAATGAACCTTTTTTACTGCCAGGAAAAACCCTATTTAAATCTCGTTTATCTGGAAATTCTCGCGTTTGATTTACAAATCCAAACACATTAATTACAGGAATACAAATGATGGTTCCTATTATTGGCTTGTTGATTTTTTGAGTAATAAGTTGGCGAACAATTTCAACTCCGTTAATTTCATCGCCGTGTAACCCTGCCGAAAGTAAAATTGTAGGGCCTCTAAATTTTGAACGCTCCACAATTATTGGAATTTTCAATTTTGTCATCGTGTGCAAGGTTGCAATTTCCATATTGATGGTTTTGCTTTCACCGGGCAAAACAACCTCCGTTAAAATGGTAATACTTTTAGGTTCTAAATGAGTCATAATTAGGATTAAAAGCTAAAAGTAGAAAATTATGAGTTACAAATTATAAGTTATTCATTGTTTTTCGGTTTTGAAAGTGAGATTTTGTAAATTTGAACACCAAAAAAAATCCAAAGCGGTTTTAATTTGGATTGATTTATAAAATAAATGCAAAATCCTTCGCTTCAACTTCAGATACAAACACTTCCAGATGGTCCTGGCGTATATCAATATTATGACAAAGAAGGGAAAATTTTATATGTTGGAAAAGCAAAAAATTTAAAGAAAAGAGTCGCTTCCTATTTTAATAAAATTCACGATACAGCAAAAACAAATGTCTTAGTCAAGAAGATTGTAACCATAAAACACATTGTCGTTCCCACCGAAACCGACGCGCTTTTATTGGAAAATAATTTAATAAAAACATTGCAACCCCGCTACAATGTATTGCTTCGTGACGACAAAACCTACCCTTGGATTTGCATAAAAAAAGAGCCTTTTTCAAGGATTTTTCCAACGAGAAGAATGGTCAAAGATGGTTCCGAATATTTTGGGCCTTATACGAGTTTCAAAACGGTAAATACGATTTTAGAACTAATAAAAGAACTGTATCCGCTGCGAACGTGCAATTATGATTTGAGCAAAAACAACATCGAAACCTATAAATTCAAGGTTTGTTTAGAATACCATATTGGAAATTGTAAAGGCCCTTGTGAAGGATTCGAATCATTGGAAGATTATCAGAAACAAGTTGACGCAATCCGAGAAATTTTGAAAGGAAATTTCAAAGAAAGTATGAGGGATTTCAAAAAAGTAATGACTGATTTGGCTTCAGAAATGCATTTTGAAGAAGCACAAAAAATCAAAGAAAAGATAGCGATTTTAGAAAATTATCAATCGCGATCCACGATTATAAATCCAAAAATCACGAATATTGATGTGTTTTCAATTGTATCCGATGAAAGTGCGGCATTTATCAATTTTCTACAAATTTCCCATGGCTCGATTATTCGCTCGCATACAATGGAAATAAAAAAGAAATTGGACGAAACCGATGCGGAATTATTGGAACTTGCCATTATCGAATTGCGGGAACGGTTCCAATTGTTATCGAAAGAAATTATCGTTCCCTTTGAAGTTGATTTAGGTGAAAACATCAAAATTACCATTCCACAATTGGGCGATAAAAAACAAATTTTAGAGTTGTCTATTCGAAATGCCAAATTTTACAGAATTGAACAGTTAAAACAACTTCAAATTGTAGATCCAGAACGGCATTCCAACCGAATTATGGCGCAAATGCAAAAAGATTTACGGTTACATGAAGAACCTCGACATATTGAATGTTTTGATAATTCAAATATTCAAGGAACCAATCCTGTTGCGGCTTGTGTGGTTTTTATAGATGGAAAACCGAGCAAAAAAGACTACCGCCATTTCAATATAAAAACCGTTGTGGGTCCAGATGATTTTGCGTCGATGGAAGAAGTGGTTTTCAGAAGATACAAACGCATGCTTGACGAAAATCAACCTTTGCCACAATTAATAATCATTGACGGAGGAAAAGGGCAATTATCATCCGCGTTGAAAAGTATTGATGTTTTGGGATTACGAGGAAAAATCGCCATAATTGGCATTGCGAAACGCTTGGAAGAATTATTTTATCCAGGAGATTCTGTTCCATTATATTTAGATAAAAAATCGGAAACATTGAAAGTTATTCAGCAATTACGAAATGAAGCACACAGATTCGGAATTACATTTCATAGAGACAAACGAAGCAAAGCTGCGTTAAATTCTTCCATAGAAAGCATTCCTGGAATTGGCGAAAAAACAATGCTTTCGTTAATTCAGTATTTTAAAAGTGTTAAAAGATTGAAATTAGCCACCGAAAAAGAAATTTCTGATGTGGTTGGGGTTTCAAAAGCCAAAAAAATTACCGACTTTTACAAAACAATTTAAAAGGTATAATGAAAAACATCACGGCATTCGTTTTCTTCCTTCTTATATTTTCACAAAGCACTTTTTCGCAAGAGCCCATAAAACCCCGACTAAAAGTAGGTTTGGTGTTAAGCGGTGGCGGAGCAAAAGGATTTGCGCATATTGGGGTTTTGAAAGTGCTGGAACAAGCAGGCGTGAAAATTGATTATATTGGCGGAACAAGCATTGGCGCGGTAGTTGGCGGTTTATATGCCTCAGGATATAATGCCACTCAAATAGATTCCATATTCAAAGACACGAATTTCAACAACTTAATAACCGATTTTATTCCGCGTTCTTCAAAAAATTTCTATGAAAAAAGAAACGATGAATTGTACGCCCTTACATTGCCAGTGAATAATTTTAAAGTTGGAATTCCAGTGGCTTTATCAAAAGGTATGTACAATTTTAATTTGCTTTCCAGACTTACAAATACCGTTCGACACGTTCGGGATTTTAATAAATTACCGATTCCTTTTTTATGCATTGCGACCGATATTGAAACGGGAAAAGAAGTGATTTTAGATAAAGGCTATTTGCCACAAGCATTATTGGCGAGTTCGGCATTTCCATCTTTATTTTCACCAGTTGAAATTGACGGAAAATTATTGGTTGACGGCGGCGTTTCTAATAATTATCCAATTGATGAAATTCGAAAATTAGGTGCCGATGTGATTATAGGCGTTGACGTTCAAGACGATTTAAAAGACAGAAATAGTTTGAATGATGCTACCAAAATATTAGTTCAAATTACGAATCTTCAAATGATTCAAAAAATGAGATTAAAGAGGGCTTCTACTGATATTTACATAAAACCTGAAGTAAATGCATTTGGAATAATCTCATTTAATGACATTCCAGAAATTATTAAAAAAGGAGAAGAAGCTGCTTTTTCAGTATTTGAAAAAATAAAATTATTGGCGGATTCTACTACAATATTTAAAATAAACAATCTAAAAAAAGAGAGCGATACGCTTCATATTAAAAACATTAAAATCAATGATTTAGACAATTATACACGTTCTTATGTTATTGGAAAACTAGGTTTCAAGGCAAGTACTACTATTGCTTATAATGATTTAAAAATTGGTATAGACAACTTGAGTGCTACACAAAATTTCAAGAAAATATCCTATTCTTTAGATAAAAATGAGGCTTTTGATGATTTAAATCTTACGCTTACAGAAAATCCACAGAAAACTTTTTTAAAATTTGGATTTCATTATGATGGTTTATTTAAAAGTTCTGTTTTAGTAAATTTGACTCAGAAAAAAGTGCTTTTAAAAAATGATGTCGCCTTGTTAGATATTGGATTAGGGGATAATTTCAGATATAATTTTGAATATTATATTGATAATGGGTTTCATTGGAGTTTTGGATTAAAATCAAAATACAATCGATTCACAAAGAACGTTTCTACCGATTTTAATAATGGACTTTTGCTCACACAATTAGGAATTAAAACCCTAAACATTGATTATTCTGATTTTACAAATCAAGCGTATTTGCAAACTGTATCTTTTCAAAAATTCCTTTTAGGGATTGGTGTAGAATATAAAAACTTAAAAATTAGTTCTGAAACTATCTCAAATACAACGCCAATTATTGAAAACAGTAATTATTGGAGCGCCTTTGGTTCGTTAAAATATGATTCGTTTGATAATAAATATTTTCCAAAAAGCGGATGGGCATTTTCAAGTGATTTTCAAACCTATTTACATTCTACAGATTTTACAAATCAATTTCAGCCTTTTTCAATCGTAAAAAGTGATTTTGGAGTCGTTAAAACATTTTATAAAAAAGCAACCATAAAATTTCAAAGTGAGGCTGGCGTTAAAATTGGCAATGGGAATGTTCTGTTTTTCGATTTTGTATTAGGTGGTTACGGGTTTAATCCCATCAATAACATCAAACAGTTTTATGGATATGATTTTCTCAGTATAGCAGGGAACAGTTATATAAAAACATCTTTTACGTTAGACTACGAATTTTTTAAAAAAAATCATTTAAATTTTTCAGGAAATTATTCTCAGATCGGCGATAATTTATTTAGAAATACCGAATGGATTTCTAGACCAAAATATTCGGGATATGCCGTTGGATACGGTCTAGAGACAATTGTTGGCCCTGTTGAAATAAAATATACATGGTCTCCAGAATTGAATAAAGGCTATACTCTGTTCGCTATTGGTTTTTGGTTTTAATAAAAAATCATCCCCAAACCAATATAAATGTTTGATGTTGTAGAAAATTCTATATATTTGAAAATCTAAAATCTAAAAACTAAAATAGTTAAATATGTCAATTTGGAAGAAAAAACCGCTTGCACAATTATTAAGTGAGGCCTCAGAATCTGAAAAAGGATTAAAAAGAACATTAACCGCTAAGGGTTTAACCGCTCTGGGAATAGGAGCAATAATAGGAGCAGGATTATTTTCTATTACGGGAATTGCTGCTGCAACAAATGCAGGTCCAGCAATTACGCTTTCTTTTATTGTAGCGGCATTGGGCTGTGTATTTGCAGGGTTGTGTTATGCAGAATTTTCATCAATGATACCAGTTGCTGGAAGCGCATATACCTATTCATTCGCAACAATGGGTGAATTTATCGCTTGGATAATAGGTTGGGATTTAGTTTTAGAATATGCCGTTGGAGCGGCAACGGTTTCTATAAGTTGGTCAAGGTATTTAGTAAAATTTTTAGATTCATACGGAATTCATATCAATGAAAATTTAACTCATTCCCCTTTTGAAGGCGGTACAATCAACTTACCGGCCGTGTTTATCGTAATGTTAATGTCATTTATTTTGATGCGAGGAACTAAAGAATCAGCAACAGTAAATGGAATAATAGTTTCTTTAAAAGTAGCCGTAGTATTAGTTTTTATAGCTTTGGGATGGCAATATATCCGCCCCGAAAACTATCATCCATACATTCCGGCTAACACAGGAGTATTTGGAGAATTTGGCTTTAGCGGTATTATTCGTGCCGCGGCAATAGTATTTTTTGCTTACATAGGTTTTGATGCTGTTTCAACTGCTGCTCAAGAAGCAAAAAACCCTAAAAGAGATATGCCGATTGGAATTCTATTATCTTTAGGAATTTGTACTGTTTTGTATATTTTATTTGCCCATGTAATGACAGGGGTGGTAAACTATACCGCTTTTGCGGGAGCTGATGGTATAGCTCCAGTAGCAATTGCAATTGATAATATGGGAGTGGCAGATGCCTCTGGTATGATTACGCCAGCATTCCCTTGGTTAAATAAATTAATTATACTTGCAATTTTAGGCGGTTATGCCTCAGTAATATTAGTAATGTTAATGGGACAAAGTCGAGTATTTTTCTCTATGAGTAAAGATGGATTAATGCCTAAAGTATTTTCAGAAGTTCATCCTAAATTTAGAACTCCTGCTAAGAATAATTTACTTTTTATGTTAATAGTAAGCTTATTTGCTGCTTTTATTCCAGCAAGAGTTGTGGGAGAAATGACCAGTATTGGTACTTTATTTGCATTTATTTTAGTATGTTTAGGAGTTTGGATTATGCGAGTTAAAATGCCAGAAGTTCAAAGGGCTTTCAAAACCCCTTTTGTTCCTTTAGTACCAATTTTAGGAATTCTAGTCTGCTTATTCATGATGGTTTTCTTGCCGTTAGACACTTGGATACGTTTAATAGTTTGGATGATGATAGGCTTTGACCTTTACCTTTTTTACGGAATGAAAAATAGCGTTTTAAACCAAGGGATTTTTAGTGTTAAAAACTATAAATCAGTTGCTTTGATTGGTTTTGTAATGATAATTGCCTTGATTGTTATAGCTTTCGTTCATCATTCAGATCCTAAAGCCGATGATATTTATTTATATTATTTTTCTATAGCATTCGCTTTTATCCATTCTATAGTATATGGTATAAGTTATTTTAAAAAAAGGAATTAACTTTTTTTAATCAAAAAGAAAAAGGCACTAAAGAAATATTCTTTAGTGCCTTTTTCTTTTTGATAAATATTTCGCAATAAATACTGCTTAAAATTAAATTTTTACGATATTTGTTATATGAAAACAATTTGGTCTGGTTTATTAGATTATCTTCAATTTCTCATCAAGAGAAACCCAGAATGATTTTATATCTTTTGATTAAATAAAAAAGTGAAGTTTTACATAACTTTAATCCTTAAATTTTAAACAAATAAAGATGCCAATATATCACAAACTTGGAGAATTTCCCCAAAAACGTCATACTCAGTTTGAAAAACCCAGCGGAGGTTTTTATTACGAACAACTATTCGGAACAGAAGGATTTCATGGGCATTCGTCCCTATCTTATCACATTCACAGACCAACACAGGTTAAAGAAATTCTAAAATCATATTCGGTTGAACCAAAAATTGCCATTGGCAAAAACATAAAATCATTACTTTTAAAAGGATTTGATTTGCACCCGGAAGACGATTTTTTGGACAGTCGAAAACCAATGCTTGTCAACAAAGATTGTATCATTGGATTGGCAGCACCCAAAAAATCATTGCGCAGCTATTTCTATAAAAACGCCGATGCCGATGAATTAATTTTCATCCACAAAGGAAAGGGAAAATTGCGCACGATGTTAGGAAATATTCCTTTTGAATATGGCAATTATCTCATTATTCCACGCGGAATTATCTATCAAATAGATTTTGAAACTTCAGAAAACAGATTGTTTTATGTCGAATCATTCGCGCCTTTTTATACGCCTAAGCGATACAAAAACGAATCGGGTCAGCATTTAGAACATTCCCCTTTTTGCGAACGCGATTTTATTTTGCCAAACGAACTCGAAACTTTTGACGAAAAAGGCGATTTCCTAATCAAAGTCAAAAAAGAAGGAATGATTCACGAAATGGTTTATGCAACTCATCCCTTTGATGTCGTGGGTTGGGACGGATATAATTTCCCTTACGGTTTCAGCATTCACAATTTTGAACCCATTACCGGACGTGTTCATCAGCCACCACCTGTACATCAAACCTTTGAAACTGCGACTTTTGTAGTGTGTTCTTTCGTGCCAAGATTGTATGATTATCACCCAAAATCAATACCAGCACCTTACAATCACAGCAATATTGACAGCGACGAGGTTATATATTATGTAGCTGGCGATTTCATGAGCCGCAACAATATCGAGCAAGGACACATCACTTTGCACCCAAAAGGAATTCCTCACGGCCCCGCACCTGGCGCAATGGAACGAAGTATTGGACAAACCGTAACCGAAGAATTGGCAGTAATGGTGGACACCTTTCGCCCATTAATGGTCACAGAAGCCGCTATGGGAATCGACGATGGTCAGTATTATAAATCGTGGGTAGATTAATTAGGAGCTATTTCCTGCTATTCGTTGCAATCCACGAAATTGCTCGTGCCTCGCAATAATGTAGGATTTCCACTGCTATCAGGGCTAGAGGTTTTAGTAAACAACAAAATTTAAACATAAAATAGTGCTTTCAGAATTCACAACAACAAATAGTGAACATCAAGCTAAAAAATAGAAAAATGTCTAAGAAAGAAGTACAATCAGTAGAATACGGTTTAGAAAAAATATTTGAAGGAGCGCAAGATTTCCTGCCATTGTTAGGAACCGACTATGTAGAATTCTATGTAGGAAACGCAAAGCAATCGGCACATTATTATAAAACAGCTTTCGGATACCAATCATTGGCGTATGCTGGATTGGAAACTGGCGTTCGTGACAGAACGTCTTATGTGTTGAAACAAGACAAAATCAGATTGGTATTAACCACGCCATTAAACGAAAATTCACTGATAAACGATCACCTAAGAAAACACGGCGACGGCGTAAAAGTAGTTGCGCTTTGGGTTGAAGACGCTACAAGTGCCTACGAAGAAACAATGAAAAGAGGCGGTCGTTCTTTTATGGAACCAACTGTCGAAAAAGATGAATTTGGCGAAGTGGTTCGTTCAGGAATTTATACTTATGGTGAAACCGTTCACATATTTGTAGAACGAAAAAAATACTTTGGAATTTTCTTACCCGGTTACAAAGAATGGAAATCAGATTACAATCCAGAACCTGTTGGGTTGAAATATATCGATCACATGGTAGGAAATGTGGGATGGAATGAAATGAATACGTGGGTAAAATTCTATGAAGACGTAATGGGATTTGTAAATTTCTTGTCTTTTGACGATAAACAAATTCACACTGAATATTCTGCTTTAATGAGTAAAGTAATGTCAAATGGTAACGGACGAATTAAATTTCCAATTAACGAACCCGCCGAAGGAAAAAAACGTTCCCAAATAGAGGAATATTTAGATTTCTATGGAGGTCCTGGAATACAACACATTGCAATTGCAACCGATGATATTATTGCAACAGTAACACAATTAAAAGCACGTGGAATTGAATTTTTATCCGCGCCACCGCATGCTTATTACCAGGCCATTCCTGAAAGATTGGGCGTTCACATGGATATGATGAAAGAGGATTTGAATGCTATCGAAAAATTAGCCATTATGGTTGATGCCGATGAAGATGGCTATTTATTACAAATTTTTACGAAACCTGTTCAAGATCGACCAACATTGTTTTTCGAAATTATTCAAAGAATGGGAGCAAAAGGATTTGGGGCAGGAAACTTCAAAGCGCTTTTCGAATCTATTGAAAGAGAACAATCTTTGAGAGGAACATTGTAAATTAGCTCCAAATCATAAATATTTCATAATAAAAATCGCTAAAAATGAGTTATCTTTGCAAAATAAATGTTAAAGTTCATTTTTTGTTAATTATTATTCAAAAAATTAAATATCTTTGTACTCAGAATGAAGGAGTGGTTTCCTGATTTTTGTATAAGTTTTCATAATTTATAGTTTTTTGGTTGGTTAATAGCATAAAAACTCAGTCATTATTTGATTGGGTTTTTTTGTTTTAATACATTTGGAACGAAAATTGTATTTGGTCTTTAAATGAATTCATAAAGCTATGAAAAAAGGAATTATTTTCTTATTACTTATTCTTCTTGCAAGTTTTGACACTCAAAAAGAAGATGCGTTTGATACTGGTGAGTGGTTTAAATTCAGAGTTCATTATGGTTTAATAAATGCCGGATACGCTACTTTAGAAGTTCAAGAAGCCATTCGAAATAATAAAAAAGTGTTTCATGTAATTGGAAAAGGATATACTACAGGAATGTCCAGATTCTTTTTCAAAGTAGATGATTTATATGAAAGCTATTTTGATAAAACCACCGGAAATCCACATCAATTTGTCAGAAAAATAGATGAAGGCGGATATACCAAAAATCAAGAAGGTTTTTTTAATCAAGATACAAATCATATTTTATTGAAGGATTATGAAAATAAAACAGAAAAAATACTTGCCATTCCAAACAATACACAAGATATAGTTTCTACGTTTTATTATTTAAGAAATCATCCAAATGTTGATAAATTAAAGGTTGGAGAATCCATTGCAATTGACATGTTTTTTGATGGGGAAACCACCAAATTTAAGTTAAAATTCATTGGTAGGGAAGATATTGACACTAAATTTGGAAAAATTCCTACAATGGTGTTTCGCCCTTTAGTTCAATCGGGGCGAATTTTTAAAGAACAGGAAAGCCTAACAGTTTGGATTTCAGATGACAGCAACAAATTACCAATAAGAATAAAAGCAGATCTTGCCATCGGTTCTATAAAAGCAGATCTTGATGGTTTTAAAGGATTGAAAAATTCCTTCACAATTAAAGTAAATTAAACATGACAAACCCCAACATATCGGAAGAGATTCTTCAAAAATTAGATGAAAAATTCCAAGAAATAAACCAGAAAACTGAAACTCATTTGGAAGGCTTGCTTTGGTCAAAACCAATTACCTATTGGGATTATATCCAAACAGATGCCCTTTTGAATCTTCAAACGCAAAGAACAACTTTACCTGATGAAATGGTTTTTATCATGTACCACCAAGTCAATGAATTACTGTTTAAAATGATTTTATGGGAAATAGAACAAATCTCACATAATGACAAATTAGAAACTGCCTTTTTCACAGAAAGAATTATGAGAGTTAGCCGCTATTTTGATATGCTAACAACTTCTTTTGATATTATGGGAGACGGAATGGAAGTAGAACAATACATGAAATTTCGAAATACTTTGACGCCTGCAAGTGGGTTTCAAAGTGCGCAATACCGCTTGATAGAATTCGCTTCTACAGATTTAATAAATTTAATTGATTATCGTTTCAGAGCTTCAATTGACAGAAAAACACCTTACGAAAATGCATTGGAACATTTGTATTGGCAAGCGGGTGGAAAAGACCATGCCACGGGTGAAAAATCCTATTTAATTTTAGAATTCGAACGCAAATACAAATCCTCATTTTTGCGTCACATGGAGGAATACAACACTATAAATCTTTGGCAAAAATTCAAACAATTGCCTGAAAATGACCAAAAAAATCCTGAATTAATTAAGGCAATGCGCCATTATGATCACACCGTAAATATTACTTGGGTGATGGGACATTTAAATGCTGCGAGAAAATATATAGATGGAAATGGTAAAAGTGATGGAGAGGCTACCGGCGGAAGCGATTGGAAAAAATATATGCATCCAAAATACCAAAGAAGAATATTTTTTCCTGAATTATGGAGCGAAGAAGAATTGAAAAATTGGGGCGACGAGAAATAGTTTAAACAAATAAATAACAGTTTGAAAAGAATTTCAATTATAATAATCCTCATTCTATCACTCGTTTCCTGCAATAAATCTGACAAAGAAAAGCCAGTAAAAAAAGTGCCGATTGTAGTTGCATTTGGATTTACACTTAATAATTTTGATGTAATTCAAGATACCATTCAAGACGGCGATACCTTTGGAAGTATTCTTGAAAAGCAAAATATTGGCGACAAAAAAGTATTTGATATTGTTGAAAAAGTCAAAGATACTTTTGATGTTCGAATGATGCGAATTGACAAACCATATACGATACTTAGGTCGAAAGGAAAATCAAAGAAAATGCGCGCGTTCATTTATCAGCCCGATCGATTGAGTTATTATGTAATTGACTTGAAAGATTCTATTACGGTTTACAAACACATCAAGCCCGTAACTATCCGACGGCGAACTATTGCCGGAGCATTAGACGGGTCTTTATCGGAAACTTTAGAAAAAAAGGGGGTTGAAGGAGCGTTGGCAACATCAATTTCTAAAATATATGCGTGGTCGATTGACTTTTTCAAATTACAAAAAGGAGATAAATTTGCGGTGACTTTCACAGAACGCTACATAAATGATTCTATATATGATGGCGTTGACAGTCTAAAATGCGCCTTTTTTGAGTACAAAGGAAAAATAATTTATGCTTTTCCATTTGCACAAAATGAAAACTCTCAAAAATTAGATTTTTACGATGAGGAAGGAAAAGCACTTAAAAATTTGTTTTTAAAAGCCCCTTTAAAATTTGTAAATATAACTTCTCGTTTTGCTAAAAACAGGTTTCATCCGGTGCAACAAATCTGGAAAGCACACAAAGGAACCGATTATGCCGCACCACAAGGAACGCCAATTATGACAACGGCTTCGGGAGTTGTGGAGCAAACAGGTTTTACGGCTGGAAACGGAAATTTCGTGAAAGTGAAACACAATGGTACGTATTCTACTCAATATTTACACATGTCGAAAATTATTGCACGACGCGGTCAGCATGTAAATCAAGGAGATATTATAGGAAAAGTGGGAAGTACTGGACTTGCTACGGGGCCTCATGTATGTTATAGATTTTGGAAAAATGGAGTTCAAGTGGACGCTTTGGGATTGAAATTACCCAATTCAGAACCTATGAATAAAAAGAATTTACCTCGTTTTTTAGCACTTATGAATCCTCTGAAAAAAGAATTGGATCGTGTTGCTAATTTGCAATTCAAAAAATAGAAGACGGTTTTTCGGATAAAAACCCTAAATATATCTTAATAATTACTTTACAAACATTATTCGTAAATTTGCAATTAATATAATTCGAAACACACAGAATCTTCACAATAATGGCTTTACAAAACACAAATCCAACTTCAACAATTGCTTGGAACGAACTTCAAAATCATTTTGAAACAATGAAAAATGTTTCTATGAAAAAAATGTTCCAAGAAGATGCTGCAAGAGCATCAAAGTTTCATATAAAATGGAATGACTTTTTGATTGATTATTCTAAAAACAGAATCAATCAGGAAACAATGGATTTGTTATTGAAATTAGCCAACGAAGTACATTTAAAAGAGGCGATTTCAGGTTATTTTGATGGCGAAATCATTAACAAAACAGAAAACAGAGCGGTTCTTCATACTGCTTTGCGTGCGCCAGAAAACGCAGTTGTAACCGTTGATGGGCAAAATATTATCCCAGAAATTTATGAGGTAAAAAGCAAAATTAAAGCGTTTACCGATGAAATAGTGAATGGCGTTAAAAAAGGTTTTACGGATAAGGCTTTCACCGATGTTGTGAATATTGGAATTGGCGGTTCAGATTTAGGCCCAGCAATGGTTGTAGAAGGATTGCAATTTTATAAAAATCATCTTAATGTTCATTTTGTTTCCAATGTTGATGGCGATCATGTGAATGAAATCATCAAAAAATTGAATCCTGAAACGACCTTATTTGTTATTGTTTCTAAAACATTTACAACTCAAGAAACACTTACAAATTCGGAAACCATTCGGACTTGGTTTTTGAAATCAGCAAAGCAAGAAGACGTGGCAAAACACTTTGTTGCCGTTTCTACAAATATAAAAAATGTAACTGCATTTGGAATTGATGCCAATAGTGTTTTCCCAATGTGGGATTGGGTTGGCGGAAGATTTTCATTATGGAGCGCAGTTGGATTATCAATAAGTTTAGCTGTTGGTTTTGATAATTTCGATAAAGTTTTGAAAGGTGCTAACGAAATGGATGAACATTTCAAAACGGCAACTTTCGATAAAAATATTCCCGTGGTTTTGGCATTATTAAGCATTTGGTACAACAATTTCTTTGGTGCCGAAAGTGAAGCTTTAATTCCATATACTCAATATTTACAAAAATTGGCTCCATACCTGCAACAGGGAATTATGGAAAGCAACGGAAAAAGTATTGGTCGTGATGGAAAACCTGTGAATTATCAAACGGGAACTATTATTTGGGGAGAACCTGGCACGAATTCGCAACACGCATTCTTTCAATTGATTCACCAAGGGACAAAATTAATTCCTACCGATTTCATTGGATTTGTAAATTCTTTATATGGAAATAAAGACCATCACGATAAATTGATGTCTAATTTCTTTGCACAAACAGAAGCATTATTGAACGGAAAAACAGAAGAACAAGTCAGAAATGAATTTGAAAAGCAGGGATTATCCTCTGAAAAGGCAGATTACTTGGCACCATTTAAGGTTTTTGAGGGCAATAAACCAACGAATACCATATTAATAAATAGTCTTACTCCTGAAACTTTAGGCTCGTTGGTTGGGATGTATGAGCACAAAATTTTTGTTCAAGGTATAATTTGGAATATTTTCAGTTATGACCAATGGGGAGTTGAATTAGGAAAGCAATTGGCGAACTCTATTTTAGAGGAAATTAACTCGAAAATAATTAATAAACACGATAGTTCAACCGCATTTTTATTGCGTCATTATTTGATAAATAAATAAATTAAGGAAGACTACAATAACCCAATTAAAAGAATGCAATACTATTTTTAACTAAACAATTATTAAAATTTATTTGTCTTTAAAATAACATTTTCGCCCATGTTTTAACATATTATTATCATTTAACATTTTATTAACGTACAGAACAAATTTAATACTGAAATTTGCAAAAATTTAAACAAAACAACAAATGAAAAATTTTAAAATTAATTTATTTTTTGGACTGTTTTTCGCAGCAACTGCTTCGTTCGCACAAGCTGTTAAGAAAGACACTGTTAAGTCAAATCAACTAGAAGAAGTAGTTGTAAGAGGCAGCATTATTGACGTTGCTAAAGAAAGAAAAACACCGGTGGCTGTTTCTACTATCAAAGCGGCTGAAATACAAGCTAAAGCAGGAAATCAAGAATTTCCTGACTTATTGAAAAACATGCCTTCTGTTTATGCTTCAAAAGCTGGTGGAGGTTACGGAGACTCTAGAATTAACATTAGAGGATTCTCACAAGAAAACATTGCGGTTATGATTAATGGTATGCCAGTAAACGATATGGAAAACGGTGCTGTTTATTGGAGTAACTGGAGTGGTTTGTCTGATGTGGCGTCTTCTATTCAAGTTCAAAGAGGTTTAGGAGCTTCTAAATTAGCAATTGCTTCTGTTGGAGGAACTATTAACGTAATAACTAGATCTTCAGACATGAAAGAAGGTGGACTTGTTTCTTCTTCAGTAGGAAACAACAATTTCCTAAAAACTTCTGTTTCATATTCTACAGGAGTAATGAAAAACGGTTTGTCGGCTTCTATTTTATTAAGCAAAACAAGAGGAGACGGTTATGTTGATGGAACAAATTTTGAAGGAACCAACTATTTTATTGGTCTTGGATACAAATTAAGCGACAAACACCAATTTGAATTTACTTTCACTGGAGCGGCGCAATGGCACCACCAAAGAAGTACTGCAATTACTTTAGCTCAATATTTAACTGTAGGTGGAGGTGATCCAGCGATTAAATACAATAGAGATTGGGGTTATTTACAAGGAAATCAGTACAGTATGAATCAAAACTTTTATAACAAACCAATTGCTTCTATCAACTGGGATTATAAAATTAATGAAACTACAAAATTATCAACTATCGTTTACGGTTCTTGGGGTCGTGGTGGTGGAGCAGGTGCTTGGGGTAAAGCAGCTGGTTTAAATTTCAATGACGACAGATGGAGAACTGGAGCAAATGGTGTTGGGTCTGTTGATTTTGACAAATTATATGCTTTTAACTCAGGGCAAACGGTACAATTACCTACAACAGGAGCATTTACAGCTTATGCAGCTACTACAAGGGCTTTAGTAGGAGGTCAATATGTTAATACAGCTGGATCAGAAGCTACTAATGGAGTTTCTAAAATTGCGGGTATTAACTCACATGACTGGTACGGAAGTATTATCAATTTAGATAAAAAATTAAATAATATATCTCTTGACTTCGGTTTGGATTTAAGAACATACAAGGGAATTCACGTTAGGTATTTAAATGATTTATTAGGAGGAAGTACTTTTAAAGATGTTGCTGATTTAAATAATCCAATAATTTATACAAGTGAAACTTCTTCACCAAAACCCTCTTTAAATCCATTTTTTCAAGCAATTCAAGGGACACCAATTTTAAGAAATTTTACAAGTCAAGTAAACTGGTTGGGAGCATTTAGTCAAGCTGAATATTCTAAAGACAACTTAACGGCTTTCGTTCAAGCAGCAGTTTCTCAACAAAGCTTCCAAAGACAAGATTTATTCAATTATTTAAATAGCAATCCATTACAAAACTCTGAAAAAAAGAGCTTGATGGGTGGTGACTTTAAAGTTGGAGCAAATTATAACTTTAATGACAATCACAATGTGTTTTTCAATGCAGGGTATTATTCTAAGCAACCATTTTTAACCGCAGTATTTTCAAATAATAACGTTTTAAATACCAATTTAACCAATGAAAAAATCACTGGTTTTGAAGCGGGTTATGGTTTTAGAAATGCTAAATTTAATGCAAATGTAAACGTTTACAGTACAGAATGGAAAGACAGGTACCAAAGAAATTTTGATATTGATCCTTTAAACATAGGAGGATTTTATGATTTCCAAGGCATAACTGAAGTTCACCAAGGGTTAGAGTTAGAATTAAAATATAAATTGTTTTCTCACTTTAAATTAAACGGAATGGTTTCTTACGGAAACTGGTTTTACAAAGGAAATAGCATTAGTAATCGTTATAATCAAAATGGAGATCCATTTGCTGGAGGTTCAGTTACAACATTGTACCTAGACAATGTAAAAGTTGGGAACACTGCTCAGGTAACTGCTGCTTTAGGAGGTGTAATTGAGGCGTCTAAAAACATGTCTTTCGATGCTAATTATTTTTTCAATGATAAATTATATGCTGCTATTTCTCCAAATTCATTAAGTAGCGCTACTAATAAAGGAACTTTACAATTACCAAGTTACGATTTAATTGATGCTGGAGCTTCTTACAAATGGAATTTAGCTAACACAAAAGAATCGGTTAAATTCAGATTCAATGTGAACAATTTATTAGATACTAAATACATCGCAGAATCTAGCAAAAATATATTTGCTGATGATATTAAAACTCCTGCAGTTGGAACAACCCCAGCAGTAACTTATGCACAAGCCGGAGCGTTATACAATGGAGTTGCCACTGCAAATACTGTTTACTTTGGTTTCGGTAGAACTTGGAACTTCTCATTAAGCTACAATTTCTAATCAGAAAGAAGTAATTTAACATAATGATAAAACGGCATTCTTTTCAGAATGCCGTTTTTTTATGCTTTTTTCTTTATATTTGTTATTCTAAAAAAATTAAATACATAATGGATTTATATACCTTCTTACAAAAATTTCACTCAGGCTGGGCCTATTTAGCCTTATTATTACTAGTAGTAGCCGTTGTTAATGCAATTACTGGGTTCACATCTAAAAAAGAATTTACACCCAAAGACCGAAAAATAGCTTTGTTCGGATTAATAGGGTCACACGTACAATTATTAGTAGGATTAATCCTTTATTTCGTTTCTCCGCTAGGTTTGGCTGCATTCAACATGAAAGACGCAGAAGCAAGGTTAACTTCGCTAGAACACCCTTTCATTAACGTTATTGCCTTGGTTTTAATTACAATTGGTTGGTCCAAACACAAAAAGGCCGCAACAAGCGAATTAAAATTCAAATCTTTTGCTGTTTTTTATACATTAGGGCTACTTTTAATTTTAGCCAGAATTCCTTGGCATTTATGGTTTTAACAATTTTGACTTTCGTCTAATTATAATTAACCATTTCTTTCAAACACCCATTTATGTTGCAACAAAAAAAAATAGTATTCATCGCAATTTTGTGTCTATTTACAATAGTATTTGGAGGAAAAATCCAAGCTCAAAAAAGCATTAAAAAGCCTTCGCAAAAAGTGGTAATTGATACGGTTAAAAATAAAACCGTTGCACTTGACACAATAAAACCCCAATTAAAAGTGAAAGCTTTTAAGACCAAAGCACACGCGTCCTACTATGCCAATAAATTCAACGGAAAAAGAACCTCTAGTGGTGTCCGTTTCAGCAATGATAAATACACTGCGGCTCATAGAAAATTGCCTTTTGGAACCAAACTAAAAGTCACCAATGAAGAAAATGGAAAATGGGTAATTGTTGAGGTAATTGACCGCGGACCGTTTTCTAGAGGCCGTGAAATTGATCTTTCAAGACGCGCTTTTATGGAAATCGCTTCCAATAAAAATAGCGGTTCTACCATTGTAAAATTGGAAATCATAGAAAACTAATTACCAATTTTTAAACGGATTTTTACTCAAATAGGAGTTGTAATATTTTTCGTTATTGGTAACTTCGTCACCCAACCAATTTGGTTTTTCAAAGGCTTCTTCTTCCGATTGCAATTCGATTTCAGCAATAATCAGTCCCTCGTTTTCGCCAAAAAATTCATCGACTTCATAAACATGATTTCCGAATTTTACTTCGTACCGGGTTTTACTAATTATTCCGCTTTCGCAAAGTTTTAGTAGCATTCTAGCCTCGGTAACTACGATTTCTTTTTCCCACTCAAAACGACTCAAACCCGTTTCATTGCCTTTTCCTTTAATGGTCAAATAACCCTGATTTCCTTTAATTCGAACCCGAACAGCTCGCTCAGGATTTGAATTTAAATAGCCCTGAGCAATCTCATTTTTAGCAAATGAATTCTTTTTAAACTCCTGCGATTTTACTAAAAATTTGCGTTCAATTTCTATCATCTTAAAAAAACCAAGTGGCTACTAATATTGCAGTAATCACACATATTAAATCAACCAGAAGCATCGTTCCTAAAGCGTAACGCGTGTTTTTGATATTTACAGAACCAAAGTAAACGGCAATTACATAAAACGTACTTTCGGCGCTACATTGAAAAATGCTGCTCAATCTTCCTGTCAAGGAATCCGCTCCAAAAGTATTCATAGAATCAATTAAAAATCCTCGAGATCCTGCAGAACTAAATGGCCTAAGCAATGCTACTGGCAATGCATCTGTGATTTCTTTGCTAACACCCAGATTTGAAAAAGCAAAGGCAATCCACTCGCTAATAATTTCAAACAATCCACTGTTTCTAAATAACGAAATAGCCACTAACATTCCCAACACATAAGGGAAAATAGTAACCCCAGTTTTCACCCCATTGTTCGCTCCTGTTACAAAAGCTTCAAAAACAGTAGTATGCGCTTCAGCAAATTTCTTCTCTTTAAAAAATGAAAAAATCAAAGTGAAAGCGATAATTCCAACCAATATCATCGCGGAAAGATTAGAGGTAAAGTAATTTTTTCCAATGATATCCAAATGGTTTACATACATCAATAATCCTATAATAGAAGCAATTAATGTTATCAACGCCACTACCAAAGAAGCACTTTTGAAATTGATTTTTTGCTTAATTCCAACAATTAAAAAGGCAGCAAATGTTCCGATAAAAGAAGTGATAATACATGGCAACATTACATCGGCGGGGTTGGTCGCATTGGCAGCCGCACGATAACCAATTATTGAAGTTGCAATTAAAGTAAGCCCCGAAGCATGCAGACACATAAACATAATTTGTGCGTCACTTGCCTTGGCTTTATCGGGATTTATTTCTTGTAAGCTTTCCATTGCTTTCAACCCAAATGGCGTGGCTGCGGAATCCAATCCTAAAAAATTAGCAGCAAAATTCAAGGTCATATAAGAAATAGACGGGTGATTTTTGGGAACACTTGGAAACACTTTTACAAATACTGGACTCAGCAATTTCGCTAGTTTTTCTGATGCTCCAGAAATGATTAATAGCTCCATCAAGCCACAGAAAAAAGCCAAATACGCAAGAAGTGGCAAAATTAAATCAAGCAATGTGTTTTTACATGTTGGCAATAACCCATCGGATTTTTGCACACCGCTGAAGATTTTTACAGTTTTCGCCGAATAAACGTAAGTCGTATCAGGATTTGAAGTTATTTTATCAATAACTATGGTTTTGTCGGGAGCATTTTCAATACTGTCTTTTATGAAAACAGGAACTTGGTTCAGGTATTTCTCAGAGATAATAATTGGGTCGCCTTTTTTACCATTTATCATAAAATCCAGCGTGTAACTGTTTCCAGAGAACAAGCTAATTAATACAAAAGCAATAGAAGAAATAAATATAACCAACCAAAATCTACTTAAAACCATAATTTATTTTTTTGTAAAAGTAAAAAAGTTAAACACAGATTTCACAAATTTCACAAATTAATCTGTTTGAATCTGTTAAATCTGTGTTCCTTATATTTAAACGTGAATGATTTCCTCGTCAATTAGCAAATCTTCTCGACGCAAACGAAGGAATATTTGTGCAACGGCAATCGTGTCTTTTTCGCAATAGGTTACAATTCTATCGATGTCTTTTTCTACATAAAAAACGTATCCCACTTGACTTCCGTCGATATCGCCTTTTGGAGATGGGATTCCGAGAATTTTTGTTAGTAATTTTAAAGAAGTAAAATGTTTGTAATCCCCAAATTTCCATAATTCTAACGTATCCAAATGCGGAATTTCCCATGGTTTTTTACCAAATAAATTCAGCTTGTTTGGAATGGCAATTTGGTTGATAATCATCCTTCTTGCAATAAATGGGATATCAAATTCCTTTGCATTATGGCCACACAAAACGTGTTGTGGCTTGTTGAAATGATTGTTCAAGAGATTGATAAAGTCGTGAAGGATTTTCTTTTCATCGCCAAAAAACGAAGTCACTCTAAAGTGTCGAATGTCTCCTTTAATGGTAAAATAACCAACAGAAATACAGACAATTTTTCCAAATTCGGCCCAAATTCCAGCACGGTCATAAAAATCTTCTGGAGTAAATTCTTCTTTTCTTTGGTATTGTGTTTTGTGTTCCCAAAGGTCTTTCATTTCTGAATCCAATTCGTTGTAATCGGAAGCTTCTGGAACGGTTTCAATATCTAAAAAAAGAATGTTTTCAAGGTTTATTTTTTCTATCATTGGGCTAGCATTTTGTAAGTTTCATCGATATATACAAAAAAGTCATCGCTGTGTGGTGAAGTTTTTGATTGTTTTTTCATTTGATTTCCTAATCGAACAATGATTAGCTCGTCTTCAGGAATTACAATTACATATTGCCCCAAATGACCGCGCATATAAAATATATTCTTGCCTTTATAATCGCTCAACCACCAGCCATATCCGTATTCAGGAGAAGCTTTAAATCTTGGCGTAATCGATTTTGCAATGAACGTGCTGTCTAAAAGTTGTTTGCCATTCCATTTTCCGCATTGTTTGTATAGTTTTCCAAAACGAGCAAAATCTCTGGCATCACTAGCGATGCAGCAAAACGCTTTTACAATTCCATCTTTTTTATCGGTTTGCCAAAGGGCATCGTTTTCGGCTCCCATTGGTTTCCAAAAGTTCTTCGAAACATAATTTGATAACCTTTCACCAGTGGCTTTTTCAATTACCATGGCTAATAATTGAGTATTCCCACTTAGGTATTTGTATTTTTGCCCTGGTTCATCAACCCCTTTTAAACCAAGGATTACTTTACTTAAATCATCAGTAAAATAAGCTCGTGTGGTTATTGAAAAAGGACTGTAATAGGCTTCGTCCCAATTCAGTCCAGATGCCATAGAAGACAAATCGCCAACCGTCATTTTTGCCGACTTTCCTTCTTTAAATTCTGGGAAAAAGTCAGAAACCAATTGGTCTAAACTTTTGATTTTTCCTTCCATGATGGCTTTTCCTAGCGAAGCCGAAACGATGCTTTTTGCCATGGAAAAGGAATTGGATTTGGAGTTTTTATCGAAACCATCATAATAACTTTCGTGCCAAATACTATCGTTTTTTATGATTAAAAAAGCAACAGTTCCTATTTGTTTATGAAGTTGTTCTAAAGCTGGAGTTGCTTTAATTGTGTTGTAATTTTTATGAATTGCCCAAGGTTGAGCAACATCACTTTTGGTTATTACATCATTATCAAATTCTTTGTAATCTTGTAAAAAGGCAGTTTGATGTCCTTTTGAATAAATCGTTCGAATCGCTTTTAGTAAATAATCGACATTAAAAGCATAGGCTAATACAATTATTGTGATTAGAAATACGGCAATACCAAGAAATAGTTTTTTTAATAATTTCATTAGAAGTGGTTTTTAATTGGTTGAAATAAAAAATACTTTATTTACGAATTTACGTAATTTCTTTGAAACTAAATTCATTCTATTGACTATTTATAAATCACACTTTAAAGATTACTTCTGCTAGTGTGTAAAATGGTTCTGATTTTGAGCCCCGACCTGCCTGCCGGAGGGCAGGTAACTTCAAAAACTATTTAATAGTACTATACATATAGGCTTCCAGACCTTTTAATTCTTGCTCGGACATGGCTTTTGTGAGTGTAAAATTGGTTTTCATCACTTCATATTGCGTTGGATCGACCAATGGTTTTGCTTCGTCTTTTAGGAACGAAACGATGTCTCCGTTTTGTGCTTTATAGATTTTAGCAATATCTTGAACGCTCGGTCCCACAAGCTTTTCATCGATTCTGTGACATGCTACACAATTGCCTTTTCCTTCAAAAATAGTCTTTCCAAGTTGTTCAGGTGTTTGATTAAGTTCGGTTGGATTGGGTTGCCCAAAAGCTTCTTGGCGTTCTTTTTTACAAGAAATAACTAAAATAAGGCACACTAATAAGACTACTTTTTTCATTGTTATTTATTTAAAATTATGGCTGCTTCCTTAGCAAAATAGGTCGAAATTAAACTTGCCCCAGCTCTTTTGATGCACATTAATTGTTCCATCATAATTTTGTCGTGATCGAGCCAACCTCTTTCGGAAGCGGCTTTTATCATAGCATATTCACCCGAAACGTGAAAAACAGTTACGGGAACATTCACCGCATTTTTGACTTCGCGAACAATGTCTAAGTAGGCAATTCCGGGTTTTACCATCACCATATCGGCTCCTTCTTCTACATCCATGAGGGCTTCTTTTATGGCTTCGATGCGATTGGCATAATCCATTTGGTAGGTTTTTTTGTCTTTTGGAATATCCGCATTATCGACAGGTGCACTGTCTAAAGCATCACGAAAAGGGCCATAAAATGCCGAAGCATATTTAGCCGAATAACTCATAATGCCCACATTTTGAAATCCTGCAGCATCTAATCCTTGGCGAAGGCGCAAAACACGACCGTCCATCATGTCGCTTGGCGCCACAAAATCGGCACCCGCTTGGGCATGAGAAACTGCCATTTTAACTAGGGCTTCATTGGTTGCATCGTTTTCTATATCGCCATTAGCAATAATTCCGTCGTGACCATAAATAGAATAGGGATCCAATGCCACATCAGGCATAACAATCATTTCAGGACAAGCCGCTTTGATAGATTTGATGGCGCGTTGCATCAATCCATCAGGATTCCAAGCTTCTTTTCCAGTGTTGTCTTTTAGGGATTCATCTACTTTTACGTAAATGTTTACGGCACGAATTCCTAAAGCAAACAATTCTTTGACTTCTTCGACTGTTAAATCTATCGAACGACGAAAAATTCCTGGCATTGATGCAATTTCTACTTTATAGTTTTCGCCTTCTGCGATGAACATTGGAAACATAAAATCGGATGGACTTAATGTTGTTTCACGAACTAAACTTCTAATAGATTCGTTTACTCTTAATCTTCGGCCTCTTTGTAATGGGAACATATATTAGCCCCCTATCCCCCAAAGGGGGAATTCCTATCAGGGGTCAATAGGTTTTTAGTTAATACATTAATTTTTATTGTTTTTAGACTCCTATTTCTTCTTGCGAAGTTCCCCCTTCGGGGGTTAGGGGGCTAGCCATTCTCTTGGTTTTTCTAATACTTCAATTAATTTTTCTTCTTCACTTCCTTTTTCCGGATGATGGTCATAAACCCACTGAACGTGTGGCGGCAAACTCATCAGAATACTTTCAATTCTGCCATTAGTTTTTAAGCCAAAAAGTGTGCCTTTGTCGTGCACCAAATTGAATTCAACATATCTTCCACGACGTATTTCTTGCCACGTACGTTGTGCGGCTGTGTAATCTAAATTTTTTCTTTTTTCGACAATTGGAACATACGCTTCGAGAAAACTATTACCGACTTCAGATACAAAACTGAACCAATTTTCTATTGACATATTTTCATTTGCTTTGCAATAATCAAAAAACAATCCGCCAATTCCTCGTGCCTCGTTGCGATGCTCATTCCAAAAATAATCGTCACATTGTTTTTTATATTTTGGATAAAAATCTTGATTATGTTTGTCGCAAGCGGTTTTACACGTTTGATGAAAATGTTTTGCATCTTCTTCAAACAAATAATAAGGCGTTAAATCTTGACCTCCACCAAACCACTGCTGAAACACATTTCCATTATCATCATACATTTCAAAATACCTCCAATTGGCGTGAACAGTAGGAACCATTGGGTTTCTTGGATGCAAAACCAAACTCAATCCGCAAGCAAAAAAATCAGCTTCTCCAACCCCAAACATTTTCTGCATAGCTTCAGGTAATTTTCCGTGCACCGCCGAAATATTGACACCGCCTTTTTCGAAAACTACTCCGTTTTCTATTACGCGTGTTCTTCCGCCTCCACCTTCTGGTCGTTCCCAAATGTCCTCACGGAATTTAGTTGCGCCGTCAGCAACTTCCAATCCTGCACAGATTTGGTCTTGAAGTGTTTGTATGTATTGATAGAATTTATTTTTCATCTGTAAAATAATGCAATAGCAAGCGTTATTATAAATGGAATAATAATTAATTCTATTCGATAATAAAATTTACTTTTCTGTTTTATATTGGTAACTATTTGAATTATCAAAAATGTTAATGATATAACAAAATTAAAAAACAATAATCCGATTCTAAATATTCCTGCTCTACAAGGTGGTATCATATCCATAATAGGAATTCTAATAAAATAATTATAAAGCAGAAGTAATATCCAAGAATAATAAACTCCGTAGAAAACTAAATCTGTTGATTTTTTATTTGAATTCATTTTGATGATATTTATTTTTTATACTCCTTCACCGCATCGATAAATGCCTTCGCATGATCTACAGGGATATTTGGTAAAATTCCGTGACCTAAATTGGCAATATATTTGTCTTTTCCGAATTCGTCAATCATTTCGTGAACCATTTTCTTGATAACAGGAATTGGCGAAAGCAATCTTGACGGATCGAAATTTCCTTGTAAAGTAATTTTTCCACCTGACAAATAACGTGCATTTCTGGGCGTACAAGTCCAATCTACTCCCAATGCCGAAGCCCTACTTTTTCCCATTTCTCCCAAGGCAAACCAACATCCTTTTCCGAAAACTATAACGTGGGTTTCATCTGCCAAAGCTTCTACAATTTGGTTGATGTATTTCCAAGAGAATTCTTGATAATCTACTGGCGAAAGCATTCCACCCCAAGAGTCAAAAATCTGAACGGCGTCAACACCTGCTTTAACTTTTTCTTTCAAATATAAAATAGTGGTATCGGTAATTTTTTGTAATAATACGTGTGCTGCAACTGGATTTGAAAAACAAAATCCTTTGGCGGTATCAAAACTTTTTGATCCTTTTCCTTCCACAGCATAACAGAAAATTGTCCAAGGCGAACCTGCGAAACCAATTAACGGTACCTCATCGTTCAACATTTCTTTGGTCAATTTTATAGCATCCATTACATAACCCAAAGTTTCTTGGATATTAGGAACAATTACTTTTTCGACATCCTGAATGGTACGAATTGGATTGGGTAAAAACGGACCAAAATTCTCTTTCATCAAAACTTCAATTCCCATTGCTTGAGGAACAACCAGAATATCCGAGAATAAAATCGCCACATCGGGACCAATTCTACGAATTGGTTGAACCGTAATTTCAGCAGCTAATTCTGGAGTTTGACAACGCGTAAAAAAATCATATTTATCACGCAAAGCGATGAATTCTGGCAAATATCTTCCGGCTTGACGCATCATCCAAACCGGTGGGCGTTCCACTGTTTCTCCTCTTAATGCTTTTAAAAATAGGTCGTTCTTAAGCCCCCTAACCCCCGAAGGGGAAATTTGAATATCTATATTGTTCATTATATTAATTTATTAAAACTTTTAAACTTTCTAAATTTTAGTATTCTTTTTAAATTTATAAACTTCCCGAATTCCCCCTTTGGGGTTAGGGGGCCTATTTATACTCTTCGATACATTCTTCAATCACGTCTTCAATTGACGGTTGGGCTGCAATAATTATATTTTTAACTGTTTTTGGTAATGCATCCGCAGTAGTTTCACCGATGCAAAAGCAAAGTTCTTTTTTTATAATATTTTCTTTCAAATAACTTTCAACTCCCGACGGACTAAAAAACAGAATCCCATCGAAATTCTTCTCCCCTCCTTTGGAGGGGTTGGGGGAGGATATTTTTTGTGGTGTCAATGAAGTTTCGTAAACCTGAATCTCATTGAACTTAATTTTTGCTTCTTTTAGTGCTTTTGGCAAAGTTTCTTTTCGCAAATTTCCGGTAAAAAAAGTGTAGCTTTCATTGGCATAAATCAAAGTGATGATTTCCGCTAAATCTGATGCATAACCCGTATAAGCAATTACATTAAAACCGCTTTCAGACAATAAAATCTTGGTTTTTAATCCAACGCAAAATACATTTTTAGTTTTTAACGCATCACAATCAGGTTGAAGTAATAAACTTTGTGCTGCATTTTGACTCGTAATAATCAAATTATCATTGATTTCTTTAAGTTCAAATTTTTGATTTTTGATTTGAATAAAATCGTATTCAATAACATTAAAATTAGCTGATTCTAATGCCTGTTTCTGATTATCAGAAAGTATTTTTGTTGATAAAATTTGGATTGCACTCATTATTTTTTCAATGCTTCTTTAATATTTTTCATTAGTTCTGCTCCGCCATTGTTCAAAATTTCCTTGGCTAATTCAAAACCTAATTTTTTCCATTGTTCAATTGGCACCACTTTTTCGACTTCAAATTTTTGTTTTCCGTCTAATGAAAAAAGGGCACCTTTAAATTCGATGGTGTCTTCGGTGAATTTTGCAATTGCTCCAATTGGCGCTGTACATCCGCCTTCCAAAGTTTTTAAAAATTGTCTTTCTATATAGGTGCAAATATCGGTTTCAAGATCATTGAGTTCTGAAACTGCCTCTTTGCAAAACTCGTCATTTGCCATCGCCACAATTACCATTGCACCTTGTGCTGGCGCGGGAATCATCCAATCTAAATTGATAAAATCAGTTGGTGTTAAGTTGATGCGTTCCAGTCCAGCTGCTGCAAATACGGCTCCGTTCCAATCACTTTCATTTAATTTTTGCATTCTCAAATTCACATTTCCACGCAAATCAACTACATTATGAGTCGGATATTTATGCAGCCATTGCGCTTGACGACGCAAACTTCCTGTTGCAATAATTCCATTACCAGTTAAAAAATCCAGATTATTTTTATAAACTAAAATGTCTTTTTCGTTGGCACGCTCTAAAACGGCAACTTGAACAATTCCAATTGGCAAAGCTGTTGGCACGTCTTTCATAGAATGTACCGCAATATCCACATGGCCATTAATCATAGCGGCATCAAGGGTTTTTGTGAAAATTCCCGTGATTCCTAATTCATATAATGGTTTGTTGAGTATAATATCGCCTGTGGATTTTACGGCAATAATTTCGGTTTTATATCCTAAATCGTTTAATTTTTTTTCTACTGTGTGCGCTTGCCAAAGTGCTAATTCACTGTCACGAGTTCCAATACGTATCACTTTTTGAGCCATTTTTAAGTAGTTTTGAAATATATACTTTAAGGTTTTATGATAATGTAATTTTGTATTTTTCTTCAATTATTGAAATTGTTTTCACTGGTAATTGTTGTCCAATTTGAAAAACTTTTTCAATGAAATCAATACTTTCATCTACCGATGTGTTTTCATCTTTCAAGTGGCTTGCAAAATGATTGGTAATTTTTTGAATAATTCTGCTGCTAATTAATTCTGCTTGTTCTTCATCAAAATTAGATAGTTTTTTTCGTTGAAAATTCAATTCATTAGCAGCAATATCATTCAATTTTGCTTTCAATGCGTGGATTGTTGGTGCGTGTTTACGGCCATTCATCCAAATATTAAATTCCATTTTGATGTCTTCAATAATTGCTTCGGCAGCTGGAATATGTTGTTTTCTTCGTTCCAAAGTATCATCGGTCATTTGTGATAAATGATCCATGTGAATTAAAGTTACGCCTTCCAAATCCCTTACATTTTCGTGTACATTTTTTGGAATCGATAAATCCAGAATTAGAATTGGTTTTTTCAAATTCAAAATTGCTTTGTCAATTGTAGGATTTTGAGCGCCAGTCGCCACTACAACAACATCGGCTTTTTGAAGTTCAAGATGTAATTCTGCATAATCTTTGACTATCAAATTTAGTTTTCCTGCTAATTTTTCGGCCTTGTCTTTGGTACGATTAATTAAGGTAATTTGCTCGTTTTTAGTATGTTTTACTAAATTTTCGCAGGTGTTTCTTCCGATTTTTCCAGTTCCAAAAAGCAGAATATTTTTGTTTCCAATATTCTCAACATTTTTAATAATATATTGAACAGATGCAAAAGAAACTGATGTTGCACCAGAACTGATTTCGGTATCGGTCTTAATTTTTTTACTGGCTTGAATCACTGCATTTATTAATCGGTCTAAATAGGTATTTATTAATCCAAACGCTCTTGATTCTGCAAAGCTTACTTTTATTTGGCTTATAATTTCAAAATCTCCAAGAATTTGACTGTCTAATCCTGTTCCTACTTGAAAAATATGATTTATTGCTTCTTGACCTTTAAACACAAAACCAACTTCTTGAAAGGCTTCAACGGTTCCGTTACTGTTTTCGCAAATTAATTTTATCAATTGAAATGGGTGTTCCGCAAATCCGTAAATCTCAGTTCTATTGCAAGTTGATGTCACTATTAAACTTTCAATTCCTTCTAATTTTGCTTGTTCAAGCAAACGAGTTTTGGCAGCGGCATCTAAACTGAATTTCCCTCTAATTTCGGCATCCGCTTTTTTATAGCTTAATCCTACAGAATAAAAATAGAGCTGTTTCGATTGATTATTTTTCATATATTCACTTTATAAAAAGTTTGACAAAATTATAATTATAGTTTTTATAAAAACAACGCTTAAAGGACTAATTGTGTCGCTATGAGAATTTTTGTTTCTAAATCGTTACTTTTGCATAAAAACAGCTATTTTTGTAATGAAATTAGGTTGTTTGGAGTTCTTAATTTAGAGTCATTCTAAATAAAACGATTTATTAATTATTTCTTTTTTAATTAAAAAATACCGCTATGGGTTCTCAAGAAATTATAAAAATTGAAGATGATTTTATTCTAATTCGTTTTCAAAATGATGAAAATGAAGTGTTTCAAGTGGAAAAACAAATAAGTCAAGGACTTATTCAATTTCATTTTGGAATCAAAGGGAAAGCAAAATTTATTTTTAATCAAGGTAATTATACCTTGGATTTGAAAGAAGAAAAATCGTTATTGCTTTATAATCCGCAGAAAGAATTGCCATTAAATTTAATATTAGAACCTCAAACTTGGGTAATTTCTGTAATAATTTCTATCAAAAAATTTCACGCTTTATTTTCTACAGAAGCCAGTTATATTCCTTTTTTAAGTGGTGAAAATCAAGATAAAAAATATTATAACGAAAGTGATATTAGTCCTTCAATGGCAATTGTATTGAGCCAATTGTTTCATTATAATTTACATCCAAATATTAAAAACCTATATTATAAAGGAAAAGGATACGAATTATTGAGTTTGTATTTCAATCGTTCCGAAGATCCTGATGCCGAGCAATGTCCGTTTTTGATTGACGAAGAAAATGTAATGAAAATTAAAAAAGCTAAGGAAATTGTAATTGCAAATATGGTAGAACCGCCGGGTTTACAAGAATTAGCCGACCAAGTAGGATTGAATTTAAAGAAATTGAAAATGGGTTTCAAACAAATTTATGGCGATACTGTTTACGGGTTTTTGTTTGATTACAAAATGGATTGCGCCCGAAAATTATTAGACAGCGGTTCCTATAATGTAAACGAAGTAGGTTTAAAAATTGGCTACAGCACGGGAAGTCATTTTATTGCTGCTTTCAAAAAGAAATTTGCAACGACACCAAAAAAATATCTGATGGCAATTAATCCAAACACATAATCACATCGAATTGATTGTGAACAAGCATTAAAAAATAGTTAATCGCAAATAATAAAAAGTAAGTTTGAATTACTTTTATGCAAAAAATAAATAAAATGAAAGGTGTATTATTAGTCAATTTAGGTTCTCCAGAAAGTCCAACTGCAAAAGATGTTAAGCCATATTTGGATGAGTTTTTAATGGATAAATACGTAATTGACGTTCCGTTTTTGTTGCGAGCTTTATTGGTTCGCGGAATTATTTTACAAACAAGACCAAAAAAATCAGCTGCCGCTTACGCCAAAATTTGGTGGGAAGAAGGTTCGCCATTAGTAGTGATTTCGCAAAGAATGCAGAAGAAAGTTCAGGCACAAACTACAACTCCTATTGCATTGGCGATGCGTTACGGGAAAATGTCAATCCTGAAAGGACTTCAAGAATTGAAAGACAAAGGCGTTGATGAAGTTTTGTTATTTCCTTTATATCCGCAACACGCGATGGCTTCCACAACTACCATTTTAGAATTGGCAGAAGAGCATAGAAAAAAGTATTTTCCTGAGATGAAATTCACAATTGTTCCTGCGTTTTATAACAAACCGGATTACATTACAAGTTTGGGAAATTCTATCAAAAAGCATTTGGAAAACTACGATTATGATCATTTATTGTTCTCGTATCATGGGATTCCGGAGCGCCATATTCGTAAAACCGACATTACAAAATCACATTGCAAAATTGATGGTTCTTGCTGCAACACGCCTTCGCCAGCGCACGAATTTTGTTATCGCCACCAATGTTATGAAACTACAAAACAGGTTGTGAAATATTTAGGGATTCCAGAAGGAAAATACAGTCAAACGTTTCAATCGAGATTGGCTGGAGACAAATGGTTGACACCATATACCGATGTGGAAGTGAACAAAATGCCCGAAAAAGGAATTAAGAAATTAGCGGTTGTAACACCTGCATTTGTCTCGGATTGTTTGGAAACATTGGAAGAAATTGCGATGGAAGCTAGTCACGAATTTAAAGTGCATGGAGGCGAAAATTTTATGGCAATTCCTTGTATGAACGATGGCGATGAATGGTGTCAAACCGTTGGAAATTGGATTAAAAATTGGGCAAAATAAGAATGTTTAAAGTCTAAGGTTTAAAATTGTATAACATGCTAAAACCTTAAACTCTAAACTTTAAACAAAAAATAAATGGACTACTACAACTGCCTAAAATCGCTTCATCTTATCTTTGTAATCACTTGGTTTGCAGGACTTTTTTATATTGTGCGCCTTTTTGTTTACCAAATTGAAGCCAACGACAAACCATCTCCTGAAAAGGAAATATTGCAAAATCAATATAAGATAATGACGTATCGATTGTGGTACATTATCACTTGGCCAAGTGCCATTTTAGCAAGTATTTTTGCTTATTGGATGCTGTTTTTTACAGATATTGGAAAGGCGTGGTTGCTAATGCCTTGGATGCACATGAAATTAGGATTTGTGTTTTTATTGTATTTGTACCATATTAAGTGCCACCAAATGTATTTGCAATTGCAAAAAGGGGAAGTAAAACACAGTTCCAATTTTATGCGTTTGTGGAATGAAGGGGCAACCATAATTTTGTTTGCGGTAGTGTTTTTGGTCATTCTAAAAAATGCAGTCAATTGGATTTATGGTGTACTCGGGATTTTTATATTTGCAATTACAATTATGTTAGGATTCAAAATGTACAAACGAATTCGAGAAAAAAATAGTGAGTAGTAATCGGATTTCAGAGTTCAGTTATTAACCCTGAACGAAATACTGAATCTGCTACTGAACACGGATTACTAATTACTGAACACTTTCTACATGAGCTTTAAAATGTCAATGCTTTCACTTCGAACAAGGATTTTCCTGTCGATGATTGTATTGGTTTTGATTGCTTCGATTTTAATGGCTTCCATTTCAATAATTCAGTTTAAAAATGAATCCAAAGAATACCACCAAGAACGATTAGAACGTAAAGAAATGGCAATAAATGAACATATAAATTATGTTCTTTCCAATACAACTTATCCACTTTCAACCAATAATTTAGACTTGATTTTTAAAGATAAAATCCACGAATTATCTCAAATTCACGGATTAGAAATCAATATTTTTGGTTTGGATGGGAAGTTATTAAAATCATCAAAAGCCTCTTTTTCTGTTGACACTATTGCACCCCCAATTCCAAAATACATATTAAAATTGGTGCAATCTTCTATCGAAAAAAGATATGTTGACATCAAAAATATTGACGGCGTAAAAAACCGCTCTTCTTATAGTATTATTAAAGACGAAAAATTCAAACCGCTTGGAATTTTGAATATTCCGTATGTGGAAGATGATAGTTTTTATGAAACCGAACTTCAAAATTTCTTAATCAAATTGGGGCAGGTTTATGCATTTATGCTGATAATTGCATTTGGATTGGCTTATTTTCTTTCCACTTATATTACAAAATCATTAAAAACAATTTCCGATAAATTAAACGAAACAAGTTTGGTTCAAAAAAACGAGAAAATTGTTTTGGAGGCCAACAGCAAAGAAATCAATTTATTGATAAAAGCCTATAATGGAATGGTTGATGAACTGGAAGAAAGTGCCATAAAATTAGCACAAAGCGAGCGGGAAGAAGCGTGGCGAGAAATGGCAAAACAGGTTGCGCACGAAATTAAAAATCCGCTTACGCCAATGCGATTAACGGTGCAAAGTTTCCAACGAAAATTTGATGCAAATGACCCAGATTTAAAACAAAAATTGAACGATTATTCCAAAACATTAATTCAGCAAATTGACACGATGAGTTCGGTAGCATCCGCATTTTCAAATTTTGCATCGATGCCGGCGCAACAAAATGAAACGCTAAATGTGGTAAATGTTGTCGAGTTGACGCTTGATATTTTCAACGAAGAATATATTGTTTTTGAAAGTGAAGAAGAAGGCATAATTTCAAAAATGGATCGTGCACAATTGATTCGTGTGATTACCAATTTAGTGAAAAATGCCATTCAATCTATTCCTGAAAATCAAAATGAAAAATCAATATTGGTTTCGGTTAGAAAAGAAGAAAATAATGTTTTAATACTTGTAAAAGACAATGGAATTGGTATTGAACCTGAAAATATTGACAGAATATTTGAACCTAAATTCACAACAAAAAATAGCGGAATGGGATTAGGATTGGGAATTATTAAAAACATAATTGAAAATTACAAAGGAACAATTACCTTTGAAACAGAATTTGGAAAAGGCGCAACATTTACCGTTTCGCTTCCAATAATTAACTCATAAATTCGCAAAAATGAACTACGAAAATATTTTAGTTACTACAGAAATAAACAGCGCAACGGTTACCATTAACCGACCAACAAAATTGAATGCGTTGAATAAAACTACTATTTTAGAATTGCATGAAGCCTTAAGAAAATTAGAAATCAACAAAGAAATTCGAGTTATCATTCTAACAGGAAGTGGCGATAAAGCGTTTGTTGCGGGTGCAGATATTTCTGAATTTGCAAATTTTTCCGTGACTGAAGGCGCTGAATTAGCAGAGCAAGGACAAGCACTTTTATTTGATTTTATCGAAAATTTAGGAACGCCAGTAATTGCCGCAGTCAATGGATTTGCACTTGGTGGAGGATTAGAATTGGCAATGTCTTGTCATTTTAGAGTTGCTTCTGAAAACGCAAAAATGGGATTGCCAGAAGTTTCACTTGGTGTAATTCCAGGTTACGGAGGCACACAAAGATTGCCGCAATTAGTTGGAAAAGGAAAGGCAATGGAAATGATTATGTCTGCGGGAATGTTAACTGCGGATGAAGCAAAAGCCTATGGTTTAGTGAATTATGTTGTGCCACAAGCAGAACTTTTAGAATTCTGTAATAGCATCGGACAAAAAATCGCAAGAAATTCGCCGGTAGCAATCAGCCAAGCGATAAAAGCAATTAATGCCAATTTTAAAGACGGCATGAATGGGTATAAAACAGAAATTGAGGCATTTGGTAAATGCTTTGGAACAGCAGATTTCAAGGAAGGAACAACCGCATTTTTAGAAAAGAGAAAGCCAAATTTTAAAGGATTATAGGAAGAAAAAATTATTTTTCTCCATCCCATTCAGCATAAAATTGTGATAAAAAAGATTCCATAAAATGATGTCTTTGCGTTGCAATTTCTTTTCCAGTTTTGGTATTCATTTTATCTTTCAAAAGCAACAATTTTTCATAGAAATGATTGATTGTTGGTGCCTCTGAATTTTTATATTGCTCTTTGCTCATGTGTAGATTTGGAGCAATATTTGGATTGAATAAGATTCTATTTTTGAAACCCCCATAATTGAAAGTTCGTGCAATTCCGATGGCGCCAATAGCGTCTAAACGATCGGCATCTTGAACAATATCAAGTTCTAATGAGTGAAAATTTTTGATACCATTTCCGCCTTTAAAGGAAATATTTTCTATGATATTGATAACGTGTACAATTGTATTTTCAGAGACATTTTCACTTTCTAAAAACAATCTTGCTTTTTTTGGACCCACAGTTTCATCGCCATTATGAAATTTGCTGTCGGCAATATCGTGAAGTAATGCACCTAATTTCACCACTAAAATATCACAATCTTCCCCATTTGCAATCAACAATGAATTATTATAAACTCTTTGGATATGAAACCAATCATGCCCGCCTTCAGCATTTTCAAGTTCTTGTTTTACAAATTTAATTGTTGCATTTATTAAATCTGGGTTTGTCATAATGGGATTGTTTAATTAAAAAATGTTGAATTTCAAAAGCATACTTCAAAACTCAACATTTAAAAATTATATATAATAAAACATTAAATTCTCGCTGGTTCTACCCATTTGAAAATTTGAGATTCTTGTGGAATGATTAATCTTTCCGAAATTTTCATCATTCTACCAGGTAATTTCATCAAATAATCACGCGCTTTTTCGGCTTCATCTGTTAAACTTGAAATTTTATCAATTTCCCATTTATCAATTAATTTTTGCATAATATCTACATAATCACTTGCTGTATAAACACCAATTCTTTGTGCAGAATCTGAAAAATGTTCAAATGCAGAACTCATTTTTTCGCCAGATTCTCTCAAAAATTGTGCTGGCATAACGATTTTTTGTTTCATCATATATTGAAAAGCCAACATCATTTCACTTGGATCTACTTGGAAAATACGGTTCACAAATTCGCTATAAGCGTGGTGGTGACGCATTTCATCACCCGCAATCATTTTGCAAATCTTAGACAATTTATTATCGCCATACGTTTTTGCCAATTGTGCCACACGATTGTGAGAAACATAAGTCGCTAATTCTTGAAAACTGGTGTAAACAAAATTCTTGTAGGGGTCTCTTCCTGTTCCAATATCGAAACCATCATTTATCAAATGTTGCGTGGTCATTTCAACTTCACGCATGTTCACGCGACCCGATAAATAAAGGTATTTACTCAACAAATCTCCATGGCGATTTTCTTCACCAGTCCATTGACGAATCCATTTTGACCAGCCGTTAGCTTCCACTTGATCAATTCCTTCCACGTCCATTAACCAAGATTCATACGTTGGCAAAGCTTCTTCGGTTATGGTATCGCCCACTAAAGTTACCCAGAAATCGTAAGGTAAATCTTTTGCAATTTCACGTAATTCTTTAACTTCTTCATAGAAATTTTCCGATTGAGAATTAGGTAAAAAATCGGTAGGTTGCCAAATTTTTTCAACAGGGATTAAATATTGATCGACAAAAGTATCGACATTTTTTTCAAGAAATTGCATCACTTCAAGACGCATGTTTTTTATTGACATAATTAATTAAGGGTTTGGATTTTATAGTTTTAATACCTCAAGACTATAAAATCAATTTATTTATGTTTTTATATTTGTAATTATTATTTCTTCCACTTTATTTGTTAAATCCTCAATATCAGAATTCTTAACAGGAATTGCATTGTGAACTACAAAGGTAATTCGATTTCCAAGACCATAAGGCAAAAAGCCAAATTTAACAAATTTCCAAGAATTGTTAATCGTAATTGGAACAACAAATGCAGAAGGGGAATATTTACATAAAATTTTTAAGCCGCTTTTCGCAAATTCTTTCGGTTTTCCAGTTTTAGTTCGCGTTCCCTCAGGGAAAATTACCGCAGAACGATTTGTTTTTTCAATATATTGAGATAATTCTTTGATAATAGAAATGGCTTGTTTTGGATCATTTCTATCAATTAACACGGAACCTCCGTGATTTAAATTATAGGAAATACTTGGAATCCCTTTGCCCAATTCTTTCTTACTTACAAATTTAGGGTGGAATTTTCTCAAAAACCATATTATTCCGATGATATCGTATAAACTCTGATGATTGGAGACAAAAATAATTGGAACTCCTTCGGGAATGGATTCTCTATTTTCAATTTTATAGCGAGTTCCTAACAGATGTCCGATTCGCAAAAGAATAAAATTGAGATAATCGACACTTTTTTTATGAGCTTGGTATCCAAATAAATTGAAGCAAATCCACTGAATTGGATGAAAAATAACTATGGTTAGCAAAAACAAGAGTAAGCTAATTATAGATATTGGATACGATATTATTTTTTCCATTGCTGTAAAATTGCGGTCAAAAGTACGAAATATTTATTTTGTAGTGGTTTTTTTACACAAAGACAAAATTCTTTATTAAAACACTTCTTATAACTTCGGAAAAAAGAACTATTTTTACTAAAAATAAGTGTAACTAAATGAAAGCAAAGATGAGTTCGGAAAAAGAAAAAGCAAATCCAGAAAAAGAAGCCAAGCTAAAAGCCCTTCAACTTACATTAGATAAATTAGATAAAACCTACGGAAAGGGAACCGTAATGAAAATGGGCGATAAGGCCGTTGAAGAAGTGGAAACCATCTCTTCAGGTTCATTAGGACTCGATTTAGCATTAGGCGTAAACGGTTATCCAAGAGGAAGAGTTATTGAAATATATGGCCCAGAATCTTCAGGAAAAACAACCTTAACCTTGCACGCAATTGCAGAAGCTCAAAAGGCTGGTGGAATTGCAGCTTTTATTGATGCGGAACACGCTTTCGATAGAACGTATGCAGAAAAATTAGGCGTTGATATTGAAAATTTAATCATTTCGCAACCTGATAATGGGGAACAAGCACTTGAAATTGCTGAGAATTTAATTCGTTCGGGCGCAATTGATATTGTAGTAATTGACTCTGTTGCCGCATTGACACCAAAAAGTGAAATTGAAGGCGAAATGGGTGATTCAAAAATGGGATTACACGCCCGTTTGATGTCGCAAGCCTTGAGAAAATTAACTGGAACTATCAGTAAAACAAATTGTACCGTATTCTTTATCAATCAGTTGAGGGAGAAAATCGGAGTTATGTTTGGTAATCCAGAAACAACAACTGGAGGAAATGCCTTGAAATTTTATGCTTCTGTTCGTTTGGATATTCGTCGATCAACTCAAATAAAAGATGGCGATAATGTTATTGGAAACAGAACAAAAGTGAAAGTCGTTAAAAATAAAGTGGCGCCACCTTTCAAAGTAGCAGAATTTGATATTATGTACGGTGAAGGAATTTCTAAAACTGGCGAAATATTAGATTTGGCAGTTGAATTTGAAATTATCAAAAAAGCAGGTTCTTGGTTCAGTTATGGCGAAACCAAATTAGGACAAGGTCGCGATGCAGTGAAATCGTTAATCAAAGACAATCCAGAAATGGCAGACGAATTAGAACAAAAAATTAAAGATAGAATTAAAGAAAATAACGCTTAAATTCAGAAACTGCTCAAGAAATTGGGCGGTTTTTTTATTTATTAAGGTCTAAAAGTTGCTTGTGAATTATCGACCAAGCGTGTTCTTTAACTTCTCGGATATCTTTTTTGTTTTCAATAGTTTTTCCATTTGTATAAATAAAAGGATGCACTTTTGCTCTCATAATTCCGAGACTTCCACTGAAAAAAGTATAGGACATTCGTTTTTTATTATCGGCAAAAGTAATTGGCACAATTGGAATTTGATGTTCAATTGCCAATCTAAAAGCACCATCTTTAAAATCGTCCAAAACAATAGATTCATCTAAGGGAACGCCGCCTTCAGGGAAAATACAAATACTTAAGCCTTGATTTAATCTTTTTTGAGCACGGTTAAAAACTTCCATTCGGCTTCTCGTACTACTTCTATCTACTAAAATACACGTACGTTTGTAGAAAAATCCGAACAATGGAATCTTCGATAATTCTTTTTTACCAACAAATACAAACGGATGTTTTGAAACTACAAGCATCAACATAATATCCGTCATCGAAGTGTGATTGGCAACCAACATATAGCTTTTATTGGGTTCCATTTCCTGCTCTCGTTCAATTTTATAATAAAATCCAGTTCCAATAAGAATTACTTTTGCCCAAATTCGAGCCATTATAAAAAAGTAGGGATACCATTTTTCTTTAAGTATAGAAATCAATAAAAACGGAAACATTATAATGATAGGAATTCCCAACATGATGTAAAACCAAATTCGCCAAAGAAGCCAAAAAATGTTTTTTATTAATTTCATATTGTCAAAAATACACAATTAGCTGTTATTTTTAATACAAAGGTTTAACTTTGCGATAAATAAAAAACAATGTCAAAGATTTTAACAGGCATACAAAGCACAGGAACTCCTCATTTAGGAAATTTATTAGGCGCAATAATCCCAGCGATTGAATTGTCAAATAAACCCGAAAACGAATCGTTTCTTTTCATTGCCGATTTACATTCTATCACTCAAATAAAAGACGGTGCTACTTTAAGAGCGAACACTTATAGTACCGCCGCTGCTTGGTTGGCGTGTGGATTAAACGTTAAAAAAGTGATTTTTTATCGCCAATCCGATGTACCACAAACGGCAGAATTATCTTGGTATTTGAGTTGCTTTTTTCCTTTTCAAAGGTTGACATTGGCACATTCATTCAAAGACAAATCCGACCGTTTAGAAGATGTAAATGCAGGATTATTTTCTTATCCAATACTTATGGCAGCTGATATTTTGTTGTATGATGCCGAATTTGTTCCTGTTGGAAAAGACCAATTGCAACACATTGAAATTACTCGTGATGTTGCGGCTCGTTTCAATCATCAAATGGGGGAAACTTTCGTTTTGCCAGAATCGTATATTCAAGAAGACACCAAATATGTTCCAGGAACGAATGGTGGAAAAATGAGTAAATCTGCGAATAATATCATCAATATTTTTTTAGATGATAAGGCTTTACGCAAGCAAATTATGGGAATTGAAAGTGATAGCACGCCTTTAGAAGCACCTAAAAATACAGAAACGTGTAACATTTTTGCAATTTATAAATTATTAGCTGACGAAAATCAAATTCAAAAAATGGTTTCTAATTATGCTAATGCAAATGCCAATTATGGATATGGTCACGCCAAACAAGACCTGTTTGAATTGATTACAGAGAAATTCAAAACCGAACGGGAAAAATACAATTACTATATGAGTAATTTACCAGAAATTGAATACGAATTGTTTCAAGGTGCCGAAAAAGCAAAGGCTGTTGCCAATGGCGTTTTGCGAAGAGTTAGAGAAAAATTAGGTTTTAGTTTCTAAATTGCCTCAAATAATTTCCCCGGCAAAGGTCGAATTACGCCTTTTAATTCCATATTTAATAACATTCCCGAGATTTTATAAATCGGAAAATCACATTCTAATGCAATAATATCAAGGATTTCTTTTCCTGATTTTAGTAGGTAATCGTATATTTTTTGTTCGTCATTTTCTAAAGTTACAAATAATTGTTTTTGAACTGGTTTTTTGTCATTGCGAGAATTCGAGGCAATCCCTTCTAAATCCCAATTCAAAATATATACAATATCTGCAGCACTTGTCAGCAAATTAGCCCTTTGAGTTTTGATTAAATTATTACACCCTTGGCTGAATTTATCTGATGTTCTTCCAGGAACTGCAAAAACATCCCGGTTGTAGTCATTGGCTAAATTCGCGGTGATTAACGACCCCCCTTTTTCGGCAGATTCAATTACAATTGTGGCTTCCGACATTCCTGCAACGATTCGATTTCGTTTTACAAAATTTTCTTTTTCGGGATTGGTTCCGCTCCAAAATTCAGTCATAAAACCACCATTTTTTTCCATTTTTGAAACGTATTTTTTATGTACACTGGGATAAATTTGGTCTAAACCGTGAGCAACTACGCCAATAGTTTGCAAATCGTGTTCCATTGCAGCTTGATGTGCCACAATGTCAACTCCATACGCAAAACCACTTATGATTATTGGATTCAAAGGTGCTAAATCGGAAATTAATTTTTTGCAGAATTCGGTTCCTTGTGAAGTAATTTGTCGCGTTCCAACAATACTAATTATTTTTCTGGTTTTGAAATCAATATTTCCCGAAGTGAATAATAAAAGTGGGCCGTCAATACAATGTTTTAAACGTTCTGGATAATTATCATCTTGAAAAAAAGCAACATTGATTTCATTGTTTTTTATGAATTTTAATTCAGCTTCTGCTTTCTCAAAAATGGATTTATTTTTTAATTTTGAAAGTAAAACAGTACCAATTCCGTCAATAGAAGACAATTGTGACGACTTGGTTTTGAAAATAGTTTCGGCATTTCCACAGTGGGAAATTAGTTTTTTAGCAACAATATCGCCAACTCCTTCTACTTTTTGTAAGGCTAATAAATAAAATAATTCGGTTTCGTTCATGGCAAATATTTCAATCTGAAATATATGCATTTTTTTGCAAATTGTTAATAAAAAATGTGAATAAAATTTTGATACCTCTTTTGATTGTATAACTTTGTTATTATGAATTTAGAACTTTACATTTCACAGCTTTTATATCGGTATCAATGTGTTACGATTCCAGGTTTTGGTGCTTTTTTGACCGAAATTCAATCGGCGCAATGGCACGAAAAAACCAATGGATTTTATCCGCCCAAGAAATTGATTTCGTTTAATTCCTTTTTGAAAAATAACGACGGGTTATTAGCAAATCATATTGCTAAGAACGAAAAAAGTAACTATGAAACTGCCGTTGGTTCCATCGAAATTGAAGTTACAAAGTGGAAAAATGCTTTGCAATTTCAAAATACAATTGCGTTAAAAAATATTGGTGAACTTTCGTTAAATTCAGAAAAAAAAATAGTTTTCTCTCCTTATGACCAACCGAATTATTTGTCAAATTCTTTCGGTTTGAGTGCAATAATTGCTCCTTCAATTAAAAGAGAAGTACTTCAACACGTTTTTGAAACCATTGAAGAAAGTGAAGTAATTCAATTGATTGCTGAGAAAAATTCAGGACGCACCTATTTAAAATATGCAGCGATTATCGTTTTATCGCTATCGTTTACTGGAATAATGGGTATTAAATTATACCAAGACAAAGTTGCCGCAGATACTTTAATTGTTGAAAAAGCGGTGCAAGAACAAGTACAAAATAAAATTCAAGAAGCTACATTTTTTATTGAAAGTCCATTGCCAGCAGTAACTTTAACGGTTAAGGAAGAAAAAATGCCGTATCACGTTGTTGCGGGGTCATTCAGACTTGAAGAAAATGCAGAAAGAATATATCAAAAATTAAGTAAAGAAGGTTTCAAAGCGAGAAGATTAGCTCCAAATAATCACGGTTTATTTCCTGTCCTTTATGGAAGTTATCCAACATTTGAAGAAGCACAAAAGGCAAGAGTTGAAATTCAAAAAAATCAAAATCCCGATGCTTGGGTGCTAATTGAAGAAATATAAATAAAAAAATCCCGATACTATCGGGATTTTTTATAAAATGAAAGTAGTAAGTATAATTAAGAGTCGTATTTTAAAATAGGGGATTTATTGTAATAGACTGATCGTATCTAGTTTTTACTATTTTGAGACTTTTGACTTTACAACATTAAAACTCTCAACTTACTTAAGTACCTTTGTAAAAAAAAATCATGCATCCAAAACATCCTTCAGAATCCTTGACCATTTTAACCGATTTGGTATTACCGAGCGAGACTAACCCGTTAAACAACCTTTTTGGGGGAGAATTATTAGCAAGAATGGACCGAGCTGCAAGTATTTCGGCACGGAGACATTCCCGAAGAATAGCAGTTACAGCCTCTGTAAATCACGTAGCTTTCAATCGCGCAATTCCTTTGGGAAGCGTAGTTACGGTTGAAGCAAAAGTTTCCAGAAGTTTTAAAAGTTCCATGGAAATTTATATTGATGTTTGGGTTGAAGACCGGGAAACCGGAAGTAGAAGCAAAGCCAATGAAGCCATTTATACCTTTGTAGCTGTAGATGATTCTGGACGACCTGTTGAAGTACCACAAATTATTCCTGAAACTGAATTAGAAAAAGAACGTTTTGATGCTGCCTTAAGAAGAAAACAATTGAGCTTGGTTTTGGCTGGAAAAATGAAACCTAGTGATGCCACCGAATTAAAAGCATTGTTTGTGTAAATAAATATGCTTCAAGGGACTCCATTTTTTTACATATTAAATAACCAACCACTTGGATTAGAATAAGTTGTATTTTGAGAAATGGTAAATTTTATAATTGTTTTACCAGTATCGCCGTTGGTTCTAACTCTTCCGATGGTTTGTTTTATAGAAACTTTATCTCCTTTGCTCACAGAAACGGAACTTAAATTTTGATACACCGTGAAAAAATCTCCATGCTGAATCATAACCGCAGTATTTACAGGGGAAAAAACCATTACGCTGGTCACAATTCCTCCAAAAACCGCTCTTGCATTTGCACCTTTCTCGGTTTCAATATCTACACCGCTATTTTTTATTGTTAAGGTTTTGAATTCTGGATGCGGATGTTCGCCATAAGCAGAATAAACACTCCCTTTTTCAACGGGCCACGGTAACCTTCCTTTATTCGCTTTAAAATTATCGGCAATGATTTTTCCTTCGGCAGTTAAAACAATTTTTGATGATGATTCTATCGCTTTTGTTTCGGCGACAACAGCCTCTTTAGTTGGAATTTTAGTGCTGCTTGGCGATGCTTTTCTATTTGCATCTGCCGCTTTTCTATTGGCTTCAGCTGCTTTTCTGTTGGCTTCCGCAATTGCTTCCCGAATTAAACGGTCAATTTTTTGATCGATTGCTCTTGTTTCTTGTTGCTTTTTCTTTATTTCAGCACTATATTTCTTCTTGTCTTTTTTAATTGAATTTACTAAAATTTCTTGCTCTTGTTTCTCTTTTTGAAGCGCCAAACGTTCTTTTTCGTTTTCTTCAATCAATTTTTGTTTGGCTGTTTTTTGAACAACTAATTTTCCATTATAAACCGTAAGTTCCTCCGATTTGTCTTTTATTTCAACTCCTTGCGTTTTTCTGTAGCTTGCATATTGCTTCATATATTGCGCTCTTTTATAGGCTTGCAAGAAATTTTCTGACGACAATAAAAACATTGCCCGACTTTGCTCCGATCGACTTTTATAGGATTTCACAATCATTGCAGCATAATCTTCTTTAAGAATTTCTAATTCTCTATTGAGTTTGTTTATTTGCAACTGATTAATATACATGTCATTACTAAGTAATTTAGTTTGCTTTTCAGTAGTATTAATTAATTTCTCTTTAAGTTTTATCTTATTTCCCTGAATTATAATTATATTGGTAACTGATTTTTCTTTTTTCTTGGTTTCTTGTAATAATTCTTCGTTTTCACGAATTTCTCTTTGGATTTGAGCCTTACGTTCTTCCAATTTTTGCTGCTGATCTTCCTGACCCCAAATGGAAGAAGTCATACAGATAATTAATAAACTAAAAATAAATTTTGACATATTGGAGCTATATTTATGCAAATCTAATTAATAAAAACTCTTTCGTACGATTCTGGAACAGAATATGGAAAAGAAAGGTCTTCATTAAAAGAAACAGAATTATAATTGATATTAATATTTGTTTTTCCTGATTTTTGAATGGCTTCAATAGCGATTCGCAATGGCAAGAATGCTTCCGAAGCTTCTTTGCGTTCGGGATAACTAACTTGCAACATACGACCTTGTGCTGATTGCGAAATTTCCTGTTTTTTAACCAAAAAAGTATCACTTCCCAAGTAGAATGTCTTTTTAATTCCCGCGTTTGAACTGATTGATAATTTATATAATTTATCTTCTAATATTGTATCGTATTCTCCAATTTTCAAATCATCAAATGGCTCTCCAATTAACATATTTTGAACTTTCTGAAAATCTAAATCAGTGCCTAACCATTGGCTTAAAGCGGCATAATTTCCTTCGAAATAACTGCCATTTATTTTTTCATAATACTGAACTTTGTCAGGCGTGATTAACACTTTTGCCATTGTAAACCCAAGGAAACGAATGCTAATTAATATTTTTTCGTCTTTCTTAACTTTAATTTCTGCCGTTACATTTTGAGATTGTTTATCGTCTTTATAACTCGCACTCGATTTGATATATAAAGTAGAAAAACTCATTTTATCATTGTAATGCTTTTCTATAATTTTTTCTGATGTTAGCTCCTTATTTGAATTCTTTTCAACAAACAAAACCTTTTTGGCTGTGCAAGAAAACAGAACAAAAATTGAGGCTAAGCCAATGTATTTTTTCATTATTTTTTTTGTTTTAAAGCATTTTCAGCTTTAGAGAAATAAAATTCTTTCTTCTTCAAATCGCCTAATCCACTGTAGGAATCCCCTAATTGTATGTCGAAATTTATTTCCAATTCTGTATTTTCAATTATAAAATCCAATCCTGTTTCAAGTATTTCTTTTGCTTTTTTAAATGCTCCTCTTTGATTTAATGCCAATCCTGAGTAATAATAAAATTGCGGTTGTGTTGGATATATTTGCAACAAGGCATCCGTTTTCTTTTCTATAACGTCAAATTGCCCTTTTTCAGTATAACATTCTAACAAAAGTAATGCCGTTTCTATATCATCAGGGTTTTTATTGGTTTGTATTTCATAGAATCGTATGGCTTTGTCCCAGTTTTTTTTATTGTGATAGAATTTTCCTAATTCTTTTGCAACTTGAACATCTTTATCGTTATCAAAGTAAGAAACTGCTTTTTCCAAATCTCCATCAAATTGCGGTTTGTCACTTATAAATAAGATGAATTCATTCAACATTCTATGTTTGATTTTGCTGTCAATCTTTGGACTTGCCAAAACAAAATTCATAGCTTTAACTACATTTTCTCCTTCATTATTATTTAAATATAATTTAAACAAACTCACTTGTGCCCAATCAGAATTTGGAATTGCAATTTCTAATTTCTTAGCAATTTCATGCGCTTTTTCTTCTTGGTTGTTTTCATTGTATAAAAAAATCAAGGAAACATAATTCGATTCTTCCTTGGGATTTTTCTTTATTTGTTCCATTAAATTATTGCGTTCCGAACTCTGGTATTTTGAATCTTGAAGGATTTGAGCTTTATAATTTTCGCGTAATTCCAATTTTCCAACGGCATCGTTCAACTCATTTATCAAATCCAATGCTTTGTCAAATTGTTGCGTATTCATATATAATGACACCAATTCTTCTTTGTATTCTTTTTTGAATTCTACCAATTTTATAACAATTGGAATTGCCTTTTCAAAATCTTTGGTTTCATAACAAACATCGTACATTCCAACCCAAAACCATCTGTTTTTAGCGTCAATTTTTGTAGCGCTTTCAAAAGAATCGTAAGCCTTTTTATATTCTTTTTGTGCTAAATAATTTTTTCCTATTTCAAAATAAATAGTGGCATTTTCAGGTTGAATTTTCAGACATTTTTCTAATTCAATAATGGCTTTATCATAATTTTCTATTCCTTTTTGTTTTAAGGATTCAAAGAAAGAATCTTGAAAATCGTCTTTTGCCAATGCAACATCTTCTGGCTCAGTTTGTGCCAAAAGAGAAGTTGGATTGCAAAGCAAAAGCGAAAAAAGGACTAAAAAAACTGACTTTTTCATCATTATATTTATTCTAAAACAGAGTAATCTCCAATACTAATGCTTGTGAAATTTCCGTCAAAACTAGCGTGACTTCCTATCATTGCGTTGTCTAAATTAGCATTTTTTATTGTAGAATGGTTCTGTACCAAACTATTTTTTAACGTTGCGTTTTCCACCAAACAGCCGTTTCCTAAAGAAACATTTGGACCAACCGTTGCGTTTTTCAAGGTTACGTTTTCACCTATATAACAAGGCGGAATGATTGTTGAATTTTCTAATTTTACACCGAAATCAACCAAATGTTCTCCATCGTTATGCAAAAAACCTAACATTCTTGAATTCGTTTCAACAGTTACATTTTTGTTGCCACAATCCATCCATTCATCAACTTTTCCAGGCACAAATTTCATGCCTTTTGCCATCATTTGTTTAATTCCATCGTTAATTTGATATTCGCCACCATGAATAATATTGTTGTCTAAAACGGCTTGAAGTTCTGTTTTTAAAACGGCAACATCCTTGAAATAGTATATTCCAATTACCGCTAAATCAGAAACAAATTCTTTTGGTTTTTCTACTAATTCAATTATTTCGTTGGCTTTGTTAAGACTAATTACCCCAAATTCTTGGGGTTGATCTACTTGTTTTACCCAAATTACACTATCGGCAGTTGCGTCTAATTCAAAGTCGGCACGAATTAAAGTATCCGCATAAGCAATAACGGCAGGACCACTCAAAGAATCTTTGGCGCACATTATTGCGTGACCCGTTCCTAAAGCTTCATTTTGATAATATATAGTACCTTTTGCTCCGAGTTTTTGGGCAATTGCAATTAATTCTTCTTCAACTTTTTTTCCAAAACTTTCGTGAATGATAAAAGCAACTTCTTCAATTTTTTGATTTAAAACGCCTGCAATATCTTCAACCAAACGATGTACGATTGGTTTTCCTGCTATTGGAATTAGTGGTTTTGGAACCGTAAATGTGTGTGGACGAAGACGTGAACCACGACCTGCCATTGGTACTATTATTTTCATTTTGTTGTCATTGCGAGGAATGAATTAATCTCATCCTCTTGTTAATTTATTTTTTATTCAACCGCAAAGTTCACAGAGTTTTACGCAAAGTTCACGAAGGTTATATTATTAATTTTTAGACACAGATTATACGGATTAAACTGATTTTTACGGATTTTTATTTGATACTTTTTACGAATTCCATTCCAAGCCCCCCTTTGGCAACACATAATTCCACATTTTTTCCAACTCTCAATTCATTCCATATGATTTCATTTGTTGTTAATCTTTCATATGTTTTATTTATTTCTACATATAAAAAATATTGATGGGTTTTATATGTTGACTCAGCTAATTCTAAAACTTTAAAATTACCACAGTTAATTTCTCCAACATTTACTGTTCTATTATACAAATTAGCCGAAGCAGGAAACCCAAAAATAAATAACCCGAATATTATTCCGTTGACAAAATTATTTGTGTTCTTATTAATTGAAATTATCGGTATTTTTTTATTTAAATATAATGAAAATATAATTGCTAATATTAAGCCAACTATTGAGAAAGTAATAAATAAAATTGTACCATGAAAATTATTATCCATTTCGTTAATTTCCATAGAAGAAATAAGAGCAATAATCATAAAAAAATAACAAAGAATATTTATTCTTCTTATTTTCTTTTTTTCAATTTCAGTTAAACTTTTTGGATGTTTTTTATTATAACTTATCATTATCGTTTCTTACTTATCGCTTATTAGATTTTACTTAACTCCCGTACTTCCAAAACCGCCTTCTCCTCTTGATGTTTCCGACAATTCTTGGACTTCAATCCATTCTGCACGTTTGTGTTTTGCGATGATGAGCTGTGCAATTCTTTCTCCATTTTCGATAATGAAAACTTCGTTGGATAAATTTACTAAAATTACTCCAATTTCTCCTCGATAATCGGCGTCAACAGTTCCTGGTGAATTGAGAACGGTGATTCCTTTTTTGGCTGCTAATCCGCTTCTTGGTCTAACTTGCGCTTCAAAACCGATTGGTAATTCTATGAAAAGCCCTGTTTTTACGATGGTTCTTTCCAATGGATTTAAGGTTATGGATTCGGATAAATTGGCACGCAAATCCATTCCTGCCGAGGCAATGGTTTCGTAATTTGGCAAATCGTGTTGTGATTTGTTGATGATGTTTATTTTCATTTTTTTCATTTTTGGTAGGGACAGCTCGCGAGCTGTCCGTACATGTGTTCATCCGTGCACATTTTCAGTAATTATTTTCGTTTTAAAATTTTGTTCAATGTTTCTTTTTCGTTATAGTATATAAAATACAAAAATGTTAGCAATAACGAGATTCCGACGAAGTAATTTTCACGGAAATAATAGAATGAAATAATAGAAAACAGGATAGATAATCCTAAATAACCACTGATTTTTTTCATGTCGTAGGGAATTGGATAGTATTTATTTCCGAGAAAATAGGAAATTCCCATCATAGTTCCGTAGGCAGCAATTGTGGCGATAGCAGAGCCGAAATAGCTCATCGTTGGGATTAATAAAAAGTTCAAAACCAGCGTTACGATTGCTCCGACGATGGAAATATAGGCACCGATATAGGTTTTATCGATCAGTTTGTACCAGACGGATAAATTGGTATAAATCCCGAGGAAAAAGTTCGCCAAAATGATTAGCGGAACGACTTTCATAGCTTCCCAATAGGAAGAATCACGTATCATAAAATATTTGAAAATATCGGCAAAAACGATTACGGACAACAAAATAAATGATCCAAAAATGACGAAATATTTAGTTATTGTGGCATACGTTTGCGGCGCATTTTCGTTCTTGGCGTGACTGAAAAAGAAAGGTTCGATTCCTAAAGTATAAGCGGTTCGGTATAAAACCATAAACAATCCGAGCTTGTAACAGGCGGAATAAACGCCAACTTCGGCATCTGCGATATTGGCGGGAAGAAATTTTCCCAATAAAATTTTGTCGGATTGTTCGTTGATGGCAAAGGCGATTCCGGCTATCATTATTGGCAATCCGTAGCGCATCATTCGTTTCCAAAGATTGAAATCGAAATTCCAATTTACGTGAAAATAATTCGGCGAAAGTGCTATAAATGTTAGTAAACTTGCAATGATATTTGAAACAAAAATATAGCCAACTTCAAAATTTTCGGTGTATAACGACCCCAGAAAACTATCAGGATTTGCTTGAGCGATTTTGGGTAAATAAATTAAAAAGAAAACGTTTAAAGTAAGGTTAACCACTACATTTCCAATTTTTATTATAGCATAAACCATTGGTTTTTGATAGGCTCGAAGTTTAGAAAAAGGCACGATTACTAAGGCATCTAAGACTAAAATCCAGATGGTATAAATGATGTATTGCACATCGATTCCTGATAATTCGGCGAGGTAATTTTTTAGTAATAAAGCAGGAAAAAGAAAGAGTAGCGTTGACCAAAATATGGAAACTGTGGTCGTTTCGATTACTGCTTTTTTATCGGTTTCATTGTTGTAAAACCTGAAAAAAGTGGTTTCCATTCCGTACGCCAAAATCACGTTGAAAAAAATCATCCAAGCAAAAATAATGGTGACTTTTCCGTAGGCTGCTTTTGGAAGCAAATCGGTGTAAAGTGGCACTAACAAAAAGCTGAACATTCGCGGCAATACCGTTGCAAGTCCATAAATGGCTGTTTGTTTGAAAAGATTTTTATATAAACTCAAAATTGCTTTTTATGATTTGAAAGTAACAAAAATAAGTATTTTTTGGTGGTTTTTGTCTATTCATACTTAATCATTGGAATTTCTTTGATATTGCTACATCTATAAAAATAGGTTTTGTTGTTATTTTTAAATGTATATCCGTTTTTAATCATACTCCTGTAATACTTGCTATCACT
>NZ_JBBALW010000008.1:0-35601 GCF_040402835.1 Flavobacterium sp.
TTGTTTTCCATAACGATGAATTTTGTGTATCGCTATTTCAGGACAAGACAAAATAAAGCAAAAAAAAGACTGTCATATAAACAGTCTTTTTTCTTTTTTATAATATGTGTTTTTATCCTTTCAAACTTGCAGACAAATATTCTCTGTTCATTTGTGCAATATAATCTAGTGAAATTCCTTTTGGACATTCCACTTCGCAAGCTCCTGTATTGGTGCAATTTCCGAAACCTTCGGCATCCATTTGTGCAACCATATTCATTACACGGTCGGTTGCTTCCACTTTCCCTTGAGGTAAAAGTGCAAATTGAGATACTTTTGCAGATACAAATAACATTGCTGATGAGTTTTTACAAGTCGCCACACAAGCACCACAACCAATGCAAGTTGCTGCATCAAAAGCCCTGTCGGCATCGTGTTTGGGGATAGGAATTGTATTGGCATCAATTGTATTTCCTGAAGTGTTTACAGATACAAAACCACCCGATTGTTGGATTCTATCAAAGGCACTTCTATCAACAACCAAATCCTTAATTACAGGAAATGCTTTTGCTCTAAAAGGCTCAATATATATGGTATCGCCGTCTTTAAATTTACGCATGTGCAATTGACACGTTGTTACCAATCGGTCCGGACCGTGCGCTTCACCGTTGATATACAACGAACACATTCCGCAAATTCCTTCGCGACAATCGTGATCAAATGCTACGGTATCATCTCCTTTTACGATTAATTCATCGTTTAAAATGTCAAGCATTTCAAGAAAAGACATATCAGGTTCGATATTATCAACCGTATAATCTACCATTTTACCAGTAGCTTTAGCGTTTTCTTGACGCCATATTTTTAATGCTAATTTCATCTTGTTTCCTTTGAAAGTCATTAAGCCGAAAATCGTAAGTCATTTGACATTAGGACGTTTGACATTTGACTAATTACTATTTATAACTTCTTTGAACTAATTTAACGTTTTCGAATTTCAATTCTTCTTTGTGTAATATGGCATCACTTGGATTTCCTTTGTATTCCCAAGCTGCTACATACGCAAAATTCTCATCGTCACGTTGCGCTTCTCCATCAGGTGTTTGAAATTCTTCACGAAAGTGACCGCCACAAGATTCATTTCTGTGTAAGGCATCTTTTGCAAATAATTCTCCTAATTCAAGGAAATCGGCAACACGAAGTGCTTTTGCTAATTCTGGGTTGAAGCTATTTGCAGTACCTGGAATTTTCACTTCCTTGTAGAAATCTGCTCTAATTTGTGCAATTTCGGCTTGCGCTTCTAATAATCCTTTTTCATTTCGAGCCATTCCAACTTTATCCCACATAATTTTTCCTAATTTCTTATGGAAATAATCCGCAGGTTTAGAACCGCCGTTGTTCATTAATTGATCTATTTGAGCCAAAACATTTTTTTCTGCAGCTTCAAATTCTGGTAAATCTGTAGAAATTGTTCCCATTTTAATATCTGGTGCTAAATAATCACCAATTGTGTAAGGCAACACGAAATAGCCATCAGCCAAACCTTGCATTAATGCAGAAGCCCCCAATCTGTTGGCTCCGTGGTCTGAAAAGTTTGATTCTCCAATTGAGAAACAACCAGGAATTGTAGTTTGTAAGTTATAATCAACCCAAGTTCCACCCATGGTATAGTGAACCGCTGGGTAAATCATCATTGGTGTTGAATAGGGGTTTTCATCAACAATTTTCTCATACATTTGAAACAAATTACCATATTTATTAGCAACAACTTCTGTTCCTAATTTTATAACTAAAGCCGAATCATTTTCATCTTGATGTTTCAATCTTGCTTGATCCACACCATATCGTTGAATTGCCGCAGCAAAATCTAAATAAACCGCTTCTCCAGTTTTATTAACTCCAAAACCGGCATCACATCTTTCTTTAGCAGCACGAGAAGCAATATCGCGTGGAACTAAATTTCCAAAAGCGGGGTAACGTCTTTCTAAAAAATAATCTCTATCCGCTTCTGCGATTTCTGTTGGTTTTAATTTTCCTTCACGAATTGCTTTTGCATCTTCTAATTTTCCAGGAACCCAAATTCGACCGTCATTACGCAATGATTCCGACATTAATGTCAGCTTTGCTTGATGATCTCCAGAAACTGGAATACAAGTTGGGTGAATTTGTGTATAACATGGATTTGCGAAATATGCGCCTCTTTTGTGAATTTTCCAAGCGGCAGTTACGTTACTTCCCATGGCATTTGTAGAAAGGAAAAAAACATTTCCGTATCCACCAGAAGCAATAACAACGGCGTGTGCAGAATGTCTTTCGATTTTTCCAGAAACTAAATCACGTGCTATAATTCCTCTTGCTTTTCCATCCACGATAACTAAATCAAGCATTTCGTGACGGTTGTGCATTTTTATTTTTCCACGACCAATTTGACGGTTCATCGCCGAATAAGCCCCTAATAATAATTGTTGTCCTGTTTGTCCTTTTGCATAAAAAGTACGAGAAACCAATGTTCCTCCAAAAGAACGATTGTCTAATAATCCGCCATATTCACGAGCAAATGGAACTCCTTGAGCCACACATTGGTCAATAATATTCGTAGAAACTTCAGCCAAACGATGCACATTTGCTTCACGCGCACGGTAATCGCCACCTTTTACAGTATCATAAAACAAACGGAAAGTTGAATCTCCATCTCCTTGATAATTTTTTGCCGCATTAATTCCACCTTGAGCAGCGATGGAGTGCGCACGACGTGGTGAATCTTGGAAACAAAATGCTTTTACGTTATATCCTAATTCTGCTAATGTTGCCGCAGCAGAACCTCCAGCAAGTCCAGTTCCAACAACAATAATATCTAAATTACGTTTGTTTGCTGGGTTTACTAAATTGATATGATCTTTATAATTTGTCCATTTGTCCGAAATTGAACCTTCTGGAATTTTTGAATCTAATGCCATTATAAATTGAATTAAATTTGATTAAAATGATGAAATAATGCAATAAATATGAATCCAAAAGGAACAACGATTGCAAACGTATAACCTAATTTATGAAGTGCTTTAGAATATTTATTATTGAACCCTACCGATTGAAACGATGAGTTGAACCCGTGCCACAAGTGCAATGACAATAATAAAAATGCTAAAGAATACAATCCCGTACGAATAGGACTTTCAAATTTGTGATTCAATTCTTCATAATATCTAGTTGGTTCTATAGAATTAACATCTACATATTTATAAACGATTTCTTGAATCCAAAAATCGTAAAAATGCAATCCGATGAACGCTAAAACTACTAATCCTGAAACAATCATATTTCGTGATGCCCAAGAAGCGTTTGCAGCTCCGTTGTATTTTGCATAGGCAATAGGTCTTGAACTACGATTTTTTAATTCTAAAACCATTCCCATTACAAAATGAAATACTACTCCAGCTACTAAAATTGGCTGCATTACAAATTGAATTATTGGATTATAACCCATAAAATGTGACAAAGTATTGAATGTTTCCACACTAAAAACTGAAGTCATATTGATGAAAACGTGAAGCGATAAAAAGGTAATCAAAAAAAGTCCCGAAAGTGCCATTGCAACTTTTTTTGCAATTGAGGACTTTAATACTGTAGAATTGGCCATAATAAAACAATTTTTTTAAATAAAATACAAAATTAATCATAAATGAAACATACTACAACCTTTTCGTAGTTATTTATAATGATTTTAAAGTGTTTTGGATAATTACTTATTTATGGTTGAGAGTTTATACAATTATTCAATGAATTAATGAAAATTCAATAAAAAACGAAATTTCATTTTATGTAATTAATACGTTTTTGTAACATCTTCGTCAATTACAATTATAAAAGTTGCTTTATTATAATTTTCAACTTCCAATTTTGAAATGTCTTTTTGAGAAACAGTTGCAATGGTAATTATTTTTAAATTTGGATTTTGTTGTTTCAAATACCAATAAATTCCCTCAAAATTATCACTGTGATACGAGCCGTTATAATGAATGAAAAGAGAATTTTCGGTTCGGTTTTTATTTATGAAATACGCCATTGTTGCGTCTTTAACAGCTTGTGCTTTCGGAAGATTTTCGCCTCCGTGACCACCCATTTCCTGAACCATTTTTACATATCCAGGCAACGTTGCATCGTATAAAATGGGCAACGGCGCAATCCACGTTTTTTCCTCGTCAGACAATTTATCCAGCGCTTCAAATCCGTTTTTGAAGACTAAACTTGCAAATCTTCGTGGGATATTTGTGGCAACAAAAGCAAGTTTTAAATCTTTTGCAAAATCAACTAATGGTTTGTAATCGGTTTTGTAATTAGTCCAAAGTCGGGCTGAACTGTCTAACTTTTTCTGATTTATTTCAGCTTTCAAATACTGATTAACTTGTTTTTGATTGTCGGCTTCCAACATTTCTGCTCCTAAAACCAAGTTTCTTTTTTCGCTTAAATCTTTTGTGATTTCTAATTCAAGCCCATGCGCAACCGAATTATCATGATATTCTCCAAACAAAAGCACATCTGATTTTTGGGAACTGTTTATTATTTTTTTATAACAAACTTTTTTGCCATTTTGATTAAAAATCTGATATGATTCCTTGTTTTGAGCTATAACTATTGTGAAAAAACCTATCGAAAAAATCAAAAAAATTGTTTTCATAAAAGAACATTTGTTAAAAAAAAACTTCTGCTAAAATAGCTAAAAAAAGGCTCGTTTGAAAGTAAAATTATTAAATCCATAGCAGAACTTAATGTTTGATTTAAATATCGTAAAAATCACATAATTTCAATTTTTTCGAACTCAAATTAGATAATACATAGCCATCATCTTTGTAATTTTACAAAAAAAATTGAAAATGAAATTCGGAATTGACGCTATTGCATTTGATGTTGCAAAAATACATTTACCTATACATACTTTGGCGAAAGCCAGAAATATCGAACCTGAAAAATTAGAAAAAGGTTTGGGATTGCTAAAAATGACATTGCCAGATGCGCATCAAGATACCGTTGTTTTTGGTGCCAATGCTTTAACAAAATTAATCATCAATTCAAATGTCAATTTAGAGGATATTGCACGGATTTATGTTGGAACCGAAAGTGCAATCGACAGTTCAAAACCAATCGCTTCGTTTTTAGTAGCTTTGATGGAACAAAAATTTGGCGAAAATACTTTGACGGAATGTGATGTTGTTGATTTAACATTTGCCTGTATTGGCGGTGTTGATGCCATGCAAAACTGCCTCGATTTTGTGCGATTGAATCCAATAAAAAAAGCAATTGTGGTAACTACAGATATTGCAAAATACGATCTGAATTCTACCGGAGAATACACACAAGGTGCTGGAGCAATCGCCATATTAATCACTCAAAATCCACGTATTATAGCTTTTGAAAACAATTGGGCAACCAGCACAAAAGGCGTTTTTGATTTTTTTAAACCGTATCGTATCCTTTCAAAAGAAGCTATTACTGGAAATTCAAACAATGAAAGTTGGTTTGATAATTTAGAAGCTGAAATTGAAATTCACAAAGACCAACCCGTTTTTGACGGTCAATATTCCAACCAATGTTATATGGACAGAACGAGAACTGCTTATTTTTCATTCAAGAAAATTACCAATTCGTCAAATTCTGTTTATAACTCTTGGAAAAGCATAATTATGCACTTGCCGTATTCCTTTCAAGGGCGCAGAATGTTATCTGAAATCTATGCTTTAGATCATAAAAATCAAATTATTTCGGAAAACGAAGACGCATCTGAATATCAAAATAAATTAAAAGAGATTAGTAAATCCGAGGAATACCGCAATTTTGTAACCGAAAAATTACAACCAGCAGAAATAGCATCTTCCTTAATTGGAAATTTATATACGGGTTCTATATTTATGGGATTCTTATCAACATTAGCTCATTTTCACGATACTAAAATCGATGTTTCCAATGAAAAATTTGGGTTTTTAGCGTATGGAAGTGGTTCTAAATCTAAAGTTTTTGAAGGGACAATTCAACCCAATTGGGCAGCGGCTGTAGCCAATGTAAATCTATTTGAAACATTAGAAAATAGTTTTGAAATTGGATTTGAGTCCTACGAAAAACTGCATAAAAAGGAACAAAAACAAAGTATTCAAACTCCAATAAACGAATGGATATTGGATAAAATAGAAAATGAAAATCCAAACTTAATTGGTGCTCGATATTACAAATGGATTGATTAGATTTGTAATCTAATTATTGCATTATGAAATACCATCAAATTGACCGTACTTTATTTATAAAAAATCGCGCAAAGTTCTCGGCACAAATGAAGCCAAAAAGTGTGGCGATTTTCAATTCCAACGATATTTATCCAGTTTGTGCAGATACTACATTGCCATTTGCACAACACCGCGACATTTTTTACTTGTCTGGTGTAGATCAAGAAGAAAGCATTTTGTTGCTATTTCCTGACGCACCTTACGAGCACCAACGCGAGATTTTATTTCTAAAAGAAACCAACGAACACATTGCGATTTGGGAAGGCGAAAAACTTTCTAAAGACCGTGCCTTTGAAGTTTCAGGAATAAAAACAGTATATTGGCTACAAGATTTCGAAAAGATTTTATTCGAAATGATGACGAATTCTGATACAATTTACATCAATACCAATGAGCATTATCGCGCCACTGTGGAAACAGAAACTCGGGAAGCCCGTTTTGTAAAATGGTGGAAAGCCAACTATCCAGCGCACGCTGTAGCAAAAAGTAATCCGATTTTGCAGCGCATTCGTTCTGTTAAAGAAAGTGAAGAATTGGATTTAATCCAAAATGCATGTACAATTACTGAAAAAGGATTTCGAAGGGTGTTGGCGTTTGTAAAACCAAATGTCACGGAATATGAAATTGAGGCTGAATTTATTCACGAATTTATTAGAAATCGCTCGAAAGGATTCGCATACACGCCGATAATTGCATCTGGAAAAAACGCCAATGTTTTGCATTATATTGAAAACAATCAGCAATGTAAAGCAGGCGATTTGATTTTGCTTGACGTTGCAGCCGAATATGCGAATTATTCCAGCGATATGACGCGTATGATTCCCGTTTCGGGACGTTTTTCCGAAAGACAAAAAGCAGTTTATAATGCGGTTTTGAGAGTGAAAAATGAAGCTTCAAAAATGCTAACACCAGGAACACTTTGGAAACAATATCATTTAGAAGTTGGAAAAATAATGACTTCCGAATTACTTGGTTTGCGCTTAATTGACAAAGCCGATGTGCAAAATGAAAACCCAGAATGGCCAGCTTATAAAAAGTATTTTATGCACGGAACTTCACACCATTTGGGATTAGATACACACGATTATGGGATTTTGACCGAGCCTATGAAAGTCAATATGGTTTTTACTGTTGAGCCAGGAATCTATATTCCAGCGGAAGGTTTCGGAATTCGATTGGAAGATAATTTGGTCGTTCAGGAAACTGGTGAACCTTTTAACTTAATGCGAAATATCCCGATTGAAGTGGAAGAAATTGAAACGATTATGAATTCGTAATTTGGATAATAGACTATAGACAAATAGATAATAGACGGTTTACAGAAATGTGAACCGTTTTTTATTTTGTAGAAATTTTAGCCTTATTTTTGAACGAAATTTCAATATGAAACAAATTATCTATAAAAACACTGCTATTTCTTATTCCGATACTGGGAAAGGTACTGCTGTGGTTTTACTTCACGGTTTTTTAGAAAATAAAACGATGTGGAAGGATTTGACTCCCATTTTATCACATAAGAACCGAGTAATTATCATTGATTTATTAGGACACGGAGCAACTGAATGTCTTGGATACGTTCATTCGATGGAAAATAATGCAGAAATTGTAAAAGCCATTTTGTCTCATTTACGGATTCGGAAAGCAATTTTTGTTGGGCATTCAATGGGCGGTTATGTGGCTTTGGCTTTCGCCGAATTATATCCTGCAACTATAAAAGGATTGGTTCTTTTGAATTCCACATCCAAGGAAGATAGCGCTGAGCGAAAACACAATCGGGATCGTGCCATCAAAGCGGTAAAACAGAATTATGTCAATTTTGTTCGTTTGTCGATTGCCAATTTATTCAGTGAAAACAATCGTGAACGTCTTGAAAAAGAAATTGAAAACGTTAAATTAGAAGCTCTAAAAACCCCTTTACAAGGAATTGTAGCTTCTTTGGAAGGAATGAAAATCAGGAAAGATCGAGAATTTATTTTGCACGAAAGTGAATTTCCAAAGTTGCTGATTCTTGGAAAAAAAGATGGCGTTTTAATTTACAAAGACAATTTATCCCAAATTGAAAACACCAATACAGAATTAATCACTTTTTCTGACGGTCACATGAGTCACGTTGAAAATAAAGCGGAATTGGAAAAAACTTTATTGGGGTTTCTTAAGGGAATTTAAAAAATTTACCACAAAAGAAACAGAAGATTTACAAAAGACACAAATCAATCTTCTAATATTCTAAAATATTCGTTTACAAATGTTTTTTGACCGTCTTTGTATAAGTTTACAGAGTGAAAATTATATAAAATCCCTTTTGGGGCTTCCAATAATTTCATATACGTCATTAGTTGTGCATGATGAATTGGTAAAATAGTTTCTATTGCTTTTAGTTCAAGAACTATACAATTTTCAATAAATAAATCACATCTCAAATCTGTTTCTATTTCCAAATCTTTAAAAATAATTGGCACTAATAGTTCAGACTTAAAAGAAATTCCTCTTAAATTAAGTTCTTTTTTAAGGCATTTATGATACACACTTTCTAATAACCCTGGACCTAAAAACTTATGAACTTCAATTGCCGATCCATTTATTTGATAGGTCAAATCGGTTAAATAACTTTTTGTGATATTTGACATATAAATATTTTAATTTAATTAGATTTTACATTAAAAACTTAGGTTTCTTTTGTAAAACTTTTGATTCTTTTGTGGTGAAAAAACTAAACTTTCTCCTCAAACGGAATATTCTCATCAAATATCTCCCGCAATAAAATTACAATTTGTTCTAAATACTCCTTCAAGGTTTCCTTATTAATTGTTGTATTTATCTCTTTACCTTGTTTAAAAGTAAAAGGCATAAAACCCGATTTTAAGTTCTTAAAAGAAATAATTCCCGCTTCCATCGGTTGGTCTAAAGCGAATTTTTCATACATAAAAGCATACGCCAAAACTTGAATTATTTTATCGTTGCCAATATTTTCAGTAAGTCCATTCCAAGTAGTTAATATAATATCGCCTTTATCAACTTTACCCGTTTTATAATCAATAATTCTGATGATTCCGTTACGCTCTTCAATCCTGTCAACGTTTCCTTTTATCAAAACTGGGAAAGGTAAATCGGGATGAATTAAGGTTTCTTCGTATGTTTTTTCTAACGCTAAAATTTTAATGGCATCTCCATTTTTAACACATTCTAATTCGACTTTCAAGAAATTAAAAACATTTCGCTTGGCGACTTCAAAAGCCAAAAGGTTTCTTCCTTTTTTGATTTCGCCTTCTTTATAAACGACTTTAAATTGTTTCAGAACCTCAGAATCAATTTGCTTAAAGCAGTTTAAAATATCTGTTTCAGAAATATATTTGCCAATAAATGGTTCGTATAAAGCTTTTAATGTTTCGTGAATTATAGTTCCTAGCGTATTCAAGGCGATATTTTCTTCCACTTCTTCGACTTCCCGAATTCTCAAAATCTTTTGGAAATAAAACTGAATTGGATTCCGAATATAACTTGTCAATGCAGATGGAGAAAACCCTTTTTCGGCAATTTCTTTCAAGCGTTCCATCACCGATTCCGACTTTGGAATTACCATTGGTTGATAGGCTTTTTCTGGAAGTACGGCATTGTAAATTTCGTGCGTTAAAATGTGTTTGTCTTGTTTTTCAACTTCTAATTGCGTGATAAAACGACTTTTTTCACCTGCATCCAATCCTTCACTTTCGGTGTTATAAAGCAAGTAAATGTTTTTTGCACGTTGCAACAAATGATAGAAATGATACGTATAAATAGCGTCTTTTTCTTTGAAAGTAGGCAATCCCAATTCTCGTTTTACATCATAAGGAATAAACGAATTTTGAGATTTTCCCGCAGGTAATTTTCCTTCATTCATGGAAGTAATAATTACCGTTTCAAAGTCCAAAACGCGACTTTCTAAAACCCCCATAATTTGCAAACCATTCAAAGGCTCCCCTTCAAAAGAAACCTCAGCCAAATCAATTACTTGTTTGTAAATAGCATGTAGCGTGTCGATTTTGTCAATGTGGCTGTGTTTGGAATAGTAATTTATCAACTTATTAATTACTTTAAAAATCGAAAATACAAACGCTTTTGTGATTTTCTCCTCTTCGCTATCATTACTCAAATTGGCCTTTATAGTTTGCAACAATTGTGATAAAGAGGCAAGAACTTTCAACGAACCTTCTTCCCATTTTCCAAATAACAAGACAAATAAATCACTTGGATTTGGATTCAAATCCATCAATTTTTGATGCGTTATAAAAGTATAATTGTATTGATTTATCGTATTTACCAAAGCACTTGTTTTGGAATAAGGTTCTACCAAAGGATGCGTCAAAATATCCAAAACATCTTTGTAATAAAATACATAATTCTTGGCGTTTCTCGACAAAGCATTGGTATGCATTTTGAATAATTTTGCAATTAAAATCTGTGCTGGATTGTTTTTGCTTGAATATCCCATCGTAATATTCAGTGCTCCAACTGTTGCTGGAAGCGAATATAAGAGCGGGACAAGCATGTTTTCATCGCCTAAAACAACCGCTACTTTATCTAGCGTTGCAGATGAGTTTTCCTCAATTATTTTTTCGATAATACTTCCTGTAATTTTGGCTTGACCAATAGTTTTTGGCGTTCCAATGACCTGAATTGTTTTTGGTTCTGAAAAATCATTTACAATCCATTCAAAAGGATTTGACTTATACTGTTTCCAATTTTCCTTGAATCGTCTTACAAATAATCCTGCGTCATGATAGGAATCATTTAAAAACGTTTGGTCAATATCCCAATATATTTTAGCTTGTTCCGCTGCTATCAAATGTTGCACTATTTTTTCTTCGGCAGCATTTAAGGCATTAAACCCTGCAAAAACATACTTTTTATCGGTTACTGCTTTAGAAAAAGAATTCAAATTTTGAACCGCTTCCCTATAAATCAGACCTTGATATCCTATTCCATTTTTCAACAAATGGGCATAAAGCGTCTGGTAATAATGAGGCATTAATTTCCAAAAATCGATATAATTCTCCAGTAATTTTGTTTTGTTCTCCACTTCAATTCCCCATTTCTTTATGTCTTCGATGTCTTTTAAATAGGAAAGCACATGATTTGGCTCTAATAAATAACGGTCAATTTCATTGAAATCTTGCAGTAGCATTTTCGCCCAATTGGCAAAAAGTTCAAATGATTGTTGGTTTTTAACATCCGTTATCGAAAGATATACTTCATAGAATTCAAACACTAATTCTATTGGATCAATCGTTCTAATTCCGGAAACGTCTTGAATGAAATCTTCAATACTTATAATCTCTGGGGAAAGAATATTGTTTTGAACTTGCTTTTTCAGGGCTTCTATCAAGAAAATTTTGGCGCGTTTATTGGGTAAAACCACGATTGTATTCGTTAGATTATTGGAATAATCATCAATAATAACTTGTGCTATTTTATCTAAAAAAGTAGGATTTATCATTTTATAAATATAAAAAAACTCCTCGATAAATCGAGGAGTTTTTTTATATTTTCTTCAAATGTACTATAATTTGTTTTTAAAACATCCTTTTAAATGGAATATAAATTTATGATAAACGCTTTAGAATAGCTTTTGATTTCATTACGCACTTTTCTAAATTCTGCAATTAATTCTTTGGCTGTTCCGGATGCTTTTGATGGGTCTTCAAAACTGTGGTGAATGGTTTTGGTTTGCGTTGGGAAAAACGGACAAGCTTCTTTGGCATTGTCGCAAACGGTGATTACATAATCGAATGCTATTTCGGAATATTCATCGACGTGGTTGGAGGTGTTTTTGGAAATGTCTATTCCGTCTTCCGACATAATGCCAACAGCAAAAGGATTGAGTCCGTGAATTTCTACGCCAGCGCTATAAATTGCTACTTTATCTTTTCCAAAATGTTGTAAGTAGCCGTGTGCCATTTGGCTTCTACAGGAATTTCCCGTGCAAAGAACTAAGATTTTTTTCATACTAGTAACCATAATAAATTAATAATTGTAAATCTAGCATCAAACCCAAAATAAAGATTTAATGCCGTGAGACCAATGGTGATAATTATCGGTTTTTTATATTTTATAATTACATCTTTCATATATTTTATTTTAACAACACCCCGTTTCTGAAGAGCAACAACTGTTTTGTACATCCGACAATTTTACTTTTGGTTTTGGTGTTCCGCACGATTCTCCTCTGTCAATCGCTTTGCATTGGGTTTTATCAGCTATTAATTTTACGATGAGTTCGTCGTTTATTATTTCGAAATTTTGAGGATGCATTTGACGTGCATCAAAAACAGTATTTCCAAATTCAATTTTTACAATACTATTTGGATTCAATAGAAGCGTTTTTTCAACCATATCAATAATTGTCATGGCTTTAGATACTTGCATGGAGCGTCCAATTTCAGTACTATTTGGTTCCCAAAGTTGGAGAATTACTTCTGTCCAAGCATTCATCTTCCCACCACAATCTACAGCGATAATGTTTGCTTGTTTTATTTCGGTAATGTGAAAAGAAGGACTTACTTTTTGATTTTTAGCAAATTCAAATTGCAAATGAAGTCCAGGATTTTCGACCAATTGTGTTTTAAATTCATTCCAGTTCATAACGTTTGATTTTTAGCAACATTCCGAAGAAGTGTTATTGGTTTGTAAAATTGTGATAAAACCTTGAAGTTTTTTGATGGTATTTTCATCCAAGCAATAGCAAATAGAATTACCAGAAACAGTCCCTTTAATTACGCCTGATTTTTTCAATTCTGACAAATGTTTGGATACAGTAGATTGTGATAAAGGCAAGAATTCTACAATATCTCCACAAATACAAGTAGGCGAATTGATTAAAAATTTTACAATTTCCAAGCGCGCAGGATGCCCAAATGCTTTTAATATTTCTGCCATTTCTAATGTTTCTTCCGTGAAACCTATTTTTTTTGTTATTCCCATATTGCAATATTACGATATTAATTTTTATTTCAGAAACTTTAAACGCGATTTAACGATAAATTAATACTGCAGGATACCTACCGAACACTTGAACTAATTAATAACTATAATTGGTACATCTACTAATGATTTGTCAATCTCAATTTATTTCAGATTCTAATTTTATATTATAATCGAGGCCGATTTTTGGTCGTATCCGTAACGGCGTTAGAAAGTCATGTCGAAGAACGCGGCAATCTCACCATAATTTTATTTTATCTTTGTGAGGACGGATTACACCCAAACAATAGCGAACAGACGAAGTAAATCCGCCCAATCCGTTGTGGGAACATATCCGAGCGTTCCAGAAAAGACACTTGATTGTTGTTAGAAGTATGAATATCTTGTAAATAAATACCCTCTACTCATTTCATATAATGTACAAAGTCATTAGTTTTAGAAATTCATATAGAGAATCATCTAAAAAACTAATGGCAGGTTCTATTTTAATGCTTCAAAAAAAATGTAAGCATTTAAACCCATATAAAACAAAGCGGGCAAGCTAACCCAGAGCCCATCTTTTAGACGTATTCTTACTATTGTTCCAAAAAACATAAGTAGCGCTAGTCCGCCTGATGAAATTAATAGTATAGGATTATATTGAAGCCCAATTAAAAGTCCAACCGCTCCCACAAATTCTAAAATGATTGTTAAAAGTCCTAATTTTTCAAGTTTAAAGCGTTTGAATTCGCTTTTCATGTGGCGGGAGGTAAAGTAGGAAATGCAATATGCAAAGAAAGATAAACTAGATAAGTAAATACAAATATGGAATAGAGTCATGGTTAAATTATATGTAAAGAAGCTACTATTATAATAATACATAAACCCAAAAGTATAAGCGATGGCAAATGTTTCATAAAGGGATTGCTTATTTTAAAATGAAAATATTGAGCAGCTACCATTATTAAACCCATAACAATAGAAGAAACAAGTACTAAAGAGGGAACCCATATACCAACAATTAACAATGTCGATAATGCAATTTTGGTAGCTCCAACAGCACTTCTAGTTAAATCACTTAAGCCAAATTGTTTGAATTCTTTTACGATGTTGTCCATTCGAAATATCCAAACATAAATAACGGATACTGCCAAAATTAGTTGAGCTAAGGTTATGTAATTTATCATTTTTTCATGTATTATGTTTCTTTCTCTTTGGGCTTTTCAGATTCTGCCCTTTTTTTGATATGGTTTCTCGTATTTGCTTTGCTAATCCAAAACTCTTGTAAATTTATAATTAAAATTTATAATTACAGATTGATTTAATATTTAATTAGAAAACGCATAACAGTTTATGGCCATAAATAGATTCAAATTAAATTCTTCTTAATGACTTTATACTTTTTTTAATAAATTTAAAACCATCAATTTTCGTTGCCTATGCAAATAAAAAACAAATTAATCGCCTAAAAAGTGAATAAAAAACCCTGTTCCAATATATTAAAAACAGGGAGATTTATTAGATTCAGAAATCTTATATTTCGGTGGCTCTAGCGGCTCTTCTGTCGCGCAACCAATACTTGGTTCGTTTGACTAAATAGAACATTACGGGCACCATAACGAGGGTTAAAACCGTGGCATAAGTAAGTCCGAAGATGATGGTCCACGCCAATGGGCTCCAGAAAACGACGTTGTCACCGCCTACGTAAACGTGCGGATTTAGGTTGGTTACCAATGAGAAAAAGTCGAAATTTAGTCCGATTGCCAACGGAATTAATCCTAAAATTGCGGTTAATGCGGTTAGTAAAACGGGGCGCAAACGGGATTTTCCAGATTGAATGATAACGTGTTTTATTTCGGCAATGGTTAAATCGTCGTGCGAATTTTGCTTGTTTTCGATTACTTTTTCGTCTAATAATAACACGAAGAAATCCATTAATACGATTCCATTTTTCACAACAATTCCTGATAACGCAATGATTCCCATCATGGTCATTAGGATTACGAAATCCATTCCTGCAAACACGTAACCGTAGAATACGCCGCTGAAACTTAGTAAAACGGTGAACATAATGATGGCGGTTTTTGACAAGGAATTAAATTGCAACACAATAATTATGGTGATGCTCGCCAATGCCAAAAGCAATGCGCCAAACAAGAAACTGGAATCTTTTTTCTGCTGTTCTTGCTCGCCAGAAAACGAATACGTGATGTCGCCCGCCATTTTATAATTGACTGCTTTCAGTTGTGCTTCGATTTGTTTTGTAATTCCGTCGCCATTCGCCCCTGTTAAAACATTGGAATAAATGGTCATAATTCGTTTTGAATTCTTGCGTTTTATTTGGTTGAACGTGAATTTTTTCTCGGTCGTAGCCAAAGCAGCAATTGGAACTTGGATGATTTGTCCGTTGTTTTGATTTCGGAAAGTTACGGGTTGGTTGAACAAAACACTTTCGTTTTTGCGTTGGTCTTCCTGCAAACGCATCACTATATTGTAATCGTCTTTTCCTTCTTTGTAGGTTGAAATTTCTTGTCCGTAAATCGCTCTACGCATCGTAAATCCTAATTGTCCCGTGGTTGCGCCCAAACTTCCAATGTTCACACGATCTACATTTACTTCGAGTTCAGGGCTTTCTTTGTTGACATCAATGTTTAATTTTTCGATGCCTTCGATGTTTTTCGAATTGATGAACGTGATTACTTTATTCGCTTCTACCAGCATTTCATCATAATTAGTACCCGACAATTGCAAACTTATTGGATATCCTGAAGGCGGTCCGTTAGAGTCTTTTTCGACAATTATTTTTGCGCCTGCAATTGCTTTTACCTTGGCACGAATTTCTTCTAAAATAACGCTTGTATTTACGCCTTTTCTGAATTTGTATTCCGAGAAATTCACGGTTACTTTTCCTTTATAAGGGGTTTCCGATTGGTTTCCAGAATCTACATTTGGATTTCCAGCGCCTTTTCCAACTTGTGAAACGATGCTTTCTGCCAAATAGTTTTTGTCATTTTCTACATATTTTCCTAAAATTTCAATGACTTGTTTTTCAACAAATAAATTGGCTTTATTGGTTTTAGAAATTTCTGTTCCTTGCGGATATTCGATGTAAACTATGGCTTGATTTGGAATATTTTTTGGGAAAAACAATACGTTTCTCGGGAAAATTCCTAATAAAACAAACGAAAAAATTAATAAACCAATAATAGCTATTAATGCCAATGCCGCTCTTCTTCCTGTTAAGATTTTACCAAGAAAAATTTGATATTTCGCCTCTAATCTCGGGAAAAAACTATGTTGGAAATCTTGTGTCCATTTGAAAAGAAACAAATGATACGCCCACATTAAAACCAAAGCAATAATGATTAAATGCCCAATGGCTTTCATCCAAATAGTATTGGTAATATTCCCGGGAATTACGAATAACAATCCTGAAACGATGAAAATAATCGTGTATTTTTTCAATGCTTTTTTAGAGATGTTTCTGTCTTCAATATCCATAAAACCACCCGTCATTGCGGCATTGATAACCATTGCTACGAATAGCGATGCGCCCAAAACACAAGACAATGTAATGGGAAAATAAATCATAAATTTCCCCACCGTTCCTGGCCATAAAGCCAATGGAATAAAAGCCGCCAAGGTCGTTGCTGTTGATGAAATAACTGGCCAAGCGATTTCGCCAATACCAATTTTTGAAGCTTCAATACGTCCCAAACCTTTTTTCATATTGGCAAAAACGTTATCGACAACCACAATTCCATCATCAACCAATAATCCCAATCCCATTACCAATCCGAACAAAACCATCGTGTTCAAGGTGAATCCAAAAGCCGATAAAATTGCAAATGCCATCAACATTGAAAGTGGTATTGCCGCTCCAACAAACAGGGAATTTCGTAATCCCATCGTGAACATCAACACAATCATTACCAGAATAATTCCGAAAATAATGTGGTTTGAAAGTTCGTTTACTTGGTGTTCAACTTTGCTCGATTGGTCGTTGGTCATTTTGATACTCAAATCTTTTGGCAAGACTGTTTCTTGTGCTTTTGCCACAATTTCTTTGACTTGATCCAATGCCGAAATCATATTTTGCCCAGAACGTTTTTTTACGTTTAGCATCACCACTTCTTGACCGCTTTCGCGTGCGTACGTAGTTTTTTCTTTTTCTTTGAAATTAATAACGGCAATATCTTTCAGGTAAACCGTTCCTCCGTAGGATTTCACCACTACGTTTTCAAGATCTTTTGGGTTTTTGATTTCACCAACAATTCGGATGTTATTTCGAGAACCTTGCGAGATTAAATTTCCTCCAGAAAGCGTCATATTTTCATATTTCACTGCATTTTGAATGTCGTCAAAACTTACTTTTGCAGCGTTCATTTTGAATACATCAATGGCAATTTCAACCTCTTTATCATCAACACCAAGGATGTCTACTTTTTTAACTTCAGGAACATTCTCAATCTCATCTTTTAAATATTCACCATATTTTTTGAGTTGTTGCGTGGTATAATTTCCCTTCAAATTAATGTTCAAAATCGGCACTTCCTCAGAAATATTAATATTGAAAATACTTGGTTCTACCTTACTTCCATTGTCAAGATTTGGCCAATCGGAATCGGCTTTCGCCAAATCTGCTTTGTCTTTAATTCGAATTTTAGCTTCTTCAATTGATATTTTTTGTTCAAATTCAACGACTACAATTCCGTAATCTTGAAACGAACTTGACGTAACTTTGGTTACACCAGAAATATTTTTAAACTGATCTTCAAGTGGTTTTACGACTAATTTTTCCACATCTTCAGAGGAATTACCTGGGAAAATAGAAGAAACGTAAATTTTGTTTTCCAATATTTCAGGGAAATTTTCACGCGGCATATTGATATACGCCATCGTTCCCGAAACTATAATTATAAAGGTCAGAATGTAAACCGTGATTCGGTTATCTACAGCCCAACTCGAAATGCCAAATTCTTTTTTTTGATGACTCATTATATAAGAGTTATTTTAAATTTTAAATGATAAATTTTGAATTCAATAGTTGTCAATTTTGATTCCCCCTTAAGGGGTTAGGGGGGTTAGAAATTTAGTTTCATTCCTTCCGAAACCGTATTTACTCCATCACTTACAACTACAGTTTTTGGCTCTAATCCACCTAAAATCTCTGTGAAATTTTCAGAAGTTTTTCCTACTTTCACAATCACTTTTTTAGCAATTCCTGTTTTATCTTTAATTGACGTTGCTTCAAATACAAATTGGTCGCCATTACCATCTACTTGAATCACATTGGAAGGAACTACAACCGCATTCGCATTGGTGTAATCAATAATTTTAAGTTTTGCGACTTGGTTTGGACGCAATAAATTTTCTGTGTTAGGAACGGAAACTTCAATCCCAAAACTTCTATTATTAGGATTGATATTATTCGCTACTTGACGAATTTTTCCAGCGTATGTTTTCCCTAAAGAGGCCAAATAAACATTGACAACCGTACCTACTTTTAGTTTTCCAATATAACTTTCTGGAACTGCCGTAGAAACAAACATATTATTCAAATTCACAATTCGCATCAATCCTTGTCCAGGTCCAACTACTTGTCCTTTTTCGGCAATTAATTCATCAATTACTCCTGAAAATGGGGCTATAATTCTTGTTTTTGCCAATTGCGCTTTCATTTGTGAAACTGCTTTTTGTTGGCTTATCATATTGGTTTGCGATTGCAAATACTGAATTTCAGAACCAATTTTTTGATCCCATAAACGCTTTTGTCTTTCAAAAGTTGTTTTCGCCAACGCCATTTGCGTTTCCATTTGTGATAATTGCTGACTCAAACCACCATCATCTATAGTTCCAAGAAGTTGCCCTTTGCTCACTTTTTGTCCTGCAAGTACATTTACAGTATTCAAAATTCCAGAGAATTGTGGGTAAATAATGAGGTTTTCTTTGGTATTTACATTTCCTTGGACTTCTAAATAATGACTGAAAACAGTGTCTTTCACTACTGAAATAGAAACTAACGCTTCTTCCAATTTTTTAATGTCTAAAAGGGCAATCGCATCATCCAATTTTGTTAATTGGGTTTGCAATTCTGCTCTTTTTGCTTTTATAGAAACCAAGTTTTTTGAAGTGATTAAGGAATCAATATTGGCGTTGTCTTCTTTCTTTCCGCAAGAAAATAGTAGAATTGAAAGTGCTGAAATGATTATTGTTTTTTTCATTGTTAACCTATTTATGTTTGTTATTTGTATTCGTTATTTGCGATTTTTTGTCCCGTAGGGACTTAATGTTGGTAAAAATAATATGCTTAACCGTTTTTTATCCCGTAGGGACTATACTTTTTAAAATAGTTCTTGAAAAATATATTTTTCATCGAAATCAACTTCAAAATTTTGTAAAATTTCTAAATATTCCTCTCTAAATGTTTTTATTTTATGATGCTCTTCTTGATTTTGAATATACTTAATTACCGTTTCTATTTGGGATTTACTATATGAAAAAGCACCATAACCTTCTTGCCATTCAAAATGTATTTCTGTCAATTTATTATCATTTATCCATTTTGAAGAACTTTGCTTAATATCTTTCATTAAATCAGAAATAGATTGTGAAGGTCTAAGGCCAATCAAAATATGAATATGGTCAGACATCCCATTTATTGCAACTATTTTATGATTATTATTTTGCGCAATCCCCGTTATATATTTATAGAGATCTTCTTTCCATTTAGATTGAATGATTCCTAATCTATTTTTTACTGCAAATACAAAATGAATGTGAACTTGTGAAAATGTGTTTGCCATATTTGTATAGTCCCTACGGGACAAAATTTACCATTAATAATTTAATTTCTACCAACATTTAATCCCTACGGGATACAAAAAAGGCAAAATTATTTTTTATTTATAACTTTTTCTAAACTTGCTTTTTTATTGATAACCTATTTATGTTTGTTAATTCAATTCGTTATTTGCGACATTTTTTGTCCCGTAGGGACTTAATGTTGGTAAAAAAAATATGCTCTACCGTTTTTTGTCCCGTAGGGACTATACTTTTTAAAATTGAATGATTCCTAATCTATTTTTTCTGCAAATACAAAATGAATGTGAACTTGTGTAAATGTGTTTGCCATATTTGTATAGTCCCTACGGGACAAAATTTAACATTAATAATTTTATTTCTACCAACATTTAATCCCTACGGGATATAAAAAAATAGTTTTGTGCTTTTAAAATCGTGTCTATTTTTTATTTATTACTTTTTCTAAACTTGCTTTTTTGTTGATAATATTCACCATCGACTGCAAATAATTTTGTTGTGCGGAATACAATTGGCGTTGTGCCTCACTAAAATCAAAACTTGACGACAATCCTTCTGTGAATTTTATTTGTTGTTTTTTCTCAATTCGTTCCGCCAAATTCAGATTGGTTTTTGCTGTTGCAAATTCCTCGATGCTGAATTCGTATTCACTTTTGGCATTTGCATATTGTAATTTTAATTTTTGTTCAGTTTCTGTTAATTGCGTTTTCGCTTTTTCAAAGGCGATTTTTGCTTGTTGCGTTCTGGCGCTTCTTGCTAAACTGCTAAAAATCGGCACGTTTAAATTTACTCCCAAATTTGAATAATTTAGCCATTTTTGATTGGTTGTAAAAAACTGAAATTGATTTCCAAACGCATTATAACCAAAATTTACATTCGCAGATAATGAAGGCAAAGCTTTGGCTTTTTGTAATTTTAATTCCAAACTTCGTTGCTCCCGAAAATTCAAAGCCATTTGATAATTTACGTTTTGCGACGGGCTAAATTCTCCTTCCGAAAATGCAGCATCTAAATTGTTAATCGTCAAAGTATCTAATTTATCTGTAAGTTTTAAATCATCGGTAATGGCAATTCCCAAAGTAATTTTGAGCATTTTTGCCGCAATTTCCCGAAGTCTTTTAACATTATTCAAATTGCTACTCACAGACGAAAGTGTAATTTGAAGTTGCTCAACATTTTCTTCTTCTATCAAACCATTTTTGAAAGTTTCCTTGGTATCAAACAAAGTTTTCTCTAAAATAACTTTATTTTTCTCCAAAATCAAGATGCTTTCTTCTGCCAATAAAACATTTCCATAAGCATTGACAACCATTTCTTTGATTTCAACATCTGTTTTTTGTTTGGCATTTTCATAAAATTTCAAATAGGTTTTTGACGCTTGCAAGGCAACAATATAAGAACCGTCAAATAGCAATTGACTTAAGGTAGTTCGCGCATTCATATTGTGTTTTGTTCCAAAAGCCACTTCTGCAAATTCACCTGGATTTCCTCCAAAAAACTGAGCTGGAATAAGTGATTTTTGCAATTCAAAATTGTTTTGATAATCTAAACTAGCATTAATTTGCGGTAAACCCATAGCGGTTGTTTCCCACTTTTTACTTTTTGCGGAAGCAATATCTCGAGTTGCATTTATTGCTGAATAATTATTGCTTAATGCATAATTAATAGCTTCTTCAAGGTTAAATGAAAAACTTTTAGGTTTTTCTTGCGATTTTGCAGTGATTGCAAAAGATAATAAGGTAATCAAGATTACTTTTTTCATTATTGTTCAATGTTCATTAATTGTTTTTCTAATTCTGCAATTCCAGCTGGCGTTGCAATTGCTCGTGTATGGTATTCTAATATTTCTAATTCTAATTGTTGCCCTTCTTTTTCTGAACTCGTTTGCTCTTTAATGCTAAAAACCAAATTATAGTAAAATCGGACATACGTTTCAACCGAAATTCCTTTTCGATACAAACCTTGAGACATCCCATTTTCAATATTTTGTTTGAATAACGTGTTGCATTCATTGATTTCCCTTGCAATTACTTTTTCATAAATCTCCGGATAATGTTTTTTTAATTGGTAAATGGGTGACGTATCCGACGATTTAAACATTTCCTTGAACATTTTTCTGATTTCAAAATTTTCTTCGATGGCATTGTGTTTTTTAGCAACTATAGCGCTAATAATTTCATGAACTTCGGAATGAATTGCTGCGGTACTTTCCTCAATCAAAATTTCTTTATTACAAAAAAACTTATAAATAGTTTTTTTAGAAATACACATTTCCCCCGCAATATCATCCATTGTGACACTTTTGAAACCAAGTTTCAAAAATAAGTCACCTGCTTTTGATATTATTTTATCTTTCATTCTGTAAGATTAAAAGGGTTAATTTTGCGCAAATCTACAACGGAAACTTTGAATACCAAAATAGTTTCCAAAGTATTTGCAATTAATTAACATTTAAGAAAGTTTCAAGTTCAAACTTTTTTGAGTTTCTTTGTAAGACGCAAAGATTTTAAAGAAACCTCTTTTCAATCTAAACCTATAAAAAAAGAATAATGCATTCTATTTATCAGTATCAAGAATTTATTTCCGACTATTTGCAATCGCAATATGAAACCAAAGAACCTAAAAATCTGTACGATCCAATTCACTATATATTGGGACTTGGAGGAAAACGTATGCGTCCCGTTCTGACATTAATGAGTGCAGAAGTCTTTAATGCAGACTATAAAAAAGCTTTGCCAGCTGCACTTGCCGTTGAAGTTTTTCATAATTTTTCACTCATTCACGATGATATTATGGACGATGCGCCCTTGAGAAGAGGAAACGAAACGGTTCACGAAAAATGGGATATCAATACCGGAATTCTTTCAGGTGATGCAATGTTGATTTTGGCGTACCAATATTTTGAACAATACGAACCAACGGTTTTTAGAGATTTAGCAAAATTGTTCAGCAAAACGGCTTTGGAAGTTTGCGAAGGGCAACAATGGGATGTGGATTTTGAAACTCGTGACGATGTTTCCATTCCAGATTATTTAAAAATGATAGAATATAAAACGGCAGTTCTTGTTGCTGCAGCAATGAAAATGGGAGCTATAATTGCTAAAACTTCTGAAGAAAACACCAATTTAATTTATGATTTTGGTTTGAATTTAGGTCTGGCATTTCAATTACAAGATGATTATTTAGATGCATTTGGAAATCCAGAAACCTTTGGAAAACAAGTTGGTGGCGACATTATAGAAAACAAAAAAACCTATTTGTATCTTAAAGCGCATGAATTTGCGTCTGTGGAACAAGCCGAACAATTGGCACATTTATTTTCGATTCATCCAGAAGACAATTCCGAAAAGATACATTCTGTGAAAGAGCTATTTTTAGCTACTGGTGCGGCAGTTGAAACCAAAAAAGCAATTCAAGAGTTCACTTTAAAAGCATTTGAAACGCTACAAAAAATTAGTATTGATAATGAAAAAAAAGAAATGCTACAGTCTTTCGGTGAAAATTTAATGGGTAGAAAAGTATAATTTATAATGGATTCAAAAACATTTATAGCACCCATAAATGCCGATTTATTGCTGAACGAAGCTTCAAAAGATAATTTATATTTGAAATTAATTGAACAAATCAATAAAGATTTCAATTTGGCAAACGAAGCAATTGATTTTCCAATTTCAATAGACCCTGAGGAATTAAAAGCACAATTACATGGAAAAATATATCGATTAATTCAATACAAATTTGCGGAATATCTCAACTTACTATATATTATCGATGTTCCCGAAGACCAAATTAAAAAATTAAACGGCTCCGATTTAGTACTCTTAGCCGAAGAAGTAGCGTTCTTGATTTTAAAAAGAGAATGGATGAAAGTTTGGTTCCGAAATAAGTATTAGACTAAAATAACCCATTCAATTCAGCGTCAATTCTATTAATAATCATTCCTAAATCTTCAGGATTATTAACGAAATCAATATTGTCAACATCAATTATTAACAGTTTTCCTTTTGAATAGGAAGTAACCCAAGCTTCGTATCTTTCGTTCAAACGATTTAAATAGTCAATAGATATTGTATTTTCATATTCACGACCTCGTTTGTGAATTTGAGAAACCAAATTTGGAATAGAACTTCTCAAATAAATAAGCATATCCGGCGGCGAGACAAGTCCTTCCATTAAATCAAAAAGCGAACTGTAATTTTGAAAATCACGATTGGTCATCAATCCCATGGCGTGCAGATTGGGAGCAAAAATATGAGCATCTTCATAAATCGTTCGGTCTTGAATAATTTTTTTACCGCTTTCACGAATTTGTAAAACTTGTCTGAAGCGACTGTTTAGAAAATAAATCTGCAAATTAAACGACCAACGTTCCATTTGATGGTAAAAATCATCTAAATACGGGTTGTCAACGACGTCTTCAAAATGAGGTTCCCACTTGAAATGCTTTGCTAACAAGCGCGTTAATGATGTTTTTCCTGCTCCGATATTTCCTGCTATAGCTATGTGCATTATGGTATTATTATTTTATAATTCTTAATTTGTCGATTTGTAAAAATAGATAAAATTTGGTCTTTGTATGTGAAAAATTCAAAGCTTTTATTAACATTTTGAACTTCTTCGGTTGTATTTAATTTAAAGTCTTGAAAATACAAGTGTTCCCCTTTTGAAAAAAGTAGCAATTCGGAATTTAGTATTTGGATTTTATCAAAATCAGAGACTTTTCTGAGTAAGGTAATTTTTCCGTAAATATCACACGAAAACCAATTTAATTGATTGTCAACCCATTGAAATGTATTGAAATCAGATTCGTAGTATTTGAAGTTTCCTTGAAATGAAGTAGTTATGGATTTGAAATCACCATTTGAATAATTGTATAATCCAAGTTTTTGTGATAAAGCATCGAAAAGCCAAAGCTTGTTTTGAGATGCAATTCCAATAGCTGCTGCAATTATAGAACTATTTTCATTAGAGAAATTGATTTTTTGAATCTCATTCAATTGGTTGTCTAATAAAATTACGGAATTAAAATCTTCATAAAAAAGAACAATTTTCAGTGGATTTTGCAAATCAATTTTGGTGATTTTACCTAAAGAAAGGTTTTTATATTGCCATAATTGCGACTTATTTTTCTTGAAAAAAACATTGTTTTCTAGGTAAAATAAATTTGATAAAACATCAATTCCCACAAAAGTGCTCCCGGAAATAGATTGAGTTGAAACCAATGTAGCGTTTTTTATTTGCCCTTGAGCTGCGCAAATAAAAAAGAGTACTAAACCAAATAGCCGAAGTTGTTTTTTCATAAAAAGCTAAATTACGATTTAACTTTATAGATGTGATAATTTTTGGATTTATTTTTAACAAAATATTTGTAACATTTAACCTCTTAATTCGTCATATTTGCAATCGTATAATTACTATTTTTATCAAAATTTAGTAAATAGTTTAACAAACAAGATAAATAAACCAATTTATGTTAAGAAAAATAATTTTATCAGTAGCCTTTAGCGCAGTTTCATTTTTACAAATACAAGCGCAAGAATTTCAAGGAATGGCAGTTTATGAGTCAAAAACAAGTACTTCTGATTTCAAAACCAGAATGGAAGGAAACAAAGAAATGACTCCCGACATGCAAAAAATGATTGAAGAGCGCATGAAAAAAATGTTTGAAAAAACGTTTATTCTGAACTTCAACAAATCGGCTTCAATATATAAAGAAGAGGAAAAATTAGACGCACCAGGGCAAGGTGGCGGTGGCGGTGGAATGAGATGGATGAGCTCGATGACCGGCGGTGGCGGTACCAACTTTAAAAACGTGAAGGAAAAAACCTATTCGGTTGATAAAGAATTTATGGGAAAAGAATTTTTGATTAAAGATTCTTTGCCAAATTATGCTTGGAAATTAGAAGGCGAATCGAGGTTAATTGGAGGTTATAATTGCTTCAAAGCAACTACAGTTCGACCAGTAAGTCAATCTGATTTTAGAAATTTTAGACCTAAAAAAGAAGAAAAGAAAGCGGAAGAATCTAAAGATGAGGCTAAGAAACCAGAAGGCGAAGCGAAGAAAACCAACTTTATGGACGGCTTCGAATTGCCAAAAGAAATAACCATTACGGCTTGGTACACCCCTGAAATTCCAATTAATCAAGGGCCAGAAAATTATTGGGGATTACCTGGCTTAATTTTAGAAGTGAATGACGGTAAAACAGTTGTTTTATGTTCCAAAATTGTTTTAAATTCTAAAGAAAAAGTAGAAATTAAAGCGCCAACCAATGGCAAAGTTATTTCTCAAAAAGAATACGACGACACCGTAGTTAAAAAAATGGAAGAGTTCCGACAAATGAACCAAGGAAGAGGCGGAAATGGTGGAATGAGAATGGGAATGGGGCGTTAATTAACAACCCTTAAAATCAATAAACCAAATGAAAAAACTTCTGTTATTATTATTCGTTACTTCTTTGTCTTTTTCACAAGAGTTTCAAGGAAAAGCATCTTATTTTTCTAAAACAATTTTTAATGATAAAATAAAAGTTGAAGATTCTGGATCTAAGAAAGAGATAGATCCAGCAATGGAAAAAGCATTAAAAGAAGCATTAAAAGCCGCTTCTGAAAAAAGCTATTTGCTAACTTTTAACAAGTCAGAGTGTGTTTATGAACAAGAACAACAACTCGAAAAACCTAAAGCTGCATCGAGTGGAATGCAAATTTCAGTTAGTTTTTCTTCAAGTGAGGGGAAAAAATATATAAATGCCAAAAATAAAACAAGTATTAACGAGGACGAAATTTTTGGTAAAGAATTCTTAGTAGTGGAGCCTATTGAAAAACCAGATTGGAAATTGGTTGATGAATACAAAAAAATAGGAGATTATACTTGTTATAAAGCTAAATTGTTGGTTCCAGTCTCAGATAAGCAGAAAAAAGAATACGAGGAGTTTCTTAAAAAAGAAGCAATAAAATCTTCCTTATTCAAAATGGAAGAGCCTAAAGATAAAATTATTACTGCTTGGTATACTCCAGAAATACCAGTGAGTTTTGGTCCTAATAATTATTGGGGGTTACCCGGTTTAATTTTAGAAATTAACGAACCAGAACTAATTATCCTTTGTTCCAAAGTAGTGTTAAACACAAAAGGCACCACAATTAAAGTTCCTAATAAAGGGCAAAAGGTATCTCAAAAGGAATTTGACGCCATTCAAAAAAAGAAATACGACAGCATGAAAGACGATGACGGTGTAATTATTTTTAAAACAACCAACTAATTTATAAAACAAAAAAATTTCAATGAAAAAATTCCTACTATTATTATTCGTTACTTCAATTTCATTTTCTCAAAACATAAAATTTGAAGGTTTTATTCAAGATGTTGGAAAATCACCATTAGAAATGGCAAATGTAATGGCGGTAAACCAAGTTACAAAAGCAATGGATTCCTACGCAATTACAAATGATAAAGGAAAATATTTGCTGAATTTGAAACCCAATTCTAATTATATTATTAAAGTTAGTTATTTAGGAATGCAATCCAAAGAGATATCTATTGCAACAGTTGCGTCCAATGTTGTTCAGAATATTATTTTAGAATCTGGTGGAATTGAGCTTGAAGGGGTAGAAATTGTTCGCGAAATGCCCGTTTCCATAAAAGGAGATACGATAGTTTATAATGCCGATTCTTTTAAATCAGGAACGGAGCGAAAATTAGAAGATGTATTAAAAAAATTACCAGGGGTTGAAGTTAATGCCGACGGTGAAATTCAAGTGGAAGGTAAAAAAGTGACCAAATTAATGGTAGAAGGAAAAGACTTTTTTGATGGAGATACTAAATTAGGAGTAAAGAATATCCCAGCAGATGCCATTGATAAAATCCAAGTGTTAAGGAATTTCAACGATGTTTCTGCCTTGAAAGGATTAGAAAATGGCGATGAAAATATTGCGATGAACATCAAACTCAAAAAAGGGAAAAAGAATTTTTGGTTTGGAGATATGAATGCAGGATACGGAAAACAAAACAACACCAACCGTTATGTTGCTAATCCAAAGCTGTTTTATTACAGTCCCAAATACAGTATTAACTTAATTGGAAATTATAATAATATTGGCGAATTGCCATTCACCGTCCAGGATTATTTTAAATTTACGGGTGGATTTAGGAGCATGATGAGAAAAGGAGGAACCAACTTCAATGTGGCTTCGAATGACCTTGGGATTTCTCTGCTAAGAAACAACCGTGCCAAGGAAATTGAAACGCAATTTGGTGCAACCAATTTTTCATACAACGTGACCAAAGCTTGGAATTTAAGCGGATTTGCAATTGTTTCTAAAACCCTTACCGATTTAGAAACCGTTTCTCAAACTAATAGAACGGATTTAGGAGGGCCATTTGGAACTTCAAATACCTACCAAAAAACGAAAGAATTGACGCATCAAATAAGTAGTTTAGGGCTTTTTAAATTTAGCTCCAGTTACAAACCGAGTACCAAACTACAATTTGATTACGATGCATTACTGAAAAATTCTAAGCAAGACGAAAACAATAGTTTATTTTCTCAATCATCGGCAACAGCAACGAACGGAACTCCTCCAGCCATTCCCGACCAAAATATTGCCACTTTCAAACAGCAAAATCCGATTACCTTAACCCAGAATTTGAGTTTATATTACACTAAAAGCGATAAAAGCGTTTACGATGTAGAAATCCAACATTTATACCAAGCTGAAGACCCTTTTTATAATGCAAATTTAGTTCAGAATCCATTTCCGATTTTAGGATTGCAAACTCAAAACCAATACAATATCAATCAAAACCGTTTTGTAAAAACAAACAAATTAGACGCTAAGGTCGATTACTATTACATGGTAACTCCTAAAAGCAATATTAATTTTACTTTTGGAAATACCTATTCGCTTCAGAATTTTAACTCCCACATTTTCCAAATTTTGGACAATGGAACCAATAACGACTTAAATTCTGCTGATAAAAATAATACTATTGGCTATTTTTTTAACGATGCATTTTTAGGACTGCATTACAAATTTATTGCAGGTAAATTTACTTTTAATCCAGGGTTTTCTGCCCATTATTACAAAACGTACAACGAGCAATTAGGAACAAAAGTGGACAATAATTTTTACCGAGTTTTACCCGACGTCTATGCTTTATATCAAATAAAAAAAGCAGAAACTTTAACTTATAATTATTCAATAACTACTGATTTTACAGATATTAATAAGTTAACCGCTGGATATACTTTCACAAACTATAACTCTTTATTTCAAGGGAATAGAAATTTAGAAAACGCATTGTCCGAGAGTCATTCCCTGCGTTATTTTAAATACAATATGTTCAATTTTGAGAACATTTCTGCCAATGTGAATTATACAAAACGATTGAATGCCGTTAAATCAAGTGCCGTTTTTACAGGAATAAATCAGGCTTCAACTGCTATCAATTCCAATTTTGCCGACGAATCTCTTTCTGGAAATGCCAACTATGGAAGGTCATTTGCTAGAAATTATAAAGCGTCAGTAAATTTAGGATTGAATTGGTCTAAATTTAATAACATTCAAAATGGTAATTTTATAACAACGGAATCTTTAACTCAAAATTACACATTAAAACTAGCTACTAATTATAAAGATTTACCCAACTTAGAATTAGGATATTCTATTTCAACAAATGATTACAGCGGAACCAAGTTTTATACTAATACGCCTTCTGCAAAATTGGATTATTTCTTTTTAAAGAGTTTCTCTTTTGTGTCAGAATATGAATATTATCATTACACCAATAACAAAAATACCGTAAATAACGAGTATGCATTTTTAAGCGCAAGTTTAATTTATCAAAAAACGAAAGACAGCAAGTTAGAATACAAAGTGGCAGCGACCAATTTATTAAATACAACCTCTTTAAACGACGATAGCTTCTCACAGTTTTCAACAAGAACGGCACAATACACTATTCAACCGAGGTATATCATTTTTAGTTTGAAATACAATTTATAGAGATTTTAACCTCGATATAAATGGCACAAAATTGATTATTTGCAACAATTTGACTACTTTTGGCACAATATAAAAATGCTATTATGAGTATTGCTAAACACAATTGGACGAAAGACGAAATTATCGCTATATACAACAAACCTATGATGGATTTGCTTTTTGAAGCAGCTTCTATTCATAGAAAATCACACGATCCAAATGTGGTTCAGGTTTCAACTTTATTATCAATCAAAACAGGTGGTTGCCCAGAAGATTGTGGCTATTGCCCCCAAGCGGCACGCTACCACACCGAAATTGAAGGCAATGATTTAATGTCAGTTAGCCAAGTGAAAGCCCAAGCTTTAAGAGCAAAATCGAGTGGCTCTTCCCGAGTATGTATGGGTGCTGCTTGGAGAAATGTTAAGGATGGTCCAGAATTTGACCAAGTATTAGAAATGGTTCGTACCATCAATAAATTGGACATGGAAGTGTGTTGCACTTTAGGAATGATTACTGAAAATCAGGCGCATCGTTTGGCAGAAGCGGGTTTGTATGCCTACAATCACAATTTAGATACCTCAGAAGAATATTATAAAGAAGTGATTTCAACACGTGGTTTTAAAGACCGTTTGCAAACTATTGAAAATGTTCGTAAAACAAATGTTACCGTTTGTAGCGGTGGAATTATCGGAATGGGAGAATCAATAGAAGACCGAGCAGGAATGCTTGTGGCGCTTTCTACATTGAATCCACAACCAGAATCGGTGCCCATAAATGCATTAGTTGCGGTTGAAGGAACGCCAATGGAGGAAGAAAAACCTGTTGAAATTTGGGAAATGATTCGAATGGTGGCAACTACAAGAATTATTATGCCAGAAACGCAAGTTCGTCTTTCAGCAGGAAGAATGAATATGAGCCGTGAAGGGCAAGCGATGTGTTTCTTTGCTGGTGCAAATTCTATCTTTGCTGGCGATAAATTACTTACAACTCCAAATCCAGATGTAAATGATGATATGAAAATGTTTGAAACTCTCGGATTAGTGGCTCAAAAACCGTTCATTAAAATCATGCAACCTACCACCGTAGAAGCAGCCGATTCTCAATTTCAAGCGTTGGGCGAAAAGCCAAAATGGTCACGACCAGGACATAAAATTGAAAAGAATCTAGAAGCTTCGGGAAAAGGAAGCGCATAATTTGCTCCTTAACTAAACTAAATAAATCCTTTGGAACCTAATTCTCACAGAACGTATTCCGTAATGGAAGCTCAAAGCAAATTGGAGAATTATTGCGCCTACCAAGAGCGTTGTCACAAAGAAATAGTTGAAAAACTGCGAGGAATGAATATGATTCCACAAGCAATTGATTTAATTATTGTACATCTTTTAGACCATAAATACCTCAACGAAGAGCGTTTTGCGTGCAGCTTTGCAAGAGGGAAACACCGCATCAAACATTGGGGGAAAATCAGAATTGTGAACGAGTTGAAGTTTCGTAAGATTTCACAATATAATATCACAACAGCATTAAAAGAAATTACCGCAGAAGAATATAATACCACTTTTCATACTCTTGCTGATAGACAATGGCAGAATACTCGGGAAACCAATACTATCAAAAAACGGAAAAAATTCTGTGACTTTCTACTTCGAAAAGGATTTGAAAGTAATTTGATTTATGAAAAAGTGAAAGACTTGGAAGGGAGGTTATGAGTTATAAATTATGAATTATGAATTATTGGAAACGGCTCATCTTTATAACTTTAGACGTTTTTTTATTAACCGCAAAGGGCGCAAAGATTTACGCAAAGTTCACAAAGAAAAAGAGTATTTCTGTTTTGTCAATCTGAATTTATTTCAGATTCTGTTTCATTGAGATGCTGAAACAGGTTCAGCATGACAATATCATGAGTGGATTTATTGGTGTTAATTCGTCCCGATAGCTATCGAGATTCTTCTTTACATTCCGACTTTTTTTAGTCTCACTTCTCGTAGTCTATTATCTATTAGTCTAATTTTTTAACCGCAAAGTGCGCAAAGATTTACGCAAAGTTCACAGTCTTTCATCTTTTAATCTTTTATCTCACATCTAAAGAACTTACAAACTCAACAAAATACTCACCGCATTTCCACCAAAACCAACGGCATTTACCAATATTTTTTTTAAAGGTTTCTTTTGGAATTGTGCTTCCGCAAATGGCACTCCGATAAAAATTTGCTTTTGCAACATCAAAATTGCCATTTCAATGCTCAACATTCCTGAAGCTCCAAAGGTGTGTCCAATTTTCCACTTATTGGTAGTCAATAGAGGAAGGTTGTCGCCAAATACTTTTTGAATTGCTTTATATTCTGTCAAATCCCCTTTTATAGTTCCCGGCGTGTGCATTACAATGGCATCAACTTCTGATAAATTTGTAGTTTCTAATGCCATTTTCATTGATTTTTGAAAACAAGTCGCCTCTGCTGAAACAGAAACATTGTGTTCTAAAATTTCCGTTGCATAACCGATTCCTTCAATAAAAGCGATAGCATTTTCTTTTTTACCAATTTCTAAACAACAAACGGCGGCGCCTTCACCTAGAATCAAAGTGTTTTCCTTTTTTTCTAAGTCGAAAGCACGACACGGAAATTCATCATTATTCTTGGAATAAATTTTCAACGCCTTCATTTGAGCAATCGTAAAATCGGTCAACGGGGCTTCACTTCCGCCAACTAAAAATTTATCTGCCATTCCTGCTTTAAGCCAAGCAACGCCATTTAGCAATGCGTGCAATGCGGTGGAACACGTAATAGAATGCGAAATTTCAGGACCTTGACTTTGCAAATCGTGAGAAACCCAAGAAGAAATATTTCCAAGAGTTGTAGTTGGAGAAGCTAAAGTTGCTACTTTTCCAGTTTTTATAAAATCAAGATGGTGCTTTTCAAACAATTCAGTGGCGCCTCGAGAAGAACCAATGTTAATTCCAAAAGTATCGCCCGTTTTCCAACCCGCATCAATTGTCGCTTTTCGAGAAGCTGCTATTGCAAATAAAACAGAATTGTCTAACGCTTTGTATTTTTGATCTGAATTTTTTAGTGTTTCAATTTCCTGTTTTGAATCCGCATCTAATGGCGCCACAAGTGCATTTTGAGTTCCAAAAGCAGTTGACACAAAACAATGTTGATTGGATTGATAGTTATTCCAAATAGAATCTTGATTGTTTCCTAATGCAGAAAGAGAAGCGATGGCGGTAATAGAAATTGTTGTTGGCAAAGGGTTTTAATTAATTATGAATTATAAGTTATGAATTATAAAAACTTAACCGCAAAGGTCGCAAAGTTTTTCGCAAAGGTCGCAAAGTTATAAATGAATTATGAATTCTTAAATCAATTATGAATTATAAGTTGTGAATTATGAATTATTGAAAAAGGCTCAACTTTATGACTTTAGATTTTAGACTTTGGACATTCGACTAATTTTAAATCTATTATCTCTTTGTCTATTATCTTTCGTCTTTCGTCTTTCATCTCTTCGTCTTTTATCTCTTTGTCTTCATAAAAATCAAACTATCTCTAAAGCATTCTCAACCACATCGTAAATTTTTTGTAATTGGCTATCTGTGATTATATAGGGCGGTAAAATATAGACTATATTTCCAACAGGGCGCAAAACTATTCCGTTTTCAATGAAAAAATCATAGAGTTTGTTACGCAAAGTACCGTAATAACTCGCTTGGCTTTCCGTTTTTATTTCCAATGCAAAAATGACTCCCAAAACGCGAGTTGTAGTTACTTTTGGATGTTTTTCAATGTGTTTTTGAAAGACCAAATGACTTTGATTTACTCGTGCGATTTTGGTTTGTATTTCTTCCGTTTGCAATAATTCCAAACTCGCCAAAGCAGCTGCACAACCCGTTGGATTTGCAGTAAATGTGTGCCCGTGAAAAAGTGCTTTATTGATATCATCGCTATAAAAAGCATCAAATAAATCTTGAGTGAACGTGGTAATTGCCATTGGAATTGTCCCGCCCGTCAAGGCTTTTGACAAGCACATCATATCGGGTTGGGTTTGCAAATAATCGCAGGCAAACGTTTTTCCCGTTTTTCCAAAGCCTGTCATTACTTCGTCGGCAATGGTTAAAACGCCATTTTCTTGACAAATTTTGATTAATTTATCTAACGCTTCTGGGGCATACATTACCATTCCAGCAGCTCCTTGAACTAACGGTTCAAAAATAAATCCTGCACAAGAATTGTTTTTTATGGCTTTTGCCAATGCTTGAAAACTGGCTTCTTCCTGACCTTTTATTGGAACAGGAATCCGAACAATATCTATAAACATTCCTTCAAAAGCTTGGGTGTAAAATGAAATTCCACTTGCAGCCATTGCGGCAAAAGTATCTCCGTGAAAGGCATTTTCAAAGGCAATTATGGTAGTTTTCTTTTCTTCTTTATTGAAAAAATATTGCAAAGCGACCTTTATTGCCACTTCAACAGCGGTTGATCCGTTGTCAGAAAAAAAGATTTTATTTTGATTTTTTGGTAAAATTTCAATTAGCTTTTCAGATAAAACTACGGCTGGTTCGTGCGTAAATCCTCCAAATAAAACGTGTTCCAATGTGGTTAATTGCTTGTAAATAGCATCGGCAATAAACTTGTTGGAATGCCCAAAAGGATTGACCCACCAAGAGGCAATGGCATCAATATATTCCTTATTGGAATCGTCCCAAAGCAACGCTCCTTCGCCTTTTACAATTGCAATTGGCGGTTTTGAAGTTTTGTGTTGGGTATAAGGATGCCAAAGATAGTGACCGTCTCTTTCGGTAAGCCCCCTAACCCCCGAAGGGGGAATTGAATTACTCATAATTCTATTTTCAATACGTTATCTCGAAACAAATCGGCATATTCTGAAATTACATTTTGATCAAAATACGGTTCTTCCTCAATTCTACCAATGCATTTTAGTTGTGTTGTATTCAAAATTATGGTTTCGGTAGGCAGATTTTCATTTCCATTAAAAATAATTCCTGCAATATGTATTCCTCGATTTTTCAACGCTTCAATTGTCAATAAAGTGTGGTTGATGCTTCCCAAATAATGGCGAGAAACGACAATCACTTTATAATCCGGTTGAATTAAATCGATGACAAAATCGGTTTCATTTAAAGGTACAAATACACCGCCAGCTCCTTCAATAACAAGATGATTGGCTGTTTTTGGTTCAATTATATGTTTTAAATCTATCGTAATTCCGTCCAATTCAGCTGCTAAATGCGGACTTACGGGCGTGTTAAGTTTATAGCTGTTTTCGTGGATAACCGATTTGTCATTTGAAATATAGCGTTGGATTTTATGACTGTCTGAATTGTTTAAATCACCGGCTTGAATGGGTTTCCAATAATCGGCTTCAAGCGCTTCGGTGATAATTGCTGAAGCGATGGTTTTGCCTACATTGGTTGATATTCCTGTTATAAATATTTTCATAGTTAAAATTTAACCACAAAGGTCGCAAAGTTTTTCACAAAGATCGCAAGGAAAAAATCTATTATCTCTTTGTCTATACTCTTTTCGTCTTCTTTAACCACAAAGGTCGCAAAGTTTTTCACAAAGATCGCAAGGAAAAAATCTATTATCTCTTT
>NZ_JBBALW010000008.1:35701-52224 GCF_040402835.1 Flavobacterium sp.
GAAAAAATCTATTATCTCTTTGTCTATACTCTTTTCGTCTTCTTTAACCGCAAAGTTCACAAGGTAATTGGATTTAATGTTGGCTAAAAAACAAAGGTACTCAACAATCCCAACACTTCCGAGATTTCTTCCTTTGAATTATAACTGTGCAAACAAAATCGAAGTCGCTCTTGACCTTCTGGAACCGTTGGGGAAAGTATCGCTTTGATATCAAATCCCTTTTCTTGGAGCTGATTGGCAATTGATTTTACATTTTGATTTCCAGGAATAATGGCACTTTGAATTGCCGATTTACTTCTCACAAACATCGGTTTTAATCCTAAAATATTTTTTTCTTGATTGAAATGAATGATAGTATTTCGCAACTGTTCCAATGCCTTTTTTTCGATTTCTAAATGCTGATACGCCACCAAAATCGTTGCTACAGCATGCGGCGAAAGTCCCGTTGTATAAATAAAACTTCGAGCAAAATTGACCAAATAATTTTTTAATTCATTACAACCAATAATTGCAGCTCCGTGACAACCCAATCCTTTTCCGAAAGTTACAATTCGCGCAAAAATCGAATCTTGCAATCCTAACATTTGAACTAACCCTTCGCCACAAGCACCAAAAACGCCCAAGGCGTGCGCTTCATCAACAACCAAATTACAATTGTATTTTTCGGAAAGTTGAACTAGCTCTTCCAAATTTGGAGTATCGCCATCCATTGAAAAAACACTTTCGGTAACTACAAAAACGGTAGTTGGTTGTTGGTTATCGGTTGATAGTTTAAGAAGTAATCGTTCTAAATCCTCAAAATCATTGTGTTGAAATTTATAGGATTTGGCATTTGAAAGTTGAATTCCATCTCGAATTGACGCGTGTGCTAATTCATCATATAAAATAATATCGTTGCGTTGCGGAACGGCACCAAAAAAACCAACATTAGCATCGTAACCCGAATTGAAAATTAAAGCACTTTCTACTTGATGAAATTTTGCAATATAATTTTCTGCTTCTTCATATATTTTATGATTTCCTGACAATAATCTGGAGCCAGTTGCACCATTTTGAATGATTTTATTTTCAATTAAATACGAATGCGTTTCGTTGAAAATTGTTTCCGACTTGGCAAATCCAATATAGTCATTTGAAGCAAAATCGATTAAAGTATTGGGCAACGACAGCTTTCGCAAAGAATTGTTTGCCGTTCGTTGTTCTAATTTAGAAGTTAATGCTTTTGGAAATTCTTTCATAGCATACAAAAGTAAGCAACTTTATTTAAAAACAGGAAAAGCAAATTATGAGTTATGAGTTATAAGTTATAAGTTATGAGTTGTGAGTTATGAGTTATGAGTTTATCGGTTACAAAAACCAACAACCAACAACCAACAACTAATCCATCATTTGCCATTCGGTTTTCTACTTTAGAAATGATTTGTGAAATTTTAGAATGTCAACCTGGCGATATTATGGAATATGTAAGTGAGAAATAAAATTTTATGACTGTCCGTTACTTGTACCAAACTATTTCTTATGAATGGAAATTTAGCTAATTTGTCATTTCTCCTTCGTCGAAATGACACTACTAACACATTAGTATTAGTTACGGATAGTCATATAAAATTTTATGGGAAGATGTATTATAATTAAAATAAAAAGGGCTTTAGCTTGATGCTAAAACCCTTTTTTATTATTTCAGTAAGACAAATTAATGAATCTACTTCTTAATTACTCTAACCGATTTTGATAAATCTCCTTGTTTAACCACTATATTATAGATACCACTTGGAAAATTAGTTCCAAATTTCTGAGTGCTTACATCAATTGAAGTAACAGTATGAGATTCTAATAATCGACCCATCATATCGTATATTTTAATTGAAAATTTCTCCTGATTTCCAGTATTTAAACTCAATTGAAAATTTGAATTGGTTGGATTTGGATACACAACTAATTTCATTTCATTTGAATTTATTGGAGATTCAACGGTGTTTAAATTTGGATTTGAAATCAAGTAAACTCCTGGAGAACCAATTTCAGTCGCACTGTTTGCAACTACAAAAGCCCCATTTACTCCTACTGCACTTAAAGAGGTAACCGCTGTTATTGTAGTATTGATTCCCGCCGTATTATCAAAAGTGGCAAAAGTTGTTGTTGGTGACGCGCCAAATAGCACTGAAGCTTCCGGAGTGGTACTAGTAGCATTATAAATATTTACTTGATCACCAGTTGAGCCCAAACCTACTCCGCTTCCTGTGTAATTTCCAATTCTTAAACCCGCAGGCGGATTGGTGCCAAACCAATTGCTTTTGAATGCTGCCGTTTTACCAGGTAAATCTGTTGTTTCAATGAAAATTACGGATTCTCCTGGATTGATACTGGTAATTCCACTTAACGCTACTGCTGCAACTGGAGATTGTGAATTGTCGTCCATTTTCCAACCTGTGATATCAACCGCTACTGCTTTTGAATTGGTTACTTCAAACCAATCGGCTGCTACCGGACTACTCCCGCTTGACCAAGGCGCTATTTCTGAAATTATTAATTTACCTACGCTTCCTGGAGAACCTATTTGAAGTAAATCATTAATGGCAGCAAATGCCCCATTAACGCCTATTTGACTTAATAAAGTAATGGTTGAATTATTTAAACCAGCGGCATTATTAAATGAATAATTGGTTGTAGCTACTCCAAAAACAATATTGGCTTTAAGATTTCCGCTTGCATCAAATAAATTGACAGCATCACCAGAAGTACTTAAACCAATACTAGCTCCCGTATAGGAACCAACTTGTAAATTGGCTGGAGGATTAATTCCAAACCAAGCCGATTTAAAATTGGCGATAATTGTTGCTGCATTGGTAGCGCTGGTTTCTAAGAAAATTACTGATTCTCCTGGAGCGATACTTGTAATTCCTGTTAATGGAAGTGCTGCAGTAAATAAATTAGAATTGTCATCTACTTTCCATCCTGTAATGTCTAAAGCGGAAGTGCCAAAATTGGTAACTTCAAACCAGTCGGCAGCTACAAGCGCATTACTACTTGACCATGAGGCGGCTTCTGTAACCGCTACTGTTGCTACTGGAGCTGTTTCAACCAAGACATCAATTACCGACAATAGATAATTTACGGAAGCATCAGGAGTAGTACCAACTGAGGTATCATCTACATTAACAGTGATGTTATAACTGGTTTTGGTTTCATAATCCAATACTGTTCCTGATCTTATGTATAAACTGGAACCTGTTATTTGAAAATAGGCAGCATCTGGTCCTGAAATAGTCAAATTATTTGTTCCTAATCCATCGTCGGTAACCACAATGTCTGCTACTCTAACTGCCGATGTTGTATTGCTGTTTTCTAAAATTGAAGAAGTTACATTGGTTAAAGCAATAGCTGTAGGGGCCGTATTTGCAGCTGTAGAAAGTGCATACACCCACAGTTGTGGATGGTCAATATCTCCTCCTCCATTTTCACTAGAAACATATAGTTTATAATCCCGATCCATGGTTAATCCCTCGAACTGTTGGCTCGCAAGACTTAGGGGGTTTCCAACATCTGAAGTAATATTTAAAAAACTTGATATCACTCCACTTCTATTTACATTGACAATTTTTGCGCTTTCCTGGCTTATCAGCAGTAAATTTGGATACAATGCGTTGGTTGCTAAAGCAGGTATATTTGACAATGCAAATACATCGGCTAAATCTGTCACTGGTAACAAGGCAGGGTCAAATAAATTTATAGAGTTTTCTGTTGTTGGAGAACCATTAGTAGCGGTACCAGCAGCAAAATCAACAACTGTTTGGAAAATTCCCATCGGTGAAATCTCTTTTATTACAATATACCCGTTAGTTATAGGGTCAAACGACGCCCCTTCCGTTCCTATATTATTTACGAAGGTTCCTAATTTAACCGTTTGAGTACTACTTCTGGTTAACGTACTTCCGGCAACGTAGGTAAATTTTACTAATTGGCGGTCTCTTTCTTCTGTCATTACAAACTGCCCATTTCCAATGTAAGTTAATCCCTCGGTATCAAAAAACTCAGTTCCTTGTGGGCTTGCGCCTTGAGCTAAAGTCATGGTGTTAATGTAAACACCCGTTTTTGAAACTTGAACAATGGCAGTACTTCCGTCGCCAACAATAAATAAAGTATCGGTGTCCCAATTATACGTTACAGATGATGCTTCTTGACACAATAAATTATTGACAGGGTGCGCCGATCTTGTAGGTTCTGGCAAATCATAACGCCCTACTCTTACATAATTCGCAAGATTAATCGTTTGGGAGTTTGAATTTTCAATTACACCAAAAAAGGCAACTAACACTATTGTTAGATTGAGTAGATTGTATTTATTTTTCATAATAACACGATTTAGTTGTCATCGAAATTATTTTATTTAAATAGCATCTAAATAAATACAAGGTTACTAAACATTTATATTATCATGAATAGAAGGTTAGGGAATTGGTTAATTGTTGAATCGGTTATTCGGTTATTTGTGGATTCGGTTAACCGTTGAATCGGTTATTTGGGAAATCGTGTTCCTTTTTTTAGTCTTTTATCTCTTCGTCTCTTGTCTCACAGTCTCATCATCTCTTGTCTCTTGTCTATTCGTCTCTTGTCTCTTGTCTATTATCTATTAGTTAGTAATAAGCACCAAAAAAATCGAAATAAATTAGACGTTTACGTAATAAATTATTATTTTTGTACGTAAATTAATTTATCATGAATACTAAACTCACATTAAATCTCGACAAAGGCGTAATCGACCAAGCGAAAAACTATGCGAAAAATAATAGCGTAAGTCTTTCTAAACTTATCGAAAACTATCTCGATTCTCTAACAAAAAGATCGGAAAAAAAATCCAAAATTAGTCCATTAGTACAAAGCTTAACTGGAGTTATTCCAAGTGGAAACTATGATGAAAAAAAGGATTACAAAGAGTATCTTTCTGAAAAATATTCATAATGGAAAAACTTTTAGTTGACACAAATATCGTCATAGACTTACTTTCTAAACGAGAAGATTTTTTTTTAGAAGCACAAGAATTGTTTACGCTCGCAGACCATAAAAAAGTTGCGCTTTATGTTTCGGCATTAACTTTTGCAAACACACATTATTTACTCTCTAAACATCAAAAACTTGATGAAGCTAGAAAAACATTAATCAAATTTAAAGTGTTGGTAGAAGTTTCTTCATTAGATGATAAAATTGTAGAACTTGCTTTAGTTTCGGATTTCAAAGATTTTGAAGATGCAATTCAATATCATACTGCCGTAGAAAATGGAATTGATATTATAATTACGAGAAATAAAAAAGACTTTAAGAATTCGAAGCTCCCAATTATGACGGCAAAAGAATATTTAAAGAAGTAAGCGCCTACTGCTTCATAGATGCATAGATATATTGGGGGTTTAGGCTCCCGATAGCTATCGGGATTCGGTTAATTGGTTAATCGGTTATTCGGTAAACGGTTATTCGTTAATTCGGTTATTTGGTTATTTGGGAATTCGGTTATTTGTGAATTCGGGATTCGTGTTCCATTTTTTTAGTCTAATTTTTTAACCACAAAGATTCACAAAGGTTTTTCACAAAAGGCACAAAGGTTTTTTGCCGCGGATAGCACGGAACCCGATAGCTGTCGGGACGGATTTTTTATGTCTCATAGTCTCACAGTCTCTTCGTCTCTTGTCTCACAGTCTCTTCGTCTCTTGTCTCACCGTCTCTTCGTCTCATCGTCTCTTGTCTCTTGTCTCACCGTCTCTTGTCTCATCGTCTCTTGTCTCATCGTTTCTTATCTTCTTTCGACTTTATGACTTTATGCAGTTAAACTTAATTTTAAATGTCCACCTAATCCTTGTCTAATTATTCTCATTAATGTTGAAAGTCGAATGTCGCTTGCATTATTTTCTATTTTTGAAATATAAGTTTTAGTAGTTCCACATTTTAACGCTAGTTGCTCTTGCGTCATTCCACGTTCTTTTCTCATTTCTTGAATTAAAACACCAAGTTCAAAACTCTCATATTCTTCTTCATATTTTTGACGAGTTTCAGTTCCTTTTTTTCCGTGTTGGTCTTCTAAATGTTGAGAAAAAGAGGTTATTTTTTTATTTTCTGTTTTCATAATTTTTACTTTTTATATTTTGTTTCTAAATATTCTTTTTTTAGTTTTTCAGCCGTTTTAATTTCTGATTTTGGAGTTTTCTGCGTTTTCTTCTGAAAGCCATTTACTAGAACTACCAAATTTCCTTTGTCAAAGAAACTAAAAACTCTAAAAATATCAGAACCAACTTCAACTCTTACTTCAAATATTCCTTCCGAACCTGTTATATGTTTGAAAAATTTTTCTGGAATTCTATCCTGAGTTGAGATTAACTGTAAAGTCCAGTTAAACTTTTTCTTAACGTCTTCTTTTTGAGCGTTAAAAAAATCAAGATAATAATCTTCATAATAAATAACGTCTCTAATAAATTTTCCATTCATTCGACAAAGTTATTCAATTAGATAACATTTTGCAAACATTTTATTGATTTTTTCTTTTTGCCGAGATTTTTTTTAGTCTCATCGTCTCTTGTCTCATCGTCTCTTGTCTCATCGTCTCTTGTCTCACAGTCTCATTGTCTCTTTTTTACCGCAAAGGGCGCAAAGTTTTACGCAAAGTTCGCCAAGAAACAAAGAGTTTCTGTTTTGTCAATCTGAATTTATTTCAGATTCTATTTTCATTGAGTTGCTGAAACAAGTTCAGCATGACAATATCATGAGTGGATTAATTCGTGCTAATTCGTCCCGATAGCTATCGGGATTCGTGTTCCATTTTTTTAGTCTGATTTTTTAACCACAAAGATTCACAAAGGTTTTTCGCAAAAGGCACAAAGGTTTTTTGCCGCGGATAGCACGGAACCCGATAGCTGTCGGGACGGATTTTTTATGTCTCATAGTCTCACAGTCTCTTCGTCTATTGTCTCACAGTCTCACAGTCTCACAGTCTCTTGTCTCACCGTCTCTTCGTCTCTTCGTCTTCTTTTTACTTTCGACTTTTTTTACCATAAATAACTAGTTATCAACCAAAATGTAATTTGCATACTTTTATTTAATAATTTCATAACCTAGTTATTTTTAAGAAGTAACGTAACCGAAATACATTTGCTATTGTTTGTTTTTTAAAAACCATAACCGACTATAATTTATTGAATATGAAAAATCCTTTACTACTTAAATTAGGCGCCGCAACTACCAAAAATACTTTTGCCGCAAAAACAACAAAAACATTTAAAAACCCAACTTCCACGAGAAGCAGGTTTAACATTTTTAAATTCCTAAGCGCATTTGCTTTTGTAATGCTGCTTGGAGTTAGTGGAGTGATGGGGCAGGCAGCGGCTTCAAGTACATGGAGTTTATCTTCAACGGGAACAGCTACTAATGTGGGAGCTGTTACAGGAACTACTTTAGTAAATACCGGCTACTTAGGAACCAGTTTTTCTTCTGGATTTTTTACCACAGGTACATCTTCAGCAACAACATGGCGAAGTGATGGTTCATCATCAACAGCTAGTAACTTATCTCCTGGTTTTTTTAACGGAGCAGGTATAACCGTACAAAATTTATTGGTTTCTATTTCACCTAATCAAGGAAATAATCTTAGTATAACATCAATTTCAATTCCAATAAGTCAATCAAGTGGTACAGCAACTAGTTCTTACGCGGCTGCTGCTTATTCTTTAGATGGATTTACATCTACATCATTCACTATGTTTCAATCTGGGGCGACTACGGCAGGGGTGAATTTACCTTCAAACAATAGCATTGTATCTTTGAGTTCATCATCAACAATAACAGTTAATAATGGATCAACTCTAACACTTAGAATAATTGTTTGGAGAAAAGCTTCATCTACAAACTCATCAACAACAGTCAAAGTTGGTTCTATTGCTATAAGTGGAACAACAACATCTTCAGCGACCAACTTTTTTTGGAATGGTGCAACTTCAGCTGGTGTTGGACCAGCAACTGGTGGAACAGGAACTTGGAATACTGGTAATACCAATTGGATAAGCCCAACAAATGATGGTAGTGGAACTGGGGTAGTTTGGGGTAACTCTGCCACCAGCAATGCAAATATTAATAATGGTACTGGAACTATTACTATACCTGCTAGTTTAACTGCAAACACTACAATTATAGGCACAACAGGTTATTCATTTGCTACCAGTGGTATTAGCCCTATTACATTAAGTGGAGGATTAACGCTAACCAATGCATTGGGTTTAGCACCAATAGCCGCTGCGCCATTAAGTTTAACAGGTGCAATATCGGGAGCAAGCTTACTTACTTTAAATGGATTAGGTGCAACCACACTTAGTGGAACCAATATAAATACAGGTGGCATCACCTTAACTAGTGGAACATTAAATATAAATAGCACCACTGCTTTAGGTGCAACTGCAGGAACATTAACCATTAATGGAGGAACAATAGATAACTCAACTGCAGGAAGTATTACGAATGCTAATAATAACCCTATAACTTTTGGTGGCGATTTTGCATTTACAGGAACCAATGCTTTGAATTTAGGTACTGGTGCTGTGGCTTTGGGTGCAAGTGCAAACAGAACTTTAACTGCTAATGCAAGTACTTTAACAATAGGCGGTATTATTTCAGGAACTAGTAGTTCATTAACTAAAGCAGGAGCTGGAACATTGGCTTTAAGTGGAGCAAATGCCTTTGATGGTGGTTTGAATATAAATGCGGGAACAGTTTCATTAGCTGCTTCGAACGTATTAGCAGATGCAGGAGCTGTAAATGTAAATGGTGGAATTTTAAACTCCGCAGGTGCATTTACAGAAACAATAGGAGCATTAACTTTAACAAGCGGAAGTATCACAGGGGCTACAGGTACTTTAACCGCAAGTTCTATAGCTGTTCAGGCTGGAACTATTGATGCGATATTAACTGGAACTGGTGTAATGACAAAAAGTACATCTGGCACAGTTTTTTTAACAAATGGGAGTAATTCTTATTTAGGTGGAACAGTAATAAATGGTGGAATTCTTTCGGTGAATGGTGCCAATCGTTTAGGAAGTACTGCAGTGGGAGTAACTATTAATGCTGGAACTTTTCAGTTAACTACAACTTCTATTTCAAGTGGTAGTGCTATAACTTTAGGCTCAGCATCAAGTACCTTCGATGTGGCTTCAGGTATAACTTATACAACAAGTGCTGGCGGTGTATTTAGCAGTACAGGTAGTTTGAACAAAACAGGTGCTGGAACTTTGGCATTAGCCATCGCTAATACCTATTCAGGAAGTACAAATATAAATGGTGGTACCATTCGATTAAATGCAGGTGATGTTTTACCTTTAGGTGATGTTTCTTTAGATGGTGGTACTTTAAGTACTGGTTCATCAGCTGGATTTAATGAAACTGTTGGTACATTAAATTTAAATTCTACAGGAACCATTGCATTGGGAACTGGAAGTCATACTTTAACGTTTGCTGCTAGTAATGGTGTAACTTGGGCTGGTACTGCTTTAAATGTAACGGGTTGGACTGGAACTGCTGGAGCAACTGGAACAGCTGGTAAAATATTTGTTGGTACAGACGCCACAGGTTTAACTGCAGGTCAATTAGCTAAAATTACTTTTACTGGATATGCTGGTGTAACAGCAACTATATTAAGCACTGGTGAAATCGTTCCTAATGTTTCTTTAACTCCAACTATTTCTACTATAGGTACATTAGTTGCAGTGAGTACCACTTATGGTACTGCAAGTGCCACCCGTACAACATTTACAGCATCAGGTACAAACTTATCTGCTAATATTAGCATTTCTGCACCTAGCGGATACGAAATTTCACAAACATCAGGTGGCGCATCTGGATATGCAACTACTCAAACCTTAACTCAAAGTGGTGGAACAGTTACTACTACAACTATTTATGTAAGGTTAGCCGCCACATCAACGGTAGCGGGCTCACCATATACAGGTAATATAGCATTATCAAGTACTGGAGCAACTACGGTAAATGTAGCAACTGTTTCAAGTTCCGTAGGAACAGCTACGCTAACTATTATAAATTTATCGGCCGCTAATAAAACCTATGATAGAGCAAACACAGTTTCAGTATCAGGTACTGCTGCATTTTCAGGATTAATGAATAGTGAGTCCTTTACTCCTAGTGGTTCTGTTACTTGGGCTTTTGCAGATGTTTTGGTAGGTGCAAGTAAAACATTAAGCAGAACAGGAACTTACGCTGCACCAAATACTAATTATACAGTAACACAACCAAGCTTAACTGCAAGTATTACAGCATTAACTTTAACTACAAGTGGTTCGGCTGCAATTACTTCAAAAACTTATGACAGAACTACTACTGCTACAGTTACTGGTTTATCATTAACTAACGTAATTAATGGAGATTTAGTAACAATAGTAGGAACTTATAATGACAAAACTGTTAATACAGGAAAAGCTGTTACAATTTCACTTACAGGTGCAGATATTGCCAATTATACTTGGACAGCTCCAACAGGAATTACTGGAGATATTACTGCATTGGCTTTAACTATTTCAACTCCTGTGGCAGTTAGTAAAGTATCTGATGGAACTACAGCCGCTACTATTACTGGTTCATTAAGTGGCGTTATTTCAGGTGATGTTGTTAACTTAAGTTTATCGGGCACATTTGCTTCTTCATCAATAGGAACAGGAATTGCAGTTACATCCACATCATCTTTAAGTGGTGCAGATGCAAGTAATTATACACTTACTCAACCATTAGGATTAACGGCTAATATTACTGTGCAAGTAGCTGGGTTGTTATTATTAGAAGATAATTTTACACATTCAGCTATATTAACTTCAAACGGATATACCGCTTCTAGTGCCACTGGTACAAATAATTTAACTGCTGGTGCAACTGGATTGACTTATTCAAATTATGGTTCTTCTAATATTGGTAATGCTTTAGCTGTAGCAAATAATGGTCAAGATATTTATAGAACATTTACTCAACAAAACAGTCCAACTACTGTTTACGCATCATTTTTAGTAAAAGTATCAGCAGCTCTGACTGGCGATTATATTTTTGCCCTTGCTTCTTCTAGTAATAGCACTTACAGAGCAAGAACTTTCATTAAGGCTTCTTCAAATTCTGGTTTTATTAATTTTGGTATCAGCAATTCAGGATCTGTAAACTACAATTCTACACCAACTGATTACGCAGTTAATACTACGCATTTAGTTGTTGTTAAATATACTTTTACATCAGCAACAACTGCTACTGCTACTGTTTTTGTAAATCCAAATACATCCTCTGAGCCTACTACTAGTGAAGTAAGTTTCACAGATAATACAGGAGCTAATAATGCGCCAGCAGATATAAATTCATTTTCTATTAGACAAGGATCAAGTACAGCCGCACCTACTTTGGTTATGGATGGCATAAGAATAGCAACTAATTGGGGAGCACTAATGGGTAACCCTCAATATAACGGTACAACTGATATAGGTGCTGGTAACTATAACACTATAAACATACTTTCAGGTACAGTAACTGCTACTGGGAATGTAACTGTTAATGGTACAACAACAAATGATGGTGTAATTGCAATTGGCGCCAATACTTTAACACTTAACGGAGCAGTTGTAAATACTTCCGGTACATTAACAGGTTCTGCAACATCTAACCTAACCATTGGAGGTGCAGCTGGTACTTTAAACTTTACAAATGGCAGTCGTTCATTGAATAATCTAAGTCTTGGTGCAAGTGGTAGTGCAACTTTAGGAACGGCTTTAGATATTAATGGTACAGTAGGATTTACTGCAGGTGGTAGTTTAAATATGAACGCTCAAGCAGTTACTTTAAAATCAACAGCTACTGCTACAGCAAGTGTTAGCGATTTAACAGGAAGTACTTTATCAGGCGCTACCAACGTAACCGTAGAACGCTACATTCCTGCAAAACGGGCGTGGAGAGCGTTGACTTCGCCGGTAAATACAACCAACTCTATAAGCGCTAACTGGCAAGAAAATGCTATTGATCTTGGTGCAGGATACAGATTATATGGTCTCGATATTTGGTCAAATTCTGGAGGAACCGGAATTATAACAGGAGGTGTTGGAAGCTCGTTATTGGCTTACAACTCTAATAATACTTGGTCTGGAATTACTGATACCACACTGTCTAGCTCGTTGCTTTCAAATTCAAAAAATAAACCCTTCATGGCCTTTGTAACTGGCCCTTACGGTTCGAATAATATTACTGCTGGGGCAACAGCTACTACTATAAGAGCAACTGGAAATTTGTTTACTGGTAACCAAACCTATACCTGTGGAGCAAATGAATATAATTTTATTGGAAATCCGTATGCGAGTCCATTGAGTTTAACCGCAATGTTGGCAGATACAAATAATGCGGGATTTGTAGGAAATATTTGGATTTGGGATGCGAATGCATCAGGATTGAATGCCGTAGGTAACTATAATTTATTCGATGGGACAACCTATACAAATCTTTTTTCAAACATTTTGAACAGTGGAACACAAATCCAGTCGGGTCAAGCCTTCTTTGTGAGGTCAACACTTGGTGGTACATTTACTATTAAAGAAAGTCACAAAGGCACTTCATTTAGTAATGCTATTTTTAGAGATGCTGCACCTGCTCAATTATTGCGTGTAGGTTTGTACAAACAAATCAACTCCGAATGGTCGGGTCGTGATGGTGCCATGACAGTAATAACCCCAGATGCAGATGCCAATCAAACACCTAACAAAATGGCTAACGGAACAGAGAATGTTGCGTTTACTAAAAATTCGGGACTTTTTGCTAGTAACCACCACTTGCCTCTAATAGCCGCAGATGTTCTAAATGTGAAAGTTTGGAATACTACCGCAGGAACGAATTATAAACTGAAAATCTATACCGAAGAGTTCACAGCAACCAACTTGGATGCCACATTGGAAGATTTGTTTACCAATGCAAGAACGCCATTACCTTTGGACGGAACCGCAGTTGAATATCCATTTAGCGTTACAACCGATGCCTTGAGTACCGGAAATCGTTTCCGAATTGTGTTCCAAACTTCGGCTTTGGGAATCAACAATCCAAAAGCAAATGCTTTCAGCATCCTTCCTAATCCAGTTACTGGAGATTCATTTCAAGTGAATTTAGGAATATTGGCAACAGGAACGTACTCCTACACAATTTGCAATGCTTTGGGTCAAGAAGTGGAAAAAGGAAGTATCAATACTACGGCTCAAAACACGAATTACACCGTGAAATTCAGAGAAACAGCGGCTACGGGTATCTACATTATGAAAATTAAAGGAACAGACAATTCGGTGTTTACCGCTAAAATAATTAAAAAATAAAATCATGAAGACAACCGTAAAAACACTAATAGTAACCCTTTTGTTATTGACCAGCACACTGATTTTTGCAGAAGACCCACTTGCCCCAGGAGCCGATCCAGGAGTAAGCCCAATAAACGACTACCTAATTCCTATGTTATTAATAGGTGTCGCTTTAGGCTATCGCTTGTTGAAAAAGAAAACTCAGGAAGTTTGATAAAAACGAAACCCTCATAGGATTTTTAATGGGGATAGCGATAAATAATAAAACCCTAATTGCTTAATTTAAAGTGATTAGGGTTTTTTTGAGACATTAATTTAATTGACACAACTTATTGCGTTTTAGCTTGAGATTAAATTCACAACATCCTACTGGAGGAGGTTATGAATTTAATAAAATGTTATATATTGCTATAATTTATTCAGAACCTTTCAAGTAATTCATTTTAGTATTGTACAACAGTATATACGCTCTCTTGCTTGATGGATTTAAAAAGGAACGATTTGTTAGTTCTTCTATCATTTTCTGTTTTTCTAAAAAAGGAGCCAACAATTTTTCTATTCTACTTTCCATTACACCAATTCGTTTTCCAAATTCAAAAAAATCTTTTTTTGACGGATGTAATGATTTTTTGAAGTCATCACTTTTATAATCATCTTCAAATAACCCCTTATCTAATGCAAAATCAGCATCGTCAACGTGTAATCTTGTATTGACTAAATCATAGGCGGGACTTAATACATAATCCCCTCTTGAGGTTTCTAATAAAGAGAAGTTTTTTAGGTGAGCGTCTCCGTTAGAAATAAGATAATTAAAAACAACTAATGAAAAATATTTTTCAATTTCTATTCTCCAAGCCGGAACATACTCCTGTATTAATTTACCTACTCCTTCATAGCTATATTCATACTTGAAATTATATCCAGCATTATCTTTTGATTTTCCTGCCAAGGAAGCAAAATCTTCTTTGCCCCATTTTTCTCTATTTTCTTTTACATCAAATCGCTTTGTTATATAAGCTGGTGTGCCATTCCTAAAGAATACCATTGCGTTTTCAGCAGTGTTAATTCTAAATACTTGTTTGGCTATTTGCATCGTTAAATGCTCATTTGCCGGAAGCTGGTCAACCTTTTTAAGGTCTCTTGGAATGGGTTTTAATATATAGGTTCCTTGTTCTCCTTGATGAGTTAATCGCAATTTGTTTTTATCAAGTATAAAACTTAATTTTTCTTGAACCCCTGAAATAGAAATTCTTTTACGATTTTCCATAAATTGTTCCGCTACATCCTCATCTTTATTAGTGGAATCATAAGGTAAAATAGGATTTACTTTTTTTCCATTAAATACGTTTCTTAGGCAACTCGGACTATAAGTGGTAAATCCTTGGGATAAAGTTCCGGGACAATTTATTATTTCGTCAGTATTCATTTTGTAATTGGTTTTACAGTTATTGCTCCAATAGTATCATATTGAGCTGTAGCCATCAATAATCCAAAATTATCCTCTTCATCAATTTTTAGATGTATACTTTGTAACTTTCTATTTACCCCTTCGCTTAGCATATTAAAAAAGAAAGGAAACAAGTAATCGCTACTATATTCTATTTTTGATTTAGATAAAGTTAGGCTTATTGCAGGTTTGGTAGTGTCGTTAAAATAACGCTCTTCATATCTGAACACAAAGTTGTTTCTATTTTCCTCTGAAAGTAGTCCCGCCAAAACCCCATTCCGATAGATTTCCATTGCTCTCATTTATTCACTTTTTTTACTTCTATATTGATTACTAAACCTAAAACATTCATCAGTTTTTGAACAATCTCTACTGATGGATTACCTTGACCTCTTTCTAATTTATAAATTGTATTTACACTGATACCCGACAATTCAGAGAGATGTGATTGAGTTATTTCTAAATCTTTTCTCCTTGTTCTTATGGCTTCTGCTATCTGATTAACTAACATTATAATGTGATTTTTATGCAAAAGTAATGAAAAAAACATTCCGCAAACGCATTTATCACATTATATTGTGATTTCATGTGTTTTATTTTATAAAATAGGTTGAAATTATTAAAATATCACATTATAATGTGATATTTTATTATATTTTGAGACGGAAATTAAATTGAGACACTTGTTAAAGTTTGTGCTGAGGTTAGTTATTGTCTTCTAATGTTTGTAAATAAAATTTAAAAAGCACTATAAGTATTGGATTTTAAAATAGTTGAGCAAGAGGTTTTGCTCAACTATTTTCTCAACTTTTTAATAAGAAACCCTTGTAAATACTGATGCTTACAAGGGTTTTGTTGTGGTCCCACTTGTCCCGATAGCTTTCGGGAGAACCAAGCACCTACTGTCCCGAAAGCTTTCGGGAGAGTCAGATGTCTTTGAAGTTTTTTAATATTTTCTGAATTATATCCGGATATTTCTTTAAGTTTTCTATATAAATTTTACTTTTCATTGATTTGATATGCTTTTCAATTTTCATTGCTTGGGATACTGTTTCACACTGAAGAGTAATAAATATTTCCCAATCGTTGGTTTTGGAAGTATAAGTAGAACCATATAAATGAAAATTATGTTTTTTTAATCGTTCATCAATAGGTTCGGTGGTCATCCCAACGTAATAGGAATTCAATAATTGACTATATAAAATGTAGCAAAAAGTCATACATAAAAAAACCTTTCCGAAAAAGGGAAAGGTTTGTGGTCCCACTTGTCCCGATAATTATCAGGAGAACCAAGCACCTACTGTCCCGAAAGCTTTCGGGAGAGTCAGATGTCTTTGAAGTTTTTTAATATTTTCTGAATTATATCCGGATATTTCTTTAAGTTTTCTATATAAATTTTACTTTTCATTGATTTGATATGCTTTTCAATTTTCATTGCTTGGGATACTGTTTCACACTGAAGAGTAATAAATATTTCCCAATCGTTGGTTTTGGAAGTATAAGTAGAACCATATAAATGAAAATTATGTTTTTTTAATCGTTCATCAATAGGTTCGGTGGTCATCCCAACGTAATAGGAATTCAATAATTGACTATATAAAATGTAGCAAAAAGTCATAAATAAAAAAACCTTTCCGAAAAAGGGAAAGGTTTGTGGTACCACTTGTCCCGAAAGCTCGAGAGAACCAAGCACCTACTGTCCCGAAAGCTTTCGGGAGAGTCAGATGCTCAAC
>NZ_JBBALW010000008.1:52324-98674 GCF_040402835.1 Flavobacterium sp.
CTTCATTTTCCAAAAAATTTGTGGTCCCACTTGGAATCGAACCAAGCACCTACTGTCCCGAAAGCTTTCGGGAGAGTCAGATGCTCAACCTTCATTTTCCAAAAAATTTGTGGTCCCACTTGGAATCGAACCAAGCACCTACTGATTATGAGTCAGTTGCTCTAACCGAATGAGCTATAGGACCTTTAATAATTTAAACAAAGCAACTATTCAAATTTTAGAACTGCAAAACTACTGTATTTATTTCCAATTATCAAAATTAATCCTTGATTTCTTGACACAATTCTATCAAAACACCATTGGTACTTTTAGGATGCAAAAAAGCAACTAATTTATTGTCAGCACCTTTTTTAGGAACTTCATTCAAAACGATGAATCCTTCTGCTTTTAATCGGGCAATTTCCGAAACGATGTCTTCAACATCAAAGGCAATGTGGTGAATTCCCTCGCCCTTTTTTTCGATGAATTTCGCAATAGGACTTTCTGGATTTGTCGCTTCTAAAAGCTCGATTTTGTTTGGTCCATTCATAAAAAAGGAAGTATTTACTCCCTCACTCGCCACTACTTCTGATTTATACGCTGGAGCGCCAAAAAGTTTCTCAAACACTAAATTTGAAACTTCAAGACTTTTAACAGCAATTCCTATATGTTCTATTTTTCTCATTTTATAGTTGATTTTTAATCGATTTTAGATGAATCGAAAATAAATAGTAAAATTAGTGCTTTTATTGCCAAACAAAGATAAAAAATTGTATCGCTTTGCGACTTTGAAACGTTGGAACTCAAAAAAATTGTATTTTTGCAGCATGGAAACAAATAGACAGAAAAAAATAGGCGGTGTAATCCAAAAAGACTTGGTAGATATTTTGCAAGGTGAAATACGAAAAAATGGAATTTCTAATTTAATTATTTCCGTTTCCAAAGTAATTGTAACAACAGATTTATCCGTCGCAACGGTGCATCTAAGTATTTTCCCTCAAGAAAAAGCAGCAGAAACATTGGTGGCTATTCGGTCCAATACCAAATTAATCAAACACGATTTATCGCAAAGAGTAAAACTTCAATTGCGAAAAGTGCCAAATTTGACTTTCTTTATCGACGATTCTTTGGATTATATTGAGAAAATTGACAATGCATTGGCATCAAAAGAAAATCCAATTGAAAATCGGGAACTTTTAGAAAAACGAAGAAAAACATAATTTGAACTTCCCTTTTTACATAGCCAAACGCTACCTGAAAAGTGCCAATAAAAACAATGCAATTAACATTATTAATGGCATTGCTTCCCTTGGGATTATTGTTAGTTCGATGGTTTTGTTTGTGGTTTTATCTATTTTTAGTGGCTTGGTAAATTTTAGTTTATCATTTAGCAACGACTTTGACCCCGACTTAAAAATCAGTAGCACTTTAGGTAAATCCTATACTATTTCCCCGCAACAAGAAAAAGAAATCAAGACTATTGATGGCGTTGCCTCTTTTAGTAAAATAGTTGAGGAGCGGGTGCTTTTTATGTTTGACGGAAAAGAACAATTTACCTATTTGAAAGGCGTCGACGCTTCTTTTACGAATGTCAGTAATGTCAAGAAAAGTCTTTTTAACGGACAATGGCTAAGTCCAAAAACATCGCAAGTTGTAGTAGGTTATGGCATTTCCCAAAAATTATCTTTAGGGATATTTGATTTCAATAACGCATTTGAAGTATTTGCGCCAAAACCTGGCAAAGGAAACATCGAAAATCCAGAAGATGCTTTTACTAAAATAGGATTAATTCCTGTTGGTATTTATGCCGTTAGCGAAGAATTGGACTCTAAATATGTATTTTCAGATATTGAAGTGGCAAGAGAATTACTCGGTTTTCAGCCCAATCAAATTACTACTTTAGAACTAAAACTGAACCCCAATGCTGACGAAAATCGAGTCAAGGAACAACTACAAACACTATTTAACCATAAAATTACCATTAAAAATAGAACGCAATTAAATGATGCGTTGTATAAAATGTTGAACACCGAAAATACCGCCATTTATTTGTTATTTACACTCGTAATAATTCTGACATTATTCACACTTGCGGGCGCTATTATCATGATGATTTTAGACAAACGAGGAAATCTTAAAACGCTTTACAATCTGGGAACAGAAGTAAAAGATTTAAGAAAAATATTCTTGCTTCAAGGAACTTTGTTAAGTGTTTTGGGAGGCGTTTTGGGACTTGTTTTAGGGATTATAATTGTTTTAATCCAGCAACAATTTGAAGTAATTATGATTACGCCTTCCCTTGCTTATCCTGTGGCGTTCCTATTTAAAAATGTATTAATTGTATTGACAACTATTGTTTCATTAGGGTTTATAGCTTCGTTGATTGCGAGTAGTCGGGTGAGTAAGAAATTATTGGAATAAAATATCGCCACGAATTCACGAATTTTATAAAGTTAAAATTCGTGAATTCGTGGCGAAAAAGTTTAAAATTTATTGTTGTCCGCTTAAAAAATGTATAGTCCCTACGGGACAAAAATTCAACTTCATAACTACTTATTTACCAACATATAATCTCTACGAGATATACTCCGATAGGAGTTAAATATTGGTAGAAAAAAATAGTTGTTATTCTTGAAGATGTCCCGTAGGGACTATACTTGTTGAGATTATCTGATTGTGTATCGTTTATATCGGACAAATATGTTTTAAATTATAGTTTTACACAAACTGATAATCCGAATAAGCTTCTTCAATTTCATTTAAAGTGGCAAATAATTCTTCGGGAGTACTGAGAGTAACCAGCTTTTGTCGGTGTTCTTTAAAGGATTGAATTCCTTTGAAATAATTTGAATAATGAGGACGCGTTTCTACAATTCCCAATCGCTCGCCTTTCCATTCCATTGCCCATGTAAGGTGATTACGCACTGCTTCTACCCGATTAACAACGGTTGGTTTTGCTAAATGTTCCCCTGTTTTGAAGTAATGTTTTATTTCATTGAAAATCCAAGGATACCCAATAGCGGCTCGACCAATCATAATTCCGTCGATGCCATATTCGTTTTTATATTTTAATGCTTTTTCTGGCGAATCAACATCACCGTTTCCGAAAATTGGCATGGTGATTCTTGGATTGTTTTTTACTCGAGCAATGTGCGACCAATCGGCTTGTCCCTTATACATTTGAGCGCGTGTTCTAGCATGAATAGATAAAGCTTGAACACCAATATCTTGCAAACGTTCGGCAACCTCATCAATATTAATAGAAGTATCATCCCAACCCAAACGCGTTTTTACGGTTACAGGAAGATTGGTGCTATCTATAACGGCTTTTGTCAAGCGAATCATTAAATCTACATCTTTTAAAACTCCGGCACCAGCGCCTTTGCAAACGACTTTCTTAACGGGACAACCAAAATTAATATCAATTATATCTGGATTTACGGTGGTTACAATTTTGGAGGACATCGCCATAGCTTCTTCATCGCCACCAAAAATCTGGATTCCAACGGGGCGTTCATAATCGAAAATATCAAGTTTCATTCGGCTTTTTATGGCATCGCGAATTAATCCTTCGGAAGATATGAATTCCGAATACATCAAATCGGCTCCGTGTTGTTTGCACAATCTGCGAAATGGTGGGTCGCTCACATCTTCCATTGGTGCGAGAAGTAAAGGGAAATCTGGTAATATTATGTTGCCAATTTTTATCAAAAGAGATTCTTTATAAAGTTTAAAGAAATTATAGGTTAAAATTTTCTAATTCTAATGTTTTTGGTGGTAATTACTATAAAAGAATGTTCTTCAACATGGTGATTTCGTAAAAAATTAATTAGAATTGATTCTATTTTTTCAAGTTCTAGATAATGATACCGCAATAAAATTACTGAAACTTTTTTTTGATTATATGCAAAAACTAAATCTCCAAAATCCTTATCTTCTGTTAAAATTATTTTTGGTGGATTTTGAGCAAATTCAATTATTTCTTTGTCAAAAATACCTCGAAGGTTATCGAAAACTGAAAAGGTTTCAATGTTTGCCAATCGCAACTTCTCAATAATAAGAACAGGAATGTTTTCGTCAGCAATAATCATTAGGAAACTTCTAAAAGGTCTTCGTTTGCAATAATATTAGAAGCATATTCCAAACTTGCAAATATTTGACTATTTGTTAAGTGTGGGTATATTTTTAACAAACTTTCTGTAGAAATACCTTCGGACAATTTTTTTAGAATTATTTCAACGGTAATTCGAGTCCCTTTAATAATAGGCTTTCCTGCCATTATTTCTGGATTTCTAATGATTACGTTTTGAAAATTGTTCATGCTTATACTTATTAAAAAAAACAAAAGTACGAATTTATTTTTAATGATTTTGAATTATAGACGCGTGCGACGCTTTGAAAGTATTTTAATTTCTACATATTTATCAACTTTCCTAAAGTTGTCAAATCTAATAAAATCAAAAAAACTATCTTTGCATATTAATTGCGTACGCGTGAGATTTGAGATTAAGAGGAGGACAGCAAGTGGCTGTCAGGTACTTTATAAACAAAAGCTAGTCGAGTGAGGGCAATGTCATTAAGTTAAGGGATTTTTTGTCATTTCGACCAACGGGAGAAATCACATAAGTTGCTCTCGCTATGTGATTTCTCCTTTGTCGAAATGACAAAATTATAGGGTATTTATTCTTAACTTAATGACATTGCGCGTGAGGGATAGCAGCGGCATCCCACGCTTTTTAGCGTGGATAAAGCGGATAGCCCGACCCGTAGTTGCGAGGAGGAACGACTAAGCAATCTTAAGGGTCACGCCCTAAAACAAATTCGGGTTAACCTAAATAAAATTGATACCAACAAAGAATGAAACATATTAGAAATTTTTGCATTATTGCACACATTGACCACGGAAAAAGCACGCTTGCGGATCGATTATTGGGGGCGACTCAAACGGTTACAGCTCGGGAAGAAAAGGCACAATTGCTAGACAATATGGACTTGGAACGCGAACGTGGGATTACGATTAAGAGTCACGCGATTCAGATGGAATATACCTATAAAGGGCAGGAATATATCCTGAATTTGATTGATACTCCGGGACATGTGGATTTTTCTTATGAGGTTTCTCGGTCGATTGCGGCTTGTGAAGGGGCGCTTTTGATTGTGGATGCAGCGCAAAGTATTCAGGCACAAACAATTTCGAATTTGTATTTGGCGCTGGAGAATGACTTGGAAATTATTCCAATTTTGAACAAAGTGGATTTACCAAGTGCAAGTCCTGAAGAAGTTAGCGATGATATTGTGGATTTATTAGGATGCAAATTAGAAGAAATTATTCATGCTTCGGGTAAAACTGGTTTGGGTGTCGAAAATATTTTGGCGGCTATTATCGAGAGAATTCCTCCCCCAAAAGGAAATGTTGATGAGCCGTTACAAGCCTTGATTTTTGATTCGCATTACAATCCGTTTCGTGGAATTGAGGTTATTTTTCGTGTGAAAAACGGACAAATCAAAAAAGGTCAGAAAATTAAATTTATGGCTACTGGAAATGAATATTTTGCGGACGAAATTGGTACTTTAAAATTAAATCAAGTGCCAAAATCGGTTATTTCTGCTGGTGATGTTGGGTATTTGATTTCGGGAATTAAAGAAGCAAAAGAAGTAAAAGTAGGAGATACGTTGACGGATGCAAAAAACCCAACAACGAATAGCATTAAGGGTTTTGAAGATGTGAAACCAATGGTTTTTGCTGGAATTTATCCTGTGGACACCGAAGATTATGAAGAGCTGAGAAACTCGATGGAAAAATTACAATTGAACGATGCTTCTTTAGTGTTTTTACCTGAAAGTTCGGCAGCTTTAGGATTTGGTTTCCGTTGCGGATTCTTGGGAATGTTGCACATGGAAATTATCCAAGAACGTTTGGAAAGAGAGTTTAATATGACGGTGATTACAACGGTTCCAAACGTTTCGTATTTGGCTTATACCAAGAAAAATCCAGAAACGCCACTTATTGTAAATAACCCTTCCGACTTGCCGGAACCTTCTCGTTTAGAGAGAGTTGAGGAGCCTTTTATTAAAGCGACCATTATTACAAAATCGGATTTTGTGGGCAATGTAATGAGTTTGTGTATTGAAAAACGTGGGTTGATTACGAACCAAACCTATCTTACAACGGAACGTGTTGAATTGACATTTGACATGCCATTGGCAGAAATTGTTTTCGATTTTTATGACCGTTTGAAAACCGTTTCTAAAGGATATGCCTCGTTTGATTATTCCCCAATTGGATTGCGGACTTCGAATTTGGTTAAAGTTGATATTTTGTTGAATGCCACCATTGTGGATGCTTTGTCCTCGTTAATGCATGTTGATAATGCCTATTCAATTGGTAAAAAAATGTGTGAAAAACTGAAAGAATTAATTCCACGTCAGCAATTTGACATTCCTGTTCAGGCAGCGATTGGGGTAAAAGTTATTTCACGTGAGACGATAAAAGCGTTGCGAAAAGATGTAACTGCCAAATGTTATGGTGGTGATATTTCGCGTAAACGTAAATTATTGGAAAAACAGAAAAAAGGTAAAAAACGAATGCGTTTGGTTGGAAATGTAGAAATTCCTCAAGAAGCATTTATGGCGGTTTTGAAATTGAATGATTAATCCCATCCTAAATCCTTCCCAAAGGGAAGGACTTTGTTGAAATAAATAGAAAACCCGATGATGAAAGTTATCGGGTTTTTCGTTTTTAAGCACATATAAATAAATTTTCTGACTTTTTATTTAATAAATTTTAGTACTTTTATGTAAAGAAACTCCCCAATGAAAATTAAGTTTTTTTTGTTGTCCTTTATTATTCACTCGTTTGTGTTTTCACAAGGAATTGTTATTGATACAACTGCATTAAGTGTTCCGAATTTGGTTCATACCGTTTTGATGCAAAACTCGTGCTCGAACGAAAATAACTTTATTTATTCGTCACATCGAGGAATCGGTAATTTCACCAATACAAATCCGTCTTTCCCATTTACAAATGGAATAATAATCAGAAATGGAATTGCAAAATATACCCAAGGTACGTATACAGGATTAAATTTAAGTAGCCAATTAAACACTTTTAGCGATCCCAATTTACAGCTAATTAGCAATGCTGGTTTGCAAACTGGCAGAATTACAGATGTAGGATTTATTCAATTTGATTTTACCCCGCTATCGAGTAGCTTTAATTTTGATTTTGTATTTGCCTCCAATGAATATGGCCAATATCAATGCGGATTTAGCGATGTTTTTGCTTTTTTATTGACTGACTTAACCACTAATGTTCAAACCAATTTGGCTGTAATTCCAAGCACAACAACACCAATATCTGTAAAAACCATTCGCAATAGCGCCTTTAACAGCTCCTGCTTGTCTAATAATGCCAATTTATTTTCTCGTTACAACGTTGCAAATCCCGCTACTTCTGCAATAAATATGCGGGGAGAAACTGTCCTCTTAACAGCGTCGTCACCTGTTATTCCAAACAGAACATATCGCATAAAATTAGCCATTGGAGATTATTACGACAGTAATTATGATTCTGCAGTTTTTATCAAAGGAGGCAGTTTTACAACCTCTGCGAATTTAGGTCCCGATAAAACAATTTGCCAAGGTGAAAGGGTGCTTATAAATAGTGGAATCAACCCCCCATTTATCATTTCTTGGACACGCAATGGCGTCATAATTCCTGGTCAAAATAGCGGAAATTTATTGGTAACCCAACCCGGCACTTACGGAGTGATTGGAAGTCTTCCATCTTCCGGTTGCAGTATTACAGATGAAATTATTATTACAGATCTTTCTATTCAATCCCTAAATAATTTATCCGTTTGTAATTCCGGAGCAATGACTTATCAGTACGATTTAACACAAAACAATATAGCAACTTTAGGTTTAAACCCAACAGATTATTCTATTTTGTACTTTGACTCTTTGGCTAATGCAAATGCTAATACGCCTCAAATTCCCTTAAATCAATTGACATCCTATTCAAGTGCTGCTGGACAAACTATTTATGTGAAAGTTATGCATCTTACCAATGGAAATTCTATTTGTGATACTATACTTACTTTTGATTTGTTAGTTAACACACCCGTTATAGCGGCAACTCCAATTAATTTGCCTTTGTGTGCCGATGCATCAGGAAATAATACCTTTGATTTAACGAGTCAAACCGCTTTAATTTTGAACGGGCAACTTGCTGCAAATTATACCGTTACCTTTTTTAGCTCACAAATAGACGCCCAAAACAATACAAATCCAATTTTAAACCCAACTTCCTATTTAACAACACTTGCACAATCGCCACAAACCGTTTGGGTTCGGATGAATTCTGTCTTGAATACAAATTGTATTGATGTAACAAGTTTTACAATAACCGTTTATCCTAAGCCCATAGTTGATATGCTGCCAAATGTAATTGAATGTCACAGTTATTTTCTCCCAATTATAACAAATGGAAACTACTATACTGGTGCAAATGGAACTGGAACAATGCTTCACGCAGGCGATGAAATTCTCATCAATGGTACCTATTATATTTTTAATGGTCCCGATGTAAATGGATGTTCAAATGAAAGTTCCTTCACAATTACTTTGATAGACCAGCTCGTTTTCCCATTAACCGCATGTGGAAGTTATTTTGTTCCTGGACCACCTGTTGGAAACTTTTATACAGGAATTAGTGGAACTGGAACACAATTAGTGGCAGGCGCAGCATTAACGAGTAGCCAAACTATTTATTATTATGCTGTTATCAATGGGATAGTATGTAGAGACGATACGTTAAATATTTCTGTTTTCCCCTTGCCTCTTGTTGATACTGTTCAAGATGTAACAACTTGTACCTCATATATTTTGCCCATACTTCTAAATGGAAATTATTTTACAGCTCCGGGCGGTCTCGGAACTCCTTTATTTGCGGGAAATGCTATTGGTTACAGTCAAACATTATATGTTTATGCTTTTAATGGTCAATGCTCAAATGAAAAAACATTTACAGTTACTATTGTAAACACCTCGATATATACCCCAATAACTCGTTGTGGTGGATTTATACTTCCTGCAATTTCAATTGGAAATTATTATGATAGCCCTTTGGGAGCAGGCACAATTATTCCTGCTGGAACACTAATCACTACTTCGCAAACGGTATATTATTATGTGGCCACAACTTCATTTCCAAATTGTACCGATTTCTTAAATTATGCAATAACAATTATCTCTTTACCGCCTGTGGATTCTCCGGTAAACCGTTTAGAATGTACAAATTATACGTTGCCCGCTTTAATTAATGGTAATTATTTTACTACAACTGGCGGAATTGGTCCTTTGAATGCAGGCAATGTTATTCCAACAACACAAACACTTTATGTTTATGCCGTTTCATCGCTTGGATGTACTAATGAAAAGTCGTTTACAATAACTATTAGACAAAAACCATCAATAGATTTACTCACTGATGTATTTTCTTGTACCTCCTTTGTACTTCCTGCTTTAACAAATGGAACTTATTATACCGCAACAAATGGTCCAAACGGTGCAGGAACCATAATTCCAGTTGGAACGGTCATCAACTCAAGTCAAAGAATTTTTATTTATAATTCTTGGCCGGATTTTTTAAGTTGTAGTAATGAAAGTTTTTTTAATGTAGATTACAGCGGGATTGATGTGGGCACTTTTGCAGATGTAAATGTTTGTGATAGTTATACATTACCAGCCCTTACCATTGGTGACTACTATTCTCAGCCTGACGGGGTAAATCCAATTCTGCCAGGAACTGTTTTAACCACTTCTCAAAGAATTTATGTATACAAAAGTGTTGGAACTCGTTTGACTTGCTCAGATCAGGATGATTTTTTAGTAACCATCACTAGGACACCTGTTTTGCCAAATTATCCAAATGTTGATGGTTGCGGAAACTACATTTTGGGGGCTTTGCCATCAGGTGCAAATTATTTTTCTGGAATTAATGGCACCGGAACTCCTTATATAGCAGGGCAAAGCATTACTGCTTCTCAACAAATTTACGTTTATGAAACAGCTGTTACAAATGCCACTTGTTTCAATCAAAAAACTTTTGCAATTGCTGTGTATCCTTTTAAAAACTTAGTTATTAGGGGCGGAACAATTTGTGTAGATAATGTAACCGGGTTATTAGTTCGGCCGTATTTATTAATTTCGGGTTTAAACCCAAGTATTTACACTGTTAAATGGTATTTAAATGGCGTATTAATGGGAACTGGGGCAAATTATAATGCGTTACAAGAAGGAACTTACGATGTGGTTATTGTGAAAAATACACCAAATATCGGAAATGATTGTGGTTATAATCCAACTACGGTCGTTGTAGATAAATCAAGTGCTCCAATTGCAACAGTTGCCGTTTCTGGAGCTTTTGAAGATAGTATTGATGTAATTGTAACTGTCACAGGAGGCATTGGAACATATGAATTCCAAATTGATGGCGGTTCATTTCAAACGGATACTGTTTTCCATGATGTTGCTTCTGGAACACACACAATAAATATCAAAGATACGAAAGGAAATTGTGGTGCCATTTCTTTACTTGCTCATGTAATAAAATACCCTAATTACTTCACACCCAACGGCGACAGTTATCATGACACATGGAATATTGTTGATTTGGCTTTTCAACCTGATGCTGTACTTTATATCTTTGATCGCTATGGAAAATTCATAAAAGAACTCAAAACAAACGGTCCAGGATGGGACGGAAATTATAACGGGAACCCACTTCCGTCAACCGATTATTGGTTTCAGATTTTTTATAAACTAAATGGAACTAGTCAAGAATTCAGGTCTCATTTTAGTATGAAGCGATAATTTAAACTTTTTTTATCACGTAAGTCACTATTCCCCATATAATCAATTCATTTTCTTCTGTAATTTTTATAGGAGAATAATTGGGGTTTTCGGGCATGAGATACAGACATTCTTTTTCTACGAGAATACGTTTTACTGTAAATTCCCCATCAATAAAACAAATTGCAATTTTATTGTTTTGAGGTTCTAAACTTCTGTCAACAACCAAAACATCTTTGTCGTTTATGCCCGCATCAATCATAGAATTACCTTTAACCTTTATATAAAAAGTAGCCAATTGATTTTCGCTTAATTCTTTATTTAAGTCAATGTTTGTTTCCATAAAATCGGCTGCTGGAGATGGAAATCCTGCCGAAACGCCCTCTTTAATGAAAGGAATTATTAGTTCACTATCAAAATCAGGCAATAAAAAAGTAAGTTTTATGTTTTTGTTTATTGACATTTTATCTCAAGAATATCTTTAAAATTAGTAGTAAATTTTGGTGACAAATGGTTTTGGTTCATGTTCCAAGTAAGGTTTAAATTTTGCGAAGCCAACTTCACTTTTTTGTCCCCTAACTTTTTATTTAAAAAATCAATCGATTTCATTAATGCCAAATGTTTTGGATTTTCCTCTTCAAATAATTGAAATTGTTTTTGGTCTTCTGGTATAAATTCAGTGACAATTACACCCGCTTTTTTAAACTTTATATTTTCATTTCCAACATATAATTTTTTCAATATTGCAATGGCGGTATTGGAAATAGTTATCGTAGAATTTGTAGCAAAAGGTAGCGTAACAGCCATATTAAAATAATATTTAGATGTTTTAATGGTATGTCTATCAATCACCAACATTACTATTATTGTATGGCAACATGAATTTTGTTTTCGTAATTTTTCTGCGCAAATTGAAGCAAAAGTAGCAACCCGTTCCCTTAATAAATCAAAATCAGATATTTGTTTCGGAAAACTTCTTGTGGTGGCGATACTTTTTTTCTGATTTGGAATAGGTTCCAAATCTAAGACAGACTTTCCTTCCAATTCGTATTTTAGTCGAAGTCCTACAACACCCAATTCTTTTTTAATCCAATTTTCATGCTGCGGTTGAATAAAATCGAAAGCCGTGTTAATGTTTCGAAGTTTTACTTTCTTGGTAGTCCTATTTCCAATGCCCCAAACATCTTCAATTTTAGTCCATTTTAAAGCTTTAATACGTTTTTCATCGGTATCAATCGTATAGACTCCAGAGGTTCTAGTTTGAAATTTTTTTGCAATTTTATTGGCCACTTTTGCCAATGCTTTCGTGGGTGCAAAACCAACACAAACTGGGATTCCAACCCATTTTAGAATCCTGTTTTTCATTAGAATTCCATAAGAATCAAAATCTAAAACTGACATTCCATCAAAATTTAGGAACGCTTCATCAATACTATAAATTTCTAAATTTGGTGAAAATTGACCTAAAATTGACATTACGCGATTGCTTAAATCACCATAAAGAGCATAATTAGAAGAAAACACAGAGATATTTTTTTCCTTAATTAGCTCTTTGATTTTGAATAACGGAATGCCCATCGGAATGCCAACTGCTTTGGCTTCATTGCTTCTGGAAATTACACAACCGTCATTATTGGATAATATGACGACTGGTTTCCCATTGAGTTTCGGTTGAAAAACACGTTCGCAGGAAGCATAAAAATTATTACAATCAACTAAAGCATACATAGTACAAAACTAATAAATAAGCAAGAATTAGGACGCTAGACTCTCGTTAATTTTTTAGAATTGTTAATAAAAAAAGATAGGGGAAATGACTTCAAAACTAATGACAACCACAATCATCAGGACCGCAGTTTTTTGAGTTTTTTTTCTTGAAAAAGAATTTTTTAATCAAAAAAGCAATTGCGGTTCCCAGTGCGATAAAAGCGATTATTTCTTGAGCCATCAGTAACTATTTTAATATTTGAAAAGCAATTAAGGCAACAATATATGCCAATCCACTCATGAAAATAAGTTGTCCCAAAGGCCATTTCCACGAATTCGTTTCTTTCTTGGTAATTGCCAAAGTACTTGCGCACTGCATTGCAAAAGCATAGAACAATAACAAGGAAATTCCAGATGCAAAATTGAATATTTTAGTGCCTGTTTCTGGATTAATTTCAGCCCCCATTTTATTTTTTATAGTATCTTCATTTTCATTGCCTCCAACACTATAAATGGTTGCTAAAGTTCCAACAAAAACTTCTCTTGCGGCAAATGAACTGATGATTGCAATTCCTATTTTCCAATCGTAACCCAATGGAGAAATAGCGGGTTCAATAGCTTTTCCCATAATTCCGATGTAAGAATTTTCTAATTTATAAGCCGCTACTTTATTCTTAAATTCTAATTTTGAAAGACCTATATTTTCATTTTTTGCGGTTAAAATAACTTCCGCATTATTGAATTTTTTGCCAGGACCATAAGACGCCATAAACCATAATACGATTGAAATGGCAAGGATTATTTTTCCGGCTCCAAAAATAAACGCTCTTGTTTTTTCAACTACATTAATGGCAACATTTTTAAACATTGGTAATTTATAGTTTGGCATTTCAACCACAAAAAAGGTTTTGCCTTTAATTTTCAAAATCTTATTTAAAATGTAAGCGGAAAAAATAGCCATTCCAAAACCTATAAGATACAACAACATTAAAGTCAATCCTTGCAAATTTAGAAAGCCAAATATTCTAGTATCTGGGATTACCAACGCAATGATAATGGCATAAACAGGCAATCTTGCAGAACATGTTGTGAAGGGCGTAACCAAAATTGTTATCAATCTTTCTTTCCAGTTTTCTATATTTCTGGTTGCCATTATTGCTGGAATTGCACAGGCTGTTCCTGAAATTAAGGGCACGACGCTTTTCCCAGAAAGTCCAAATTTTCGCATTATTTTATCCATCAAGAACACTACCCGACTCATGTAACCGCTTTCTTCGAGAATAGAAATAAACAGAAACAAAAAGGCTATTTGTGGAATAAAAATTAAAATTCCGCCAATTCCCGGTATTATTCCTTGAGAGATTAAATTTGTTAAAACTCCCTCAGGCATGGATTCATTTGCAAAGGTACTTAATGTTGCGAAAGTAGTATCTATAAATTCCATTGGCACTTTTGACCATTCAAAAATAGATTGAAAAATAACAAATAAGATGATGAAAAAGATAAAATAGCCCCAAAATTTATGAGTTAAAACACGATCTAATTTGCTTCGGAAATCTTTAGCAATTGAAGTATCAATTTTATGTCCAACTTTCAGGACATCATTTATAAATTGGTACCTTTTAATAGTTTCTTTTTGTTGCAAACGCTTCAAATCAGAATGTGATTTGGTATAGGAATTTCGGATTTCATTACGTTCCAAATTCATAAAATTCACGTCTTGCGTAATGACCAACCACAATTTATAAAGTAGTTGATTTGGGAATGTTTTTCGTAGCATTTCAAAGTATTCCGTGTCAATGCTTGACGCGTTCAAACAAGGTTCGCTTGAAAGGAAATTATAATTTATTATTAAATTTTTTAATTCCTCAATTCCATACCCTTTTCTTGAACTAATTAATACAATCCTGGTTTTTAATTGTGATTCTAAGTAGGGAATATCAAGAGAAATGCCTTTAAATTTCATCCTATCCGCCATATTTATGACTAAAATAGTTGGAATTTCAAGGTCTTTTATTTGCGTGAAAAGCAATAAGTTCCGTTTCAAATTTTCTACATCGGTAATAACAAGAGCAACATCAGGATATAATTTATCGTTTTTATTTAACAACAATTCAATGACAACATTCTCATCAATAGAACTCGCATTTAAGCTATAGGTTCCTGGCAAATCTAGAATATTTGCTTTTATTTTTGACGTCAATTTGCAAAAACCAATCTTTTTTTCGACCGTAATTCCTGGGTAATTTCCAACTTGTTGGTTCAAACCAGTCAATTGATTGAAAACCGAGGTTTTCCCCGTATTTGGATTTCCAATTAAGGCAACATTTATGTTTTTGCTACTCATTTTGAGTTGGATTTTAAAATTTCAACTTCAATTTCTTTAGCAGTTTCAATCCGAATGGCAAGATGCGAGCCATTAATATTTAAATATAAAGGATCTCCAAAAGGGGCAATTTGAAGTAATTCAACCACATTTCCTGGCAAACAACCCATTTCCAATAATTTTAATGGAATAGTATCGATGTCGAAATCTTTGATGATTGCTTTTTCACCTTTTTTAAGAGAATTTATCGTAGTTCGCAAACCTTATTTAGATTGAATTTAGATTACAAAAGTAAATATAATAATATTCAATCGAATGATAATTATCAGTTTTATGACATTTTTAAGCAAATGTTGTTTTGAATTTATTAGAAAGGAAATCTATCTATTGACTAGATTACTCGGAACACAAAAAATTAATATCTTCAATTAAGCGCTGAATATCTTCTTTTTTGGTACCATCGTAAAATCCACGCACACGTCTTTTTGAATCAACTAAAACAAAATTTTCAGTATGAACCATATCGTATAATTCATTTGGCTTGCCTAATTTTACTGCTAAATAGGACTTTCTTGCCATGGTATATATTTGTTTTTTATCACCCGTAACCAAGTTCCATTTACTATCAATAACTCCGTTTTTTATAGCGTACTTTTTCAGAACAGAAACGCTATCTGTTTCAGGGAAAACCGTGTGAGAAAGCAACATTACTTTTGGATTATTGATAAATGCTTTTTGAATTTCAACTAAATTAGTAGTCATTTTTGGGCAAATAGAACCACAGGTTGTAAAGAAAAAATCAGCAACATAAATCTTGCCTTCATAGTCCTTTTGAGTAATTATTTTACCGTTTTGATTTGTAAATGAGAAATCAGCAATCGCGTGGTATTTACTAATATATTGAACCGTAGAATCTACCAATTCAGGGTTTACCATTGAAGGATTATAAATTGGAAGCATCTTTTTTGGCTTTAAAGCCGAATAAAAAAGGGCTAATATAATAGCCGAAAGCACAATCACAACACTTAGAAACAATTTGTATTTTCTTAGAATAGAAAGCATTTTTAATTTTTCACAAATTTACGAAAGTAAAATAGCCGAAAATAATTTTTTCCCCCATTATTTTAAATTAATCATTTTAAATGAGGTGTAAATTTAAATTTTATCAATTTAACATAAATTAAAAATAAAATTAATATTTTTGATATCTAAATAATTTAAAACATGAAAATACAATTGTACAAAAAAATGATGTTCGTAATTCCAGCTTTAATTGGATTTGCAAATAGTAATGCTCAAAAAGCGGTTACCCAAAAAGAGCCAGGAATAAATGTTTCTTTTATGGATAAATCGGTTAAGCCAAACCAGGATTTCTTTAAATTTGTAAATGGAACGTGGCTTAAAAACACTGAAATCCCTGCCGATAAAACGCGATGGGGAAGTTTTGATGAATTGCGTCAAAACACCGATAAAGATGCCTTGGCGATTTTGAAAGAAGCAGCAACAAATCCTAAATACAAATCCAACACGGATCAAGGAAAAGCCATCAACATGTACAAAGCCGCAATGGATACTGTGGCAAGAAACAAACAAGGAATTGCTCCATTAGCTCCTTATTTGGCTAAAATTAATGCAGTGAAAAACATTAAGGATTTGCAAAAATTAATGATGGAAACCGAAGCACAAGGCGGTGGAGTTGGATTTTTTGGTGTTGGTGTTGGTGCCGACGAAAAAAATAGTACTAGAAATGTAGTAAGCGTCGGTCCTGGAGGATTAGGTTTGCCAGATCGTGATTATTATGTTTCTGACGAAAAAGATTCAAAAGAAAAAAGAGAAAAATATGCACTTCATGTTGCAAAAATGTTATTGTTTTTAGGTGAAAAACCAGAACAAGCAAAAAGCGACGCGGATAAAATTCTTGCATTAGAAATCCAAATGTCAAAACCAAGATTAGACAGAGTGGAACGTCGTGACAGCAAAAAACAATACAACCCAACTGCAATTGCAGATTTGCAAAAAATGCTGCCAGCAGTAGATTGGAATACTTATATTAAAGGAATTGGCTTAGCTAAAGTCGATACAATTATCGTTTCACAACCGAGATATATGAATGCGTTGCAAACTATTTTTACCGAAAATAAAGTAGAAGATTGGAAAGCTTACATGCGTTGGATGTTATTGAGAGGGGCTTCGGGTCAATTATCAACTGCTATTGAAACTGCCAATTGGGATTTTTACGGAAAAACTTTAACGGGTGCTTTAAAACAAAGACCTCGCCATGAAAAAGCACTTCAAGTCGTAAACGGAACCGTTGGTGAAGCTTTAGGAAAATTATATGTAGAAAAAATGTTCCCTGCAGAAGCAAAAATCAAAGCCTCAAAAATGATTAAAAACGTTATGAAAGCGTATGAAATCAGAATTAATAATTTGACTTGGATGTCGGCAGAAACAAAATTGAAAGCTATTGAGAAGTTAAATAAATTGACAATTAAAATTGGTTACCCAGACAAATGGGAAGATTATTCTGCTTTAATTGTAAATAGTCCAGAAGAAGGTGGAAGCTATTTTGAAAATTTGAGAAATGTCTCAAAATGGGGTTGGAAAAAAGATTTAGACAAAATGGGCAAGCCTGTTGACAAAACAGAATGGGGAATGTCGCCTCAAACTGTAAATGCCTATTACAATCCTTCGTATAACGAAATTGTATTCCCAGCAGCCATTTTACAACCACCTTTTTATAATTACCAAGCAGATGAAGCGGTTAATTATGGTGGAATTGGCGCTGTTATTGGACATGAAATTTCTCATGGATTTGATGACCAAGGGGCGACTTATAACGCCGATGGAAACCTAATTGATTGGTGGACAGCAGAAGATTTAACTAAATTTACGGCACTTGGAGGATCACTTGCAGATCAATATTCTGCATTGGAACCATTGCCAGGAACTCACGTTGATGGTAAATTTACATTGGGGGAAAACATTGGGGATTTAGGCGGAGTAAATGCTGCTTACGATGGGTTATTATTGGATTTAAAAGAAAATGGAAATCCAGGTTTAATTGATGGTTATACTCCTGAACAACGATTCTTTATTTCTTGGTCAACAATTTGGCGTTCAAAAATGAGAGATGAAGCTTTGAAAAATCAAGTAAAAACAGACCCACATTCTCCAGGAATGTACCGTGCGTATGTGCCAATTCAAAATGTAGATGCGTTCTATTCTGCCTTTGATATTAAAGTGGGCGACGGAATGTATGTAACTCCTGAAAAGCGTGTGAAAATTTGGTAAAACCTATTTTTATTAACTATAAAATCCCATTTTGTTTCAAAGCAAAATGGGATTTTTTTATAGCTATTTTTTAGAATTCCGAATGGATTGATTCACCAAGTACAATCCGAAAAGTGTTATTATTCCGCCTATGGCAATTGAAAAAGTAAGCGGTTCGCCAAAAACATAAGCCCCTAAAAGCACCGCAATAATCGGATTGATATAGGCATAAATACTATTAATTTCTGCCGGCAAATGTTGCAAAGCATAGATAAATGCAATGAACGTTAGCACCGAACCAAAAAGGACTAAATAGCCAATTGAAATCCAAGAAATCATCGGAATTGAACTCAAACTAACCGCAGAACCAGTTGCGCCCAAGTAGGCAAAAAGTAAAATACTAGAAATAAACATCTGAATTCCTAAACTAAAATAAGGATTAAAACTTGCCGCTTTTTTCTTGGTGTATAAAGTCGCAAAAGCCCAAGTTAAAGTAGATATTATCGAAATTATGATGCCAAATCGGAAATCAAAAATCAAGAAATCACTTAAATGTTCGTAAAAAATTACACAAACACCACCAAATCCCACAATCAAACCCACAATGGCTAATTTTAATAATTTTTCACCTCTAAAAAGACTGATAATTACAACCCAAAGTGGAACCAAAGCGCCAATAATTGCACCCAATCCACTACTGATATATTTAACGCCCCAAGTACTCAAACCGTTACTTAAAACAAAATTCAAAATACTCAAAATAAAAATTGTTTTCCATTGTTTTCCTTTTGGCCAGGTTGTTTTTTTGAAAAGAAAATAAGAAAGATATAAAGTTGCACCGAGAAATTGACGAATTGCTGCAAGTTGCAAAGCGGGCATATATTTCACGCCTTCTTTAGAAGCAATCCAAGTTGTTCCCCAAAAGAAACTCACCCAACAAAGTGCCAAAATTGGCAATCCAACGGAACTTATTTTAGATTGAATTTCGCTTTTAATTTTTTGTATCAATTTTACAAAGTGTCTTTAATGAATTGGTAATTCAAAACTTTTTCCAATTTATCGGATAAAATTGTTTTCCCAATTGAAGGTTTTGAAGCCGCAAAGATAGGAAGTTCCAAGTTATATTCTTTAGCTTTTTGAGTATAATAAGCCTCCCGACTCGGATGAAAAGAGGCAACAGCATTGAAGGTTTCGCCCCAACAATTGGATTCAATAATTTTCAGAATTATCCCGATGCAATCTTCTTGATGAATCAAATTTATCGGTGCATTTGGATTTTCAATGTTAGTTCTACCCGCCAAAAAACGAATTGGATTTCGGTCATCGCCAATTAATCCTCCAAATCGCAAAACCGTAGTTTCAAAATGAGAATTGTTTTGTAAAAGCTGCTCGCAGGCTACTAATTGTTTGCCGCTTTCGGTATCAGGATTTGCAATTGTATCTTCTGTAACCAATTTATTATCATCAGAATAAACCGAAGTAGAACTCACAAAAACCACTTTTTTAATTCCTGATTTTTCAATAAAAAGGATTAAATTTTTAATTTTTGCAACAAAATTTTCATTTGCAGTTCTTCTTAATTTTGGTGGAATATCTATAATTAATACCTGACTTTCTTCCAAAAATTCGGATACATTTCCATTAATAGCAACTTCCCCTATTTCAATTAAAAAAGTGGATATTCCAGCATTTTTCAGCGTTGAAATCTTTTCCGTAGAAGTCGTCGAACCATTAACAGAAAATCCGTTTTCTAATAAGGCTTTCGCCAATGGAAATCCCAACCATCCACAACCAAGAATGCTAATTTTTGTCATTATCATTTTTTGTAACCAATTTGTTTTCGTTCTTTTTGGATGGATTCGTTATTTATTTATTTCTTTTTTCTTTAAGGTCACAAATTGTGACCTTAAAGAAAAGGAAGAGCAATTTATGGTCTTTTTCAAGGGTTATGTCGTCACAAATTGTGATGACCTGTTTTCCGATTCAAAGTTCGCTAAAACATAATATCTAAGTTTTTATTTTACGGATAAATAATTTACTTTAAAATCTATTCATAATACACCCATTTAATCTGTGAAAATCTGTGAAATCTGTGTTTGTGTTTAATTTTGCAATACCTCTTGAATTCGCCAACAAATACTTTATTTCGTTTTTAATGTATCAATTTCAACCGTCAAACTATCTTTTGTAATGAAACTATTTAATCTATAATTCTTAGTTTTAGGAATAACAATCGAAGGAACAATCTTCTTTTGAATCACAACCGCATCATTCAATACAAACGGCATCTGCATCATCCAAGGCAATCTTTTGGCAATTCTGAATTTTGGATTTGTCAATAAATCAAAAGAACTTTCCATCAAATCCATATCAAAAGTAGTATTCACGGGAATAGAAAACTGCAATTCCAACGGATCATTATCAACAACATAATAACTAATTAATCGCTTTCCTTTTCGCAAATACAAACTCCATTTTTGCCCCAAAGCAGTTGCTCCATTTGCTTTCAAATTAAAGAAAATCATTTTTTGATTGGCAAAAATATCATAGCGATTTACATTTCTATTCGGAGAAATCCTCATTTTAATATACCGCTGTGAACCGCCAATACTATCCTGAAAAAATTCAATTGTGGGTTCGCTAATTTCTTTTACAACGGCTTCAGCTGAAAACGTAAACCCAGATTTATATTTGCTAAACAAAGGATTGTCGTTTAAAATTCGTGCGTTTTTTGGATTATCGCCTAAATACGTTTTTGTCCATTCGTCTAAATTCAAGTCATACGTTACCCAAAAAGCTTGGTCCGAATCCGCATTATAAATATAAAGTAAGCTGTTTGGTTTTGCCGTTCCTTTCGCATAATTGGAATTGAAATGTGCTTTCGCAAAAAACCCAATCGAAATTAAAAACAGTACAAATGCCCAAACTCCCTTTTTAGGAAATGCACCAAATATTGGCAATAACAGTCCAAAAACTAAAACCGTCAAAACAGCACTTCCAGCTAAAATTTTTAATCCCAAACCAATCGGAAACATAATTATAAAAGGCACAAAAATGATTAGCGATGGAATACTCAAAATTAAATTCAGCGTGCGATTTGATTTTTGTGTGATAACAAAATAAGCCAACATCAATAAACTAAAAAACAATGGAATCACAAAAAATCCTGCTCCAGGTAAATAAAAAGCAATCGCAAAATTGATAAGAATCCAAATAAATAATGGCGCTACAGCATAGTTTTCGCTTTTGTTTTCCGAATCCGCTTTTATGTAAAAAAAGAAGCAAATCGCCAAACTAAAAGATATAAAAGCACCAATATAATCGTGCCCGTTATACGTAAATCCTTGAAGAATATCGTTGTATTGTGGGTAGATATTCAAAAGTAATTTCCAACCAAAAAAGGTCATAATTCCTGAAACCAGCAACGAACCAAACAGATTCAAAAACCCTTTTCCAATTTCTGAAAACACCAAAACCCGCTTTCCAAGACCAATAAAAACTAAAAATAAAAAGAATAAAACCGCAACAATTAACATTGGAAAAATCCAAGAAAACGGATAACTTACAAATGAAAATGGTGTATTAAAATAAACGTAATCTTCCGAAGATTGCAGAGAACTCAAATCTGAATTTGAAAAATAATTCAATAATGGCATCAAATAAGTTCCTTGATGCGCCAGTGTTTTCAGGCTCAAATGGTCAATATCATCTTGCGCTGTGTGGTAATTGAAGTGATTGTCAATGAACGCAAAATTAAATCCCTGAATGTTTGCTTGTTCTCTAAAAACAGTCAAATCCGTATCGTTGGGCAACATTTTATAAATGCTATACATCAACGAATTGGAAACTGGAAAACTTGGATTTGCAGCCGTAAATTCCTTCACCAAACTCGCATTTCCATGATTAACTTCCATCAACATATAACTCGGTCCTGCACTTCCACGCGCTTCAAAATTCAAAACCAATCCCACTTCTTTCGCCCATTTGCTTTTGGTTACAAAAAGTGCCGCGCCATTCAAACCCAATTCTTCGGCATCCGAAAACAGAATAATAATATCGTTTTTATGAGGCGTTTTAGTGTATAAAAAGGTACGTAACCCTTCTAAAATTGTCGCAATTCCAGACGCATCGTCACTCGCTCCGTGAGAATACGAATGAGGTGCGCTATCATAATGCGACAGCAACAACAACACTTTCGAGCTGTTAGAACCTTTAATTCTCGCTAAAATATTTTTAGATTTCGTCAAATTTCCCCAATCAGAAAGCGTCGTTCCTTCCTGAATTTGAACTTCCAAACCCAAACTTTGTAATTCTTGAACCAAATAATCACCAACAATTTTATGATTTTCCGAACCTATATAATGTGGATTTTCCGAAATTATTTTCACTTTCCCCAAAGCCCGCTGCGTCGAAAATTCCGAAAGCGAACCTTCGTCCTTTGAAACCCATTGCGGCATCATAAAATAGTAAAGCAACCCAATAATTCCAGCAATAAATACAATCGATAAAAGTGGTGTAAATTTGTTTTTCATTTGAAATAAATTTGGAGTTAAATATCTTTTTTAACCAACATAAAATAGTCGTTTTCCAAAGCCAAATACCCTTGGTCGTACAGAAAATAGTACGTATTTCCAGTTTTAGTATTCAAAATATTCGTAAAAAACTCAAAATCAAATCCCTTACTCAATAATTTTGTCCGCGTCGTTTTCGACTTCCCATCTACATTTAAAGCACTCAAAATCCGATAATTTTTCCGTAATTTGTTGTTCACATTGCGCATAAAATTCGTGCTATCCTTATTAATTTTGTTGTTATACGAGTTCCTACAACCGTCGCTGCAAAACTTTTTGTCCTCGCGACCCACAATTTTATCGGAGCATTCTAGGCAGGTTTTGTTCATAATTCCTGAATTTTAAATTAAAATTGTAGTCGTAAAAAGCATTATTTTTTGAAGCGAATTAACAGTCTATTTTTACCAATCCTATTCCCGCTGTTCGTTTCAATCCACGCAAAAGCGTGGGATTTTCACTGCCATCGGGGCTAAAGGAGTAATGCCTTTTGTGTTTTTTAATATCTTTTAAAAAGATTTCTTATTTTCCTAAAAATATTATTTTTCCTTTTTACAATGATAACTTCACCCATCAAAACTTGGGATTCCTGAATCATTTCTATTTTTAAATTTCTATTTGTTGGAAATATTTCAATCTCCTTATTTTCCATTCCAATAAAAGAAAAAATTAAAATCACATTATTCTCGAAATCTTTAACCGGAATGTTAATTTTAAATTCTCCTTCTAAATTATTCTGCACTCCATTTTTAGTGTTTTTTTGAATTACATTTACTCCCGGAATTGGAATTGAATCAAATTTCTGTTGGGCATTCAGCGTTTTTTCATAAATCGTTCCAGAAAATTCTATATTCCCATTTAATTCATCCTCTTTTTTTAATTCTGTTTCTTTTTTATCATTAATTTCAACCTTTGGTTTTTGAGTTTGCGAAAAAATGGGTGTTGAAAGTAATAATGAAGTGAATCCAAACGCTAATCCAATTCGTTGAAAATAATTTTTTTTATTAAACTCTAATTCACAATCTAATTGTTCATTTGTAAATCTTCCGCAAATTCCTTCATTAATTCTGATTGTTTTTGCAAGTTGAAATTTGGAATAATGTTCATAATTTATTACTTCTTTCTTGCAGTTTGAACAGAACATACCTTTTTGAGTTGGCGTCATTTCGTTCCAATTTTCGTTACATGGGTCAGGAATTTGAATTATATATTTCATTTTTCAAATTATTTTATCAATTGGAATTAGTTGATAATAAACCAAATATACTGATAATTTTCCAATTACAAACGCTTACAAACAACTACAACCGAAAGTAAGCAGTTAACAACCGAATAAATTTTGGAAGTCGCCACATCTTTGCAATGTCGAAATCAAACAAGTATCGGCAAAACAAAAATTATTTTATAAAAACCATTTAAATTTTAAACGCCATGAGCACATTAAAAAACAAAGTTCAATTAATCGGTCACGTTGGTAATGATCCAGAAATCAAAACATTCGACGGAGGAAAAAAATTAGCAAAATTGAACGTCGCCACAAACGAAAGTTACAAAAACGACAAAGGAGAAAAAGTTGAAGAAACCCAATGGCACAATCTTATTGCTTGGGGAAAAACCGCCGACATCATTGAAAAATATGTGGTAAAAGGCAAAGAAATCGCCATCGAAGGCAAACTAACCCACAAAAGTTACGAAGACAAAAGCGGAGAAAAACGCTACGTCACCGAAATCGTAATCGATGAATTATTGATGTTAGGAAAGTAAAGCCCCCTAACCCCAAAGGGGAAATAAGAAATTAAGGTCGCAGTTTTCAGATTTTCTGTCAACTGCGACTTTTTTTATGTCTAATCGGCACGAATAACAATTGATTTTTCTGGTCACGAATTGCACGAATTATCACGAATTTTATTTTAGAAGCGGTAAGACTTCCGTAATTTTTAAAAAAGAATAAAAATTTTCGTGTTCAATTTCAAAATCAATTTTTTCGTATTCCCAAGTAGTGTGATACGGAATGTGAACTCCAAAACCACCAATATTCAAAATTGGCAAAACATCCGATTTAAGTGAATTTCCAATCATTAAAAAATCGGTTGGTTTACAATCCAATCGTCCTAACATCTTTATATAATCCAATTCGGTTTTGTCGCTCATAACTTCTATATGATGAAAAAAAGAGCCAATTCCTGAATCGTGAAGTTTTCTGTGTTGGTCTTTTAAATCGCCTTTGGTGGCAACAACCAATTTATATTTCCCTTGCAATTCTTGTAAAACCGTTTCGACTTCTGGTAATAATTCTACTGGTTTTTGCAATAAATCTTTGCCAATCGCAATAATTTTTTCAATTCCTTTTCCCGAAATTGTATGATTAGTTAATTCCAAAGCGGTTTCTATCATCGACAAGGTAAATGCCTTAATTCCAAAACCATAAAGAGGCAAATTAGTAATTTGATGATTTAATATCAATCCCAATATCTCTTGACTTGAAGCAAAATCTTGAAACAATACACAAAAACGTGCCTGAGCTTCATCAAAATAAGGTTCGTTGTGCCACAAAGTGTCATCGGCGTCGAATGAAATGATTTTTGGATTCATTTTAATATTTTCTAAACATATATTTCACATATTTTCACAAATTAAATCTGTGAAAATTTGTGAAATTTGTGTTATATTTTTTTTTAATTTATTGTCTCTCCATTTGCAACCCCATCAACATCCGGATTCACGAAAACCAATTTTCCTTCCGCATTTGTGGTCATCAAAATCATCCCTTGGCTTTCTACGCCACGAAGATTTCTTGGAGCCAAATTCACTAAAACAGTAACGCGTTTTCCAATAATTTCTTCTGGCGAAAAGCTCTCGGCAATTCCCGAAACAATCGTCCGAACATCAATTCCCGTGTCAATTTTAAGAATCAAAAGTTTGTTTGCTTTCGGCATTTTCTCCGCTTCTAAAATCGTTCCTACCCGCAAATCCATTTTAGCGAAATCTTCATATTGAATTGTTTCTTTCTGAGGTTCCGTCTTTGCGAGGGACGAAGCAATCTCTTCTTTATTCGCCACTTTCGTAGCTTCCAATTTATCCATTTGTTTTTGAATTTCTTCATCTTCAATTTTAGCAAAAAGCAATTCTGCTTCGCCAATTTTGTGCCCCGAAGAAATCAATTCAGAAGTTTCGGAAACTGTTTTCCAATCAATTTTACTTTCAATTTTCAGAATTCTTGAAAGTTTAGTGGCTGTAAATGGCAAAAATGGCTCGCAAAGAGAACTCAATGCTGCTGCAATTTGCAAGGCTACATACATCTGTGTTTGCACGCGTTCTGGATTGTCTTTTATTACTTTCCAAGGTTCTTCATCGGCAAGATATTTATTTCCCAAACGGGCAACATTCATCAATTCGCCCAAAGCTTCTCTAAATCGGTAGCGTTCAATTGAACTTGAAATAACGGCTGGATAGGCTTTTAATTCTGTTAATACTTCATTATCATAATCCGTAAAGTTGAGAGTTCCCCCTTCGGGGGTTAGGGGGCTTGGATTTGGAACAATTCCCTCGTAATATTTATTGGTTAAAACCACCACACGATTTATAAAATTACCAAAAATAGCTACTAATTCATTATTGTTTCTCGCTTGAAAATCTTTCCAAGTAAAATCATTATCCTTAGTTTCTGGTGCATTTGATGTCAACGCATAACGCAAAACATCTTGCTGATTTGGAAAATCTTCCAAATATTCGTGCAACCAAACCGCCCAATTTTTTGAAGTTGATAATTTGTTTCCTTCCAAATTCAAAAATTCATTTGCAGGAACATTATCGGGTAAAATATAACTGCCTTCAGCCTTCAACATGGCAGGAAAAATAATACAATGAAAAACAATATTGTCTTTCCCAATAAAGTGAACCAATTTTGTGTCTTCATTTTTCCAATATGGTTCCCATTCTTTTCCTTCGCGCAACGCCCATTCTTTGGTTGCTGAAATATAGCCAATTGGAGCATCAAACCAAACATATAATTTTTTTCCTTCGGCACCTTCAATTGGGACATCAATTCCCCAATCTAAATCTCTGGTTACCGCTCGGGGCTCTAAACCACCGTCAATCCAAGACTTTACTTGTCCGTAAACATTGGGTTTCCAATCGTTTTTATGTCCAACTAAAATCCATTCTCTCAAAAATTCATCATAACGATCTAAAGGTAAAAACCAATGTTTTGTTGATTTCATTACTGGAATTTCTCCCGTAATAGTTGATTTTGGATTGATTAAATCGGTGGCATTTAGTGTAGAACCACATTTTTCACATTGATCTCCATAGGCTTCTTCATGTCCGCATTTTGGGCAAGTTCCAATTACAAATCGATCTGCCAAAAATTGATTTGCTTTTGCGTCATATAATTGCTCGGTGACTTGCTCTATAAAATCCCCTTTATCATATAATTTTTTGAAAAATTCTGATGCTGTATCATGATGGATTTTAGATGAAGTTCTGGAATAATTATCAAAAGAAATTCCAAAATCTAGAAATGATTTTCGAATAATTCCGTCATATTTATCAATGATTTCTTGTGGTGAAACCCCTTCTTTCTTAGCTTTCATTGAGATTGCTACTCCGTGTTCATCGCTTCCGCAAACAAACAAAACGTCTCTGCCTTGCAATCTTAAATAGCGAGAATAAATATCTGACGGCACATAAACGCCCGCCAAATGACCAATATGAATTGGGCCATTCGTGTAAGGTAATGCTGCGGTAATTGTATATCTTTTAGGTATTTGTATCATAATTGTTTTTTAGAAATTCTTGAAACTAATCAAGAATAGATGCAAAAATAAGATATTTTACAATAGGGACAAGTAGCTAAATTGAACGTATTACATAATTTAATTATTTATTAAAAATTTCTAGTGATGAAGTAACTTCTGTCTTATTTTGTATATTCGTGAACTGAACATCTGAAATCTATTAATAATGAAGTGGGAACAATTACTATCACTAAAACGACAAGGCGATACTTTTAAGCGGTTGCGCAAAGAACAAGACGACACCAGATTGGGGTTTGAGGTAGATTATGACCGAATTATATTTTCTGCTGCTTTCCGAAGTTTGCAGGATAAAACGCAGGTTATTCCAATGTCCAAGACTGATTTTGTCCATACTCGATTGACACACAGTTTGGAAGTTTCGGTGGTTGGGCGTTCTATTGGACGATTAGTTGGAAAGAAAATTATTGAAAAATATCCTTATTTGCAAGAAATTCATGGGTTTCAAATGAATGATTTTGGGGCAATTGTTGCAGCGGCTTCATTGGCTCATGATATTGGAAATCCTCCTTTTGGTCATTCTGGGGAAAAGGCAATTGGCGAATATTTTTCTAATGGAAACGGACAAAAATACAAAGCAAATTTATCGAATAAAGAATGGCAAGATTTGATTGATTTTGAAGGAAATGCCAATGGTTTTTCGGTTTTAACGAGTTCAAGACCAGGAAATGAAGGAGGATTGCGGATTTCTTTTGCCACGCTTGGCGCATATATGAAATATCCGAAAGAGAGTTTGCCGAAAAAACCAACTTCGGATATTGCTGATAAAAAGTATGGTTTTTTTCAATCGGATGTGTATTTTTTTAAAGATGTAGCGTCAGAATTGGGAATGATTTCTAACAAAACTGGAAATGATATTGGTTTTGAAAGACATCCTTTGGCCTATTTGGTGGAAGCCGCAGATGATATTTGTTACACAATTATTGATTTTGAAGATGGGATGAATCTTGGATTGGTTTCGGAAGATTATGCTTTGGAATATTTAATAAAATTAGTAAAAGACAGCATTGACACTAATAAATACAATACTTTAACTACAAAAGAAGATCGAATTAGTTATTTGCGCGCTTTAGCAATTGGAAGTTTAATTAATGATGCTGTGAAAGTTTTTATCGAAAATGAAGAGTTGATTTTAGAAGGGAAATTTCCGTATGCATTGACCGATAAAAGCAAATACAAGGCGCAAATGGACGATATTATTAAATTGAGTGTGAAAAATATTTATCAAAGTCGGGAAGTAATCGAAAAGGAATTGACGGGTTATCAAATCATAAATACGTTATTGGATAAATTTACAACCGCTTTTAATAATGATTTTGATGGGAAAGCTTCCAATTTTGATAAGTTAGTATTGCAATTACTTCCTGAAAAATTTAAAGTGGAAAAAGAAAATTTATACGATAGATTGCTTCATATTTGTCACTTTATTTCCTTGTTAACAGATGGAAATGCTTACATATTATTTAATACGATAAATGCATCAAAAAGTTAAATAATAATCGATTATGATTATATTTTTTGTTAGAATAAATGATATTCCTATATTTACAATCTTAAAAATTTCAAACTAATATTATGAAAAAGAAACTACTTATTTCAATTTTCTCCATTTTGTTTATTTTGTCCGGGTTTTCTCAGACAAAAACAGAAAAAGAATCTAAAGCAATATCTGCTACAATTGAAAAAAATAAAAAAGCTAAACCAAGTAAAAAAACACTTGAATTAAGAAAAAAATTGGCTTATTATCAAAGTCATAGCCCATTTTCAAAAAACGCAAACCTTTCTGAAGATGAAGGTGGAAAAAATGGGGTGCCGCCAAACAAATATTATGAAAGTGAGTGGGAACTTACTATGAATCCAGTTTTAGGAAGACCAACTCCTGAAAATCTAGAAGTTATTAGAAAAGAACTTTTAACAGAAAGACAGCGTATTCTAGCTTCAGGAAGAGTTCCTGGTGATGAAGTTGATAACAGTTGGGTAGAAAGAGGTCCAACAAATGTTGGAGGAAGAACAAGAGCAATTATGTTTGACCCAAACGATACAACTCGTGAAACTGTTTTTGCTGGTGGTATAACCGGTGGTTTATGGAAAAATACTGCTATTTCAAATTCTGGATCTGCGTGGACTAGGGTAAATATTTCAGATAATTTAAATGTTTCTTGCCTTGCTTATGATCCAAATAATACTAATATTTTTTATGTTGGTACAGGAGAATCTTGGACTGGCGGAGACGCAGGTGGAGATGGCGTTTGGAAATCAATTAACGGAGGAGTAACTTGGACTAAGATTTTTGGAGGTATCTCGGGTCCTACAACATTCCAAACTGCATCAAATTTAACCATTAATAGTCCTGGTAGCATTGCTGGTGTATATCCATGTATTCCAAATACTTCTTTTGGAGCGACGGTAACCACGCCAATTACAGGAAATATTGTTCTAGTTAATGATGGCGTTTCTGCCCCTACCTCTCTTGGCTGTAGTACAATTACAAATGCGAGCGCGCTTAGCGGAAAAATAGCATTAATTAGAAGAGGTGGCTGTACATTTGCAATTAAAGTAAAATTTGCTCAAGATGCTGGTGCAATCGCAGTAATTATGATGAATAATATTGCTGGACCTCCAATTTCAATGGGAGGAACTGATACTACAATTACCATTCCTTCAATTATGATTTCATCAAGCGATGGCTATCTTTTAGAAAATGCATTAGCTAATGGTCCTATTGTTGGAACCTTAAATCCTAGTATTCCTGGAGCACTTTCAGGGAATATTGTTCCTGGAGCTCAACATATAAACAAGATAGCTATTAGAAATAACGCTGGTGTTTCTGAAGTTTTTGTAGCTGTAGCAGATTCTTACTATGGAGATGCTAATACCACAACATATTTGGGTTCGGACGCTTATGGAGTATATAAAACTAATAATGGAGGTGCCTCTTGGAATTTATTAAACCTGCCGCTTACTACAAATGGTAATAAACATTGTCCTAATGATATAGAAATTGGTAGCGATAATAAAATATGGGTAGCAACTAAACTAAGTTTTGGTCATAATGATGGCGGGGGAAAAATATTTTGTTCTTCTGATGGTGGTACTACTTTTACCGATAAATATACCGTTACAGCAAACGGAGGCGGCGGAAGAACAGAAATTGAAATTTCTGCAACTAACCCAAACCTAATTTATGTATTAGCACAACTAAAACAAGCAACTACTACCGATGGAGTTGAAGTTCAAATAATTAAAACAACTGATGGTTTTGCTACAACTACAACTCCGGCATTGCCCGTAGTCTCTTTAAATCCTGCAACTAGAACGGACACTTACGGATTCACAGGTGCTCAAGCTTGGTATGATTTAGTAATTGAAGCCGACCCTAGTAACGATCAAATTTTATATGTTGGGGGAATTGACTTATTCAGATCTAATGATGGAGCAGCTACATGGTCGCAAATTTCAACTTGGAATTCGGGTTCTTCGGTACACTCTGACCAACATGCAATTACATTCAAACCAGGAAGTACAAACGCTGCGACGTTTGGAAATGATGGTGGGGTGTATTATTGTGGAAGTTTATCTACTGCTTCAAATTCTTCTGGAATTATTTCCAGAAATACTGGATTTAACGTTACTCAATTTTATAGTGTTGGTGTTGCACCAACCTCTACCGTTAGCGGTTTAACAAACGATAATTTTGTCGCTGGTGCTCAAGACAACGGTTCGCAATATTTCAATGGGGTAACTGGAACTACAAATAGCAGTTCTCAAGTACAAGGCGGAGATGGAGGTATCAGTCTATTTGATCAGGGTGCTGATAAATATATGATTACTAATTATGTTTACAATCAAAGTATTTATTCTAGACTTACTACCGGTACTTCAAAATTATTAAATAGTGAATCTACAAGCAATGGCGCTTTCATTTCTCAAATGGCATTAGATTCTAGTAAAGACATATTGTATTCTGATTATTCTGTAGCGGGAACAACAACTACCTATGGAATTAGACGTTATACAAATACTAATCCAGCTACTTCAACTTTACCTGTTAAATCTACAATTACAAATGCATTAATTACAAGTACAGTAACAGCATTAAATGTTTCTAAATACACTACTTCCGCTACTACTTTATTAGCAGGATTTAAAAATGGTAAATTATTAAGATCCGTAAATGCAAACACAACTACAGTTGCTAGCGTAGCCTGGACTGATATTACAGGACCAGAATTTTTAGGTAGTATCTCAGATGTAGAATTAGGAGCTTCAAATAATGATATTTTTGTGACTTTCCATAACTACAACGTAATAAATGTTTGGTACAGTTCTGATGGAGGAACGACATGGGAAAACAAAGAAGGGAACTTGCCCGATATGCCTGTAAAATGTATCTTGCAAAACCCATTAAAACTAAACGAAGTAATCATAGGAACAGAATTGGGCGTTTGGTTTACTAGTACTTTTGATACTGCGTCACCCGTTTGGTATCAGTCTTTCAATGGTATGAGTAATGTAAAAGTTACTGATATGGATTTAAGAAATGATAATGCCGTTTATGCAGCTACTTACGGAAGAGGGATTTTTTCTGGAATGTTTACATCTGCAACATTAGCAAACGAAGACTTTTTAAATAAAAAAGGAGTTTCTATCTCTCCAAATCCTTCGAATGGACAGTTTAATATTAACATCAATCAATATAGCGGAAAAGTGACTATTCAGGTTATTGATTTAAACGGAAGAGAAGTATACGCAGCTAAAAATGAGCTATTTAATACAGAAAAAACAATTGATTTAAAATCTGTTGAATCAGGAATATATGTCCTTAGAATTTCAGGAGATGATTTAAATTACTCTCAAAAAATTATTAAAAACTAATTATTTATTAGAATAGTAACAAAAAAATCCAATCGTTTCGGTGATTGGATTTTTTTTATGATAAAATTGAAATTAAACTTTTAACGTCTATTTTACACTGTTTTTGCAATTCTTCAACTGTTCCGTGTTCGATAAATTCATCGGGAATTCCCAAATTTAGTATTGTGTTTGGATAGTTATTTTGAGAGGCAAATTCAAGAATGGCGCTTCCAAAACCACCTTTGATTACGCCGTCTTCAATGGTAATTATTTTTTCAAATGCATTGAAAATAGTATGCAACGTCATTTCATCTAATGGTTTTACAAAAGCAAAGTCATAATGCGCAATTGTTTCAGAGTTATTTATTTTGGCTAATGCCAATGTAACTTTGTTTCCAATTGTACCATTTGATAAAACTGCAGTAATTGTTCCTTCTTTTAAATAATTGGCTTTCCCAATTTCAATTTTTTTAAAGGGCTTTTGCCAATCTACAATTTCCCCACGACCTCTTGGATAACGAATAGCAATAGGATTATTCAATCCCAATTGAGCGGTATATAAAATATTTCGAAGCGCAATTTCATTCATTGGAGCATAAACAATTATATTTGGAATACAACGCAAATACGCCAAATCAAAAACCCCGTGATGCGTTGCGCCATCTTCGCCAACCAATCCTGCTCTGTCCAAACAGAAAATTACGGGGAGGTTTTGCAAAGCTACATCGTGAATCACTTGGTCATACGCTCGTTGTAAAAAGGTGGAATAAATATTGCAAAAAACAATCATTCCTTGTGTAGCCATTCCAGCAGCTAATGTCACGGCGTGTTGCTCGGCAATTCCAACGTCGAAAGCACGTGTTGGAAATACATCCATCATAAATTTCAAGGAACTTCCTGACGGCATTGCGGGTGTAATTCCAATTATTTTTTCATTGGATTTCGCCAAATCTAAAACCGTTAATCCAAAAACATCTTGGTATTTTGGAGGCAAATGCTGTTCCGATTTAGGTATGATATCTCCTGTAATTTTATCAAATTTTCCGGGTGCGTGGTATTGCACTTGATTTTCCTCGGCTTGTTGAAGTCCTTTTCCTTTTGTGGTAATGATGTGAAGGAATTTCGGGCCTTTTATTCTTTGTAAACGTTTCAATTCTTTGAGAACCGCAAAAATATCGTGCCCATCAATTGGTCCAGAATAATCAAAATTCAAGGACTTAATCATATTGTTTTGCCTTGGGTTTTTACCTTCTTTTACTGAAGTTAAATAGTTTTTCAAAGCACCAACACTTGGATCAATTCCAATGGCGTTGTCGTTCAGAATTACCAATAAATTTGCATCGGTAACTCCTGCGTGATTCAATCCTTCAAATGCCATTCCAGATGCAATCGATGCGTCGCCAATTACCGCAATGTGATGTTTGTTGAAATCACCTTTCAAATTGGAGGCAATTGCCATTCCTAAAGCTGCCGATATTGAAGTAGAAGAATGTCCAACGCCAAAAGTATCGAAATTGCTTTCGCTTCGTTTTGGGAATCCTGAAATTCCGTTTCGTTGTCGGTTGGTATGAAAATTCTCTCGTCTTCCTGTGAGGATTTTATGTCCATAAGCTTGGTGTCCAACATCCCAAACCAATAAATCATTTGGAGTGTCAAAGACATAATGCAAGGCAATTGTGAGTTCTATAACACCTAAACTTGCTCCCAAATGCCCTTCTTTTACGGCTACAATATCAATAATAAAATCTCGTAATTCTTGTGCCAATTGAGGAAGTTGCCCTTCGTCAAGAAGCCGTAAATCGGTTGGAGAATTGATATTTAAAAGTAAATTGTTTGACATAATGCAAATGTACGATTTGAAATTGTATTTTTGTTCTTAACTTAAAAATTCCCCCTTTTGGGGTTAGTGCGCTTATGGAAAATCCTTTCAACGACGAATATTTTATGAAAAGAGCTTTGCAGGAAGCAGCATTTGCTTTTGAAAAAGGCGAAATTCCTGTGGGTGCTTTAATTGTAATTGACAATAAAATCATTGCAAGAACGCATAATCTCACCGAATTATTGATTGATGTAACTGCCCACGCAGAAATGCAAGCCATTACTTCGGCGGCGAATTTCCTTGGCGGAAAATACTTAACGGGTTGCACGTTGTACGTTACTTTAGAGCCTTGCCAAATGTGTGCTGGTGCTTTGTATTGGAGTCAGATTTCAAAAATTGTTTTTGGAGCAAGCGATGAACATCGTGGTTTCGAGAAAATGGGAACCCAATTGCACCCTAAAACTACAGTTGTTCGGGGCGTTTTGGCGGAAGAAGCTTCGGAATTAATGAAGCGATTTTTTTCTGATAAAAGGAAATAATCTTGAAATATCAAATCCCATAGCCCAGATAGCAACGGAAATCCCACGCTTTTTCGCGTGGATTGAAGTGAATAGCTGGAAATAGCTCCAAGAAAAAGATTGCTTCGTTCCCCGCAATGTGACCTATGGACATAAAAAAAACCGTCTCGTTAATAAAAACGAGACGGTTTTTGAAATTAGTCTTTAATAGCATTTCCTTTTTTATCGAAGAAGTGATATTCAAAGTACGTGTAAGCGTCACGCGGTATTATTTTTACCCATTTTTTATATTCAAAAAACCATTTTGAACGAATGGATGGGAGTCCTTTTGTAAGGTATGCGCCTACGAATGGGTGTACATTAAGTACTACATTTGCTTGCGTTTTTACGATTCTATCAAGGTCAGAAATAATTCTGTCGATAATTAAAATTGGAGCTTCAATATCCCCTTTGTCATTGTTGGGATCTTCTTCTCTGGTTTCAATATTTACTTCTGGCCGTACTCTTTGTCTTGTTATTTGGACTAATCCAAATTTACTCGGAGGTAATATTTTATGTTTTGCTTTGTCATCACTCATTTCTTCTCTCAAGAAATCGTACAACACTTTTCTGTTTTCTGGATTAGACAAGTCGATAAAATCTACTACGATAATTCCACCCATATCACGAAGACGTAATTGTCTGGCGATTTCTGCGGCTGCTATCATATTGACCTCCATGGCTGTGTCTTCTTGATTAGAAGCTTTATTAGAACGGTTTCCGCTGTTCACATCAATGACGTGAAGTGCTTCTGTGTGTTCAATAATAAGATAAGCTCCTTTGCTCATCGATACATTTTTACCAAATGAAGTTTTGATTTGTCTCTCTATGTTGTATTTCTCGAAAATAGGAGTATCATTAGATTGATAAAACTTAACAATTGATGTTTTTGAAGGCGCTATTTCTTGTAAATAGTCCTTGGTTTCGTTATACAACTCTTCATCATCTATATGAATTCCACTGAAGGAATCATTGAAAACGTCTCTTAAAATTGAAGAAGCTCTGTTGAGCTCTCCTAAAATTTTGGACGGATGATGCGCGGTTGGTAATTTTTTACACATTGCAGTCCATCTGCCTAGCAGGTTCTGCAAATCTTTTTCTAATTCGGCTGTATTTTTGCCTTCGGCTACTGTTCTCACAATAACGCCAAATCCTTTTGGTTTGATGGATTGTACCAATCGTTTTAGACGCTCTTTTTCTCCTTTTATTTCTATTTTTTGAGAAACAGAAACTCGGTCAGAGAAAGGAACGAGAACAATAAATCTACCGGCAAGAGAAAGCTCTGAGCTAATTCTTGGTCCTTTTGTAGAGATAGGTTCTTTAACGACTTGTACTAAAATTGACTGGTTTGGACTTAAAATATTTAAGACCGTTCCATGTTTATCAATTTCTTTTTCAAACTGAAAGTTTTTAAGGTTGAAATCCTTTATTTTACCTGCGCTTACAAGCTTTATGAATTTCAGTTGGGAAGCAAGATTAGGTCCCAAATCGTGATAATGTAAAAAGGCGTCCTTGTCGTGGCCTACATTTACAAAAGCAGCGTTGAGTCCGGCAACTGGTTTTCTTATTTTGGCAATAAAAATATCGCCAACTTGGAAGTTGCTTTTTTCCTCTTCTTTGTGCAATTCAATTAGTTTTCCATCTTTTAATAAGGCAAAATCTACTGCTTCGGAACTAGATCTGATGATTAATTCTTTATTCATTTGTAAATTTTTATCCCAACATTAGAGTTGTCGGTTGTTGGTTGTCGGTTGTTGGAAAATCTATCAACTAGCAACTATCAACCATTAACTTTTCAGTAAGGATGGATTAAACAATATTTTAACAGGTATTGAACCCGGTGAGAAAAGTTTTATATAATAGATTAAAGATAATAGACCGAAGTCTTTTATCTATTTGTCTTTCATCTTTTGTCTTTTTCTCGATTTCAATGAACTTGGGTATTCTAAAATAGAAAAAGTAGTCTTAAACTACTTTTTCTTCTTATGACGGTTAGCTCTCGCTCTTTTTTTACGTTTGTGCGTTGCTACCTTATGTCTTTTTCTTTTTTTACCGCTTGGCATATCTTTAAGATTTTATTGATTAATAAATTATTATTTTGGTTCGTTATTTATTTTAACCCCTTCTACAAAAACTTTCGCTGGTTTAAATGCAGGAATGTTATGTGCAGGAATTTTAATAGTGGTGTTTTTTGAAATATTACGACCCGTTTTTTCGGCTCTAGTTTTAATAATAAAACTTCCAAATCCTCTTAAGTAAACATTGTCACCAGTTTCTAAAGAGTTTTTTACCTCTTCCATAAATGTTTCAACTGTTGCTTGAACATCTCCTTTTTCTAGACCCAGTCTATCTGAAATCTTTGCTACGATATCTGCTTTCGTCATTTTCTTTCTAATTAATAAAGTTGTACTGTTTTTTTAAGGTTGCAAATATAGGAATTAAAAAAACAATTATTCAAGCATAAACAATTTAATTTAATAACATAAAAAATTACTTTTGCAGTTAAATAACACAACATGATTTTTTGTAACTCATTAATTCAATGGTATTTAAATAACAAACGTGATTTGCCTTGGCGAAATACTCAAAATCCATATTTAATATGGTTGTCAGAAATCATGCTTCAACAAACAAGAGTTGCTCAAGGATTGCCGTATTATTTGGCTTTTACCAATGCTTTCCCAACGGTTTTTGACTTGGCAAATGCTTCCGAAGAACAAGTTTTAAAACTATGGCAAGGATTAGGATATTACTCAAGGGCACGAAATTTGCATAAAACTGCACAATTTGTAGTTTCAGAATTTAAAGGAGAATTCCCTAACAACAATAAAGATTTATTGAAATTAAAAGGAATTGGAGATTATACGGCCGCCGCAATTGCCTCTTTTGCCTATAATGAAGTGGTTCCTGTTGTTGATGGAAATGTATTTCGAGTGCTTTCCCGCTATTTTGATATTGAAACCGATATATCATTGGCTACAGCCAAAAAAGAATTTGCCGCTTTAGCATTTGAATTAATGCCAAAAAACGACCCGGCCAATTTCAATCAAGCCATCATGGAATTTGGTGCTTTGCAATGCGTTCCAAAGAATCCGAATTGCGAAATTTGTGTTTTTAATTCAAGTTGCGCTGCCTTACAAAAGAAAAAAGTGCATTTATTGCCTTTTAAATCGAAAAAAATTAAAGTTAGTTACCGATTTTTTAATTATTTGGTCTTTAAAGATGAAGATTTGAATACCATAATTCAAAAAAGAGATCAAAAAGGGATCTGGCATAATTTATACGAATTCCCATTGATAGAAACAGAAACCGAAGTTAATTTTGATGAAATTTCAGGTTTGATTTCAGATAAATATAGCGAAAAATATTCCATCACTTCTATTTATGATTGGAATTCCAAGGGACAAATTCACAAACTTTCGCACCAACACTTAAACATTAAATTTTGGAAAATAAAAATAAAAGAAAAGATTAATGAAGGAATTACTGCTCAAAAATTAAAAACTTTTCCGTTTCCGATAGTAATTTTTAATTTTATAGAAAAGGAATATAGTGTATTAAATTAAAATAGCTTACATTTGACTTTATTAAAATTTTCAATATTAAGATGAACGGAACAATAAACAAAGTTATGCTAATTGGCTACCTTGGTGATGATGTAAAAATGCATTACTTCGATGGAGGCAATTGTATTGGTAGATTTCCATTGGCGACAAACGAAACCTATATCAATAAAACGACTAATGAAAAAATTAATACTACCGAATGGCATAACTTAGTTGTGCGAAATAAGGCAGCAGAAATCTGCGAAAAGTATTTATCAAAAGGAGATAAAATCTATGTTGAAGGCAGAATAAAATCGCGCCAATGGCAAACAGAAGAGGGATCTACGAAATACACAACTGAAATTCAAGTAACAGAATTTACTTTTTTAACTACTAAAAAAGAGTCGGAGCCTTTTAAACCGACAAGTTCTGAAGCAGCAGCAGGTCTTTCTGAAAACGATATGCCGTTTTAATTGTTTAACTAATTTATTTTAATTTGGACCCGGAACCTCCCAGTTTCATTGCTATTTTTCAAAATTTAGACACTAATTTGCTGTTTGGCTTTGTTGTAATTCTCGTTTTGCTTTTTATATCAGCGTTGCTTTCAGGTGCTGAAGTCGCATTTTTCTCTCTCTCAACTAAAGATTTAGATGAGGTTTCAAAAGAAGATTTGTCCAAAGGGAATTTAATATTTTCATTATTACAAAAACCTAAAAAATTGTTAGCCACATTACTTGTGGCTAACAATTTTATAAATATCGGAGTCGTAATATTGTTCTCTTATATAGGTAACGATTTATTTTCGTTTGTTTCCTCTCCATTATTAAAATTTATTTTAGAAGTAATCGTGGTTACTTTCTTAATATTGTTGTTTGGCGAAGTGTTGCCCAAAGTATATGCCAACAGAAATAATCTGAAATTTGCTAAATTCATTGCACAACCTCTTTATATTTTAGACAAATTGCTTTCGCCAGTTAGTTTGCCAATGCGAGCAATTACCATTTATTTGCACGAAAAATTAGGAAAGCAAAAATCGAATTTCTCTGTTGACCAACTTTCTCAAGCTTTAGAATTAACATCTTCTGAAGGAACTTCTCACGGCGAACAGAAAATATTAGAAGGCATTGTCTCTTTTGGAAATACAGATACAAAACAAGTAATGAGCCCCAGAATTGATATTTTTGCAATTGAAATCAATGAAACTTTTGAAAAATTATTGCCAAAAATTATTGAAAAAGGGTACTCAAGAATTCCAGTTTATAATGACAGTATTGACCATATTGAAGGCGTTTTGTTTGTCAAAGATTTAATTCCGCACATAGACAATAAAAATTTTGATTGGAAAACATTGCTTCGAGCGCCATTTTTTGTTCCCGAAAATAAGAAGTTAGATGATTTATTGAAGGATTTTCAAAGTATGAAAAACCATTTAGCCATTGTTGTTGATGAATATGGCGGTACTTCTGGATTGGTTTCTCTTGAAGATGTAATCGAAGAAATTGTTGGCGATATTAGCGATGAATTTGACGATGACGATTTGAGTTTTTCTCAAATTGACGCTAAAAATTATCTGTTTGAAGGAAAAATAAACCTGAAAGATTTTTATAGAATCATTGATGTTGACGAAACGCTTTTTGAAGATAGAAAAGGGGAAGCCGAAACATTAGCAGGTTTTTTATTAGAAATTCACGGAAATTTTCCTAAAAAAGGACACAAATTAACTTTTGGAAACTGTAGTTTTGTGATTGAAACCGTTGACAAAAAAAGAATCAAACAAATTAAGGTAACCATAGAATAACTATAAATGCTCAAAAAAAACATTGTCTCCGCACTTCTTATAACTGTAACATTAGTATTTATTAGTTGCAAAAACGAATCGATTCCGAAGCCTTCAAGTTATTTGCGTTTGGATTATCCAGTTGCGGAATATTCTCATTTTGAAAACGATTGCCATTATACTTTTGATATAAATTCAAATGCAATTATCACTGAAAAAGGCGATTGTAACTTTGAAATTGCCTATCCAAAAATGAAAGCCACAATTTATTTAACTTATAAACCCGTGAACAATAATATCAATTTATTGCTGCGTGACGCTCAGAAATTGACGTATGAACACGTGATTAAAGCAGATGATATATTGGAGCAGCCGTATTTAAACCCAACAAACAAGGTGTTTGGAATGTTTTATCAAGTGGATGGTAATGCGGCTACAAACACACAGTTTTACGTCACCGATAGCACCAAGAACTTCGTTGCTGGATCGGTATATTTTTACGCAAAACCCAACTTTGATTCGATAATGCCAGCGGCAAGTTACATTAAAAACGATGTTCAAAATTTGATGGAAAGTTTACGTTGGAAGAAATAAACAAGCTTCTATTTCAAAGAATATAATTTAGAAACATACTTCCCTATTACATCAAATTCAAGATTAATTTTTGTTCCTATCTTAAAATTTTTGAAATTTGTATGCTCATAAGTATAAGGAATAATTGCAACACTAAATTCACTTTTCAAAGAATTTACAACCGTTAAACTCACTCCATTTAACGTAATCGAACCTTTTTCTATGGTTAGATTATTTAAAATCGGGTCGTAATCAAAAGTAAAATACCAACTTCCATTCGCTTCTTCAATAGATTTGCAAATACCAGTTTGATCGACATGCCCTTGAACAATATGTCCGTCAAGACGGTCGCCCAATTTCATGGCGCGTTCTAGATTTACAAAATCGCCTGTTTTCCAGTCCGAAAGATTTGTTTTATCAATAGTTTCTTGAATTGCAGTTACGGTATATTCGTTTTTATTAATGGCAATTACGGTTAAACACACTCCATTATGAGCTACGCTTTGGTCAATTTTTAATTCATCTGTAACGGACGACGCTATTGTTATATGAACGTTTCCGCCATCTTTATGAAGTGCTTTAATCTCGCCAAGGGTTTCTATTATTCCTGTAAACATTTCTTATTTTATTTTACTAAATTTGCACTTCAAAATTAGCAATAAATAACGTGTAGTCATGATAAAAAAAGCAGAAAATATAATCGTTGGAATTTCAATAGGAGATTTAAACGGTATTGGAAGCGAAGTGGTGCTAAAAACATTTGAAGATTCTCGAATGTTAGAATTCTGCACGCCCGTTATTTTTGCCAATGTGAAAATAATTTCTTTCGTCAAAAAAACCTTTGAATCTACTTCGGCAATTCATGGAATTGATACATTGGAACAAATTGTTATTGGAAAAATCAATGTTTTAAATGTTTGGAGAGAAAATGTAGATTTGAATTTTGGTGTTAATGACGATGCTATGGGAAAATATGCTATAAAATCATTTGTGACAGCAACTAAAGCTTTAAAAGAAGGCAAAATTGATGTTTTAGTTACAGCGCCAATAAATAAATATAACATTCAATCAGACGAATTTAAATTTCCTGGACATACTGATTATTTAAACCAAGAATTAGAAGGAAATGCATTGATGTTTATGGTTCAAGATACGCTTAAAGTTGGGCTTTTAACCGATCATATTCCTGTGAACGATGTAGCCTCTCATCTTACAGAAGATTTGATTAAGCAAAAAATAGAAACTATAAAACAGTCTTTGATTCAAGATTTCAGCATCAACAAACCAAAAATTGCGGTTTTAGGGTTGAATCCTCATGCAGGCGATGGCGGCGTTATTGGAAAAGAAGACGACACAATTCTAAAACCAGTAATAAAAAAATTATTTGAGAAAGGAACTATGGTTTTTGGACCCTATCCAGCAGATGGTTTTTTTGGAAACAGTCAATATGAAAAATTTGATGCCGTAATTGCTACTTATCATGATCAGGGGTTAATTCCTTTTAAAACATTATCGTTTGGAAATGGAGTGAATTATACTGCTGGTTTAAACAAAATTAGAACGTCGCCAGATCACGGAACGGCTTATGATATTGCTGGAAAAGGAATTGCAAATCACAATTCATTTAAAGAAGCTGTTTTTTTGGCAATTGACATCTATAATTCTAGAAATGAGTATGCAGAAATCAGCAAAAAGCCACTAAAAACAAAAGAAAAGTAGTTGTAAACAAAAAAATGTTGATAACGCTTTCGATATTACTATAATTTTATATCTTTGCACCCCGAAGATTTGGGAAAAATTGTTGTTGGCATGAAAAAGTTAAATGAATTTTTAATTCCTTTTATAGGATTAAAGTTAGGAAAACATCAATTTGAATATCAAATAAATAAAGCGTTCTTTGAAAGCTTTGATTATGATGAGTTTGAAAGCGCAGACATCAAAGTAAGTGTTGTTTTTGACAAAAAAAGCACCCTATTAGAATTAAATTTTAAACACAAAGGAACGATTCATGTGCCTTGTGATTTGACAAATGAAATGTTTGATTTCCCAATTAAAGGAAAGCTTAAAGTAATAGTTCAATTTGGCGAAGAATATAATGATGATAATGACGAGTTATTAATTTTACCTCACGGGGAACATGAAATTAATATTTCTCAAATTATATATGAAATGATTGCTTTGTCAATCCCGTTTAGAAAAGTTCATCCGGGAGTTAAAGACGGAACATTGGATTCAGAAGCCTTAAGAAAGCTAAATGAATTGAGAGTTGAAGAATTAAAAGTAGAAAATAAGAATACAGAAGACAATATTGACCCGCGTTGGGACAAATTAAAACAACTATTAACGGATAAATAATATAGTAAAATGGCGCATCCTAAGAGAAAAATCTCCAAAACGAGAAGAGACAAGAGAAGAACACATTATAAAGCAACTGTTGCTCAAATTGCAACATGTCCTATTACAGGAGAAGCGCATTTATACCACAGAGCTTACTGGCATGAAGGTAAAATGTACTACAGAGGACAAGTTGTTATCGACAAGCAAGTTGCTGTTGCATAATACGTTTTAACAAATGAAAGATAAACTCTCACCACGTGAGAGTTTTTTTTGTTGGATTAAACTTTAGAATCAAATTAACCACTCTAAATCAATTAGTTTAGAAAATATTTTGTAATTTCAACCCTTTTTAGGAAGATAATACAAGAAGAAAAAAAATTCTTATGAATAAAATTACAGCCGCAATTACTGCTGTCGGTGGATATGTACCTGATTTTGTACTCTCCAACAAAGTCCTAGAAACAATGGTTGACACCAATGATGAATGGATTACTTCAAGAACTGGAATCAAAGAAAGAAGGATTTTAAAAGGCGAAGGACTTGGAACTTCGTATCTTGCAATCAAAGCTGCTGAAGATTTATTGCAAAAAGGAAAAATAAATCCTTTAGATATAGATTTAGTGATTGTTGCTTCTGCCACTCCAGATTTATTAGTTGCTGCAACTGCGGTTTATGTAGCTACAGAAATTGGCGCAACCAATGCTTTTGCTTATGATTTACAAGCTGCTTGCTCAGGATTTCTTTTTGGAATGTCAACTGCAGCTGCTTATATAGAATCTGGCAGGTATAAAAAAGTGCTTTTGATTGGGGCTGATAAAATGTCTTCAATTATTGATTATACCGACCGTGCGACTTGCATTATTTTTGGTGACGGAGCGGGTGCTGTTTTATTTGAACCTAATTTTGAAGGCTTAGGAATGCAAGATGAATATTTGAGAAGTGACGGAGTTGGAAGAGAATTTCTAAAAATAGATGCTGGTGGTTCTATATTACCTGCTTCAATTGAAACTTTAGAAAACAAGCAACACACTGTAATTCAAGATGGTAAAACGGTTTTCAAATGGGCGGTTACCAATATGGCAGACGTGAGTGAATTGATTATGAAGAGAAATGATTTGACCAATGACGATGTAGATTGGTTGATAGCGCACCAGGCAAATAAAAGAATTATTGATGCCACTTCAAGCCGAATGAAACTTGAGGAAGAAAAAGTATTAATCAATATTGAAAAATATGGAAATACAACTTCGGCAACATTGCCATTATTATTGTTTGATTTTGAGAAAAAATTTAAAAAAGGAGATAATTTAATATTTGCTGCTTTCGGTGGTGGATTCACATGGGGATCTATCTATTTGAAATGGGCATACAACAGAGAATAAAACTAACCTAAAAATTAATATTATGGATTTAAAAGAAATTCAAAACCTAATCAAGTTTGTTGCAAATTCGGGAGTTGCAGAAGTAAAATTAGAAATGGATGATGTAAAAATCACCATCAGAACAACATTAGAAGGGAATTCTCAAGAAATTACATATTTGCAACAAGCACCTGTTGCTCAGGCAATTCCTCAAGCAGCACCAGTTCAAGCTGCTGTTCCAGTTGCTGCTGTAGCAGATGAAAATTCAAAATACATTATTGTGAAATCTCCAATTATTGGTACTTTTTACAGAAAACCATCTCCAGACAAACCAATGTTTGTTGAAGTTGGAACTACAATTGGAAAAGGAGATGTTTTATGCGTAATTGAAGCTATGAAATTATTTAACGAAATTGAATCTGAAGTTTCAGGGAAAATTGTTAAAATTTTAGTGGATGATATGTCGCCAGTAGAATACGACCAACCCTTGTTTTTAGTAGATCCATCATAAGAAATTATAAATTATGAATTTTAAATTATGAACTGTCAAAACCTTTCATAACTTATAACTTATAACTCATAACTCATAATTCAAAGAAAATGTTTAAAAAAATATTAATTGCAAATAGAGGTGAAATAGCCCTTCGTGTTATTAGAACCTGTCGAGAAATGGGAATCAAAACAGTAGCGGTTTATTCCACTGCTGACGCAGAAAGTCTTCACGTGAAATTTGCTGATGAAGCAGTTTGCATTGGGCCTCCGCCAAGTAATCTTTCTTATTTAAAGATGTCGAATATTATTGCAGCAGCAGAAATTACGAATGCTGATGCCATTCATCCTGGTTACGGATTTCTTTCTGAAAATTCTAAATTTTCAAAAATTTGTCAAGAACACGGAATCAAATTTATTGGTGCTTCACCAGAAATGATTGATAGAATGGGAGATAAAGCTTCGGCTAAATCAACTATGATTGAAGCTGGAGTACCATGCGTTCCAGGATCTGTTGGGATTTTAGAATCTTTTGAACAAGCGCAAAAATTATCTTTAGAAATGGGCTATCCTGTAATGCTTAAAGCAACAGCCGGTGGTGGTGGAAAAGGAATGCGTGCCGTTTGGAAACCCGAAGATTTGTTGAAAGCTTGGGAAGGCGCTCGTCAAGAGTCGGCTGCGGCTTTCGGAAATGACGGAATGTACCTTGAAAAATTAATCGAAGAACCTAGACATATTGAAATTCAGGTTGTAGGTGATGCGTATGGAAAAGCATGTCATTTATCAGAAAGAGATTGTTCGGTTCAACGCCGTCATCAAAAATTGACTGAAGAAACTCCGTCGCCATTTATGACCGATGAATTGAGAACTAGAATGGGTGAAGCGGCGGTTAAAGCTGCCGAGTACATTAAATATGAAGGTGCTGGAACAGTTGAGTTTTTGGTTGACAAACATAGAAATTTCTATTTCATGGAAATGAATACGAGAATTCAAGTGGAACATCCAATTACAGAACAGGTTGTGGATTATGACTTAATTCGGGAGCAAATAATGGTAGCAGCAGGAATTCCAATTTCTGGAAAAAACTATTTACCACAATTGCATGCTATTGAATGCAGAATAAATGCGGAAGATCCGTACAATGATTTTCGTCCTTCACCAGGAAAAATCACTACACTTCATGCTCCAGGAGGTCACGGAGTTCGTTTAGACACGCACGTTTATGCAGGTTACACGATTCCGCCCAATTACGACTCCATGATTGCGAAGTTGATTACAACAGCACAAACGCGTCAAGAAGCTATCAATAAAATGAAACGTGCCTTAGATGAATTTGTAATTGAAGGGGTAAAAACGACGATTCCGTTTCACAGACAATTAATGGATGAAGAGCAATATGTAGCTGGAAATTATACAACTGCTTTTATGGATACATTCAAAATGAATGATCCTGAATAAACGAAACTAATGACTAGTCCTAAATAATCGATACAGATTATTAGACAAAAATAGATAAATTA
>NZ_JBBALW010000009.1:0-96233 GCF_040402835.1 Flavobacterium sp.
ACAGTACCTAACAAAGGAAATTTAGATTTTTTCTAAAACTTTCGGATAGCTGTGAAAAAATTTATATCAAATTTAGGTTATGTTTTAATTTCATTATTAAACTTATTAAACCTCAAACGTTTCCAACTCTAGAACCCAAACCCAATAGCTCAATAAAATCAATAGTGATTAACCCGTTGGGTGTAATTAATTTATTTGATTCTTAATATTATTAATTGGTCTATCAAAGATGAATTTATTGACATATTGAACCAATGTTAATGCTGTTATTTTAGCTAAAATTCTTGTTTTAAATCCCTCGAAAGATTTAGCGTAATTGTTTCTAATTTTGAACTGGTCACATAATTGAGAAAATAATGTTTCAATTCTTTTTCTTGATTTTCTAAAGATATAAGCCTGTGGTTTATAATCTACTTGATTTTTTCTTTTTGGAGTTTCTAATTTGATATTTACCGTTTGAAACAAATCCAATTGAATAGTTTTTGACAAATAACCTCTATCTCCAAGTAGCACACAATCAGACATTTGTTGTTTTATATTCTTTAAAAAATGTACATCATGAACTTCTGCTTTTGTAATATCTAACGAATGAAAAATACCTGATACAGAACAAACTCCGTGAACCCTATTGATTTGTTCTCAAATCAAATCTTAAAATTTCTATCTGAATTAGTTGAAAAAATGCCGTGAAATTATATCGGATTTAATAATCAATTTTATTACAAAAATGTTGCTTGGCTTAATCTTCATTTTTTGCATATTTTTTCATTTTGAAGCTAATTTATATTTTAAGAAACTATATACTAATTTTTTGTTAGTAAACATAGATATGTAAACAAATTTGTTTATTTTTGTATTATGAAATCAGAATTAAATCACTTAAAGGGAATTCATCCCGGCTTGGTATTGAATCGCGAATTGGATAAACGCCATTTGCGAAAAGGTGCTTTTGCACTCTCTTTACAAGAATACCCTCAAACCCTGACCGCTATTACCAAAGGTAAAAGAGGAATGAATACAGCGTTGTCTCTAAAAATTGAAAAAGCTCTCGGATTAGAAGAAGGTTATTTTATGATTTTACAAGTGTATTACGAAATTGAAGAAGAAAAAAGAAAGCTAAATAAAAGTTGGACTAATTTACCGCAATTGCGACCTGTATTGTTCTGGGATACTAAAATGACATCCCTTGACTGGGAAAAACAGAAAAAAGCAATTATCAAAAGAGTTTTTGAGCGTGGTAATGATATAGAGAAAAACGAAATTATTCGATTTTATGGAGCTAAAACTGTTAATGACTTACTAAATAAACATCTGCAAAATGCTTCATTATAATACTGTAACGCCTTTGCTGCGTAAAATTTTAGCCGAATTAATGATTGCTGATGTCTTTGCAGATTTCAGACTTGTGGGAGGAACTGCATTAAGTTTACATAGAGGACACAGAATGTCTGTTGATATAGACCTTTTTACTGATGTCGATTACGGTTCTCTAGACTTTAATACCATAGATTCTTTTTTACGTTCTAATTATCCTTATGTTGACACCAACAATTATGACGTTATAGGAATGGGAAAATGTTATTTTATTGGTGAAAATAAACAAAACTGTATAAAATTAGACTTGTTTTATACTGATTCATTTATTGATAAAACCTTATTAATTGATGGCTTGCGTTTGGCCAGCATTGAAGAAATAATAGCGATGAAACTTGATGTAATAGTAAGAGATGGTAGGAAGAAGGATTTTTGGGATATACACGAATTAAAAGATGATTATTCAATTTCTGATATGCTTACCCTTCATGAAAAGCGCTATCCTCATACTCACGATAGAGCAACATTAATAGATAAGTTTAGTTATTTTAAGAGCGCCGACGATGATTTTGAACCTGATTGTTTAAAGGGCAAATATTGGGAATTTATAAAACTAGATATACTAGATTTTATAAAAGAAGTTAAATAGAAGGTTATAAATCTTTGAATTTCTATCTGAATTAGTTGAAAAAATGCCACAAAAAAACCTCTAGATTACTCTAAAGGCTTTTGGTTCAACAATGTGAAGGCAGAAGGATTCGAACCTTCGACCGCCTGCTTAGAAGGCAGGTGCTCTATCCAGCTGAGCTATGCCTCCATTGCTCATTAAAAAAGTCGGGGTGGCAGGATTCGAACCTGCGGCCTCCTGCTCCCAAAGCAGGCGCGATAACCGAGCTACGCTACACCCCGTTAAAAGATAATTAATATCTTTAGTAATCTCAATATTTTTTAATAATTCTTAAGTGCGACCTTCACGCCTTGCGTGACGCGATAACCGAGCTACGCTGCACCCCGAATAAAAACATAAAAAGCGGAGAGTAAGGGATTCGAACCCTTGGTACAGTTACCCATACGCATGTTTAGCAAACATGTCCTTTCGGCCACTCAGGCAACTCTCCAATGAAGAACGTGTCTTCTCCTTAAGCGGTTGCAAATGTAACGTACTAATCTATATTTTACAAATTATTAATCGGATTTTTTAAATGTTTTTTAATTGTTAATTTAAAATCATTAACTATCAATCGTATAGCGTTATTTAAATTCAAATATCAGTTATTTTATTGTACCACCCTCAAATAAACTCTTGAATAAATATAGAATTTTATATTTTACATCTTTTTTTGAAATAATAATCTCGGTTTTCTAATTTAGTATTTACTCAAAATGATTAAATTCGCAGTCTAAAACTAAAACAATGATAAATAAAAAAGTAGTAATCGTATCTGCCGTAAGAACTCCAATTGGAAGTTTCATGGGTTGTTTGTCCACTGTCTCAGCACCTCAACTTGGAGCTATCGCCATAAAAGGAGCCTTAAATAAAATTAATTTAGATCCTAATTTGGTCGATGAAGTCCTTATGGGAAATGTAGTCCAAGCTGGCGTTGGTCAAGCTCCTGCTCGTCAAGCAGCATTATTGGCTGGTCTTCCAAATACTGTAATTGCAACTACAATAAATAAAGTTTGTGCCTCGGGAATGAAAGCAGTAATGCAAGGCGCACAGGCAATTATGTCTGGCGATGCCGAAATTGTAATTGCTGGTGGAATGGAAAATATGAGTTTGATTCCTCATTATATACATCTTAGAAATGGACACAAATTTGGTCCTGCAAATATGGTTGACGGAATGCAAAGAGACGGTTTGTCTGATGCTTACGACAATAGTGCGATGGGAGTTTCTGCCGATTTATGTGCTTCTGAATATAAAATATCCCGAGAAGAACAAGATAATTTTGCAGTTCAATCCTACGAACGCTCAGCAAAAGCTTGGGAAGCCGGAAAATTTGATGCCGAAATAGTTCCTGTTGAAGTGCCTCAAAGACGTGGCGAACCAATTATTGTTTCTAAAGACGAAGAGTTTTCTAATGTCAAATTAGATAAAATTCCAACATTAAACCCTGCTTTCACAAAAGACGGAACGGTTACAGCAGCGAATGCATCTACCATAAATGATGGTGCTGCGGCAGTTATATTAATGAGTGAAGAAAAAGCAATTGCATTGGGTTTAAAACCTTTAGCCTATATTAAAAGTTATGCCGATGCTGCTCAAGAACCAAAATGGTTTACCACTACCCCATCAATCGCAGTTCCTAAAGCATTAGCAAAAGCAGGGATTTCCATTGGAGATGTAGATTTCTTTGAGTTCAACGAAGCCTTTTCAGTTGTGGGTCTTGCCAATTCAAAAATTTTAGGGTTGGATGCATCTAAAGTCAATGTTAATGGCGGTGCGGTTTCGTTAGGACATCCTCTTGGTTGTTCTGGTGTAAGAATTATCGTAACTTTGATAAATGTTTTGGAGCAAAATAATGCAAAAATTGGTGCTGCCGCAATATGCAATGGTGGCGGAGGTGCTTCCGCAATTGTGATTGAAAGAATTTAAAATTATTTTAAATTATGAATTATAAATTTTAAATTTAAATAAAAAAAAATGTTCGGAATTTGTAATTTAGCGATTATACCTTTAAGATTGGAACCAAACGACAGAAGCGAAATTGTTTCTCAAGTCTTGTTTGGAGAGCATTTTGAAGTGTTAGAACAGTTAAAACAATGGTCGAAAATTAAATTGCAGTTTGATAATTATGAAGGTTGGGTTGACACCAAACAATATCAGGTAATTTCAAAAGAAGATTTTAAATACATTTCCAAAGATGTTATTATTTTAAATGGCGACTTAATAGATTATATAACCGCTCCAAATAATTTTTTGCTTCCAATTCCGCTTGGTGCCTCACTTTCATTTCTAAATAATACAGCTATAAATACTGCCAATTATGATTTTGAAGGTGCAAAAGATAGTGGAATTAAACCAAAATCAGAGCTTATAAATACTGCTTTTATGTATTTGAATGCTCCCTATTTGTGGGGCGGGAAAAGTCCCTTTGGAATTGATTGCTCGGGCTTTACGCAAATGGTGTACAAGTTAAACGGATATAAATTATTGAGAGACGCATCACAGCAATCAAAACAAGGCGATGCTTTGAGTTTCATTGAAGAAAGTGAACCTGGAGATTTAGCTTTTTTTGATAACGAAGAAGGCAATATCATTCACGTGGGTATTATGATGGAAGACAATTATATTATTCACGCCAGTGGAAAAGTCAGAATTGATAGACTAGATCACTTAGGTATTTACAATGCGGAAGCCAATAGACATACGCACAAACTTCGAGTTATTAAAAAAATTATATAAAAAAATACCGACTTGTTTATTAACAGTCGGGATTTTAATTTTAAGAGAAAGAGTTTATTTTTTCAATTTATCTTTCAATAGTTTTGCTTTATCCGTAAATTCAAGTGCATTATAAACCCCAATTAGAGTTTTGATTGCATCAACATTTTCAGGGTCTAATTCTGTTACTTTTTCTAAATAAGGAATAGCACTTTTATAAACATCTTCTCTTTGTTTTTTCAAAACATCATATTTTTTCATTTCAGCAGGTGAAGTCCCTAACTTATTCATTTTTTCAATTAGTATTTTTTCAGAATCTAATTTCAAAATAGCTAAGTTTAAGTAGGCATTGGTATATTTAGGATTAATTTCTATGGCTCTCAAATAATATTTTTCCGAATCTACTAATTCCTTACTATTATAACTGACTACTCCTAAATTGAAAACTAAATCAGCATTGTTTGGATTTTTAATTAATGCTTCAGAAATCAATCTTTTGTATGTTATCATATCATTTGATTTCAAATACAAATCAGATTCGGTAATAATCAATGCTACATCGTCTGGGCTTTCAATTCTAGCTGCTTTAATAGCGGTTTTTGCTTCGTCTGACCTACCTAACTCTACTAATATCAAAGCAATGTTTTTAAAAATTTCAGGTCTTTTTGAAACAACTTTTTCATCACGGGGATCAGTATATAATTTTAACTTTGTCTTTGTTTCCCTATCTAATTTTGCATCAGGAGTATTTCCAAAGTAATCTTCTTTGTCTGTGAGGACACTTTTAGCATAATAGGCGGTACATTCTCCTGTGTAATTTAGATTTTTTAATTCCTGATAATATTGCAATGCTTTAACATACTCTTTCGCATTAACGGCGTAGTTTGCGGCAAAATACAATTTTTCAACATCTTTTTTATCTAATTCATAAATATTAGCTAAAACAAGCGCTGCATCTTTTAAATTTGATTCATTTGCTAGAGCAATAGCGTAATTAACCAACATCGGTTTAAATGAGTTTATTGTTTCTTCAATTTTTTTGGAATAAACCTGTTTTCCTGACTTTTTTTCATAGGCCAAAGTAGCATTTAAGTTTAAAACCAATTGATTGACATTTTCAACTGTTAAGTACTTGGTTATAAATCCAATTTTGTTAACGTTTTCTGGTTTTGACATAACAGAATTCAATTCCAAAACTGAAGTTATCGCCTTATAAAATCCGAAATAAACTTTGTCATCTTCGGTAGAATTTAAAACTAAAGGTTCTGTTTTTATTAAAGTTGCTTTATATTCTGCCAAATCTGCATCAGAGATTTTCTCTTTTGCATATAATTTTTTTAGTGTTTTTAACTCGTCTTTTTGAGCAAAAATACCTACCGACACCATAAAAAATCCAGTAAGTAGTACAATTCTAATTTTCATAATACCAATTTTAATGTTTTTACTAATTATTCTTCACTATCGTCTTCAGATTCATCATCAGAATCCGCATCGTCGTCTTCAGAAACTTCATCGTCGTCATCATCGTCATCATCAGCAGCGCCTTCTTCATCTTCAAGAATTTCCAAAACTGGTTTCACTCTTTCGATTGCTTCTACTTCAATAACATTTCCATCTTCATCCAAAACTTCTTCAACTACATCGTCTTTCATAACTTTGGTTACAGCTGCGATGGAATCATTTCCTTTAATGTTGATAAGTTTCACACCTTGTGTTGCACGACCCATTACTCTCAAATCCTCAACTGCCATTCTAATGGTCAATCCAGATTTGTTGATAATCATTAAATCATCGGCATCGGTTACGGCGTTAATAGAAATTAATTTACCCGTTTTCTCCGTGATATTAAGAGTTTTTACCCCTTTTCCACCACGGTTGGTAATTCTATATTCATCAATACTTGAACGTTTTCCATAACCATTTTCTGCAACAACAAGTATTTCACTACTCATATCATTTACAGAAACCATTCCGATTACTTCATCAGATTCATCTCTTAAAGTAATTCCACGAACTCCAGAAGCTGTTCTTCCCATTGGACGGGTTTTGCTTTCTTCAAAACGAACCATTTTACCAGATTTAACCGCAATCATAATTTGACTGTTTCCATCTGTTAGTTTCGCTTCTAATAATTCATCGCCTTCCTTAATAGTAATTGCGGCAACTCCGTTCACACGTGGTTTAGAATATTTATCAAGTGACGTTTTCTTAACTTGACCTTTCTTAGTAACCATAATAAGGTTGTGACTGTTGGTATATTCTTTATCTTTTAGATCTTGTGTACAAATAAATGCTTTCACTTTATCATCACTTTCAATGTTGATTAAGTTTTGTAAAGCACGTCCTTTTGCGGTTTTACTTCCTTCTGGAATTTCATAAACACGCATCCAGAAACATTTTCCTTTTTGAGTGAAGAACATCATATATTGATGATTTGTTGCTACAAACATGTGTTCTAAGAAATCTAAATCTCTTGTTCCAGCACTTTTTTGACCAACTCCTCCTCTATTTTGAGTTTTGTATTCTGTAAGATTGGTACGTTTAATATAACCCGCGTGAGAAATTGTAATTACTACATTTTCATCGGCAATTAAATCTTCAATACTTACATCGCCACCAGAATATTCAATTACAGAACGACGCGCATCTCCATATTTATCACGAATTTCAACCAGTTCTTCTTTAATTAAATCGGTTCTTAAATTTAAATCTGCCAATAACTCTTTCAAATGTCCAATCAATTTCATCAATTCATCATATTCCGCTCTCAATTTGTCTTGTTCAAGACCTGTTAACTGACGCAAACGCATTTCTACAATTGCACGAGATTGAATATCTGATAATTTGAATCTTTCAACTAATTTTTCTCTTGCTTCTTCTGTGTTTTTTGAACTACGGATTAATGCAATTACTTCGTCAATATTATCAGATGCAATAATTAAGCCTTCTAAAATATGCGCTCTTTCTTCAGCTTTACGCAATTCAAATTGCGTTCTACGAACGACAACTTCGTGACGGTGCTCGATGAAATAGTGAATCATATCCTTCAAATTCAACATCTGAGGACGCCCTTTCACCAAGGCAATATTATTTACACTAAAAGAAGATTGTAATTGTGTGAATTTATAAAGTGTATTCAAAACTACGTTTGGCGTAGCATCTCTCTTTAATATATACACAATTCGCATTCCGTTTCTATCCGATTCATCACGGATATTCGCAATACCTTCAATTTTTTTATCATTAACTAAATCAGCGGTTCTCTTAATCATATCGGCTTTATTCACCTGATATGGAATTTCTGTTACAATAATAGATTCTCTTCCGTCAACCTCTTCAAAGTTCACTTTAGCTCTCATTACAATTCTTCCACGACCTGTTTTGAATGCTTCACGAACACCTTCGTAACCATAAATTATTCCACCAGTAGGAAAATCTGGGGCTTTAATATGATTCATCAATTCGTCAATTTCAATGTCTGTATTGTCTAAGTACGCCAACGTTCCATTGATAACTTCCGTTAAATTATGAGGTGGCATATTGGTGGCCATACCAACAGCTATTCCCGTAGCTCCGTTTATCAACAAAGTAGGAACTCTTGTAGGCATTACTTTTGGTTCGTATAAAGTATCGTCAAAATTCAATTGAAAATCAACGGTTTCTTTTTCTATATCTGCCATAATCTCTTCCGAAATCTTACGCATTCTCGCTTCAGTATACCGCATTGCTGCAGGACTGTCGCCATCAACAGAACCAAAATTTCCTTGTCCGTCAACTAAAAGATACCGCATGCTCCATTCTTGAGCCATACGAACCATGGCGTCATAAACAGAAGTATCTCCGTGTGGATGGTACTTTCCTAAAACTTCTCCTACAATTCTTGCAGATTTTTTATGGGCAGATTTCGAAGTAATCCCCAATTCGTGCATTCCAAAAAGTACTCTTCGATGCACTGGTTTCAAACCGTCTCTAACATCTGGGAGTGCTCGTGATACAATTACCGACATCGAATAATCGATGTATGCTGTTTTCATTTCATCTTCTATGTTAATTGGAATTAACTTTTCTCCGTCAGACATATTATATAGTTATATTAAAATTATTTTGTTTCAAAAATCTTGCTAATATAGTCTTTATTAAATATTTTTAACGCTAATTTGCACATAAATTTAGGCAATTTATTAACAAAATTATTAGCGAATTCAGTTGATAAATTAATTTTCAATTTCTCTTTCATTATCAGATATTTTTTTGTCAATTAGCTGACAGTACTTACACGGTAGGTATGATTTTTGTATTTATTACATAAATTAACTAAATTTACAATAAGCAATAAGAATAATATGGATGATAATTTTTCACCAAGAGTAAAAGATGTAATAACATTCAGTAAAGAAGAAGCCTTTCGTTTAGGTCATGACTTCATTGGAACAGAACACTTAATGCTCGGTATCTTGAGAGATGGCAACGGAACAGCCATTGATATTTTGAATAATTTATCAATAGATTTGGATTTTTTACGCAGAAAAGTAGAAATTCTAAGTCCCGCCAATCCGGGGAAGGAGATCAACAATGAAAAGAAAAATTTGCATCTTACTCGTCAAGCGGAAAGAGCTTTAAAGACTACTTTTCTTGAGGCTAAAGTGTTTCAAAGCACCTTAATTAGTACAGCACATTTACTTTTGTGCATACTTCGAAACGAAAATGACCCAACAACCAAGCTGCTGAATAAGCTAAAAATAGATTATGACACAGCTAAAGAACAATATTTAAACATGACACCAAATAATAGTGAAGGTGAATTCTTAGAAAATTTACCAAAAGCAGAATCTTATAATGAAGATTCAGGACAAGATGACAGTCTGAAAGGCGATAGTTTTAATAATCCCGCCAATAAATCAAACAAAAAATCCAAAACCCCTGTTTTGGATAATTTTGGGAGAGATTTAACGGAAATGGCCGAAGAAGGAAAATTAGACCCTGTGGTGGGTCGTGAAAAAGAAATTGAGCGTGTTTCTCAAATTTTGAGCCGCCGTAAAAAGAACAATCCATTGCTAATTGGCGAACCTGGAGTTGGTAAATCTGCTATTGCAGAAGGTCTTGCTTTGCGAATTATCCAAAAGAAAGTATCTCGAATTTTGTTTAACAAACGCGTGGTAACCCTTGATTTAGCCAGCCTTGTTGCAGGAACAAAATACCGTGGACAGTTTGAAGAACGCATGAAAGCGGTAATGAATGAATTGGAAAAAAATGAAGACATTATTCTTTTCATTGATGAAATTCACACTATAGTTGGTGCTGGTGGCGCAACAGGTTCTTTGGATGCTTCCAACATGTTTAAACCCGCCCTTGCCCGTGGAGAAATTCAATGTATTGGCGCTACAACATTAGACGAATACAGACAATATATTGAAAAAGATGGTGCTTTAGAACGTCGTTTCCAAAAGATAATCGTCGAACCGACTTCTGTTGAAGAAACGATTACCATATTAAATAATATCAAAAATAAATACGAAGACCATCACAATGTAACCTACACAGACGAAGCAATTGAAGCCTGTGTGAAATTAACAAACCGATACATGTCAGAGCGTTTCCTTCCAGACAAAGCCATTGATGCGCTTGACGAAGCAGGTTCTCGTGTTCATATTACTAATATTGAAGTGCCAAAACAAATTTTAGAATTGGAACTTCAATTAGAAGAAGTTCGCGAAATGAAAAATACTGTTGTTAAAAGACAGAAATATGAAGAAGCAGCAAAACTTCGTGATGATGAAAAACGCATCGAAAAAGATTTGGCTATAGCTCAAGAACAATGGGAAGAAGATGCCAAAAATAATCGTATTTTAGTTACTGAAGACAATGTTGCCGATGTAGTTTCTATGATGACTGGAATTCCTGTGAATCGTATTGCACAAACTGAAAGCAATAAGTTAGCTAAACTTCCTGAACTTATTCAAGATAAGGTAGTTGGACAAAATGAAGCAGTTATGAAAATCGCTCGTTCAATTCAACGTAATCGTGCGGGATTGAAAGATCCAAATCGACCGATTGGTTCCTTCATTTTCTTAGGACAAACTGGGGTTGGGAAAACACAATTAGCCAAAGTTTTAGCCAAAGAATTATTCGATTCTGAAGATGCGTTGGTTCGAATTGACATGAGTGAATACATGGAAAAATTTGCCATTTCAAGATTAGTTGGAGCGCCTCCAGGATACGTTGGTTATGAAGAAGGTGGTCAATTAACCGAAAAAGTACGTAGAAAACCGTATTGTGTCGTATTATTAGATGAAATCGAAAAAGCGCATCCTGATGTTTTCAATATGATGTTACAAGTTTTAGACGATGGTTATTTAAATGATAGTTTGGGTCGCAAAATAGATTTTAAAAATACGATTATCATTATGACTTCTAATATTGGTGCGCGTCAACTCAAAGATTTCGGTCAAGGTGTAGGTTTTGGAACCGCTGCTAAAATTTCGCAAGCCGATGAAAATTCTAAAAGCATCATTGAAAATGCACTTAAAAAAGCATTTGCACCTGAGTTTCTTAATAGAATTGATGATGTAATTGTTTTCAATGCCTTAGAAAAACACGATATTGACTTGATTATTGAAATCGAATTGAAAAAATTATACGTAAGAGTAAAAGAATTGGGCTACAATCTTAATTTATCAGATAGCGCCAAAGCGTTCATTGCCGATAAAGGATTTGACAAACAATTTGGTGCCAGACCTTTAAAAAGAGCGATTCAAAAATATGTTGAAGATGCTTTGGCAGAAGAAATTATTACCAGTAAAATTAGTTCAGGAGACGAGATTTATATGGATTTGGATGAAACTTCGCAAGAATTATTCGTGAATGTAAAAAAAGCATCGGAACCTACAAATCAGTAGATTTTGGTGCTTTGAATTATTTAAAAAAACTTTTCTGTAAGTTTACCTTTTAGTAAATCAGATAATTTTTTATTAAAAAAATTCATATGTGTTTTCTTAAAGCTTCTTTATACAAGTCTTCATATAAAGGTACGATATTTTTAATGTCGAATTGCTTTGCAACGGACAACGCATTTTCTTTAAATTTAGCTAAGACAGCAGTATCACTTAAAATTTTGATAGCATTTTGAGCCATTTCTTGAGTATTTCCAACATCGCTTAAATAGCCTGAAACACCTTCAAAATTTACTTCTGGTAGTCCGCCAGAATTACTTGAAATAACAGGAACTCCCCAAGCCATTGCTTCTAAAGCTGCTAGTCCAAAACTTTCTGTTTCAGATGGCAAAAGAAACAAATCAGTATAACTCAGAATTTTATCGATTTCATTGCTATTACCGAAAAAAATAACTTTATCAGAAATGCCTAATTTTTTACACAAATTTTCTGCAACTTCTTTTTCTGGACCGTCACCAACCATCATTAATTTAGATGGTATTTGTTGTTGAATTTTATTAAAAATTTCGATTACATCTGGAATGCGTTTAACTTTTCTAAAATTACTAATATGCGTAATGATTTTTTCATTTGTATTTGCCATAACCGAGCGCCGACAAGCTATATTTGAATCTATTTTTATTTTATCCAATTCAATAAAATTTGGAATCACGTGGATTTCCTTTTTAATATTGAAAAGTTTATAGGTTTCATCTTTCAAATTTTGAGATACAGAAGTAACCACATCTGATTTATTAATACTGAAACTTACCGCTGGTTTATAGAACGGATGATTTCCAACCAAAGTAATATCTGTGCCGTGAAGTGTTGTTACCATTGGAATTTTAATCCCTTCGGCTTTCAACATTTGCTTTGCCATATATCCTGCATAAGCATGAGGAATAGCATAATGAACGTGTAAAATGTCGATTTTGTAAAGTTTTACCATATCCACTAATTTGCTTGACAAAGCCAATTCATAAGGTTGATAAAGAAACAAGGGATATTCTGGAACGTTTACTTCGTGATAATGAACATTGGGATTTAAAAGTGCCAAACGAACAGGCTGACTGTAAGTTATAAAATGAATTTCGTGCCCTCTTCGAGCCAATTCAAGACCTAATTCTGTAGCAACAACGCCACTTCCTCCAAATGTTGGATAACAAACTATTGCGATTCTCATTTTTGAATTTTAGTGTAACGAAAGTAACGAAAATTGATTGTAGAACAATTAAACTTACGTTAAAAAATATTTAATGGTAATTATCTCTCAATTGCATCGTAAATTACCTTCTGAATATCTTCCCGGATATTCTCTTTTGATAGTTTATTTACTGTTGCTTCTGGAAAAGTTCTATTGGATAAAAAGACATATACAATTTCATTTTCAGCATCTGCCCAAGCAATTGTTCCAGTAAAACCAGTATGTCCGAAACTTATCATTGGCACACAACCACACGTTGGACCAGAAGCACCCAATTGAGGTTTGTCAAATCCAAGCCCTCTCCTATTGCCTTCTTTGCAGAAATAACAGGTGTTAAAATCGTCAAAGGTTTTAGATGAAAAATACTGAACATTTCCATAATTTCCCTTTTGCAAATACAGCTGCATCATTTTTGCAACATCCATTGAATTCGAGAAAATCCCAGCGTGACCGCCTACTCCACCTTCCATAGCCGCTTCCATATCGTGAACATAACCCTGAATTATTTGGTGACGGAAATACGTATCGATTTCTGTTGGTGGAATTGCATTTTTATCAAATTTTGTTAATGGATTGTATAGTGTATTGTTCATTCCAAGTGAATTATAAAAATTTTCTTGACTCAAAACATCCAACTTTTTACCAGTCATTCTCTCTAAATAATCCTTTAAAATAATAAATGTAAAATCACTGTATTTATATTCTTTTTTGAGTGATAACTTACTGTTTACAATTATTTTCATAATTGTATCGTGATAATCATTTCTTATAAATAAGCTGTCAGCAACCTTTTTTGAAAATTGATCGTTACTTATTTTGCTATAATATTTAGGTAAGGGAACTTTCGAACTGTCTAATGTTGCTTTATAAAAAGGAATCCAAGCTTGAAAACCTGCATAATGCGATAATAAATCTTTAAATGGGATTGCAGCTTTATCAGAATTTTGGAAAATTGGAAGCATATCTCCTAATTTTGTATCCAAATTCACTTTATTTTGATCATTCAATTGCATTACATTTGGCAACGTAGAAATAATTTTTGTTAACGATGCAATGTCATAAACATCCGAATTTTTAACTTTTGCAGTGTTTTCATAAGTATGTGAACCAAACGATTTTTGATAAATTACTTTTCCTTTTCGAGCCACTAAAATTTGTAATCCGGGTGTCATTTTATTATCAATTGCTTTCTTTGCTAAAACATCTATTTGAGCCAAAATAGCAGGATTCATTCCAACATTTTCAGGGGTAGAAAAACCTAAACGATTAATTTTTTCTGTTGACAAGCCATCATTTACATTAAAATTTGGAAGAATAGAAACAGGAAGTTTTCCTTTTGCTTCAATAGCTCCGAATAGTAATTCGGCCGAAACTTCTTGAGCTATATCTGCATTTTGATACGAAACAACTACTGCTTCTATTTCATCAAAAGTGGTTACGGGAAGTAGCGAATAGGGTTTTGTAAATGCGTCTAAAATAACTACGTTTTTCTTAGCAATTTCTTGCAACCAAAGTAATTCCGTTTCTGTAAAATCTTGCTTTTTCCAAGCCTTGTCCGATTTATGGAAACCAACAATTACCGTATTAAATTTGCTTAATTGCACATTTAGACTATCAATATTTTCGTTTGTAATTTCTGTAATTTCTGTGTATTTTTTTAACGTTGAAACAAAAGAACTGTTTGTATCATCACCTAACTTTACATATGCTATCTTATTGTTTTCTAATGACTTGATAGGTAAAATTTCATTTTTATTTTTCAAAACGGTAATTGCATTTTCATACAATTGATACTGTAAAGCATCGTTTGAAGTTGGCGTAATTTCCTTAATTAAATTAACAGTATCTATAGGTTTGAAATTATTTAAACCTGCAAAATACTTGAATTTAAATATTTTCTTCACTGATTGAGACAATCTAAATTCAGAAATCAATCCGTTTTGGTATGCCAAACAAATTTTTTCAATTGCGGCTGGAACATTTTCTGAAAATAAAAGAATATCATTTCCTGCCAAGAATGCTTCCAAATCAATATCGCCAGGCGTTAACGGTATTCCATCTTCCCTTTTGTAGTTACTGGCGCCTTTCATATTCAAGGCATCGGTAAAAATTAAGCCGTCAAATCCCAATTGATTTTTAAGAATATTGGTAACTACATTATAGGATATTGATGTCGGATAATTAATTCTTGGCTCTAAACTTGGAACGCTTAAATGCGCAACCATCACTGAAGCCAGCCCTTCCTGAAACATTTTTTTGTAGGGATATAACTCAACCTCATTTATTCTTTCTTTTGAAAAACTAACTAATGGCAATGATAAATGCGAATCTGCTTCTGTATCGCCGTGACCTGGGAAATGTTTTCCAGTTGAAAAAACGCCTTGTTTTTGAACACCTTTCATCAATGCAATGGCGCTATTGGTAACGTTTTCTTTATTTTCCCCAAAAGAACGAAAACCGATAATTGGATTTTTTGGATTGGTATTGATATCTAAAACTGGGGCAAAATTGAAATGAACGCCCAATCTTTTGCTTTCAAATCCCATTTTATCACCAACTTTTTCAATTAATTTAGTGTCTCGAATGGCACCTAAAGTCATATTCCAAGGAAAACGATACGTAGAATCCAAACGCATACTCAAACCCCATTCGGCATCAATGCCTATAAATAATGGTAATTTAGATTTGGATTGGTAGCGATTTGTCAAATTGGCTTGACGAACGGGTCCGCCTTGAAAAAAAATCAAACCTCCAATTTTTGATTCTTTAATAAGTTTGTCAATGGAATTTATATGAATAGAATCTTTGTTGGAATAGGCAGCTACCATAAAAAGTTGCCCTACTTTTTCATCAAAACTCATTTGATTATAAACACTATCAACCCATTGTTCTTCTGCTCTTGATTCAGAAAAAAAAGGATTTTTGAAAGGTTTTTTATCTACAAATAAATTAGCATCAAATTCATTTGCAATTGAATTTTTAGATTTGACATGCTTAATTGAAGAACAAGAAATTCCAAATGCAATTAGCATTACACCTAAAAAAAAACGAAGAAGAACTGATTTCATTAAATGAATTTATTTTAAAAAAAGCGACTGTGCCAACTATCCATTGCTGGAACTTCCCAAGATTCATTGTATTCAGCGATATTATTTATCAAATTATTGAAGACAATTGTGTTTTCTGTAACTGCTTTGTCCTTTGCCATTTTTTTGAAATCAAGCAAGGTTTTATGTGCAACGTGTTCACCTAATTTGAAAGTAACATTCATTTTATCCAATAAATCTACTTCATATTTCTGTTCTAAATTTTGAATAAATTGAACCGAAGAATCTATAGAACAGCCTGTTGCTGCTTGAACTTCTTGATTTACGGCAAGAATTATAAACCGATTGTATTTTAATTCAAAAGACGCTTCCAAACTGGTTCCGTGTGCTGCCCAATTTTCAATAAACACTTTTAAATCAACTTCAATTGCTGCAAATTCCTCGTCAGAGAATTTTCTATTGGATTGATAAATCCATATTTTAGATTCTTCTGGTAAATTTTCGAAAGGAATATACATGATAATTTATTTTTTAAATTCTGATTTATATAATTACAAATCTTGAGCATTTGCAATTAGTTCGGCAATATCCATAACTTTAACATTGCCTTCTTTTTCTTTGTTTTTGATTCCGTCGGTCATCATTGTATTGCAAAATGGACAACCAGCAGCAATTATGTCAGATTTTGTTTCCAAAGCCTCTTCCGTTCTTTCGATATTCACTTCTTTATTTCCTGGTTCTGCATCCTTAAACATCTGCGCGCCACCAGCACCACAACACAAACCATTGGCTTTTGAACGTTTCATTTCAACCAATTCGGCATCCAATTTGCGAATTAGTTCTCTTGGTGCTTCATATACATTATTGGCTCTACCCAAATAACAAGGGTCATGAAAAGTGATTTTTTTGCCTTTAAACTGACCGCCTTCAATAGTTAATCGACCGTCATCTAACAACGATTTTAAAAATTCTGTATGATGAACCACTTCGTATTTTCCACCTAATTCGGGATACTCATTTTTCAAAGTATTGAAACAATGCGGGCAAGCGGTAACTATTTTTTTTGCTTCATATGCGTTCAAAACTTCAATGTTCATCATTGCTTGCATTTGAAACAAAAATTCATTTCCAGCACGTTTAGCAGGATCTCCAGTACAACTTTCTTCGGTTCCAAGTACAGCAAAGAAAACATTGGAACGATTTAATATCTTCACAAATGCTTTTGAAATTTTCTTTGCTCTATCATCAAAACTTCCTGCACAACCAACCCAAAATAAAACTTCGGGTTGTTTTCCTTGTGCAAGCATTTCTGCCATTGTTGGAACTACTAAACTTTCTGACATATTATTTATATTTATTTATGACAACTAATGCGTTATCATTATTTATTCGTGATGTTCGTCATCAAAAACCTGAATTGTAACTTCTTTATCAACTAAATCTGTAAATTTTCCTCTGTATCTTGTAGCTTTAACTAAGTGATTATCAATCCAATGGTAATTTCCTCCACGTGGTTTTCCCATTACCATTCCGTGGTATTTGAAACCGTGTAGTTTCAACCAAATTTCAGTATATTCTCTGTGCGCTTCTGTTCGTGAGGTAAAAAAGAAGATAATGTGCCCTTCATCGTACCATTTATTCAAGGTAATTAATGCGTCAGGATATACTGCTGCTGTCAACATTCTCTCAGGTTCTTCGTTTGGAATATCATCACTAACGGTTCCATCAATGTCTATTAAATAATTTTTTACTCCTTCTGGTAATATTGGACTAATTGTGTGACCATTTTCTGATGCAGCAACTAATTGCCTGTCTAAATCTTCTGAGTTCATTTTTGTTGTGTGTTGTGTTTGTAATTTAATTTAATTTAAAACATTTAAAGTTCTTAAGAACTCTCTTAAACTCTCCTGTAAGAGAATTTTTAATGTGATTATTGTTATTCGTTTTTCCAATTCAAACGATCTTGCTGATTGTATTGCCATGGTGCGCCGTTGTTTTCAATATTACTCATCATAGCATTTAAAGGCATTGGCGCAGCACTTTGCTCCATAACTAAATACCTTCTCATATCCATAATGATGGATAACGGACTAATATTTACGGGACATTCTTCAACACAAGCATTGCAGGAAGTACACGCCCAAAGTTCTTCAGGAGTGATAAAATCGTTTAATAATGTTTTGTTATCTGGAATAAAAATCCCTTTATTCGCATCTATATTTTTACCAACTTCCTCTAAACGGTCTCTGGTATCCATCATAATTTTTCGAGGAGATAGCTTTTTACCCGTTTGATTTGCAGGACAAACTGAAGTACATCGACCGCATTCAGTGCAAGTATAGGCATTCAATAGTTGCACCCAATTCAAATCTTGAACATCGCTTGCGCCAAATTTTGAGGGAAGGGCATTTTCATCAATTGGAGCTGTTGCATAAGGATCTGCATTTGGATCCATCATCAATTTCACTTCTTTTGTAACCGATTCTAAATTGTCAAATTGTCCTAAAGAATTTAAATTAGCAAAATAAGTATTTGGAAATGCTAATAAAATGTGCAAATGTTTTGAGAAATACAAGTAGTTTAAAAATATTAATATTCCAATAATATGCATCCACCAAACAGCTCTTTCAATCATCATGACCAATGATTCTGAAAATCCGTTGAAAATTGGAGCAATAAATTGTGAGATTGGAAAAGATCCTTCTTGAGAATAATGACCGAAACCTCCTGGAATATTTTGCAAATGTAAATCGGCGGCATTCATTAATAAAAACAAAGACATCAGCACGATTTCAAAATATAAAATATAATTGGCATCGCTTTTTGGCCACCCTTTTAAATCAGAATGAACAAATCTTTTTAGTTTAATAATGTTTCTACGAGCGTAAAAAACAAGTACTGCAACCAAAACTAAAAAGGCTAATATTTCAAAAGAGCCAATTAAAATATTATAAAATGTTCCTAAGAATGAAAATACACGATGGGTTCCAAAAAGTCCGTCAATTATGATTTCTAATAATTCTATATTAATGATTACAAAACCAACGTAAACAATTATATGAAGTACTCCAGCAATTGGTCTTTTTACCATTTTAGATTGTCCAAGCGCAATCATTGCCATATTTTTCCATCGAAAAGCAGGATTATCTGAACGATTAATAGGCTGTCCTAACTTAATGTTTCTGATAATTTTTCTAATATTAATAGTAAAAAAACCAAAACCTAAAAGTAAGATAATTGCAAATAAAATAGTGTCTAAATAACCCATAAAGTATTATTTTTTAGTATTTGAAAGGGTGTCTTTCGGACTTGTATACGGTTTGTTTTTCTTTCCAAAAAGAGAAACATTCACATATCTCGTGGGATTTAGGCGAACATCTTGAAGTAACAACTCCAATTCTTTTGAAGTTTTATCTAAATTATTATACATCGATTCATCTTTAACCATCTTTCCAAAAGTTCCTTTGCCAGATTGAACTTCACTCATTATCTTATCAACATTAACAAGGGTTTTCTCAAGATTTCTAACTATTTGTCCAAGGTTAGCTTTTGATAATGAATCTGAAATTTTAGTAAAATCAGAAGAAACTTTGTTTAAATTAGTTAATGTTCCATCAATTTTACTTTTATTATCTCCTAAAATAGCATTAACATTTTTAGCCGCTATATTAAATCCTGCTAATGTTTCATTTAAGTTAGAAATACTACTTTTTAAATTTTCCTTAGATTTTGTATCCAAAACATCGTTCAAATTTTTTAGTAATAAATCAGCATTAACTACCATTTTCTCTACTTTTTCTTGCAATGGAGATAATTTATCTGCAACAAGATCAGTCAATCCTTTTTTGACGGCGCTTTTCAAAGTATCGCCATTTATAGCCATATTTTTATCATCAAAATTTGGAATAATTTGGATTTGTTTACCACCAATTAAGCCAGGCTCATAAATAGCTACAATACTTGATTTAGAAAACGGAAAACCACTTTTTACTTGAAGTTGAACTACTAACTTTCCATTGGTATTTTGCAGTGTTATTTTTGAAACTTTACCCACAACCAAACCATTTATTGTTACGGGTGCGTTTGAAGCCAATCCTTCTACATTATCGTATTCGACGTAGATGATTTTGTATTCATTTAATAAATCTCTTCCTTTTAAATAGCTATAACCCCAAATAAATAGGGCGATAGACGAAAGAACTAATATTCCAGTTTTAATCTCTTTAGTAATTTTCAATTTCAGATATTTTGTACAAATTTAAAATAAAACTTTGGTTAATGTAGCATTATTTGATGGCATCTTTAACGGAAATACTTTTTCCGTTTTTAAAAGCAATCAAAAAGGCAGAATCATATCCTTTTGATTTTGCATCCGATAAATTTTTCTTCGCTTCAGAATAATCAGATGTTTGTCCGTAAGTATATTTATATGTGGTTCCGTTATAATCCGAATCAATATTTTTCAAACCTTTAAAATTACTTGGGTCTAAATCCATTTTCTTACTACTTGCAGCAATTTGAACTTTAAATACAACACCCGTTTCATTTTGAACTTCTTTTACTGGTTCTTTTACTGGTTCTTTTTTGATTTCTTTTTTCAGCTCTTTAATCGGTTCTTTTTTTACAATTTCTGCAAGATTTTTCACATCTTTTTTAACAGGAATAGTAGTGTCTTTAGAAGGTTTTTCAACTATTTTCTTTGATGGTCTATCTTTTTCGTTGTTATTGGAACCATTTCCAAAATACTCTTTTTTGTAACTTTTAATCGCTTCTGCAATAGCATTTGCAATTTTATCTTGACCTTCTTCCGAGTCTAATACAGCCCCTTCAATTGGGTTTGAAACAAATCCTGTTTCTATCAAAACTCTTGGCATATAGGCTTTATGCAAAACCATATAAGGTGCTTGTTTTACTCCGCCACCTCTAATTTTTTTACCCAATCCAGAAAATGAATCTTCAATTTTTGCTGCCAATGAAATGCTATTATTCAGAAAATCTTCTTGCATTAATGTCAATCCAATTAAGGTTTCAGGAGAATTCGGGTCGTATCCTTCGTATTTTTGTTTGTAGTCTTTTTCCAAAGTTACCACCTCGTTTTCACTTTTTGCAACTGCCAAACTCGATGCGTTTTTAGTCATCCCCATCACATACGTTTCAGTTCCATCGGCAACCGTATTTTTATTTGCATTACAATGAATGGAAACAAAAATAGTAGCATCTACCCTATTTGCAATGTTTGCTCTTTCAATAAGACCAATAAAAACATCTGTTTTACGAGTATAATTTACTTCAAAATCCGATTCGTCTTCTAATATTTTTCCAACTTTTAAAACAATTCCTAAAGCAATGTTTTTTTCTACGTGACCGTTATAAACAGCACCAAAATCGTGTGCTCCATGACCCGCATCTAATGTTATTTTAAATTTTTTACTTTGGCTAAAGCCTGCAATTGACATTGCAACTATTCCAATAAGAGATACGATTTTGATTTTATTTTTAATGTACATAAAGATATAAGTTAATTTTATTAGAACCTTGGGGCTATAAATTTATTATTTGACTATTTTTGACCGAAAATTATGTGTAGTTTTGAAACTTCAATAACTAATCCATACTTTACAAAAATAGCATTTAAACCTTTGCATACAAACTTATTTAATATCGTTTTATTAGCTTTTTTCCTAACAATAGGATCTGCTAAGTCGTATTCTCAAGATTTCCCTATTAAAGCGACAAAAATATCTACAAAAGAAGAACCAAAAACATTAAGTGTTAACGTAAAAGATTTGGTAAACGTTTCCGATACAATTAAAAAAGATACTGTAAAAACTAAAAAAGCACTTCTTGAGGGCAAAATTAAAAGAACAGCGCTTGGATATGAAAAAATAAATCAGAAGAAAAAACAGATGACTTTGTATGATAAAGCAGAGTTATACTATCAAGATATTGAATTGAAAGCCGGAATTATCGTTATGGATTATGAAAAAAACGAAATTTATGCTGGACGTTTAAAAGATTCGACTGGAAAATACACACAATTACCTGTTTTCAAACAAGGAACTAACGTTATAGAACCCGATTCTATTCGATTTAATTATAAAACAAAAAAAGCCTTAGTTTGGAATTCTAGAACTGAGCAAAATGATTTCAAAATTAAAGCTGAAGTTACCAAAAGAGAAAATGATTCCGTATATTTTATGAAACGTGCTCGATTTACAACTTCAAAAGATATTGACAATCCAGAATATTATTTCCAAACAAGTAAAGTTAAATTTGTACCAGGGAAAAAAGTTGTGGTTGGATTTACACACATGGTTATTGCCAATGTTCCCACACCAATTGCTCTTCCGTTTGCTTTCTTTCCGATGACTGAAACCAGCCAATCGGGAATTATTATGCCCACTTTCAACGATACAAGATTGCGAGGATATTCTCTTCAAAATGGCGGTTATTATTTTGCTTTGAGTGAAAATTATGATTTAGCGCTTTTAGGCGATTATTACACTAATGGAAGTTATGCACTTCGAGGAGAATCAGCTTATGCGAAGCGATACAAATACAGAGGTAATATAAATATTCGTTTTGAAAACCTAATTACAAGTGAAAGAGGTTTTCCAGATTATTCAAAAAGTAACATCTATAATATTCAATGGTCGCATTCGAAAGATCAAAAATCGAATCCAAATTCTCGTTTTTCAGCTTCCGTGAATTTAGGAAGTAGCACTTATTTTCAGCAATCTATTAACCAAATAAACAATAATTCAAGGTTAAACAATACGTTAAGTTCTTCTGTGTCCTATTCAAAAACTTTTAATTCAATTCCTCAAGTTAACATGTCATTGAGTGCCACTCATTCTCAAAATACGCAGACCAAAACCATAAATATGACTTTACCGTCACTTCAAGTAAGCGTAGATCGTATCTTTCCATTTGCGCCGAAAGACGGAGCTAAAAAAGGTTTTTTCAAGAATATTAATTTGCAATATTCCTTGAAAGCAGACAATCGAATAGCAACAACAGATGAGTTTTTCTTTAAACCCCAAATGTTTAGAGATGCGAAATCAGGAATTCAACATTCTATACCCTTAAGTACAAATTTTAAAATATTCAAATTTTTCAGTGCTTCTACAACTGTAAATTACAATGAAGTATGGTATTTAAAAACAAATAAAAAGAGTTTTGATGTGCTAACAAATAAAGTTATTGATACTGATGTAAATGGTTTCGATGCTTTTAGAACCTATTCGTTTAGTTCAAGTTTAGGAACAACAATATATGGAACATTTAATTTTGGCGACAAAAAACGCATTCAATCTATCCGGCATGTAATGCGACCATCTGCTTCATTTAGCTATACACCTAGTTTTGAAAAATATTTTGACACTTATGCCTCCGATGGAAGCGGAACTATTATTAAAGAGTATACTCGTTTTGAGAAAGGAATTTATGGTGCTCCAGGACTTGGAAATTCCAAAGTGGTAAGTTTCGATTTAAGCAATACTTTTGAAGCTAAAGTTAGAGATCGAGATTCAACAAAGACAGAGCCGAAGAAAATAATGTTATTGAACAACTTGAATTTCCATACTGATTACAATGCAACTTCCGATTCGCTAAGATGGTCACCAGTTAGAATTAGTGGAGGAACAACTTTTTTTAACAACAAAATGAATGTGAATTTTGGAACGACTTTAGATCCTTATGCAATTGACAATTCAGGAAGAAGAATCAACACTTTCAATATAAATAATGGTGGAAGTTTGTTTAGAATGACGAGTTCCAATATGACTTTAAATTATTCATTATCTAGTAAAGATGGCGATGATAAAGTTAAAAAAAATGATCAAGGGGAACGAAATGGAGGGCGTCCAGATGATTTATATGGAACCAATACTGATTTTAGTGACCGAAGACAAAGCCAGTTTAACGATAAAGATAAAAAAGATGATAAAGTCAACGAGTTTTTCAAATCAAAATTGCCTTGGGATTTAACCATGGCGTATTCTCTGACATATAGTAATATGAATAGAGAAAATAAAATAATCGGAAATTCCTTGAGCTTTTCGGCAAATGTAGATTTGACTCCTAAATGGAAAGTTGGTCTTTCTTCTGGTTATGATTTTGCCAATAAAGGAATCAACGGCGCGCAACTTCGATTTGAACGCGATTTATTGAGTTGGCGAATGGATTTCAATTGGATGCCAATAGGACCTTATGCAAATTGGGGTTTCTTTATTGGTATTAAATCCAGTGTGTTGAGTGATATCAAATGGGAAAAAAGAACAACTGCTGACAAACAATTACGATAAAAATATATGAAAACAATAATTTACACCGATAAAGCGCCTGCACCAATTGGACCTTATAACCAAGCGATTTTAGTTGACAATACCCTTTATACTTCTGGGCAAATCGCTTTAAATCCAACAACTATGGAATTAGTTTTGGATACTATTGAAATAGAAACTACACAAGTAATGGAAAATATGAAAGCGGTTCTTGAAGTTGCGAATATGACTTTTGCAGATGTTGTGAAAAGCAGTATTTTTATTTCAGATATGAATGATTTTGCAAAAATAAATACTGTTTACGGAAGTTATTTTGATGAAAAAACTGCTCCCGCAAGAGAAACGGTACAGGTTGCAAAACTACCAAGAAATGTAAATGTAGAAATTTCTATGATTGCGATTAAGTAAAAAAAAAGAAATAAAAAAACGAATTTGAAAAAATCAAATTCGTTTTTTTATGATGAAAATTCGCTTATTTCTAATTCAATAAATGAAATTGAATCAGACCGTCAATTGGTCTTCTCAATACATTTCCAATCGTTAAACCATTGAATTCCAAAACCTCTTTTAATTCTTCTTTGAGATAAAAAGCAATTGACCCAATAAAATGAACGGGAACTTCTTTGCAATTTTCATATTGTGTAATATAATTATCAACAAAAACTTGCATGTCTTTTCTAACCAACTTTTGACAATATTCTTCGTCTTTGTATTGAATTAAGAACTTTGCAAAAGTTGCCATATAGGCATTTGGATTTGGTTCTTTATATAAATTATGTTTGATTACATCGGCTTCCAAATCGTATGCTTTTTCAAATTTCTTTGCTAAAGCAGCTGGCATTTTACCAAAATAATAATCCCGAATTAATTGTCGTCCAAATTGGTTTCCACTACAATCATCCATAGCAATATAGCCCAAAGATTGTACTTTTTGATGCAGTACATTCCCATCAAAATAACTACAATTTGAACCTGTTCCTAAAATACAAACAATTGCTTTTTCATTTTTGGGAGTTGTTGCATAAACGGCGGCGTACGTATCTTCGTGAACGACTATAGCGGCATTTGGAAAATATTCTTGAAATACTCCGTGCAAAAAATTTTTCATTCTATCAGTTCCGCAACCCGCACCATAGAAAAATAAATTAGATACATTTTCTCTGTTTAGAGAAATATCAAAACGGTCATTTAAACGAGTAATAATTTCCTCTTTCACAAGAACTTCAGGGTTTAGTCCTAATGTTTGTGTTGTAAATAATATTTTTCCAGTTTCATCTATCGAAATCCAATCGGCTTTTGTAGAACCACTATCAACTAATAATTTCATAATTAAAAGGTATTAGGCTTAAATAAGTTAGTCGCAAGTTTTAGTGTCGTAAAGTCAAAAGTCTGTAAATAGTAAAAAACTATTTATAATCAGCGAAATACAATAAATTACATATTTTAAAATACGACACTTTATTAAACATACTGCTTATATACAAAATCCCCAAACAAAAATCTGAGGATTTCATATTTGTATTATTTTAAATTAGCAATGTGAACTGACAAGTCAATCAATTTACTTGAATATCCATATTCATTATCATACCAAGAAATGATTTTGAAAAAAGTAGAATTCAATCCAATTCCTGCATTGGCATCAATAATTGAAGTTCTTGTATCAGAAACAAAATCTTGAGAAACTACTAAATCTTCAGTATATCCTAAAACACCTTTCATGGTAGTTTCAGAAGCTTTTTTCAGTACAGCCATGATTTCTTCATAAGACGTTTCTTTGGCAACTTTTACAGTTAAATCTACCACAGAAACATCCGTTGTAGGAACACGCATTGACATACCCGTTAATTTTCCGTTCAATTCAGGAATAACTTTTCCTACTGCTTTTGCTGCACCTGTAGAAGAAGGAATAATATTTACACTTGCAGCACGACCACCTCTCCAGTCTTTTCTTGAAGGACCATCGGTTGTCATTTGCGTTGAAGTTGTAGCATGAACAGTAGTCATTAAGGCTTCAACTATTCCAAAATTATCATTAATAACTTTAGCCAATGGAGCCAAACAGTTTGTAGTACATGAAGCGTTTGAAACGATTAAATCAGTTGCTTTTGCAGTTTCATGATTTACACCCATAACAAACATTGGTGCATCTGCTGATGGTGCAGAAATAATTACTTTTTTTGCTCCACCTTTAATATGTTCTTGAGCGGTTTCGATAGTTGTGAAAAAACCAGTACATTCTGCGACTACATCTACTCCAACTTCATCCCATTTCAAGTCTGCTGGATTTCTTTCGGCTGTAATTCTGATGTGTTTGTCATTAACGAAAAGTTTTCCATCTTTAACTTCTACTTTTCCTGCAAAACGACCGTGAACTGAGTCGTATTTTAATAAATAGGCCAAGTGATCTACATCTAATAAATCATTAATTGCAACTACTTCAACAGTATCTCTGTTGTATGATTCTCTAAATACAATTCTTCCAATTCTTCCAAAACCGTTAATTCCTAATTTTACTGTTGACATTTTTTTTAAAAGCTTTAGGCAATAAGTACTATACTTTATGCCGGTTATATAATTAAATCTAATTTTTCAATTTAAGCCAATGACCTAAAATAATTTTGTTTCTTATGTTGACATAATATCTGAAACTCTCAATAATTCTTTATCAATTTCAGTATGTCCTTTAATGGCTTGTTCCAATGGAGTCAACGTTATTTTATCCCCCAAAATTCCTACCATATAATTTGATTTGCCTTCTAATAATGATTCCACAGCTTTCACACCCAATCTACTTGCCAAAACCCTATCAAAACAAGATGGCGAACCACCACGTTGCATGTGACCCAATACCGAAACACGAACATCGTATTCTGGTAAATTGGCTTCAACATAATCTTTTAGTTCAAAAACGCTTTTACCTATTTTATCTCCCTCGGCAATTACAACTATACTTGAAGATTTTCCTGAAGATTTACTTTTCTCTAAAGATTCTAACAAACGTTCCAATCCTAAATTTTCTTCAGGAATTAGAATTTCTTCAGCACCAGCGCCAATTCCTGCGTTCAAAGCAATGTGTCCTGCATCTCTTCCCATAACTTCTACAAAGAATAATCTGTTGTGAGAACTGGCAGTGTCACGAATTTTATCTATTACTTCAATGACAGTATTTAAAGCTGTATCGTAACCCAAAGTGTGACTAGTTCCAAAAATATCGTTGTCTATAGTACCCGGAATCCCCATAACTGGGAAACCAAATTCACTATTGAATACTTCAGCACCTGTGAAACTTCCGTCACCGCCAATAATTACAAGCGAATCGATACCCGCTTTTACCAAATTGGCGTGGGCTTTTTTTCTTCCTTCAACTGTCATAAATTCTTTAGAACGTGCCGATTTCAGAATTGTGCCCCCTTTATTGATAATGTTATTCACACTTCTAGGCCCTAGTTCTTTAAAATCACCGTCTATCATCCCCTCATAACCGCGATAAATCCCGATACATTCGATGTTGTGATAGGCACAAGTTCTAACAACAGAACGAATGGCAGCATTCATTCCAGGAGAATCTCCCCCAGAAGTCAAAACCCCTATTTTTTTTATTGTATTACTCATTTTTAGTGTATTAAAATGTAAACATACTCTATTTCACGCTTTCAAAAAGTGCATTTTTTATTAAATTAATAAATTGTTCAAATTCAAACGTTTTCGTTAATAAGTTTTTTAAAATAGATTCTCTTCTGTCATTTGAATCAAAAAAAATAAAAATTTTATCTTAATTAGTATTTAATTTCAGGGAAAATATTTTAATCACCATCTTTAGTTAAAACTCCTTCAGTATTTGCTTTTACCTTCTTTGAAGATTTACTTTTTTTAGTCTTGAAAATAGTTCCATCCGATGGTAATTCAGAGTCCAATTGAGTATTCGGTTGACTCACTTTCTTTGCAGGAGATTTTTTATTAAAAATCGTATTCACCAATTCTTTGAAAGTGTCAAAATCTATTTGATAGGTTAAACCTAATCCTTGCGTATATCCAATTCCTTGACCTATATAACTAATGTCATTTTCCTTATTAAATACTCGTAAATTTAGTGTACCCGCTTCATTTACTAAATATTGAACTTCTACATCGCCTACAATTGCTGATTGATTTATTCCGCCAATTGGGACACCCAATTTGCCATTAAAAGTGATTTTGTCATTAATTTTAGAAGATACCGTAACTCCAAATCTTCCATTTGTTTCAATTCCTGGTCGATTATCCGCCAATATATAATCTATTCCCAAATTGAATTTTCCTTCTTCATCTTTAAAAATATCATTGAATAATCCACTCGCTTTTTCAAATAAATTCCCTGTCAAATCAGATTGGCTCACTCCAAGAGGACTCAAAAAATCACCTGATGAAAGTAAATATAATGCTTGTTTTTGTCGGGCATCTCTGTCGTCTAATTTATATTGTATCTCCGATTTCAGAACTGAACTAACTGTTGGAAAATTGATTGAAAAATCGGGTTCTGGATTGCTCAAATTACCTTTTATTCCAATGACAACTTCCACTGGTACTTTTTTGTTAAAAGAGGTATTGTCTAATAAAACTGCGGGATTTGCAGTAGTTTCATACACAGCTTCCAGGTTCAAAATGGCACGAAGCGGATCGCCTTCCCAAACTATTGAACCAAATTTTTTGACCTTAAATTTCTTGTCAATAAGTCCGCCATATTTAAAATTATAAGTTCCTTCATAGACTTGGAAATCACCCGTCATAATAAATTTTCCTAAAGTATTTATTTCTAATAAAAGATTTCCATTCCCTCGACCTTTCATTCCATGTCCTGAATTTCTATTTAAAATTACTTCAATTTCTGCTTTTTGATTGATGTCTAAATTAAATTTTAATTCTAATCCGTTATAGTTTCTTGTTTTATCAAACACGCCTTTTCCAAGATTATATTTATCTTTTGTGGTTAGAAAATGGATATAATCATTTGTACCGACGGCATCAGCATCATTAATAGGTATTTTAATTGCTGTACCTTTCTCTGATTTTGCATCAATTTTTATCAATAATCCATTTGTTGGACCAGTTATAGAAGCAGTTCCATCTATAAAAGCCGTTCCAAAATAAGCCGCATCTTCCCTATCTTGTGTATCTAAAGCTAAAAACCGATTCGAATTTATTTTTAAATCCAATACCCAATCTGAAAATTTATTATGTCGAACTCTCCCTTCTAAAATTCCTTTTGAAGCATATTTAGAATCCATAATTATCGCATTTCTAACTATAAATAAATTTTCTGTAATATCTACTATTGACTTATTTTCAAATTCGTAATTCACATTCATATAAGGAATCGATATTCCCGAATTATCCAAATACATTCTACCGTTTACTTTTGGATCTGACAATGGTCCCTCGATATTAGTACTTCCAGAAGCAAAACCCTTAATATTTGTAATGATATCGCCTCCTATAAGTCCTAAAACGCCTAAGTTAAATCGGTTAAACCGTAAATCTAAATTTGTTGTAGTTTGATCATTTTCTAAAACAAAATCACCTTTTGCATTGAAAGATTCTACATTTTCATTTTCAATTGTAGCGTTTACATAAAACTTTTTCAAACTTTCGTCACCTGAAACGTCTAAATTCAATTTGCCTAAAACTACTTTATTTATGCTCAAATTATCAATAAACAAAGCTGCTGTAGGCTGAAAGATTTTATTTTCTTGTTTTAAATTGATACTTCCATTCAAAATTCCATTAAATGTGAAATTTGAAATATCTGGAGTTAATTTGTTGATGTCAATATTGGTAAAATTCAAATTTAAATCTTTTGTGTCAACCCCTTTTAAAAACCCTTTTAAATCTATTTTTTGATTTTCGTGTGATAAAACAATTGCGTCTATTGAAAAATTCTTAAGTTCTTTATCAAATATAATTTTGTTTTGATTGTTCTCATTTTCATTTAAAAACCACAAATAATCTTTAAATTTTATTTCTGATTTTTGAATTCCAACTACATTATTGTTTTGTTTATCAATTGTATGAAAGAGGTTTAAATTGTAATAATCCTCTGCTTTGTTTCCACCTTTAAATTCCGTTCTTATGTGTAAAGTGTCTTTTTGAGTAACATTTATCAAACTAAATTCAGATATCTTGTAACTCTTAGTTTTAATACTATCCATCGAAATATAAGCGTTGTACAAAGGGTTTTTGTTGTCCACTCGGATATTTATCTTATCGAAATAATTTTCAAATGCGGCAATTTGTGGCGAATTAAAATTGAATTTAAAATCGTTATTGTCTGAATTTATTGACCCTTGAAGCACCGTATTTGGAGCCACCGAAATTCCAGGATAGAAAACCTCGATGATTTTATTATACACTGAAAAATCAAATTTCAAGAACTGCCCTTTTATAACTTTGTTCGGAGAATAATTGGCGTAAAGACTTCCTAACGAATTTTCAATCATCTTTTGAAGTTGACTAATTTGGAATTTTCCAACTACTTTTCCTTGAACAATATCAGGAGAATTGAAAGAAATTGTTCTAATATTATTTTCATCAAAACTAGATTTCAAATCAAAATCATCAAAATAATACGTGTCTTTTACATTTTGATATGACGTGTTTTTAATATTTACCGCTCCTTTTAGATTGTCTAAATTGGTGCCCGTAACTTTCATGTCAATAACACCTTTGAATACTGAAATAGAATCTGATTTTACAAAATTCAACTTTGCTAAATTAGCATAATCAATTTTTGCATTGAAATTATAATTGATGTCTTTCTTTTCCAAATCTACTAAACCGTCAAAATCCATAAATAAATTAGGATCATTTACATAAATTTTCCCTTTAAATAGTGGTTTTTTAAAATTTCCATTGACAACAATATTTGTATAATTGTATCCTTTATAATTAATTTTATAAACATCCCCAGAAAATGATGTGTTTAAATTTGCCACTTTAAAGCCTTTTCCATCAATATCTAAATTCAAAGTAACCGTTCCCAAGTCTTTCTTTGAAAGGAATTTTCCAATATTGAATTGCTCTAAAATTACATTTCCAGAATAAGAAGAATTATCGATGTCATCTATAGTAGTCATCTTCAATTTTGACTGAATATTCCCCAAAGCGGTGGTCATATAAAAATCTGCATCGATAGTAGAAGTCGTAATTTCAGTTTTACCTCTCAAATTAAACTGCCCCAATTTACTAAGTGAACTCGGTAATTTCTTACCTAAAATGGTGGGTAATAAAGATGATAAATTTTTATAATTTGAAGAAACTTTATTGAAATTTCCTTTCATATAGAAATTGTGACCTTTCGTTCCCAAAAGGTTTTTGAAATTTACATTTCCAACTATTTGTGAATTATTCTGGTCAATCAAATTCAATTTTGAAACGTATAAATCATTCAAAGTTCCTCTGATATTTGAAGATAATTTGAAATGTTGATTTTTTCCTAACTCGTTATAAAAATAACGAATGTCATTAGTAGCAAGCGATGCCGAATCTACTTGAATGTCAAATTGTACTTTATTATTAAAATCTACAAAATCTTTTCTATCATAATTCAGAACCAAATTTCCTTTCAGAAAAGACTCTTTTGTAAGAATATTGAATTTTTCTAATTTGATATGTTTTAAAGTATACGCAAAATTACCATCCAAATTTTCAACAAACAATCCACGATGGTCTAAAAAAGACATTTTCATAATGTTTGTAGTAATTTCAGGTCCAAATATTTTAAAATTACTCAATTCAATATTGAGTTTTTTAAAATCTAAATCTTTGGGAACGATATGGTTTTCATCTGTTAAAATAAAAGTACTATTCGAAATATAAACATTCTTAGATTTCATCAAAAACTTTTTCGTTGACTTCTTTCCTGAATCAAAAAGAGCCACAAATTTTTCAATGTTGGAATCTTTTTCGCCTTTATAAGTCTTCAAGTTAAAGTACAAACTATCTATTCTAATTTCACCAAAAAGCAAATCGCCATTGTATAGTTTTTGGAAACTCAAAACATTCGTTTTAATGCTTTTAGCTGAAAATAAAGTGTCTTTTCGATAATCTCTAACAAACACTTTTTTAAGTTTCACACCCCCAAAAATGGAAACGGAAACCTGCTCCACATTAATATCTGCTTTATACTCTTTGCGGAGCATTTCGGTAACATATTTACCGATTTTCGTTTGAACTACAGGCAAAGAAAGGGAAATACCAAGTACCAATAAAAGTAGGATTAGTCCTAAGAGCGAACGAAATACTATTTTTTTAATTTTTTTGATACCTAATCTTGTTAATTAATTGATATAAATTTTATTTTGACTGTTTAAACGAGAGCACCTTAAATAAAAATTCTTTAATTTTGACTTTTCCGAACTTTTTTAAGGAATGGAATATCAAATACAAATCAAAATTTATGCCCTTTTATGCTTAATAAGCCCATTTTTATACTCGCAATAGAAAGTTCTTGTGACGATACGGCTACCGCTGTTTTACAAAACGATGTGGTTTTGTCGAATGTTGTTGCCAATCAACTCATTCATAATCAATACGGTGGCGTTGTTCCAGAACTTGCTTCTCGAGCACACCAGCAAAACATTGTTCCTGTTGTAGCTGCTGCACTTCGCAAAGCGAATATACAAAAAGAACAGTTAACGGCAATAGCTTTTACACAAGGGCCGGGATTAATGGGTTCGTTATTGGTGGGAAGTTCCTTCGCAAAATCATTGGCATTGGCATTAAACATTCCATTAATTGCTGTAAATCACATGCAAGCCCACATTTTAGCCCACTTTATTGCAGAAGAAGGATTTGAAAAACCAACCTTTCCATTTTTGGCTTTGACAATTTCTGGTGGTCATACCCAAATTGTGAAAGTAACCGACTTTTTTGAAATGGAAATTATCGGTGAAACCACAGATGATGCAGTAGGAGAAGCCTTTGATAAAAGTGCAAAAATCCTCGGATTGCTTTATCCTGGTGGGCCTTTAGTTGACAAATATGCACAATTAGGAAATCCAAAAGCATTTGCATTTACAAAACCAAAAGTCCCCGGATTGGATTTTAGTTTCTCAGGATTGAAAACCGCAATATTGTATTTTATTCAGAAAAAAGTAGCAGAAAATCCTGAATTTATTGCTGAAAATTTGAATGATATTTGCGCTTCAATTCAACACACAATCATAGAAATTTTGATGGACAAGTTGAAATTGGCTGTCTCAGCTTCGGGAATTAATAAAATCGCTATTGGCGGTGGCGTTTCCGCAAATTCTGGAATTCGAAATACACTAAAAGCAGCCGAAAATAAGTACGGTTGGAAAACCTATATTCCAAAATTTGAATACACCACAGATAACGCCGCAATGATTGGTATTGTCGGTTATCAAAAGTTTTTATTAGAAAATTTTGAAACTTCAGATGTCGTTTCTAAAGCAAGAATTCAATTTTAATTTATATGCAATTATTCTACAATCCCAACATAAATCAAACTACCGAAAGCTTTTCTTTTGATAAAGAAGAAAGCAAACACATTATTAAAGTAATGCGTAAAAAAGGTGGTGATATATTATTCGTAACTAATGGTTTAGGTTTTTTATTTAAAACAGAAATTGTTTTAGGTTCCGATATAAAATGTACCGTTAAAATTGTGTCTATTGGAAAATCGGAACTACCGAAATACCATTTGCATTTAGCGGTTGCACCCACGAAAATGAACGATAGATACGAGTGGTTTTTAGAAAAAGCTACGGAAATGGGCATTTCAGAAATCACCCCAATTATTTGTGATCATTCGGAACGAAAGTTTGTGAAAAGCGATCGTTTTGACAAAATATTGCAATCAGCAATGAAGCAATCGGTGCAATTTTATTTACCAAAATTAAACGAACCAATCACTTTTAAAGAGTTCATAAAACAAAAAAACGAAGGGTTACTTTTGATTGCGCATTGTGAAGAAACCGATAAAAAATCATTGAAATCGGTTGTAAAACCAAATGAAAGTGTAACATTGTTAATTGGTCCTGAAGGTGATTTCTCCAATAAAGAAATTGCTCAAGCACTTGAAAATAAATACACACCCGTAACTTTGGGAGCTACCCGTTTACGAACAGAAACCGCAGCAATTGTCGCGTGTCACAGTATTGTTTTTATTAATGAAAGCCCCCTAGCCCCCGAAGGGGGAATTAAAAGTAATGTGTAATTTGAAATCCATTTTATGAAAAAAATATATGTATTAGTTATACTATTTTCTTTAAATAGTTTTTCACAAGAAATTGCGTTGTTAAAATACAGCGGAGGCGGCGATTGGTATGCAAATCCAACTTCTTTACCGAATTTAATTAAGTATTGCAATCAGACTATAAATACGAAGATAAAGCCAAAAAATGCAATTGTAACCCCTAGTAGTCCTGATATTTTTTCCTATCCTTATGTTCACGCGACTGGACACGGAAATGTCGTTTTTAGCCCTTCAGATGTTGAAAATCTTAGGAATTATTTGACTTCTGGAGGTTTTCTACACATTGATGATAATTATGGAATGAACGAATACATCAGAAACGAGATTACAAAATTATTTCCTAATACTGCTTTGATAGAAATCCCTGCCAATCATCCAATATTTCAAAAACCAAATTCATTTCCAGCTGGGATTCCTAAAATTCACGAACACGATGGCAAACGCCCACAAGCTTTTGGAATTTTCATAGACAACAGATTGGTTTTATTATATACGTATGAAACTGATTTAGGTGATGGTTGGGAAGATGCAGATGTTCATAACGACCCGTTTGAAGTTCGAGAAAAGGCACTGAAAATGGGCGCTAACATCCTGAATTATATTTTTAATAATTAAATTATATAAAATAGTTTGGACAGCTCGCTCTTAAATCCTGAAATTCAAAAATTCATAACTGCAAATATTGGTAATGATAGTTCCAAACTTGCCCTTCAAAAAAATCCTTTTCCAGAAGTTAATTGGATTGCAATTTTAAATCAAATAGCTGCCAAAACAAAAGCTAAAGACAAACTACCCACGTTTTTTAAAACGGAAAATATCATTTACCCGAGTAAAATTTCAGTAGAGCAAACTTCCTCTGAAAAAACAGCACTTTATAAAGCTTCGATAGTTGAAGGAGAAACTTTAATGGACTTGACGGGTGGTTTTGGAGTTGATGCTTTGTATTTTTCAAAAGTGATGCAAAACGTTATTCATTGTGAAATTGATGCCGAATTATCAAATAATGTGAAGCATAATTTTGAGGTTTTAGAAATTCAAAACATTCAATGTAAATCGGGTGATAGTTATACTTATTTGAATAAAACGCAAACTAAATTGGATTGGATTTACATCGATCCGTCTAGGCGAAACGAAACAAAAGGCAAAGTTTTTATGCTTAAAGATTGTTTGCCAAATGTTCCAGAATTACTGCCTTTTTATTTTACAAAATCGGATAACATTTTAATAAAAACCGCACCGATATTAGATATTTCAGCGGGATTATTAGAATTGTCAAATGTGAAATGCATTCATATTGTGGCAGTTGACAATGAAGTCAAAGAATTAATTTGGGAATTATCAAAGAAATTTGCTGGCAATCCTACTATTAAAACCGTCAATATTACAAATAAAAATAAAGAAGAATTTGGTTTTAAATTGAATTTAAATAATCATTTTTCAAACTATAGTTTACCTAAAAAATACCTTTACGAACCCAATAGTGCCATAATGAAATCGGGCGGTTTTGACGAAATAGGCATTCAATACCAACTTGACAAACTACACCAGCATTCTCATTTATACACTTCGGAAGAAAAAATTGATTTCCCAGGAAGGATTTTTGAAGTTCAACTAGCTATTTCATACTCAAAAACCGAAATGAAATCCTTTTTAGAAAATAAAAAAGCGAATATTACTACTCGTAATTTCCCTGATAGCGTTGAAGAAATTAGAAAAAAATGGAACATTAAGGATGGAGGAAATTCTTATTGTTTTTTCACAACCGATATGAATAACCATAAAATAGTTTTAATTTGCACCAAAATAAAATAAAATGAAGCAGTTACTTTTCTCAATTATTATTCTACTTACCATAAACTTATTTGCTCAAAAACCTTGCGATTACAGCGTAAATGTTAAAGATAGCCTTGGAACATACAAAGAAACTAAAAGTAATATCGTGCAGGAACATGTATTTGGAAATACCTCAAAATATGTATTTTTTGCATTAGCAATAACAGACGAAATGCCAACTTTGACGGTTCAAATCCTACAAAAAAGTAAAGATTTTATAAAAGTAAATTGCTTTAATAAAAATTCTAGACTTTTCTTAGAATTGGAAAATGGAAAAATTGTGACCCTAATTGCTGCTGATCAAGAAAATTGTGGGGCACCCGTAAAAGACGATTTAGGGTTTAATAACCGGATTTTATCGGGAACTTTTATGTTTTTAAAAGGAACGCTCGAAGATTTGCAAACTTCACCCGTTTCTTCCATGAGAATTAAATTCACCACCGAAACTTTGGATTATATCTTTAAGAAGAAGTTAGTTTCCGAAATGGACGGAAAAACCTATAATCCGGGGAGTTATTTTATTGATAATTTAGCCTGTGTACTTAATTAATCACACTTCCATTTGAAATTAGATACCCCATCTGATTTGGCGTTTTTCATATTATAATGCCACCATTCCGAATCAAAAGATTGAAAATCGCACCGCAACATAATTTTCTTCAACAGCTTTCTGTTGTCCAAAATTGCCTTAGAAAAGTTTTTGTTATCGTGACTTGCTTCAATTCCGAAAAAGTCAAATGGCGTTCCCATATCCAGTTCCACACCGTTTTTATCCACCAATGAAATATCAACTGCTCCGCCTCTGTTGTGAATGGAGCCCTTATTGGGATCGGCTACATAGATAGGATTGGAAACAATAGTCCACATTTTTTTCTGAATGTCCAACGGGCGGTAGCAATCGTATAATTTGATTCTAAAACCCTTTTTCATGAATTTGGCATTGGCTTTCATTATGGCTTTAACGGTTTTTAGACGCAAATAGCATTCCGCACAATCATAAACCTTGGCTTTCAGGAAATTATCCTCGGTAGCATATTTCATATCATATACCAAATCCAAACTGTAGGATTTCATATTTACAAAGGTAGTATCGTTCAAATTCCCAAAAGGGAGTATTGGGGTATTTGAACCTTCTGTAACATGCGCAATAGAATGTGATTCCTTTTGCTTTTTATAAACCCAATTCGTTTTACAAGAAACCAAGAACAAACATCCGATAAGTATATAAATTTTTGAGTTTACTGACATATTGCTATAGTTATGAGTTGCAAAGTAAGGTATTAATTATGAGTTATGAATTATGAGTTATGAGTTATGAGTTATGGGTTTGTTGAATTGGTTAATCGTTGAATCGTCTCTTGTCTCATCGTCTCTTATCTTCTTTCGACTTTAAGACATTCAACTATTTTTTTTAACCACAAAAGGCATAAAAGTAAAACAAAAGAAACAAAGGTTTTAACACAGATTGCACAGATTTAAATAGATTTTATTTTGTCTTTTAGTCTAATGTCTATTATCTATTTGTCTATTATCTATTTGTCTATTATCTATTTGTCTATTATCTATTTGTCTATTATCTATTTGTCTATTTGTCTATTTGTCTATTTGTCTATTTGTCTATTTTCTCTTTGTCTCTTTTCTTAACCGCAAAGAGCGCAAATAAAGAAAGTATTTCTATTTTGTCAATCTGAATTTATTTCAGATTCTTTTTTCATTGAGATGCTGAAACAAGTTCAGCATGAAACTATCACGAGTGGATTAATTAGTCCCGATAGCTATCGGAATCTGTGTTAATCTGTGGCAAAAAACACTCCCCATTATTTCACTATATATCTCGTTTTATTGAGATGACCAACACTTTCAAATAAATTCATTTCCACTCCTTTTTTCAAATCTCTGCTTGCTGTGGCAGACGATAAATCTTTAAATATATTCATATAGACTTTTCTGTTAAACTCTTTTATTCCGAGTTTTAAAAAATACTCTAAACGATCACTATCTTTTAGAATTCTATTATTGTAATTGAGCAAAGCTTCCAATGATTTTTCAATAACGCCAAGCATATATTCAATGAAGATAGTTGACTTCCCAAATTTATCACTTAATGCTAATGATTTATAATATTCTTCTTGAGTTTTGCTGATTAATGTCTCGAAGGGTAAAAACTCAAAGACTGGATATTGAGACGCTAGAATCAGAGTTTGCCATAATCTTCCCATTCTTCCGTTACCATCAAGGAAAGGATGAATGAATTCCATTTCGTAATGAAATACGCAACTTTTTATCAACATTAATTCATCAGAATCTTTAAGATATTCAAATAAATCTTTCATTAAATACGGAACATTCTCATAAGGCGGAGCAATGTGTTCGACATTTGTTCCTTTAATTATTCCAACGCCTTGTTTTCTATACTTTCCAGCACTTTCAATCAATCCATTCATTAACTGAAGATGTGCGTTTAAGAAACTTTTATCAGATGAAAATTTATATTCTTCCAGTTTTTCATATACCTTAATGGCATTTAAAACTTCCAAAACATCTTTTTCAGGACCTATTACTCTTTTGTTTTCAATCAAAGCAGTGATTTGCTCTTCAGTCAATTTATTACCTTCGATTTGTAGCGAAGAATGAATTGTTTTGATTCTATTCTGTTTGCGGAGTTGCGGAGATTGTTTGCTTAGATAATTAGCGTTTACTTCTCCCATTTTCTCTGAAATAGAGCTTATCAGTTTTAGAATTTTGGGCGTAATCTCGTAAGGTGGATTCATTGATAACATCATTTGATAGTATCAAAAGTAGTTTTTTTTGGTGAACCCGCAAAATTATTGTTGCCAACTTCAGTATAGAACCTAAAACCTTCCATTTTTAACCGCAAAGAACGCAAAGGAAAAAAGTTATGAGTTATGAGTTATGAATTATGAGTTATGAATTATGAGTTATGAATTATGAATTATAAGTTATGAGTTATGAGTAATGGGTTTGTTGAATTGGTTAATCGTCCCGATAGCTATCGGGATTTGGTTAATCGGTTATTTGTGAATTCGGAATTCGTATTCCTTTTTTTAGTCTCTTGTCTCATAGTCTCTTGTCTCTCAGTCTCTTGTCTCTCAGTCTCTTGTCTCTTGTCTCACTTCTCATAGTCTCTTCGTCTATTATCTTTTATCTATTTATCTTCTTTCGACTTTAAGACATTCGACTTTAAGACTTATTTCCTTAACCGCAAAGAACGCAAAGGAAAAAAGTTATGAGTTATGAGTTATGGGTTATCGAACCTATAACCTATAACCTATAACCTATAACCTATAACCTACAACCTATAACCTATAACCTATAACCATCAACCATCAACCAACAACCTACAACTCACAACCCCAAAACGTATTTCATTTTTTTAAGTTCGTAAAGATACTACGTTAAAAAAACACATTGTACATTTTTATACCCAATTTTGTACTATTGTTTCAAACAAAATATATTATTTTGTAATAAATATAAACGCTTTTGTTTTTTCGTGTGGGAACACGAGTATATCTAACCAAAAATAACCGAATTTATTATGAAAAAATTACTACTTAATCAAAGAAATCTTTTGAAAGTTTTTTGTAGCCTGAGCTTTGTGCTGCTATTTGTTAACGTGAGTTGGGGGCAGACGACAGTGTTTAGTGAGACATTCGGTACTACTGCTTCGTCTCCTTATACTGGGGGTACTTCTACAACACCCTCTAATATCTCATACACGGTATCCACAACTAATGCCACCATTTCTAGAGTATTAGATGGGTCAGATGCGTATGTGAATTTTGTAAGTTCTAATGTATCTTCCAGACCATACTTATTGGCGCCTTTTTCGAGTTTATCTAACATCAATACAACGCTTTCGAGCAATACAGTTCCTGTAGAGTGGACTTTCAACATGAAAACTCAACGGGGAACTGTTATGAGTAGTAACTCTAGCTATTCGGATGGGAGTTACTATTCAGTTGTCATTTTGTGCGCAACAAGTTCAAACATTACATCAACCACAACAGGAACAAACGGATACGCTGTAATATTTCAAAGACTTACAGGTTCTACAACTCAAAACTCTATTCGTTTAGTAAAATTTAATAATGGACTCATATCTACAAGTACTTATACGAAACTAATAGAAAGTGCAGCGTTAGTTAACCTTACAAGGTCACAGAGTGTAAAGGTAATTTATACGCCAACTGGTAGTAGTGCTGGTACTTGGGAATTATTTACACGAGAAGACGCTACTTCTACAACTGTTAATCCAACAACAGGAACGTTAACAACTGCAGGAACATCAACGGATGCTACCTATACAGGAACGGCTATGACACATTTTGGTGTACTTGCAAGTCTTAATACTTCTACAAGTGTAGCAAATTCATTTCAGTTTGATAACTTGAGAATTGCGGTTTACACCCCAACAATTAATGCTCCTTCAGTGAATACTCTTAGTGGTTTTACCGCTACTAGTAGCACCTCATCAGCGGAGCAATCCTTTACTATTAGTGGGCAATATTTAACCAATTCAATTGTAGCGACAGCGCCAAGTGATTACGAAGTTTCAACCACATCAGGCAGTGGTTTTGGGGCAACAGCAACACTAACAAATACCGCAACCCAATCGGCTATTATTTATGTAAGGCTCAAATCGGGCTTGGCAGATGGTTCTAAAACAGGCAATATTACAATTGCTTCAACTGGTGCAACCACTACAAGCAGCTATACCGTTGCTTTATCGGGTAGTGTGGCTTCAACACCTACACTTGTTCCAAATGTTGCATCGCTTACACAATTTGCCAATACAGCAGCAGCGGCGAATAGCGCTTCGTCCAACTTTACTTTGTCGGGTGTTAACTTAACATCTGGTAATGTAACCGTAACAGCTCCCACTAACTTTGCTGTTTCTACAAATAACAGCACATTTAGTAGCTCGGTAACTATTACACCAAGCAGTGGTGCTGTTTCTTCTACCATATATGTTCGCTATAGCCCTACGGGTAGTGGTGGCTATAGTGGAAATGTAGTTATAGCTTGGTCGGGTCTTACAGACCAAAACGTTTCGGTTAGTGGTTATTTATCTACGTTTTATTACAAATTAGGGTCAACATCATTGGCAACTCCAGCAAACTGGTCTGGTACTGCTGACGGAACAGGTACTTCGGTGCCAAATAATTTTACAACTGATGGTGTAACCTATAAAATTCTTTCAAGCACAACAACAACTGATGTTTCATGGAATGTAGCTGGAACAGGTTCTATTATCTCCGTTGGTGACCCTTCAGTAGCAGGGGTTACTTTAACCCTTGCTAGTGGTTTTGACATTACAACAGCATTTAGCCCCGTTGTAGGTAATGGTGCAATAGATATTCCAGCTGCCCTTTCAGGTGCGAATAGTGTTGTGTTACAAAATCCAGGATCGCCTCCAAACTTTGGTACTATGCATGCAACCTCAGAAGTGCATTATCAAGCTGCAATTTCCACAGGAACAACCAAAACTTTTGGCAAAATTTTTATAGAAAATAATTCCTCTGTATCGTTTTCTGGAACTCCTACTATTCAAACAACATTAAATGTAGCGGCTGGATCTACTCTATCAACAAGTTCAACATCTTCAGTTTACATAACAGTTAATACTGGAGGAACTGTAGTTATTAACGGTACTTTATTGGTTTCAAAAGCAAAAGGCTTATTCGTTTCAAATACACCTGGCAGTTACGGTGGAGCAATTCAATTTTTTGGTACTGAGAATAATCTAACACTTGGCGCATTAAGCACGGTGGAGTACAATAAAGCAACAAATGCTTCAGTCTACTCTATCACCGGTATGCCTTACGTGAACTTGACAATTAGTGGATTGGATAATAATAAAACATTAGCAAGCGCAGCCACCGTTTCGGGTACATTAACTTTAAATATTAGTGGAACAAGCACTGTTACTGGTCTAAGCTACATAACTTTAGCAAATGGTGCCACAATAGTTAGATCTGCGGGTAGTTTTGACGCTGCTCCTATTTTTGGTGCATCTGTAAATGTTAGTTATAATGCCAGCAAAATGACTGTTAGTGCAACAACAATAACGCTAAGTTCTACATCTGTAACATTATCTGCAACAAATACTAATATTACCGTTGGAATGGGTGTAAGTGGTTCAGGAATACCAACTGGAACTACAGTTACGTCTATATCAGGAACAGCCATGACGCTTTCAAATGCAGCAACTGCAGCTGGTACAAGTGTTGCACTTACATTTGATATCTATTTACCTCAAACATCCAGTTTTGAAATACCAACTACAACTACAGTATTAAATAACCTTACAATTAATAATTCCGCTGGTGTGACTTTGGGGGCTAATACAACAGTAAATGGTTTGTTAACCTTAACTTCGGGTGTATTTGCAAAGGGTTCTTCTTCAATAACTTTAGTAAATGGTGCCACAATAGTTAGAACTGCAGGTAGTTTAGATGCTGCTCCTACTTTTGGGTCAACCGTAAATGTTAGTTATGGAGGAACGCTTACCACACAGTCCGGTACAACTACTGCAAGTAGTTCAAGTGTAACATTATCATTAGCAAATGCATTGATAGCTGTTGGAATGCCCGTGTCAGGTACAGGAATTGCTGCAGGTACTACTGTTTCAAGTATTTCAGGAACTGCGCTTGGACTATCTACAGCTGCTACAGCTACTGGCACAGGTCCTGTCACCTTAAGTTTTGCTTATAATACAGCTTTAACATCAAGTAATGAAATTCCTACCGATGCTACAAAATTAAATAACCTTACTATCAATCATCCGGCTGGTGTGACTTTGGCAAGTGCAACTAATTTAAACAACAAGCTAACCGTTACTTCTGGTGTTTTAACCACAGGAGGTTTTCTAACCCTAAAATCAAAAGAATGTTGTACGGCTTATGTTGGTCAATTAGCTGCTGGAGCGGTTTCAGGTGACGTAACCGTAGAACGCTACATTCCTGCAAAACGTGCTTGGAGAGCGTTGACGGCTCCGGTTGTGGGAAGTACCAACAACAGTGTTTTTTATAACTGGCAAAATAATGGTAATTCAGGAACTTCAACTAGTACAGGAGTAGAAATTTGGTCTAATGCTCCAACAAATGCAAGTGTTACTACTGGAGGTGGCGGTAGTTCAATGCTTTCCTATAGTTCATCAGGCAATAGTTGGTCAGGTATAACAGATACCAGTACAACAGCGTCTTTGTTTTCGGCAACACTTAACAGTCCTTTTATGGTTTTCCTTACAGGGCCGTATGCTAGTACCAATATTTCAAGTGGTGCAACTGCTACAACGCTAAAAGCTACTGGATCTTTAATAATTGGAACCCAAACCTATGCAACAACAGGTTTACAATATACTTTTATTGGAAATCCGTATGCAAGCCCATTGAGTTTAACAGCAATGCTTGCCGATACTGATAACTTAACTAATTTTAGTAACGGTATTTGGATTTGGGATTCCAACGGGAATGCAACTGTTGGTTCTTATAATTACTTTGATAAAATAGCGAGTGCATACTCTTACACTCTCCTTACAACTTCTATTTCAAACCCTATTGTATCAACAGCCGAGATACAATCAGGTCAGGCCTTTTTTGTGAAATCTGTTGCTAATGCAACATTTTCAATCAAAGAAGCACACAAAGGCACTTCAGTAATCAACACGGTTTTTAGAGATGCTGCACCTGCTCAATTATTGCGTGTAGGTTTGTACAAACAAATCAACTCCGAATGGTCGGGTCGTGATGGTGCCATGACAGTAATAACCCCAGATGCAGATGCCAATCAAACACCTAACAAAATGGCTAACGGAACCGAGAATGTTGCGTTTAATAAAAACTCAGGACTTTTTGCTAGTAACCACCACTTGCCATTAATAGCGTCAGATGTTTTGAATGTTAAAGTTTGGAATACTACGGCGGGAACGAATTATAAACTGAAAATCTATACCGAAGAGTTCACATCTAACCTGACTGCCACTTTGGAAGACTTGTTTACCAATGCTAGAACGCCATTACCTTTGGATGGTAGCGCAGTTGACTATCCATTTGCCGTTACTACCGATGCCTTGAGTACTGGAAATCGTTTCAGAATTGTGTTCCAAACTTCGGCTTTGGGAATCAACAATCCAAAAGCAAATGGTTTCAGTGTTCTTCCAAATCCAGTTACCGGAGATTCGTTTCAAGTGAATTTAGGAATATTGGCAACGGGAACCTACTCCTACTCTATCTGCAATGCTTTGGGTCAAGAAGTTGAAAAAGGGAGTATTAACAATGTGGCTCAAAACACGAATTACACCGTGAAATTCAGAGAAACAGCGGCTACGGGTATCTACATTATGAAAATTAAAGGAACAGACAATTCGGTGTTTACCGCTAAAATAATTAAAAAATAAAATCATGAAGACAACCGTAAAAACACTAATAGTAACCCTTTTGTTATTGACCAGCACACTGATTTTTGCACAAAATCCAGGTGATCCTCCAGTAGATCCAGGGGTAAGCCCAATAAACGACTACCTAATTCCTATGTTATTAATAGGAGTCGCTTTCGGCTATCACTTGTTGAAAAAGAAAACGCAAGAAGTTTGATAAAGATAAAAACCACGCTGAGCGTGGTTTTTTTGTTACACAAAGGAAAAGGAAAAGGAAAAGGAAAAGGAGTTATGAGTTGTGAGTTATGAGTTATGAGTTATGAGTTATGAGTTGTAAGTTGTGGGTTGTGGGTTATCAACGTAAAACATATAACATATAACCTAGAACATATAACTAAAAAAATCAACACCCATTTCCTCTATCGATTTTAAGACATTTGACTTTTTTTCTTAACCGAAAAGAACACAAAGAAGGAAAGTATTTCTATTTTGTCAATCTGAATTTATTTCAGATTCTGATTTCATTGAGATGCTGAAACAAGTTCAACATGACACTATCACGAGTGGATTAATTAGTCCCGATAGCTATCGGGATTCGTGTTCCTTTTTTTAGTCTAATGTCTATTCGTCTATTATCTCTTCATCTTCTTTCGTCTCTCATCTCATCGTCTCTTATCTCATCGTCTCTTATCTATTAGTCTAATTTTTTAACCACAAAAGGCATAAAAGTAAAACAAAAGAAACAAAAGTTAAACCGCAGATGCGCAGATTTTTTAATTAGTGATAATTCTTGGGATTCGTGTTCCTTTTTTTAGTCTAATGTCTATTCGTCTATTATCTCTTCATCTTCTTTCGTCTCTCATCTCATCGTCTCTCATCTATTAGTCTAATTTTTTAACCACAAAAGGCATAAAAGTAAAACAAAAGAAACAAAAGTTAAACCGCAGATGCGCAGATTTTTTAATGAATTTCATAAAAAAACCAAGCTCAAGGCGTGGTTTTAATATAAACAAAGAACTTGTATTTTAGTTATCTCTAATTACGTGAGCTACTCCAGTGATGGTATGTGAACCTGTGGAATTAGTAAAGGCACCATTGAATGTAATATCAATGTACTGTCCTACTGCACCAACGCTACTTAAATTGAACGAAACCGTATTAACCGTTTGAACATTAATAGGTCCTGTATCTGCTGACTCAATAGAAAACATTGGAGTAGTATAGATTCCTGGTATATTGGTGTTTCCAAACAAATAGAAACCTTGAGTGGTGTTGGGTGCCACGGTACTATAAGCAGAAATAGATAATCCATTAGTGGTTCCAGAGGCTGTTCCTCTTCCAGACGCCGTAATATTCGCAATAATATATTTTATAGGATTGGAATCGATACGATAGGAAATAAACTCTGAAATGGTATTACAAGCAGTTAAATTACCCACATTGGTTATCGGATTCGTAAAGGTATAATTTATAGAATTGGTAGTTTGTAGGTTATCATAGTCAAAACCTTGTAAACTAAATCCAGAATTGGTAGCACTACAAACTAACATTGTAAAACTAAAAGAGGCATTTGTAACCGTAGCTAAGATGTTTTGATTTCCATACCGCATTAATACATATCCGTTGGTAACATTAGTTCCATCGCATTTGAGTAGGTTTCCTTGAACCAATGTCGATTGAATTGTAGAATTTGCGATTACTAAGTTTGGTAAGGTCGTATCCGCAGCAAATGGTCCAATGGAAGTAGTACTCACACTATTTCCACAGGAATCATACACTATCATCGTTAAGGTTTCGTTTGAAGGAACTAATCCGCAAACTTGCCCTTGATTGTTTGTAATTCCGCTAACAGTATAGGTATTTGAAGCTCTTCTGATACCAACACGAACATTTGCTAGAGGCGTACCATTTGAATTTACAACAGTAACACACAATCTAATCATTGGAAATTGCGCATCGCAGTTCCACCATGAAAAGTGCGAAACGGTACCTACATATTTTGTTCCTTGCTTAGTAGCGACGCCTTCTTCTTTCCAATACCCTAGCGTTTCGTCAAAATGCCAAAGTGGAATTGTAGTAGGTGAAGATGCTAATTGTGATGTAGCGATTGGCATTTCAATTTGAGCCGTAGTAGAAAGTTGCAATTTTTGTGATGCAGCTCCTCTCAACTCAATATTCATCATTCCATACGTTTCTAAAACTCGCTCTTCACCGCTTGAATTCACTGCCAATAGCATTCCTGGCATTTTATCAACCGTGGTGGCATCTGAAGGGTCTAAGTGTTTCATAATTACACTTACCGCACCAGAATAAGCCATGCCAGTTGTTGTTTTAAAATTACCATCAAAGGTAACTTTTGCACCATTTGTTAAGGAAACACTTCCTGAAGTTCCTGAATTTACTGTGCCTACTATAGTTCCTGATAAAAGTGTAATTTTAAGATTGTTCATTCCGCTAGTAGGAACCAACGAACGAGAACCATCTAAATAGCCTGTTTTTTTAGCTGTTACAAAAGCAAATTTTTCATGAACCGTGGCATTATTAATAATGAAAACACCATTTACATCAGTTGTAGCTGTTTTATTTGAAATAGTTATAGCTACATTAGACAAGGGAATATTGTTTTCATCAATAATTTGTCCACTAAAATTTTTTGATACTTCACTTCCAAAGTTTAAAGGAGTATCGATTGAATTTCCATTGTTCCCAGAATCATTACTGCAACTGCTGAATAAAAATGGAAGCAACAAAACCAAAAGAAAAAGTTTTTTTGAAATCATAATGTCTTTATTAAGAGGTTAATAAGTATCAAATATAAATAAAAAATATTATTTACTTACCAATTCACTTATTAATTTAGTAAGTGCTGCATTTTCTTCCTTATTCAAATTAGGCGCTACTGTTTCGAAATAGGTTTTCACATTCGGATTTTTCAACAATAATCTGATTTTTTCTCTGCCAAATTTTGAGAATTGCCATTTATGACTGATTAGAGAGTTTACTAAAAAAGGAAATACATTTTTGTCTTTATCATTAATAAAAAGTAGGTTTTCTAAAGCATTTTGACGAATCGAACTTTCATATTTTGGTGAACAATAACTTAACAATTCATCATAAAATTTAGCTTTCTTATCCAATTCATACTCTTTTGTTCCAAGTGCTAAAGTCAGCCACAAAATTCGTAGGTTTTTATCGTTGAAACCAACCCAATTATTTGATTTTTCGAGATATTTTATTTGGTCTTCTGGAAATTGCGACCATAATGAACTTAATGCTACCTCTCTAGTTATATACGACTTATCATCTAATAAAGTCTCGAATTCAACTTTGAATTCTAACGGGATTTTAGGAGTTGTATTTGCAATTGCCTGCCGGACATTTATCTCATTTGTAGCCATTGCCAAACGAAATATAATTGCTTTATCAGCAAATGAAACATTCTGAATTTGATAAATAATTTCTTCTTTTATAGAAAAATACGCATCCGATTGCATTGTTTTTACAAAGAGTTCTTGCTTGTCTATAAACGGCTTATTTTTAAGTTTCTGAATTTCGAATAATGCCTTTATAGATGGATTTACAGACAGTAATTCAGTAGCTTTTTGGTTGTCAAAACCATGACTTTCCAACCATTTTATTCTAAAAGCATCCACATCGTATTTGGAAACTTTTCTTATTTCATCCAAGAAATCAGCTGTAGTTACATTTTTAAAGGAATACTTTTTCAAATAGTTTTGAACCGCTTTCTGAAAAACCTTAGCTCCAACTCCTTCTCGCAAAACGTGCAAAGCCCATGCTCCCTTTTGATAAAACGATAAAGAACTTGCTTTTTCATTCAAAATCGGAATCGTATCTGTTTTAGAAACCGACTTCAATTGCTGCGAAATGGAATACATTTTATAATAAAAATAATCGGCACCAAACACTTCTTTTTCAGCCAATAAAGCGTAATACGTTGCAAATCCTTCCTGCAACCAATGGTGTTTTCCACTTTCCGTAGTTACCAAATCACCAAACCATTGGTGCGCCAATTCGTGTGCATTTACGTTCACATAATTTTTATCTTCAAACCCAATTTCATCAACGACGAAATCTCTTGAAAAAACTGTTGCCGAGGTATTTTCCATTCCGGCGTACAAAAAATCACGAACGGGAATTTGCTTATAAACTTCCCAAGGGTACTTCACTCCTATTTCTTTTTCAAAAAAATCAAAGATAGTTTTAGAATACCGATACGTTGGTTCAAGCTTAGAAACATCCTCGTTTTCGATATAAAATTGCAATGGAATTCCACTTTTAGATTTCTCGTTTTGAACCTCAAATTTCCCAATAGCAAGCATCAAAAGGTAACTGCTCATTGGTTTTTTCATTCTATAATGCCAGTCAATTGTAGTGGAATTGACTGTTTTATTATCTAAAATTCCATTGGAAATTACTTGAAAGTTTTTATCAAAATTCACATCCAAATTGAAAATTACTTTTTCATTGGCATCATCAAAACTTGGAAACCAATTGCTCGTATATTTTCCTTGCCCTTGCGTCCAAATTTGAAGGTTTTCATCGGCACCAACAAAATACAACGCTTGCTTTGGCTTGACCAAATAATTAAAGGTCAAGGTGTTTTTACCTATTTTATAACCTTCAAAAAGGGCGATTTTCTTTCCTGAATTTTTATAAGTAACAACACAATTGTTAATTTGTAAATTCGTAAAAGTCATATTTTGAGCATCAATTTTAATAGTATCTATTGCGCTCGTGACTACAAAATCATAGGTTACTTCCCCAGAAACTAATTTCTCAATTGGATTGATTTCAATTTTACCCAAAACCGATTTGAAAGCAACAAATTTGGTTTGCTGGGCAAATGAAAAAGCGGAAAATAACAAGATTAAGTATTTCATTTATTATCGTTCTTCGTACATTTTTAATAATTGCGTCACCGTATTCCAATTCCGAATTGTTGCCGTTAGATTCAGTTTTTTCTCAATATATTTTTGGTCTAACCTTGTTTTTCCTGCACCAATATCATATTTTATAAAGATTCTTGTTCCGTCAATTCGGGCTTCATCAGGCTTGAATTGACTAATTTTTAAATCATTGATATTTTCACTTCGCAACTCTTTGGACACAAAAGCAACGTATAATTTTTTGACATCTACCTCTTTGTCTTTCAAAAAAGTATTGTTGATAAAACAAGCCTCTAAATCGGATTTTCCGATAACAATTATAGGCACATCATGACCAAAAACCTTGAAAATTTCTTGCTTAATTACAAAACCAACTTTGGCAGCACTTTCCTCATCGGTATCCACAAAAACATTTCCCGATTGAATGTAGGTTTCCACGTTTTGAAAACCTATTTTTTCTAATGTAGTTTTCAAAGCATCCATTTTTATCATATTATGCCCAGAAACATTGATACCACGAAGAAGTGCGAGATGAGTTATCATTATTTATATATTTAATGTTTCAAAGATATTGTGTTTGTGCTATATTTCACAATAATAGTTAAAATACTTATTCCTACACATTTTCAAATTTCCAAACAAAAAACTATCTTCGCAAGATGCAAAATAATCTACTTCAAACTCCTATAGAATACTTGAAAGGCGTTGGCCCTCAACGGGGGGATTTGTTGCGGAAAGAATTGGGCATTCACAAATACCAAGATTTAATCAATTTTTATCCCAATCGGTATATTGACCGCACCCGCTATTATAAAATCAATGAATTAGATAATAATAGTACTGAAGTTCAATTGATTGGAAAAATAATAAACATAAAAACTATTGAACCTGCCAAAGGGAAAAAACGATTGGTAGCTACTTTTGTAGATGAAACCGGGCAAATGGAATTGGTTTGGTTTCAAGGTCAAAAATGGGTTCGAGAGAGTTTAGAATTGAATGTTCCTATCGTAATTTTCGGAAAATGTGCGTCATTTGGAAGTGTCTATAACATGGCACATCCTGAAATTGAGTTACTTGCAGAACACGAACAAAGTTTGCGCTCGGCGATGCAACCCGTTTATCCTTCTACGGAAACGCTATCAAATCGTGGGATTACTAACCGCGTGGTTAACAAATTAATGCAGCAATTGTTTCAAGAAACACAGGCATTATTTTCGGAAACCTTGCCTGATTATCTGATGAACGAGCTGAAATTAGTTTCCAAAAAAGAAGCGCTTTTCAACATTCATTTTCCAAAAAGCGGAGAAGCATTGGCGAAAGCCCAATTCCGATTGAAATTTGAAGAATTGTTTTTCATCCAATTGCAATTAATTACTAAAAACCTAGTTCGCAAACATAAAATTAAAGGGCACGCTTTTGAAAAAGTAGGCGAATTATTCTCCGATTTTTTTGCCAATCACCTGCCATTTGAATTGACGAATGCACAAAAAAGAGTCATCAAAGAAATCCGAAATGATATGGGTTATCCTGCCCAAATGAATCGATTGTTGCAAGGCGATGTGGGTTCTGGAAAAACAATTGTGGCGTTTATGAGTATGCTTTTGGCATTGGATAATGGCTTTCAAGCCTGCTTGATGGCACCAACGGAAATACTCGCAAACCAACATTTTATAGGTTTGTCAGAATTAGCAAAAACACTAAATATTAACATTAAAAAGCTAACTGGTTCTTCCAAAACTGCAGAAAGAAAAATCATTCACGAAGAGTTAGAAAACGGAACGTTACAAATCCTAATCGGAACCCATGCCCTATTAGAAGACAAGGTGAAATTTCATAATTTAGGATTGGCAATTATTGACGAGCAACACCGTTTTGGCGTCGAGCAACGCTCTAAATTGTGGAAGAAAAACGACATTCCGCCACACGTTTTGGTGATGACCGCAACGCCAATTCCAAGGACTTTGGCGATGAGTTTGTACGGCGATTTAGACATTTCATTGATTGACGAATTGCCGCCGGGCAGAAAACCAATTCAAACCGTGCATCGTTACGATTCGAATCGGTTGAATGTTATGGCGTTCGTTAGTGACCAAATAGCTTTAGGACGACAAATTTATATGGTTTACCCCTTGATTCAAGAATCCGAAAAAATGGATTTCAAAGATTTAATGGACGGCTACGACACCATTTCTCGAGATTTTCCGCTACCAAAATACGCCATTTCCATTCTTCACGGAAAGATGAAAGCTGCCGAAAAAGATTTCGAAATGCAACGATTTTCCGAGGGAAAAACGAATATTATGGTAGCGACAACTGTTATTGAAGTGGGCGTAAATATCCCCAATGCCAGCGTTATGATTGTGGAAAGTGCCGAGCGCTTTGGACTCTCACAACTGCATCAATTGCGGGGTCGTGTGGGTCGTGGCGCCGATCAAAGCTACTGTATTTTGATGAGTTCCCACAAACTATCCAACAATAGCAAGACCCGAATGGACACGATGGTACGCACCAACGATGGCTTTGAAATTGCCGAAGTCGATTTGAAACTTCGTGGACCCGGCGATTTAATGGGTACCCAACAAAGTGGCGTTTTGAACCTTCAAATTGCCGATTTGGTTCGTGACAGAGACCTCCTTTATTTGGCTCGAAACTACGCCGTGAAAATCCTAAAAGAGGATGCACCTCTTGAAAAAAAAGAGCATTTAGTAATGCGAGCGGTATTTATAGAAATGACCAAGCGCAAGAATATTTGGAATTATATCAGTTAAAAATAGTATATTCTTATTTCTTTTTTAGTGAGTTATCCTCTCTAATTTAGAGTTTCAATTCCCACTTTTGGTTTTGAACACCTTCGGTATTATAAATTTATTAACAAATATTCCTTTTTAATTCAAATAGTTAAAGTTTACTTTTGTAAAAAATTTAAAATAATGGCAAGGTTCAAAGAAAATGATTTACCAAAATCAAAAATCACCAAAAGCTCTTTAAATAAAGCAATTTTAATTTTTAAATATGCTGAAAATCACAAATGGAAATTTTATGTAGGATTGATTTTCCTATTATTGACAGGCGGAACGGCATTGGCTTTTCCAAAATTGATGGGAATGTTAATCGATTGTGTCAAAAATAAAGACAACAGCCAAGCTAATTTTATTGCTGGTGGACTTTTAGTAATTTTGTTTTTACAATCTATTTTTTCCTTTTTCAGATTGTCATTATTCGTGAATTTTACAGAAAATACATTGGCAAATTTACGATTGGCATTGTACAGTAATTTGGTAAAACTACCAATGACTTTCTTCTCACAAAAGCGTGTCGGGGAATTAAACAGTCGTATAAGTTCTGATATTACTCAAATTCAAGACACATTAACTTCTACAATTGCAGAGTTTTTAAGACAATCAATCTTGATTATTGGTGGAGTTGCGTTACTTGCCAACGAAAGTTTTAAACTGACCTTATTAATGTTATCCGTTGTTCCTTTAGTAGCTGTTGCCGCCGTTATTTTTGGTCGATTTATTAGAAAATATTCTAAAAAAGTACAAGATCAAGTTGCGGAAAGTCAAGTAATTGTTGAAGAAACGATGCAAGGAATTAGCATTGTAAAGGCTTTCGCTAATGAATGGTACGAAATTGCACGTTATAATGGTAAGATTAAAGAAATTGTAAAAATCGCTATCAAAGGTGGAAAATACCGTGGCTATTTTGCTTCTTTTATTATATTTTGTCTTTTTGGAGCTATTGTTGCCGTAGTTTGGTTTGGTGTTCGATTGAGCATTAGCGGCGAAATGAGTGTTGGGCAATTGATTTCATTTGTATTGTATTCTACTTTTGTAGGGGCTTCTTTTGGTGGAATTGCTGAATTGTATGCTCAAATCCAAAAGGCTGTTGGTGCAACAGAACGTGTTTTTGAATTATTAGAAGAAATTCCTGAAAAAATAAAAGACACCCTTTCTGATTCCGATGCTAAAATTAAAGGAGACGTAAGTTTCAAAAATGTCGCTTTCTATTATCCTTCCAGAAAAGAAATCCAAGTTTTAAAGGAAGTTAGCTTCAATGCAAATTTTGGTCAAAAAATAGCAATTGTCGGACCAAGTGGAGCAGGAAAATCAACAATAGCTTCTTTATTATTGCGTTTTTATGATATTAATGGTGGCGAAATCAGCATCGACGGAAAAAATATTTACGATTATGATTTAGAAACCCTTCGTGGAAATATGAGTATTGTACCGCAAGATGTTATTTTATTTGGAGGTACAATTCGTGAAAACATTGCTTATGGAAAACCAAATGCTACTGAAGATGAAATAATTAAAGCTGCAAAACAAGCTAACGCCTATCAATTTATCAAAGGATTTCCTGAGAAATTTGAAACTATTGTTGGAGAACGAGGCATTAAACTTTCTGGAGGTCAACGCCAACGAATTGCCATTGCAAGAGCATTATTAAAAAATCCAAGCATCTTAATTTTAGACGAAGCCACGTCTTCATTGGATAGTGAAAGTGAAAAATTAGTTCAGGAAGCTTTAGAAATTTTAATGGAAGGAAGAACAAGCATAATAATTGCGCACCGTCTTTCGACCATTCGCTCGGCGGATCAAATTATCGTTTTGGATGATGGAACAATCAAAGAGCAAGGCACGCACCAAGAATTAATTGCCTTGGAAAATGGAATTTATAAAAACTTGAGTAATTTACAGTTTAATAATTTTTAGAGAAAAGTTTAAATATAAAATTAGAATATGGAAATATGGCGGTTTAAAAGCTGATTACTAATAGCTGACCACTGACAACTTTTTATTTCCCTTTTCTTCTGTCTCGTTCCGCTTTAATCAATTTTAATTCTCTGCTAGTTTGTCCCGCAACAGAAGTGTTTTCCTCAGCACGACGAATTAAATACGGCATCACATCACGAACAGGTCCAAAAGGTAAATATTTTGCATTATTATAACCATTTCCAGCCAAATTATAACTGATATTGTCGCTCATTCCGTACAATTGTCCAAACCAAATTCTTTGATCTTTTTTGTCAATGTTGCGTTCTTGCATAAATTCCATCAACTTATAAGATGACAATTCATTGTGAGTTCCAGCAAAAATTGACATTCTATCAATATTTTCAATCATATAATGTATGGCAGCATCATAATTTTCATCCGTCACTTCTTTCGATTCGCAGATTGGTGTTGGATAACCTTTTTCTTCGGCACGCAAATTCTCTTTTTCCATATACGCGCCACGAACTATTTTCATTCCAATGTAAAAACCTTCAGAATTGGCTTGCTGGTGCAAATTTTTCAAATAATCCAAACGATCCCAACGGTACATTTGTAAGGTATTGAAAACTATCGCTTTATCTTTATTGTATTTTTGCATCATTCGCGTAACCAAATTGTCGGCGGCATCTTGCATCCAACTTTCTTCAGCGTCAATTAATAAGGGTACATTTTTGGTATGGGCTTCACTACAAACCAAGTCAAAACGAGCTTCTATCCTAATCCATTCGGCAGTTTCCTCTGAAGATAATTCTGATTTATTTCCTACTTTTTCATACAAATCCAATCTTCCAAAACCAGTTGGTTTAAAAACTGCAAAAGGAATTGCTTGTCGCTCTTTGGCAAATTCAATTGTTTTTAAAGTCATTTTCAATGCTGCATCAAACTGCTCTTCCTCTTCTTTTCCTTCCACAGAATAATCCAAAACTGAAGAAACCCCTTTTGTGAACAATTTATCCACCACCGAAAGGCAATCCATTTCATTCACACCACCACAAAAATGGTCAAAAACAGTCGCTCGAATCAAGCCTTCAACTGGCAAATGTGCTTTGATAGCGAAATTGGTAACCGCGGTTCCAATGCGAACTAACGGCTGATTATCAATCATTTTAAAAAGAAAATAAGCTCTATCGAGTTCGGTATCACTTTTTAAAGAAAAAGCAACTTCAGTATTGTCAAAAATTTTTTCCATTTGTATCCTAAATAATTATGCAAATATAAGAACACAATCATTATTTTTAATCAAAAATTACCTTATTTTGCAGTATTAAATGTAATACTATTCACATCTTTAAATATGCAAACAATTTTAGCAAATGGCTATTCTGTAATTTTCAATGAAGAAGGTTACAAAGCACTAAATAATCACCTTTCTGAAAACAATTATTCCAATATATTTATTATTGTAGATAGCAATTCCAATGAAGTTTGTTTGCCAAAATTACTGCCTTATATTGCTACCGAATTGACCATTGAAATCATCGAATTTGAAGCCGGTGAAGTCAATAAAAACATAGAAACCTGCATTCAAATTTGGAGCGTTTTAACGGATTTAGGCGCAGATCGAAAAAGTTTAATTATCAATTTAGGTGGTGGCGTAGTTACTGATTTAGGCGGTTTTGTGGCATCAACATTCAAACGTGGAATCGATTTTATAAACATCCCAACCACATTATTATCAATGGTTGACGCTTCTGTTGGCGGAAAAACAGGCGTTGATTTAGGAAATTTAAAAAACCAAATTGGTGTAATTAATACTCCGAAAATGGTTCTAATTGACACCTCTTATTTGGAAACGCTTTCGCAAATGGAAATGCGTTCTGGATTGGCTGAAGTTCTGAAACACGGATTGATATTTGATATAAAATATTGGAAACAATTTTTAGATTTATCAAAATTAGATTTTGCCGATTTCGATACTATAATATACGATTCCATTAAAATTAAAAATGAAATTGTAATGCAAGATCCAACGGAACAAGGAATTCGAAAAGCATTGAATTTTGGTCATACTTTAGGTCACGCCATTGAAAGTTATTTTTTAGAAAATGAGAATAAAAAAACCTTGTTACACGGCGAAGCAATTGCCATTGGAATGATATTGGAAAGTTATATTTCAATGCGAAAAAACTTAATTTCTGCTGAGGAATATTCAGAAATTAAAACCACCATTACTTCTATTTATGAAGCCGTATTATTTGAAGAAAATGACTTAAATCCAATCTTAGAATTGCTTATTCACGACAAGAAAAATGAATACGGAACCATAAAATTTGTATTGTTAGACGGAATTGGTAAGTTTATTATGAACCAAGAAGTTGAAAATGAATTAATTATGGATGCTTTTTTAGATTACAAATCTTAAAAAAAAAATCCTTTTGATTGTAAATCAGAAATAATATTTTTTTACATTTGTCATGATGAATAAAAAACAAAATACAACCAACTTTTCCTTTTCAAAAAATGAGACGAATAAGGCTTTCAAAGCATTATTGAATCGTTATTTTGCAATAAATGGGTTGCTGAATTTTGATAAATTGAGACATTCAATTATATATGATGATAAACTGCAAATCATCTATGCAAATATCCGAGTTTGAAAATTAGATAAACTAAATTAATACATTTTTTTTAATCTAATTTACTGATATATAAATGAATACAAAATATTCTGATTTAATAAATCAAAATTATTATTTCCCTCAAGAAGAATTTACACTCAATAAAGACAACCTTCAATTTCACGATATCGATTTGATGAGATTAGTAGAAGAATACGGAACGCCTTTAAAATTCACGTATTTACCTCAAATTTCAAACAACATCAAAAGAGCCAAAAACTGGTTCAAAATTGCGATGGATAAAAATAACTATAAAGGTAAATATTACTTTTGTTATTGCACGAAAAGTTCTCATTTTGAATATGTAATGAACGAAGCGTTCAAAAATAATATACACATAGAAACGTCTTCGGCATTTGACATCAATATTGTTGAAAATTTGATGCAATCTGGGAAAATTAACAAAAGTACGTATGTGATTTGTAATGGTTTCAAAAGAGACCAGTACATAAAAAACATTGCGCGTATCATCAATAACGGACATAAAAATACGATTCCAATAATAGATAATTATGAAGAATTGGATTTGCTTCAAGCGCAAATAAAAGGAAAATTTAAAATTGGAATACGAATTGCTGCTGAAGAGGAACCAAAATTTGAATTTTATACGTCAAGATTGGGAATTGGATACAAAAATATTGTGCCGTTTTATAAAAAACAAATCCATGAAAATAAGAAATTGGAACTTAAAATGTTGCACTTTTTTATCAATACAGGAATCAATGATAACGCGTATTATTGGAACGAATTGGTCAAATGTATCAAGGTTTACGTAGCTTTAAAGAAAGAATGTCCGAGTTTAGATAGTTTGAATGTAGGTGGTGGATTTCCAATAAAAAACTCCTTAGCATTTGAATATGATTACCAATATATGATTGACGAAATTATCAATCAAGTGAAAATTGCGTGTGACGAAGCGGAAGTTGCCGTTCCTAATATTTTTACAGAATTTGGTTCCTTTACCGTTGGAGAAAGTGGCGGTGCTATTTATCAAATTTTGTATCAAAAACAACAAAATGACAGAGAAAAATGGAATATGATTGATTCGTCTTTTATTACCACTTTACCTGATACTTGGGCTATTAACAAGCGTTTCGTGATGCTTGCAATTAATCGTTGGAATGACACTTATGAAAGGGTTTTATTGGGAGGAATGACCTGTGATAGCGATGATTATTACAATTCCGAACAAAATATGAATGCTATTTATTTGCCAAAATACAACAAAGAAAAACCATTGTACATTGGATTTTTCAATACGGGCGCCTATCAAGAAACCATTGGTGGTTTTGGCGGATTGCACCACTGTTTGATTCCAGAACCTAAACATTTGTTAATCGATCGTGATGAAAATGGAGAATTAACTACAACTATTTTTTCTGAACAACAAACATCAGATGACGTATTAAAAATATTAGGTTACGATAAAAAATAAAGTATTTCAACTATTTCATTTCATATAATTACATATAACATTGATTATTAGTATTTAAACGGATTTTAGGTTAATTATCACGAAATTCTTAAATAATAATTTAATATTGCAATGTAATTTAGAGTAATTCAATAACAGAAAATTATAAAAAAAATTGAATTTCAAATTGTTTATGAAATATAAAATTTGTTAATTTGAATCCATTAAAACTAAAAAATTAAAAATGAGTAAAGGACCTATTAGTCAGTTTATTGAGAAGTATTACCTGCATTTCAATTCTGCAACTGTTGTTGACGCAGCAAAAGCCTACGAGCAACAATTAGAAAAAGGTGCCAAAATGATGGTGACTTTGGCAGGTGCGATGAGTACTGCTGAAATAGGAAAGATTTTTGCAGAGATGATTCGAAAAGATAAAGTTCAAATTATTTCTTGCACGGGAGCCAATCTTGAAGAGGATATTATGAATTTGGTCGCTCATTCTCATTATGAAAGAGTTCCTAATTACAGAGATTTGACCCCTCAAGAAGAATGGGATTTGATGGAACGTGGTTTGAACCGTGTAACAGATACTTGTATTCCTGAGCACGAGGCATTTAGACGTTTGCAAAAGCACATTTTCAAAATTTGGAAAGATGCCGATGACAAAGGAGAACGTTATTTTCCTCATGAATTCATGTACAAAATGTTACTTTCTGGTGTTTTGGAAGAATATTATGAAATTGATTTGAAAGACAGTTGGATGTATGCTGCGGCTGAAAAAAACCTTCCAATTATCGTTCCAGGATGGGAAGATAGTACCATGGGAAATATTTTCGCTTCCTACGTTATCAAAGGAGATTTGAAAGCATCGACTGTAAAATCAGGAATTGAATATATGATTTATCTTGCTGATTGGTATCCAAAAAATAGTGCAAATGGAATTGGTTTTTTCCAAATTGGCGGAGGAATTGCGGGCGATTTCCCTATTTGTGTGGTGCCAATGTTATACCAAGATATGGAAATGCACGAAGTTCCGTTTTGGAGTTACTTCTGTCAGATTTCAGATTCAACGACCAGTTATGGTTCGTATTCTGGAGCTGTTCCAAACGAAAAAATTACTTGGGGAAAATTAGATATTCACACCCCAAAATTTATAATAGAATCGGATGCTACCATTGTAGTGCCCTTAATTTTTGCTTATTTGTTAGATTTATAATAGAATTTTATGAAAAGAGTTATTGTTGATTATGCCAAACTAACCAATGAAATCTTGAACTTATTAGTTGATAAATTTCCTGATGGGTATGATGAATCAGATATTATTCGATTTAAAAACCACAAAGATGAAACTATCGAAGCCGTTGAAGTTAGGACTCAAGACACTATATATTTGGTAAAAATTAGTACTAAGTTGTCTGAAAGACTTATTAATTTTGAGGATGAAGAAGATATTATTGTGCCACTAGACACTATTAAAGAAATTGAACTTGAAGAAGAAGAGGAAACAGAGGAAGAAGAGGAAGTAGATTTAGCGAAAGACTCGGAAGATTCAAGCGATAGCGGTGACGACGATGATGACAATGATGAAGATAATATTGCCGACGATGAATCGGATGACGATGACGATGATGAAGACTAACTAAATGATATAAAAAAGGAACTCAATTGAGTTCCTTTTTTATATTAAAACACTTACAAATACCTTTCGGCAAATATTTTTTGGTGGTGTTTTTGATGTCCAATAATGATAAAACCAATTGCTCGAACAGAAACCTCTTTATTTGAAGCAATTCCAATTTTAGTGAGTTGTTCCTGAGAAAAACTATTAAAAAGTGACAAAGTAGCTTGGCGAACAACCGCCAATTCAGTTAATAATCCTTGCAAATTCCTGTCATTTCCATTTGAATTATCTACATACTCATTTTCATTAAAACCCGGCAAAGGAGTTTTGTCATTTCTTGAAATTCGTAACGCTCGGTAACTAAAAACACGTTCAGAGTCAATCAGGTGCTGGATGATTTCCTTAATCGTCCACTTCCCTACTTCATACCGATAATCGAATTTATCCATTGGAATATTTTGAACAAATTTGATGAATTCGTGTAAGCAAATTTCCAATTCTTCAATTAATTCAACATCTTCAAGGACTTGAATGTACGATTTGTAAAAATCTGCATATTCATTTATTGGTAATTGATTTGATTTCATATTTGTTATTTAAGCTGAATTTCTACTTGCATTAGTATTTCCAAAAAGCGAACGCATTACAATTTTTTCATATACTTTAATGAGCGATTCATTTGGGTTTTTACTCTTATTTTGCTCGTGAATTTTTGAAAGTGCATATTGTTGAATCGTCAATAACGGTTTCACAATGGCTTCCCTTGTTTCAATTGACGCTTTCCCGTCAGGATAATTTTCCATCAATTCTTTATGTCCTGCAATTTTCAATAACAAACGTTTGGTTTCGATAAATTCATCATAAATAATTTGCCAAAAGGCTCCAAATTCAGGATCTTCTTTCATATAAGCTGTCAATGGGAAAAAGGATTTCGCCAATGACATCATACTATTCTCTAAAAGTGTTCTAAAAAACAAAGAATTAAGATACAAATTCTGAATTTCATCCCACTTATTAGTATCTTCAAAATGCTTTAAAGCTGAACCTACCCCAAAGAAACCCGGAACATTTTGCTTCAATTGACTCCAAGAACCGACGAATGGAATAGCCCGTAAATCAGCAAAATCAAGCTTTTCAGACTTCCCTCTTTTTGAAGGACGACTTCCAATATTGGTTTTGGCATAATAATTTAACGTGCTCATTTGCTCCAAATAAGGAATGAATTTGGGATGATTTTTGAAATCTATGTATTTATTAAAACCTATTTCCGCTAATTCATCTAACATATTTTTTTCTGAAGAGGTCAATAAATTTGAGCCGTCATCGAAAATTTTGTTGGAAACACCTGCACTCAAAAGGTTTTCTAAATTATAACGACAAGAATCTAATGTTCCAAAATTAGAACTAATCGTTTGCCCCTGAACTGTAATTTGAATTTGTTCGTTTTCAATATTAGAACCTAAAGAAGCATAGAATTTATGAGTTTTTCCACCTCCACGCGCTGGTGGCCCGCCTCTACCGTCAAAGAAAACTACTTTAATTCCGTGTTTTCTTGACATTGTCGTAATATTTTCCTTTGCCTTGTAAATACTCCAATTGGCCATTAAATAACCACCATCTTTTGTACCATCAGAAAAACCCAACATTACTGTTTGCTTGTTTCCTCGACTTTTAATATGATTTAAATAGGTTTCATTGGTATACAATTGCTCCATCACAAGATGTGCTTTTTGCAAATCATCAATGACTTCAAAAAGTGGAATAATATCAACAGTTGGCTGTTCCCAATCACACAAACGGAATAAAGCGAATGTTTCCATTACCTGAATTGCACTTTCACAATTGCTAATAATATAACGATTGCTTCCAAATTCACCGTTTTTTTCTTGGATAGATTTCATCGCATAAATTGAAGCCAAAGTAGATTTAGTCATTTCATCTTGATAATCATCTGGATGTAATTCATTGCTTAATTGAGAAACGATTGCTAACTTCTCGGTTTCATTTGATAAATAATATAATTTTTCGTTTGGTAAATTCCCTTTTTGAACAGCATTTTCTAAAATAATTTTGATAACACCGTTGTGAATTTTACTGTTTTGACGAATATCTAATGAGGCAAAATGAAACCCAAAATGGTTCACTTTATTCAATAGTGAATTTAAATCATCTAAATATAACGATTGATGTTGCTCAATTACAATTGTTTTAATTTGGTGTAATTTAGTTTTAAACTCCTCTAAAGTAATGTAAATTTCCCCTTGAGAATAAAAAACAGAACGGTAAATTTTATATTCAAGTTCTGCTATCAAAGTATCTACATTTGAGAACGTTAACTTTCTTTTTAATTTTCTAATATCGATATAATAACACTTCAAAATTGATGTCCTTAGTCGCTCTGCTACATTCAAAGAAATTGACGTAGTTACAAATGGATTCCCGTCTCTGTCACCTCCAGGCCAAAACCCTAAATTGAAAATTGGGTTGTTGATTTCATTGTCTTGAAAAATATTCTTTTGCAAATACAACATCATTTCGCCAATAGTTTCGTAGAATACATTTTCCAAATACCAAATCAAACTTACCGCTTCGTCAAAAGGCGTTGGTTTTTCTGATTTTATAAAAGGGGTTTTTCCTAATTGCGATAATAATTGTTTGATTTTAAGTAAATCATCTTCCCTGATTGCATCCGTTAAATCAGTAATAATTCCTAAAACTGTTCCCGGGTAAAATTGCGTTGGATGTGCAGTTAAAACTGGCCTTACATTGAAATTACCCAAGAAATCTTTGAGTTCATTGGTCTTTTCTTTTTCTTCCGCCATTTCTTTAATATCACGCAACGAACCTCTTCCTTCCAAGTTATTAACCACCGAAAACGCAGCATCTTCAATCGCATCAAAAAGCACAATTTGTCTTTCAATATATTGAATAAAACGAAACATCAAATCGATTCGTTCTAATTCAGGTGCGTTGTCCATGTATTTAGTTGCAAAGAAATCTACAATCTGAATTGGCGTTTCTTGTTTTTTAAACCCTTTTTCGCATACTTCTGTAAATAAAGGCAACATAACACCCGTATTATCGATGGCGTCAAAAGGAAGCGTCAGAAAGAGGCTGTTGTAAACTTGGTATTTTGAGAGAACATTCTGGTTGAACCGTTCAATTTTTGGAAGCGTATACATTTTAGTTGTTGTTGTTGTTGTTGTTGTTGGTTGTTGTTGGTTTTTGTTGAAAAATAAGCAATAAAAAAGCCCCAAGAATTTACTTGAGGCTTTATAAAATAAAATTTTATAACGCTACAAGTTTTTGAAAATCGTATGCATTAAACGTTTTTTATCATTCAAGCTTTCGTCAAGTGAAATCATAGTTTCAGTTCTATAGACTCCTTCTATATCATCTACCATGAAAATTACATCTTTAGCGTGCTTGGTATCTTTTGCTCTAATTTTACAGAAAATATTGAACTTTCCAGTAGTTATGTGCGCAACTGTTACGAAAGGAATTTCGTTAATACGCTCCAAAACAAATTTTGTTTGTGAGGTATTATTAAGGAACACACCAACATAAGCGATGAATGAATATCCTAATTTTTCGTAATCTAAGGTCAATGACGACCCCATAATTATACCTGCATCTTCCATTTTTTTCACTCTTACGTGAACGGTACCAGCAGAAATCAATAATTTCTTTGCGATATCAGTAAATGGAACTCTTGTATTATCAATCAACATGTCTAAAATTTGATGATCGACCTCATCTAAACGGAACTTGCTCATAAGTTGGTTTTTTAATGTACTTTAATTTATTTTAATAACTATTTAATAATTCTTACAAAAACACAAAAAAGACTAAAATTTTATCAATCCATTTATGATTTCAGTGCTTTTTCCTAAAGAAAAATTTGCTTTTTGACCTAATTTCGGAATATTTCCTTCTAAGTTTTCACACAAAGCTTCTTTCGCATCGTATTCAAAATGTCCAGAAAAACCCTTTAAATCTCCCATGTCAGCAATATACGCATTGAATAAAAGCTGCTTGTCAATTAATTCTTCTTTATATTGAATTGCAAAATTCGTAATAAATTTGTTATTATCATAATTAATTTTGATATTTTTATAAATAAAATCATAAAAACAGATTTTATTATGAGGAATATTCAGATAATCTTCAATTTTGTTGACAACTATATCGTTTTCGTAAATATAATTTAAACCCGATAAAAGTGCTATAAAAACATATTTTCGAGTTATTTCTCTATCGTAATCATCTTGAAAATGACCTGCTTCAATTAAAATTGTTGGGACATTTAAAGATTGAAAAGTATCGCCCACACAATTTATATTAAATGAATCGCAAAAACGTCCCACCTGATTAGGAATAAACTCTTGCAAGACTACATTCATAGCCACAATTACATCAATGGCTTTGGCCCGAACCGCATTAATTTCTCTAGCTTCATTAAACGATGGCGCAAGAAAAGATACTGTAGCAGGTTTAGTAATTTTGTCTCCAATGCCAAAAATAGTGCGCTGATCATGTAGATTATAACAATAATCTGGCTTGAAATTTTCAAATACTTCCCTTAATATAACACTTTCCGGTTGAGAAAGCGCTTGAGAATCTCTATTCAAATCTACTTTATTGGCATTTTCTCTTGTATATAGAAAAGCCCCATCAGGATTTAGCATTGGTAAACAACAAAAAGTAAACGTTGTTAACAATTTATTTGCCAATTCAGAATTGCTATTCAACAAATTTAAAAAATCAAAAAGTGCTTTTGTAGTTGTACTTTCATTTCCGTGCATTTGCGACCAAAGCAAAATTCGTTTTGAACCAGTCCCTAATTGGTATTTATAAATTGGTTTTCCAAGTACAGAATGACCGATAATTTGGACTTGATTATTAGTATTAAACTTTGCTAATAATGGTTCAATAACTTCCAATGTGAGGTAACGCCCAAATAAATACGGCTCTTTAAATTGACTGAATAATTTCTCGAAATCCATAGCTTTAAATTTGATTTACAAAAGTAAACATCTTTATATTTACAATTGTAAACAAGAAAAAGGAATGGCTTGTTTAATTTTGTAAACGATTTAACTCCCTTAATCACCAGTTCTGCTATTGCTATAATTAACAAATGTTACTTTTTTAATATATGTAATTCAAATAACCTATAATCAGTATTTTAAATGCATTCATATCATCTATTAAATTATCAATAAATGTTAAATATTTACGATTTACATCTGTAATATTGCGTGTTTGCCTCTTTTTATTTACATTTGTAAAGTAGGACTTATAAAAGACAATTTACAATGTTAAACACCGATGATTTCATTAAAAGACTTGAGTTACTATTGGATTATTATAGCTTAAATGCTTCCGCTTTTGCCGATAAAATTGGTGTGCAGCGTTCCAGTTTGTCCCATTTGCTTTCAGGTAGAAACAAGCCGAGTTTGGATTTTATATTGAAAATATTAGACGTTTTCCCAGACGTAGATATGTATTGGATTTTAAATGGTAAAGGAAATTTCCTGAAAAATTCAGACGAAAAGAGAACTGAAATTATCGCTGAAAAAACAATTTCTGCACCTACTCCAATTCCACAAAATCATACTACGGAAAATTTATTTAGCCCGACTGAAATTCCTGACGTTAAAAATATAATAGAAAACAACAAACCTATTACAAACGAAAACATCACAATCTCGACAAGTTCAAATGAAATTGACAAAATTGTGATATTCTATAAAAATGGAACTTTTAAAGATTATAGCCCCTCAGAATAATTATTTTACGTCAAAACTATATTCGGGTACTTTTCCTTTTGTATCGACAAAATGACATGTTAGAATTTTCAAATCCTCGTCGATAGCACCAGTTGGACGAAATGGTTTTCCCAAACGGACTTCTTTTTTACCAAAATCAAAAGCTACAGGAATTATTGGGACATTTGCTTTCATTGCTATATAATAAAACCCTGTTTTTAACTCTGTTACTTTCTTGCGAGTGCCTTCGGGAGCAATTGCCAATCGAAATATTTGCTTGTTTTTAAAAACTTCTGCAACGGCATCTACTTTATTCAAACTCCCTTTTCTGTCCAAAGGTGCGCCGCCCATATATCGAAAATACCAGCCAAATGGAAAGCCAAACAATTCTTTTTTACCCAACCAATTCATCTCAACCTCTGTAATTCCTCTAGTAAAAATTCCTAAATAGAAATCGTGCCAACTCGTATGTGGAACAACCATTAATACACATTTAGTGATTTTTTCATCAATTTCGCCAACGATTTTCCATCCCATTAATCGGAAAAAAATCCATTTGTAAATTTGTTTCTTCATTCTTAGTAATTTTGAGTAAAAGTAACATTAATCTCTTGTTTTTAATAGAAAAATAATGTGCGATTAGAAAGAAGATTAAAATATGTCGAAAGTCATAAGTCCTAAAGTCGAAAGAAGATTAAAGACATTAGACGAAAAGATAATAGACAAAGAGATAATAGATTTTTTCAAAATTTGAGCTAATTAGTATAATTCGTGGCAAAAAAAATCTGCAAATCTGCGGTAAAACTTTGTTTCTTTTGTTTTTCTTATATTCCTTTTGTGGTAAAAACCTTTTGCGTTCCTTGCGTAAACCTTTACGCCCTTTGCTGTTAAAAAAAAATGTGCTAAACCCCAAACTTTATCCCAAAAAAAAAATCCCCGCAATTGCGGGGATTTCTATATAAAAATCAAGAAATTATTTTTTCTTCTCGCTTTTTTCCATTTTAGCTTTCAAACCAGCAAGAATATCGTTGTTATCCCCTAACGTTGCAGCTGATGCATTATTATTAGTGGCAACAGCTTCAGCAACAGCTTTCACATTTTTCTCTTCTTCTTCACGGAAGATAGCAGTGTGAGATGCAACTACTCTTTTAAATTCTTTGTTGAATTCAATTACTTTAAATTCAGCTGAATCTCCTTTTTTCAATTTCTTACCGTCTTCTTTTTCAAGGTGTCGTGTAGGAATGAAAGCAACGATATCTTCTCCGAATTCTACAGTAGCTCCTTTGTCAACAATTTCAGAAATTTCACCTGTGTGGATCGTTCCAACAGCGAATGAATCTTCATATTGATCCCAAGGATTAGCAGTAGTTTGTTTGTGTCCTAAAGATAATTTACGACCATCAACATCTAATTCTAATACAACTACGTCAAGTTTTTCACCAACATTTACAAATTCAGATGGATGTTTGATTTTCTTAGTCCAAGAAAGATCAGAGATATAAATCAATCCGTCAATTCCTTCTTCTAATTCTACGAAAATTCCAAAGTTTGTAAAGTTTCTAACAATACCTGAATGTTTAGAACCTACTGGGTATTTAGCAGTGATATCTGTCCAAGGATCTTGAGACAATTGTTTGATACCCAATGACATTTTACGGTCGTCTCTGTCTAAAGTTAAGATTTGAGCTTCAACAATATCTCCCACTTTCACGAAATCTTGAGCCGAACGCAAATGCGTAGACCATGACATTTCAGAAACGTGGATTAAACCTTCAACACCTTCAGCAACTTCAATGAAAGCACCGTAATCAGCGATTACAACCACTTTACCATTAACTTTATCACCAACTTTCAAGTCAGCATTCAAAGCGTCCCATGGGTGTGCGTTCAATTGTTTCAATCCTAATTGAATTCTTGTTTTCTCATCATCAAAGTCAAGGATAACAACATTCAATTTTTGATCTAATTCCAACACTTCACTTGGGTGGTTAATTCTACTCCAAGAAAGGTCAGTAATGTGAATCAATCCATCAACACCACCTAAATCAATGAACACACCATAAGAAGTAATGTTTTTAACAACACCTTCTAATACTTGTCCTTTTTGCAATTGACCGATGATTTCTTTTTTCTGGATTTCAATATCCGCTTCAATAAGCGCTTTATGAGAAACAACTACGTTTTTGAATTCGTGGTTAATTTTCACAACTTTAAATTCCATCATTTTATTTACATATACATCATAATCTCTAATTGGTTTAACATCAATTTGAGATCCTGGTAAAAACGCTTCAATTCCGAAAACGTCAACGATCATACCACCTTTAGTTCTGCATTTTACGAAACCAGTAACAATTTCTCCAGTTTCATTAGCACTAATAACTCTATCCCAAGATTTAATAGTACGTGCTTTTCTGTGAGACAATACCAATTGACCTGTTTTATCCTCACGGATGTCAATTAATACTTCAACTTTGTCACCAACTTTTAAGTTTGGATTGTAACGGAATTCGTTCAATGAAATAACACCTTCCGATTTTGCATTGATATCAACGATAACGTCTCTATCTGTAATTCTAACTACAACTCCATCTACAACTTCTTCTTGATCGGTGTCAATAAAAGTTTCAGAAACTAATTGTTCAAATTCTTGCAAGTTTTTTTGGTCAACTGCATCAATACCTTCTTCAAAGTTGTGCCAGTTAAATTCTGATAAAAACTGCTCTTGTGATTTTAATTGTTCAGACATGCTGATAAAAAATTTGTATTCTGTATTTTCTCGAGTTTCTTAATGCGAAAGAAAACAACAGAAGTTGTTTGATTTAATTGACAATCCCAAATAGAAACTCTTATTCACTATTAGGGTTGGCAAAAGTAATTCTTTTTTCTGTATTCACAAAGTTTTTTCCACAAAACCAATACGCTAATTATCAATACTATAAATCATTTGAATTTGGAGCGAATTGTCCCCGCATTTTTGCCATTGCAATTCCCGCTTTCGGCTATATCTCTTCGCTTCGCTGCGAGGATACCGCCTCAATCGGGGCTGAGAGATTAATTGTTTTATATTTTGGCTTTAAATAAAACTGATGTTGAATAATTAAGACTACATTTGAAAATAAATAATGCGATACAAACCTTCGCCGCTAGTGCGAGCGTCTCGCTCGTACTCAATGTCAGTTTCTAAAACCTCTTTAAACCCAATTTAAACAGTACCTTTATGAAAAAAATAGTTACCCTACTTCTTTTGCTTTTCTTTTACAATTTTGGAACTGCTCAGCATTTAAAAAAAGACGGCACACCCGACATGCGTTACAAAGAGAATAAAGAAACGAGCACATCTAGTACAACGGTAACTTCTGCACCTGTATTCAGCAACAATACAAATAATAACTACACCATAAAAAGAGATTCAAAAGGAAGAATAAAAAGAAGTCAAGCCGCAAAAAATGATTTCAAAAAACAATCAGGCTACCCAAATGGCAGACCAGGCTATGTAATTGATCATATAAAACCACTAAAAGAAGGCGGTTGCGATTGCCCCGAAAACATGCAATGGCAAACCATAGCTGAGGGAAAAGCAAAAGACAAATGGGAATAGCATCTGAAATAAATTCAGATTGACAAATCAAATGATAAGTTCAAATTGAAAATATAAACGTGAAATTTTAGCCCCGATAGCAGTGATATCCCACGCTTTTGGGCGTGGATATAGCGAATAGCGGGTGGAATCGTGAAGTGAAAAAGAGAACTTCTGCTCCAAAAAGAAGAACTACTTCAGGATTTGGTTGGCGTGGTCTTTAGTTTTTACATCAGAAATAACTTCGTCGATAGTTCCGTTTTCATCAATTATGAAAGTGGTTCTGTGAATTCCATCGTAATCTTTTCCCATAAACTTTTTAGGTCCCCAAACACCAAAGGCTTCAATCACCGATTTGTCTTCATCAGCCAAAAGTGGGAAGGGAAAAACAAATTTATCTCTGAATTTGGCTTGCGCTTTTTGAGAATCGGCACTTACGCCCAAAATGGCATAATTGTTAGATTGGAAACGCTCAAAATTATCTCGTAAATCACAAGCTTCGGCGGTGCAACCTGGCGTATTTGCTTTTGGATAAAAGAAAATAACTAATTTTTTTCCATGGTAATCGGCAAGTTTGTGTGCATTTCCATCTTGGTCAATACCCGAAAATTGCGGTGCTATATCGCCTTTTTTTAATGTTGTCATTGTATCTGTTTTAAATTGAAACTGCTTATTTGAAAATGAAATTTAATAAAAATATTTATAGTAAATTTACGATTCAAATTTAACGAAAAATGAATAAGCAAGAACGAATAACATTTGTTATTAATACGTTAAAAGAAAAATATCCTAGTATTCCGATACCGTTAGACCACAAAGATCCTTATACTTTGTTAATTGCGGTGCTGTTATCGGCGCAATGCACTGATGTTCGAGTCAACCAAATTACGCCATTATTGTTTGCAAAAGCAGATAATCCATACGATATGATTAAAATGTCTGTGGAAGAAATTAAAGCGATTATAAGGCCTTGCGGGTTGTCACCAATGAAATCAAAAGGGATTCATGGTTTGTCGCACATTTTAATTGACAAACACGAGGGAAAAGTTCCGCAAAGTTTTGAATTCTTGGAAGAGCTACCTGCCGTGGGACATAAAACGGCAAGTGTAGTGATGTCACAAGCATTTGGCGTTCCTGCATTTCCTGTGGATACGCATATTCATCGCTTAATGCATCGTTGGAATTTGACAAACGGGAAAAATGTAACGCAAACAGAGAAAGATGCCAAACGGCTTTTTCCTGAAGAAATTTGGAATGATTTGCACTTACAAATCATCTGGTATGGGCGAGAATATTCGCCTGCTCGGGGTTGGAATTTGGATTTAGATGTTATTACAAAAACGATTGGACGGAAATCGGTTTTGGAAGAATACTACAAAAAAAAATCCCGATGAAATATCGGGATTTTGATTAATTAGCTAAAATTTCAATTGACATTTTACCAACTTTTAAAATATTTAATGCTTTTGAATAATTAAGTAAGAACTGAATTGTTTCTTTTTTTGGTAATTTTTTTGAAATTTCTAATGCTTGTTTAGAGTAAATTTTCGCCATAATTAAATAAGAATTAATTTCTATTTAACTATAACGTGATATATTTTTAAATAGTATTAATTGGTTAAAATAATTTGATGTTTGTCAATAACTTTTCTTAAGTTCATGATTGCATACCGCATTCTTCCGAGTGCAGTATTGATGCTAACGCCTGTCGCTTCTGATATTTCTTTGAAACTTAGGTCTTGATACATGCGCATCATCAAAACTTCTTTTTGTTCAGCAGGAAGTTCTTCAATTAATTTTCTCAAGTCATTTTCTACTTGAGATGTAATTAATTGCGATTCAATGTTGGGTACATTATCTGACATAATAGAAAAAATAGAAAATTCCTCTGTTTCTCTGTACATCGGCATTTTTTTATTTCTTCGGTAATGATCAATGATAAGGTTGTGAGAAATTCGCATTACCCACGGTAAAAATTTTCCTTCTTCATTATAGGAGTTAGATTTCAGGGTTTTAATAACTTTAATAAAAGTATCCTGAAATATATCGTCTGAAATATCTCTATCCGATAATTTGGAATAGATAAAACCGTAAATCTTAGATTGGTGTCTTTTAATTAAGATAGTCAAAGCGTTTTCATCACCTGCTACGTAATTTTTTACCAATAGTGCGTCTGGGGTTTGTACATTAGCCATAAAAATACCTTTTAGTTGTTAAATAAATTTGAGAATTATCTCTAAAAAGTAGTTTTTTTTATAGGCAAATGTTAAATTAGAATTAAATTATTACCAAATATATTATAAATTTATTTGTAAAACAAATCTAAATTGAAAATTTAACATATTTGATGCAATAAAATATGAAAAACGAGGTCAATACAGCATAAAATCCAGTTTATAAACCGAAAAAAAAAGCTTTAATAAATTAAAAAAGTAGCGGGAAGATACATTGTAGCAATTAATTAAAGAATTTTTGCCACAGATTAAAAGGATTAAAAAGCTTTTTTTAAAGTTTCATAACAAACTAAAGTGTGGTTTTAAATATTTTTTAGAAGTTTCGAGACTTTCGACTTTAAGACATTCTAACTTTCGACTTACCATAAAGTATTATTGGTAAACTTTAATATAATCAATCTTGAAATCCTGAGGAAATACCTTGCTATCAACCTCAGGACCACCAAAATTACCACCAACAGCCAAGTTGACAATTATGTAAAAAGGTTGGTTAAACGGCCAAACATCTTCGGTTTTAAGCGTTGGTTGAAAAGTATATACCGAAATATCATCTACAAAAAATTCGATTTTGTCTTTAGTCCAATCCATTGCATAAATATGATAACCGTCTTCAATATTATCGAATTTGGTTTTCTTGGTATTGATCGTTTCGCCGTGGCTGTCTTGCGTGTGCAAAGAAGTGAAAACCATGTGCGGTTCTCTTCCTACATATTCCAAAATATCAATTTCACCACATTTTGGCCAACCAATAGTAGAAATATTAGAACCTAACATCCAGAAAGCAGGCCAAAGACCTTGACCAACAGGCAGTTTTGCTCGAGCTTCAAAACGCCCGTATTGAAACTGCTTTTTGCCTTTTGTATTGATTTTTGTAGAGGTAAATGTATCGGATTCTAATTTAGCTTGAATTACTAAATTTCCATCTACTAAAGTATGATTTTTTTCGGTATAAATTTGGCGTTCGTTATTTCCCCAACCGCATAAATCAGGACATCCATTACCCACTTCAAAATTCCAAACAGAACTATCAAGTGTTTTGGCATTGAAATTTTCCTCCCAAACCAAAGTACGTTTTATAGTTTGAGCAAAACTTAAATTGCTACAGATGAAGGCAAGTAAAAAGTACTTTTTCATTTTATTATTTAATTTGAATATTGGAAACCGCTTTCCAAAGTTGTTGCTGAACTTCCACCTACAAATACTTTGAAATCACCCGATTCTGCTTCCCATTTTGAATTGGCGGTGAAAAATTCTATTGTTTTTTCGTTGATTGTAAACAGTACCGTTTTAGATTCGTTAGGCTGTAATTCAACCATTTCAAATCCTTTTAATTCTTTAACTGGTCTTGTTACACTTCCAATTAAATCACGAATATAAAGCTGAACGACTTCTTTACCAGCTACTTTTCCTGAATTTTTCAAGGTAACTGAAACTTGGATTTCACCATTTTTAGAAAATGTATTGCTACTTAATTTCAAATTAGAATATTCAAATTTAGAATAACTCAAACCGTATCCAAATGGATATAATGGTGTGTTTTTTTCATCGGAATAATGTGACCAAAAAACACTTTCTGGTTCGTTCATTGTTGGTCTTCCCGTGTTTTTAAAGTTATAATAAATAGGTACTTGCCCGATAGTTCTTGGAAAAGTCATTGGTAGTTTTCCACTTGGATTATAATCGCCATAAAGCACTTGAGCGATTGCATTACCACTTTGAGTTCCCAAATGCCACGCTTCTACAATGGCAGGAATGTGAGCATCTGCCCAAGGAATTGTCAATGGACGACCGTTATTCAAAACCAAAACAATATTAGGATTTACATTATATATTGCTTCCAATAATTCTTGCTGCACTCCAGGCAAACCTATTTCCGTTCTGCTTCTGCCCTCCCCTGTTTGTAAACCGTGTTCTCCCAAAACCATAATCACAACTTCCACTTGTTTCGCAAGTGCAATTGCTTCTGCAAATCCAGATTTATCAGTGGTATTTATCTTTGTTTCCCATATAAATTGTGTTCTGCCTACGGTTACATCGGCACCTTTTGCATACGCAAGTTGGTTGTCTTTGTATTTTTGTAAACCTTCTAAAACAGAAACTGCAGTGTTATCATCAGCGGCAATTCTCCAACTTCCCAAAGGACTTGTTTTGTCATTTGCCAAAGCACCAATCAACCCGATTTTTTGTCCTGATTTTTTTAATGGTAAAAGTTCTTTTTCATTTTTCAACAATACGATTGACTTTTTAGCCATATCTAAAACATCCTCTTGAAATTCTTGTTTACCAACAGTTTGTTTTTCACGAACTTCATCACAATATTTATATGGATTTTTGAAAAGACCCAATTCAAATTTAACTCTCAAAATTCTTTTTGCAGCGTCATCAATTAGGCTTTCTTTTACTTTTCCTTCTCTTACTAAATTTGCTAAATTTTCAACATATGCATTAGATTCCATATCCATATCTGAACCTGCATTTATAGCAATTTCGGAAGCTTGCTTGCTATCTTTGGCAAAACCGTGATTGATCATTTCCCCAATTGAACCCCAATCTGAAACTACAAAACCTTTAAAATTCCAATCTCCTTTAAGAATTTGTCTTTGCAAATAAGGATTACCAGTTGCCGGAATACCACTTAATTCATTGAAAGAATTCATAAAAGTTCGAACTCCAGCATCGGCAGCAGCCTTGAATGGAGGAAGAATAGTATTTTGCAAAGTAGATTCACTTACATCAACCGTATTATAATCACGTCCCGATTCTGCGAAAGCATAACCAGCAAAATGTTTGGCACAAGCCAAAATAGAAGTATTAGAATTGAAATTATCACCTTGAAAACCTTGCACGCGAGCCACAGCAATTTTACTACCCAAAAATGGGTCTTCTCCAGCACCTTCCATCACACGTCCCCATCTTGCGTCTCTTGCAATATCAACCATTGGCGCAAAAGTCCAATTTATTCCTACGGATGAAGCTTCTTCAGCGGCCATTGCAGCAGATTTTTTAATGGCAACCAAATCCCAACTTGCGGCTTCCGCCAATGGAATAGGACTAATTGTTTTGTATCCATGAATTACATCAAAACCAAAAAGCAATGGAATTCCAAGACGCGTTTGCTCAATCGCAATTTTTTGAATGGCCCGAACATCTTTTACACCTTTGACATTCAACATTGAACCTACTAATCCATTTTTTAGATCAGCATATTTTTTAGCAGCTTGTCCGTCTTTTGGTGTTGGACCAGTGATTTCCCAAAATCCATTATATTGGTTTAATTGTCCTACTTTTTCTTCTAATGTCATTAGTTTCAAAATAGAATCTACTTTACTATCAAGTAAATTTGATTTGTATTCAGAGGTTATTATTGGCTTAGAAGTCGTGCAACTTAATACCAATAAAGATGCAAGTACAATTCCGTATTTTAGTAGGTTTTTCATTTAATGAAATTCAATTATTCATAAAAAAAACAACAAGAAGTAAATGAGGAACTTCTTGTTGTATCTATCTTAGTATTTTATTGGTAAACTCTAACGTAATCGACTAACATTGAAGATTGTGTGAATGCTGGGTCAACATTTCCTCCAAAAGTTCCTCCCATTGCGACATTCATAATCAAGAAGAAATTGCTATTAAATGGTAATGAATTTGTATTTATTACAGAATGAAACAATACATTATCGACATAGAAACGAATTGATTGCGGACTCCAAATTACTTTGTATTTATGAAATGTTGTAGCCGTGTTAGAAGCGGAGGTTTGAGATGAAATTCCGCCACCTCCAGAATGTCCTGTATAATGTACGGTTCCGTAAATAATATTAGGTAAATATCCTTTTTGTTCCATAATATCAATTTCACCACAAGCTGGCCAAATATTTGTAGCATAATTTTTTCCTAACATCCATAATGCTGGCCAAGTTCCTGCACCTGCAGGTAATTTTGCATTGAATTCAACTTTACCGTATTTGAAGTCGTATTTATTTTCTGATTTTAATCGTGCAGAAGTGTAAGCACTTCCATTTTTAATAGCAGTAATCACTAGATTTCCTCCTTGAACAACAGCATTATTTGTACTATTTGTATAGTTTTGAAGTTCCCCATTACCCCATCCTCCGGCACCTAAATCATAACTCCATTTGGTTGCATCAGGAGCACCATCAGTTGAGAATTCATCTGAAAATACAAGATTTGTATAATCAGTTGCATCTTGAGTTGGTTGAATAGTTGTAAAAGTATGATACCAAGCCAAAGCTGGATTCCCACCCATTACGGCACGAACCGTCATTCTAGTTGCAGTAATTGATAAAATTTCATACGAACTTTGTCCAATATAATACCCCATAAAACCACCGTCAGAAAAATTCATCATCGTTCCAGTTGTACGAGTTAAATGATCGGGATTAGCCATTACCACTGATTCAGATGGTCCTAAATTTACATTTTTTAAACCTGTTGCATCAAAATTATAACAAGAATCATAACCCGCTGTTCCACCTGCAACGCTTTGAAAATCTTTATTGAAAAAAGTTTGACCATGATTATCTAATTGAAATTTTAACTGATTTCCAATTAATGAAAATATCAATTCATTACCATATAAACAAGAACTCTCAGAAGAGGCTGCTTTTTCCCAAGGAACTGCTTGATACCATTTTGCGTAATAATTTTCAGTTGCATCAGAGCTATTTGGACCAACCCCTAAATGTCCCGTTTCAGAAGCAGACCAATACCACGTTTTTTGAGAACCACCCGTTAAAAATCCAACGGTTTGTGGATCTTCAAAATTACTTAAAACCGTAATTAATAGTGTAGTAGTAGCTGCAATGCCACCTTTTCCAGTTGCAATAATTGTAACAGTATAAGTGTGCAAACCCGTTTGATTGTATCTTTTTTCAAAAACTCCTGAAGGAGAATTTTGAGAAGTTCCATCACCGAAAACGTATCGGTAGGAAATTGCGTTATCTGCGGTTGCGGTAAATAAAACCTTTCCTGTTCCATCACCATTTAAAGCAGTTGTTGTATTTTGGCCAACAATTTGTGCTGTAACAAGAAGATTTACAGGAGTGTTTAAAGATCCAAAAGATTTAGATTCTTCTTGACAACTTGCCATTAAAAATAGCGCAAAAACGGTCACTATATTTATAATTATTTTTTTCATTTTAGTAATTTTAATGTTATGAATTTTAAGTATCATATAGAATTAGTTTGTCAATACTATTGAATCAAAATAGAATGTATAGTTTGGAGAGGCATCACCAACTGTACCCAAATCAAAAATAAATACTACTTTTTGATACGAATTTGTTGTCGATATTGCTGTATAATCAAATGTTAGTTCTTGCCAAGCATTTGCAACGGTACAAGTAGCTTCTTTTTCAAATGATATTCCACCATTCGTTAAATTTTCAACTTTCAATAATAATTTAGCACCAACTCTTGGAGAATAAACTTTCACTTTGAATTTTTTATACACAGAAAAATTGATTGGTGAAGAAAGCGCAAGAAGACTACCTCCCCAAACTTGACCTGGTCCTTTAACCATTTTAGCAACAAATGGAGTTGTATTAATTCCTGTTGGAAATGGATTTGCAACTCTAGTAGCAGTTCCTCCATCAAAATTCACGAAAGTATAAGGTAAAGTTGTTGAATCAAAATCTACAGGTAAAAGTATCAATACCGAACGAGTAACCGTTACCGATTGTGTAAAAGGAACAGCTGATTGGGCACTTCCGCTTACGGCATACACTTTTACTATGTAAGTTCCTGGATTAGCATAAAGGTGCGTTTTGGTTTCACCTTGCAAAAATGTTTCTGGAATATCGTTAGGGTCAGCGCTGTTGAAATATACTTTGAAATTTGTTTCAAAATCTGCCGTTGCAGTTACATTAACTTCCATCGTATTTAAAGTGGAAACTGCAACATTAACTTGAAGATTTGTTGGGGGAAAGAAAGAAATAGTAATCACTTTAGTATATTCTGATCTTTTTCCATTTACAGTAATTCCAACAATTCTAACTGTGAAATCCCCTTCATTATATTTATGAATAGTAGCTACTCCAGCCCCAAGCAATGCAGGCGCTACAGTTGCATCTCCATAATACACTTCAAATTGAGAAACTCCTTCACCAATTGGAATAATGGTTACATTACCCGTATTATCGGGTACAATTGCTATTTTTGCAGAAATATTTATAGGTGCTGCGATAGCCTCTAAATTGACATCGTTACTGTCTTTTGAACATCCAAAAAGGAGTGTCAAAACAAAAATGCTACTTATTAATTTTATATTTTTCATAGTTGTAATTTATTAATATCCAGGGTTTTGTTGCCAATTTCCATTAGAGAACTGAATTTCTTCAAAAGGAATTGGGAAAATTTCATTTTTATTTGCTGTAAATCCAGTAATTTTTCCAACAGCTTTACCGGTACGAACTAAATCGAAGAAACGGTGTCCTTCACCAAGTAATTCTACTCTTCTTTCATTCCAAATAAAATCTGTTAAGGCTTGTCCACCAACAGTTATTCTGTGATTTGTATCTCCAAAAGCTCTATCTCGAACTTTATTTAGATATTGTTGCCCTTTAGAATCATTACCAGAACGACTATTTGCTTCAGCGGCCATTAACAAAACATCTGCATACCGAATAGAACGATAATTATTTGGATTGGTAAGATTCTGATCGCCTAAATTCTGATCGCCTTGACGAGGAAGATATTTTCTATTGAAAAATCCGGTATGTTTGTAACCTGTTCCGTAAGAAACACCTGTATTTGATGCGGCCCAAGTAACAATATTTAAAATTGCAACATCTCTTCTGTTGTCTCCAGCTTCAAAAGCATTGTACGCTTCTTGCGTTGGAACATTAAAACTATAACCAGACTCAAAAAGTGGTCCTGCATAATTTCTAATTCCGTTGAACCCTACGGCTACATTGCCTTCACTACATTGGAGACATCCAAAACTTGCTCCTTGCGCATCTGTATATTGTATTTCAAAAACAGATTCCGCATTGTTTTCACCAGTATCTTCAAAAATAGAATTGTAGTTTGTAACTAATGAATACGAATTTGATGCAATTAAATTTTCAAATATTGATGCACTATCTACAAATTTATTTTGGTATAAAAATACTTTACCCAGAAGCGCTTGAGCTGCTCCTTTTGTAGCCCTACCTTTTTGAGCAGCAACAGGATTCAAATTATCGATTGCATATTGCAAATCCGATTCAATTGAAGCATACACCGCCGTTGTTGAAGACCTTGGAATGGTTTTTTCATCGTTTAATTTAAATCGAGCGTCGCCTTTCATAGGTATTCCTCCAAACCATTTTACCAATTCAAATTGGTAATACGCTCTTAAAAATCTTGCTTCAGCAATCACTTGATTTTTACCTGAAAAGTCTGTTTTATTTTTGAATTCCAAGATGTAATTTGCTCTGTTTACACCCGCAAACATCCAGTTCCAAAGATCTTTCAGATTGCTATTTTGAGGTGTATGTGTCATTTCATCAACTTGTTGAATTCCGATTACATCGGTAGCGCTTTCACCACCAGACAAAGTATTGTCAGAGGCAATTTCACCCATCATCACATTAATATAGGAAGATTGAAGCAGTTCATACGCTGCAATTAATGCTTTATCATAATCTGCTTTTGTATTAAAATAATTCTCGGAATCGATAGAATAAACTGGGGTTCTATCTACAAAATTGTCGGAACAAGAAATGCTTATTGTTGCAAAAAGTGCAAAGGCAATACTTGATTTTATAATATATTTTTTCATCTTTCTAGTATTAAAAATTAACATTTATACCCATCATATAGGTTTTTGGTGTTGGATAAAATCCATAATCAATTCCGCCGCCAATTGGATTTCCATCGGTAGCGGCTGGGTCAAAACCTCTGTATTTGGTGAATGTATATACATTATTCACTCCAGCATATAATCTCAATTTACTGATTTTAAATTTTTCAGATAACGTTTTATTCAAAGTATAACCCAATTGAATATTTTGGATTCTTAGAAAGGAAGCATCTTCAACAAAATAGTTAGAAAGAACATTATTGTTTGTTGCGCCCGTTGTAACTCTTGGAACGGTATTGCTTGTTCCTTCGCCAGTCCATCTGTCTAAAACATAGTTTAAACGGTTTACATTAGACAAAGTTCTTTCGTAATTACGTATCATTTCGTTCCCAATCGAAGCATAGGAATAGGCAACAAAATCGAAATTTTTATAATTGAAATTAAGATTCAATCCCATTGTGAAATCGGGAATTGGACTTCCTAAATCTGTTCTATCTTTTAAATCGATAACACCATCACCATTCAAATCTTTATAGCGAATATCTCCAGGAGAAGTTGCGGCACCTAAAGCCACTTGGGAAGGATGTGCATCAATTTCGGCTTGATTTTGGAAAATACCATCTGTTTGGTACCCATAGAAATAACCTATGGCGTGACCCACTTCCATTCTTGCTGGTGCGGGTTGACTTACTCCAAAATTACCTACTTCTATAAAACCAGTACTGTTATCAACTTTAGTAACTTTATTTTTTAGTGTTGTTACATTATATGAAATTCCAAATTTGAAATCATCTGATACTTTATCTTTATAATTTATTGCAAATTCTAATCCTTCATTTACAACCGAACCTGCGTTAATTGTTGGTGCTCCAGAACCAGGTGCGTAAACTCCTGTAATTCCCGAAACGGGGATATTTCCAATTAATAAATCATTACGAGTGTCTTTGAAATAATCGAAAGTAACATCGATTTTGTTGTTTAATACTTTGGCGTCAAATCCGAAATCTAGTTTTTCATCTGCTTCCCACTTAATTTTCGGATTTGGAATTACACCAATAGCAACTCCATTTACTAAAGTATTATCAAAAACATACGTTCCTTGTCCACCTAAGTTACCAACGTAAGCATTGTTTCCAATTTTATCATTTCCTAATAAACCCCAACTGGCTCTTATTTTAAAGAAATTGATGACACCTGATTTATTAAATAAATTTTCATCCGAAACAATCCAACCACCTGTAAAAGATGGAAAAACTGCTACCCTATTATCGGGACCAAATTTTGTAGAAACATTTCTTGCAACCATAGCAGTAAACAAATATTTTCCTTTGAAGTCATATTCAAATCTTCCAAAATGCGTCAATCTTCGTTCATCATATCCATAAGAACCAACATCGCGAGCTCCAGCAATGCTTGTTCCTGTTGCTAAACTTATATCTGCATTATCCCAAGAATTGTTTGGCACATCATAACCCGTTGCAAAAAGTCCCGATCCAAATTCTTTAAATACAGTTTGACCAATGGTTAATTTATATTTATGATTTTCTTTAAATGTATTTTCATAAACACCAAAAGCATCTAAAGTATAATCATTGTCGTTTATGGTGTTTTGATTTACACTACTTCGTGTAACATCAAAAACTTTTCCACCATAATTTACTTGCTTGTTAAAATTCTTACCTTTACTATTTCCAGTATTAAAACCAACTCTAGTTGTCACTTTAAAATGTTTTACAACATCGTAATCTAAAGTTACTCCACCGTTTAATTTTTTAAGTTTATAATCATTATAGGTGTTTTCAATTTGTGCCAACGGGTTGATAATTTCAATACCGTAACCAGTTGTACTTGGCACCAAAGTGAAATCACCATTAGCATCTCGTGGCGTTAATGTTGATGGTGTATTAATAGCATTAAATAATACTGAACCCAAACCTCTTTCATTCAAAGAGTTTCTACCTATGAAAGTATAAACTACATTGGCAGATAATTTAAATTTATCAGATAAATCAGCACCTAAAGACAAACGCGCAGTATTTCTTTTATATTCTGATTTACCTGCTCCAATAATTCCTTGTTGGTTCATATCGGAACCGCTAAAGGAATACGTAATTTTATCAGAACCACCAGAAATAGAGAAGTCATTACTAATAATGGGTGCTTTGCCGAAAACTTCATTTTGCCAATTTGTCCCTTTTCCTAAACCCGTAACTATTGGATAAGGCAACGCTTGACCGCCATTTCCATAACTTTCGTTAAGTAAAAGTGCGTAATCCGTAGCATTAAGCAAATTTATTTTTTTGGTTGTTTCTTGTGAACCGATATAGGAATTGTAGGTCACCTTTGTTTTGGAATTTTTCTTTCCCGATTTAGTGGTTATTAAAATTACTCCATTGGCACCGATCGTACCGTAAATGGCTGCTTGAGCATCTTTTAAAACAGTAATACTTTCAACATCATTTGGATTTATAATTCCTAAATCGCCTTGATATCCATCTACAATTACTAAGGGCGCATTGTTTAAATTGGTAGAAATTCCACGAATTCTTATATCTAAACCAGCACCTGGAGAACCTGATTGTGCAGAAACAGTAACACCTGCAACGGTTCCTTGCAAAGCTTGTTCAATCTTGATAGGTTTTAATTCATCAATTGTTTTACTTGAAACTACTGTTACAGCACCTGTTACATCACGTTTCTTTTTGGAACCATAACCTATAACTACTATCTCTTCTAAAGCTTCAGAAGCGGCTTGCATTTCTATTGTAATATTTTGAGATTTCGTTACTTTAAGTTCATACTTTTTATAGCCAATAAAGCTAAAAACAAGTTTTGAACCAGAAGCAACTTTTGAAAATTTGAAATTTCCCTCAACATCAGTAATAAAAAATTGCGATGTGTTTTGGATTTCAACATTTACACCTACTAAAGGAGTATTTGATTTTGAATCGATTACTTTTCCACTAATTTCTAACATCTGGGAATATCCCAAAGAAGAAATTAAAATAAAAGTGATTAGTAATAATTTTGATTTCATAATATAATTTGGTTTGTTTAAGAATTATAAAAATATTGTTAACGAATGAGAAAAAATTAAAAAGAACCACAACAAAAAACATACAATTGAAAAAAAACTAAATATAAATCTGAATACTGTAAATTAATCAATGATAAAAAGCATTTACAACAACTAATAATGAAATAAAAATTATCATTTAAACTATATTTACAAAGTCAATTAGCCAATATGTTGTGGCGATGTATAGCTAAAGTCTGAGTTAATCAGGTAGATTATATAGACAAAATATACTCTACAAGCCCTTGTTCGTGTGATAATTCCATTTTTTTACGCAATCGATAGCGTTTTATCTCAACACTACGAACAGAAATACTAATTAAAGGAGCAACTTCTTTTGAAGAAAGGTTCAATCGAAGGTAGGCACAAAGTCTTAAATCATTTGGCGTTAGTGATGGATGCGCTAATTTCACTTTCTTTAAAAAGTCTTTATCTGCATTATCAAAAGCCTCTTTGAAAACGTTCCATGAATCTTCTTCGGAGATGTTTTTGGTGATATTCATAATCACCGATTTGATACTTTTAGAACCTTCATCAGATGTGTTTTTTAAATCTTCTTTAATTAAAGTTAATAATTCATCTTTCTTGATTAAGCTCATTGTGGAAACTGCTAATTCCCTGTTTTTGGTGTCAACATCTTGAGAAAGTTGCTCGTTTCTAACTTTCATAAGTTCCTGAGAATTTTCTAATTCTTTAATTTCAAGTAATAAATTATTTTCCTCAATTAGCTTTTCCCGTTGTTTATTATAATGTTTTTTATACGCTTTATTGATAAAATGTGCCATAATCATAATTACAATTATATAAAAAATAATAGCAAAATTTGTGGCGTACCATGGTTTTAGAATTACAAAAGTATATGTTGCCATATTTTCAGGGGATGAATTTGCAATTTTTGCTCTTACTTTAAAAGTGTATTCACCCGGAGATAAATTTTTGAAACTAACCGTTGATTTTGCATTCCATTCACTCCATTCGTCTTGCACTCCATCTAAAAAATATTGATATTCGGCATTTATATATTTATTATATTCGGGTACAGTATAATTGAATGTAATGTTGTTTTCAGCATATTTAAATTCTCCAAACTCAGAAATTGAGGTGCTAAAAGATTGTTCATTTAATTTATTAATACTAATATTTGAAATATAGACTGTATAGTTTTTAAAACTTAAATCGTTAATATTCATTGTATAATACCCATCTGTAGTTCCTATAAGATATCCATAATTTGAAAGTTGGGCAATATTTTCAAATCCAGACATTGAATTTGTTAAAGCAGAAGGAATTGGGATAGTGTTTTGCTTTAAATCAGAACCCAATTTGCTTAAAGTAAAATAATGAATATAATTTTTTGAAAACAACCAGATTTTATTGGAATTATCAACAATCATTTTTCCTGAAGTGTATTCATCTTTTTCAAAAACAGAACTCAATAATTTGTCTTTTTCAAATTCCTTTGAAGTCGGATTTAATTTGAAAATACCATCTTTGTAAGCATAATAAATCACATTATTGAATTTTACCAAACTTGCATTTTTTCCTTTTGTAGGAGATTCATAGGTTATAAACTTAATTGTTTTTAAAAGTTTATCATCTAATTTCAAGCGAAAAACTCCTTTGTATTCGTGGCTTAAATAAACATCTAAAGAATTAGTAATTTCAAAATACCGGGAAGAATAATCAAATCCCTTAATTTTATTTCTTAAAACCCATTGGTTATTTATCTTTTCTAAAACAGAAACGCCATAATAATTTCCTTGCAAAAGCAAGTTCTTATGATTTGGAATCGTTGAGAATTTCCAAGTTCCTGATTGAGAAAAAATAGGCGTTGCATTTCCATTTTCAACTATAAAAGTCCCTGAATCGTGACCGCAAAAAAGTGTTCCTGTATTTTCATATAAAGACCAAACTTGCCCTTTTGTTCCGTTTACAAATTGAAATTCGTCATTTGTACCAAAATTTTTAAAGAATAAACCTTGATTGGTTCCAATATATAATTTTCCATTATGAGAAACTGAGGCATAAACGGTTCCTAACATTCCTGTATTATCAGAAAAACTTTTCACTGGCGATTGTATATTGATACAATTTATACCGTTGTCCAAGCCAATCCATAAATTTTTATCCGAATCTTCAAACAGCGATAAAACGGTATTATTACTCAAACCTTTGTTTTGAGTAATATGGTATTTAACTTTTCCATCTTTAGATAAAATATAAATTCCGTTGGAAACGGTTCCTAACGCAAAACTACCGTCGGATAAAATTTTACTACTGTAAATGGTATTTGAAGTAATCGCTGAATCAGCATCAATAGAAGATTTCGTCACATTTTGACCTATTAATTTAAAAAGCCCATTGGATTGTGTTTGAATTAGTAAGCCCTCATTAGTAGAAAATACCGAAACTATTCTATTATTTTTTAAAATTGAATTATTAGAAATTAATTTACTTTTTCCATTTTCAATTTCGTAAAGCCCTTCATTCAAGGTTTGAAAATAGATAGAATTATTTGTTCTAAACGATTTCACAATACCATTTTTAGGATTTATTACATTAAATTTTCCAGTTTTAGTATCATAAATGAAAATCTTATTTAAAGATTGAAAAATTACCCATTGATCATAATTTAGAATATTCCAAAATTGTTCATCGTCTTGGATTTTACTTTTTATTGATTTACTTAGTGATGTGTATTTTAATTGCCCATTAGATTGACGAACCCAATACCCAAATTCCATGTAGCACCCCGTATATATCTTGTTCTCAATTACTTTTACGGAACGAATAATTGTTTCGTTTGGAGATGGATATAAAGTCCAATTTGAGCCATTATATTCTAAAAGCCCTTCATTATTGGCAAAGAATATAAAGTTGTTTTTATCTTGTGATATCATCCAATTTTGATTTCCTGCCCCGTAAATAGCTGGATTGTATCTTACTATAGGCGGTAATTCTTGACAAAAAGACAATGCTGAAAAAAGAATAGTGAATAGAAATTGAGAAAATTTAATTTTAATCATTTAATGTAGGAATAATATGAAATTGAAACATAAAGATAATTAAAAAAAAATAATAGCCAAACAAAATAGGCTAAAGCAAAAAAAACACGTTCTTTTCGGAACGTGTTTTTGATATTAAAACTAAAAATTAATTATTTTTTAACAATTCTTGAAGTAGCCGAAACACCACCGATCATTGTTTTTACAACATAAACTCCACTTTGAAGATTAGCAATATCTAAAGTAATTGAATTACTATTAGGGTTTTTCGCTACTACTTCTTGACCCAAAATATTGTAAAGAGAAACACTTTCGATGACTTCATTTGCTTCAATAGTAAAAACAGAAGAAGTTGGATTTGGATACATTTTAATTTTTGAAGCCTCAAACGAAGCTACGCCCAATGCAGCACCAAATTTCATGTCATCAAAATAATAAGTTTGACCACTTCCAGCTACTCCAAAATTAAAGAAAATAGATGCTTTATTGAAAGGGAAAGCAGCATTGAAAGCAGCTGTACCAGTAGCTTGATTGTTAAAATTGAATTCCATCGTTTGCCATCCATTTGCAACAGTGGTTAAAGCTTCGGTTTCAACTGACTGAGTTGGTTGTCCACTAACTTCCACTTTCAAACGTACAGGAATACCAGCAGTTGGCGACCAAACACGAATATTCATTCTTCTTTCTGTTGCAGTAAATGGAATCGCAGGGCTAAATCCGAGTTCAGCAGCACCAGTAACTGTGGTTCCGGCCCATGTTTCAGGAGCATTTTTAATAACTTTAGCAACTTTGTTAGTAGCTAATGTAGGGTCAACTACTACAGTTGAAGCTGTTCCACCAAAAGAAATCAAACCATAATCTACTGTAGTAGAGTCGAATGTTACTGGTAAACTCATTTGAGTTAAAACTGGACCAGTTGGAGCAATTAAGCGAATTTCATCAATTAAGAAAGTGTAGTTTGCTGATCCGTCACCCATGTTATTAAGATCAAATATGAAAACTAGTTTTGTATATTGATTAGTTATTGATACTGCTGAATAATCAAAAGATAATTCTTCCCATGCATTTGCAACAGTACTTGCAACTTCTCTTTCAAAAGTGGCCACACCAGCAGCTCCTTCAACTTTCAATAACAACCTAGCACCAATTCTTGGGGAATATACTTTTACTTTAAATATTTTGTTTACGGAGAAATCAATTGCAGCTGCTAAGTTAAGAGAAGTACCACCCCAAACTTGACCTGCATTTTTAACTACTTTACCAACGGTAGCAGTAGTGTTAATTCCACCTGAGTTAGGATTAGCAATTTTAGTACCTACACCACCATCAAAATCAGCAAATGTATAAGCAACAGATGAAGATTCAAAAGTAATAGGTAAAGATGGGGCAACTAAAGCTAAAGCATTTTTCCAAAAGTAAATATTATCTAAATATACCGTTTTACCCGGAGTAACCGATTCAAATTTGAATTGAATAACAGCAGCTAAATTTGGAACTGTGTAGCTTGTTAATGGAACATCAAAACTATTCCAACCAGAAAGTGTTGGTGTTAATGTTACTGCATTCTCTAATCCTGCACTAATCAAAGAAATTTTAAATGAAGTACAATCAGGAGTCCATAAATCAAGGTGTAAAGTGTTCATTGTTGAAACATTTTGCGCAGCTACAAATTGTGCTCCTTGGTAATTTAAATTAGCCATTTTTCTAGTCGCATTTCCAGCTACTAAAATTTCAGAAGCTACCGTAGTTTGTCCCCAACTTGGATTCCAATCTGTACCTGCGATTTCGGTATAAGCATTACTATAATAGTTCATTACATCAGTAGCAACTCTAGTAGGAGGTGTTGGAGCAGCTACCATTGGTGGTCCATAAGAAACAGTAAATAAAGCAGATGTAGTTCCAGTCAAATAGGAACCCGTAGCAGCTTGGTTAGCTGTTATTGTAGAAGTACCAACTCCCACAACGGTGATTGTGCTACCAGAAATTGTGGCTACAGCAGTATTGCTACTTGTGTAAGAGAATGCTCCAGTACTATTGCTAGTTGGAGGTGTAATTGCAAACGGTATATCACCCATTAATTTTGAAGGTACTGAAAAGCCTGTAATTGTAGGAGTTCCTGAAGCAGCTGGTGCTTTCCAAAAATAAATATTATCTAGGTAAAGCGTCATTGGAACGGTACTTCCTGCACCATTAGCGGCAAATTTCATTTGAATTAGAGAATCCCAAGTCATCCCTGTAAAAGAACTTTTAGGGATGTCTAAACTTGTCCAAGAACCGGTAACATAGTTTACAGTAGTTAAACTTTCAGCAGTTCCTGTACCACTATTAATAGGACTAACTTTTAAGATTGAAGTCGTAGGATTAGCACTAGACCAAACATCAACATGTAAAAACTCCATAGTTGAAGCATTTTGTGTTGTCAACAAAATTCCTTGATAGTTGAAGCCAGTGTAAGCCATTACTAAATTAGTTCCAGTACCTGTTGGATTAAATGTTGTATTTACAGTACCTGTTTGTCCCCAATTTGGGTTTAAGTCAGTTGCAACAGAGGTATAACTATCACTGTAAACTGAAATTACATTTGCTTGCAAACGAGAGGGAACTGGTGCGTTAGTCGTTGGTTGTGAAAAACCAATTGCTGAAGCAAAAAGAATAATCGAAAGTGTAATTTTTTTCATAATTGTTTTTTAAAAAAGTTAATAGTCAAATTTAGTATTGTAGTTTTTTAAATAATAAAAATGTAACTGTATAAAAACTATACAAATTAAAAATAATTGAAAAGAAAATAAATGTTATTGTTTAATGGCATTACCGAAGTTATTAATCATAAATAAAAATACTAAAACCCGTTTCATTTTTATAAAATGTTGTGGTAATGTAAAGTATTACTATTCCATTTTCTGAATTTTTACACATTTAAATAAATTTATTTTATCAAAAAAAAGCTTTTAAAATAATAAAATAATAAAAATGAATACTTTAATAATTAGTATTGGTTATTGTCAAATTGGTATAAAGTATCTAAAATAACAATCATATTAACAGTTTAACTATTGTTGTAAGTTTCTCATGTTTTAATTATTTATCTTTGCCATCATTCAAAAACGGCTATGATTAAAACTGATATTTCAAAACTTGAACCTAAAAAAAATATAATTATTAAAGGTGCTCAAGTGCACAACCTGAAAAACCTTGATGTTGCTATTCCTCGCAATAAATTAGTGGTTATTACCGGATTGTCAGGTTCTGGGAAATCAAGTTTGGCTTTTGATACCTTGTATGCTGAAGGACAACGACGTTATGTGGAAAGCTTATCTTCTTATGCAAGGCAATTTTTAGGCAGATTAGACAAACCAAAAGTAGAATATATCAAAGGTATTGCACCAGCAATTGCAATTGAACAAAAAGTAAATACTACCAATGCACGTTCAACAGTTGGAACTTCAACAGAAATTTATGATTATTTAAAGTTATTATTTGCAAGAATTGGCAAAACCTATTCTCCAATTTCCGGATTGGAAGTAAAGAAAAATACCGTATCTGACGTTATAAATACAGTGAAATCATTAGAAATGAATAGCAAATTGCTTCTTCTCGCTCCTATTCATTTGGAAAAAGGCAGAGCTTTAGAAGATAAATTAAAAGCACTATTACAACAAGGATTTGCTAGGATATTGGTTAAAAATGAGATGATTCGTTTGGATGAAATCGACGCTCATTCATTAGATAACAAAGATATTTTACTGATAATTGATAGAATTATCATCAAAGACGAAGAAGATTTTTTCAACCGACTTGCCGATGCGGTACAAACTGCTTTTTATGAAGGAAAAGGAATTTGCTATTTACAAGAAATTGCTACTGATAAACGTTTCAGTTTTAGTAATAATTTTGAATTGGATGGCATTTCGTTTTTAGAACCCAATGTTCATTTGTTTAGTTTTAATAATCCTTACGGAGCTTGTCCAGTATGTGAAGGTTATGGCAGCGTTATTGGAATTGATGAAGAATTGGTAATCCCAAATACTGCTTTGTCTGTTTATGAAAATGCAGTTTATGCGTGGCGTGGCGAAAGTATGGGCTGGTATCGGGACGAATTGGTCAACAATGCCTATAAATTTGATTTTCCAATTCACAAACCGTATTACCAATTATCGGATGAGGATAAAGCAGTTCTTTGGAATGGAAACAAGTATTTCACGGGACTAACAAAATTCTTCAAAGAATTAGAAGATAAAAATTATAAAATTCAAAATCGGGTGATGTTATCGAGGTATCGTGGCAAAACAAAATGCCATTCTTGCAAAGGAAAACGCCTTCGAGTTGAAGCTTCCCATATAAAAATAAGCGAAAAAACCGTTTCTGACTTGGTTGATTTATCCATCAAAAAACTGTTTGCTTTCTTTGAAAAATTAGAATTAAATGATTTTGATCGAAAGGTTGCAAAGCGACTTTTAATAGAAATAAATGGTCGATTAAAGTTTTTGGTTGATGTTGGATTGGATTATTTAACACTAAATAGAAATTCCGCTACATTATCGGGTGGCGAATCACAACGCATCAATTTGGCTACTTCTTTGGGGAGTAGTTTGGTTGGATCGATGTATATTTTGGACGAACCAAGCATTGGATTGCATCCAAAAGATACCGAAAGATTGATAAAAGTGTTGCTTTCACTTCGAGACTTGGGAAATACAGTAATCGTTGTGGAACACGATGAAGATATTATGAAAGCTGCCGACATGATTATCGATATTGGTCCTGAAGCAGGAACTCACGGTGGAGAATTGGTCGCACAAGGCACATTTACTGAAATTCTAAAATCTGATTCGCTAACGGCTCAATATTTAAATGGAAATTTAGAAATTGCTGTGCCAAGAATCAGAAGAAAATGGGGAACTTATATCGAAATATTAGGAGCTCGGGAAAATAATTTGCAAAATGTAGATGTAAAATTTCCATTGGAAGTATTAACAGTAATTACAGGGGTTTCAGGCAGTGGAAAAAGTACTTTGGTAAAGAAAATTTTGTTTCCTGCAATGCAAAAGAAATTAGATGGCATTGGAGAAAAAGCGGGTCAATTTACAGATATGCAAGGCTATTATCACAAGATTAGGCACATTGAATATGTAGATCAAAATCCAATTGGAAGAAGCTCCCGTTCAAATCCTGTTACCTATATTAAAGCATACGATGACATTCGAGATTTATATGCAAAAGAAAAATTATCTAAAATTCGCGGTTATCTACCTAAACATTTCTCTTTTAATGTTGATGGCGGACGCTGTGAAGCCTGCAAAGGCGAAGGTTCTATAAATGTTGAAATGGTATTTATGGCGGACGTGCAATTGCCTTGCGATGCTTGTAACGGAAAACGTTTCAAGAAAGAAGTACTTGAAGTTTATTTTGAAGGAAAAAATATCGACAACATTTTGACCATGACGGTTGATGATTCTTTGGAATTTTTCAAAGCTGCAAATCTTACTAAAATAGTTCAAAAACTACAACCTTTGCAAGATGTTGGATTGGGATATGTTCAATTGGGGCAATCGTCTTCCACACTTTCTGGTGGAGAAGCCCAACGAATCAAATTGGCGTCATTTCTTGTAAAAGGAAGTACAAAAGACAAGGCGTTGTTCGTTTTTGACGAACCAACCACAGGATTACATTTTCACGATATTAAAAAATTACTGACTTCTTTTGATGCTTTAATCGACAAAGGACATTCTATAATTGTGATTGAACATAATTTAGATATGATAAAATGTGCTGACTACATTATCGATTTAGGTCCAGAAGGCGGCGAAAATGGAGGTCAAATACTAGCTGTTGGTACGCCCGAAGAAATCATTAAAAACAAAGCTTCTATTACAGGTAAATATTTAAAGGAAAAATTAAGTAAAGTCGAAAGTTTTAATGTCGTAAAATCAAAAGACTAGAATTTGCAAAAAACTATTTAAAATCAGCTAATTACAATAAATTACAACACTTTATTATACGTATTACTTATAACAATAAATGATACAACTTAGATTAGTTTTTTTAATCAATTACGATTTTCTTAGAATACTTTTTATTTCCAGATACAATAACTGCAAGATACATTCCTTTACTAAAATCAGCAATAGCGATAGATTCCGTTAGTTTTGCTTGTTCAAATGTTTTGGAGAAAACTGTCTTTCCTTGTAAATCAACTAGGCTAAAAGTGTAATTTCTATCTAATTTTCCACAATTGATATTTAAAATATCTTTGGTTGGATTTGGAAAAAAACTTCCTTGAAAACCAGCTTCAAATTGTTCATTTGACAATGAAGTATCTACCACTGCAAAATGCAACATCGCTCCTATTGCCGCTTTGGCAACATTATAAGTATAGGTTGGATCCATGTAAATCAAAAAATCGGAGGTTGTGTGTTTGTGCGTAGTTTCATTTTTTTCAAAGAAACCAGTAATAATCTCATTGTTGCTTTGAAATGGCATATAATCCGAAGAATAGGCACGATCTAAAAAAGTACTTAAAGGCGAATACAAACCCACACACGTTATCAATTCATTGGTAATTGTATTGGAACCAGCATTGTTTGTAGTAGGCGAAGAAGTATCATTTTCACAAGTAATAACGTTATTAACTAAACCTGCAACACCGCCAACTTCGTCTATGTTAAAAACTAATTTTATATTCATTTTTGGTGTCGTACTATTCACAACCGAAGTAACAAAATGCTGACTTCCATATAAACCGTCTTCTTCACCACTAAAATTAATGAACTTTATAGAATATTGTGTCGGGATATTTTGTAATAATCTTGCCACTTCTAAAATACAAGCCAATCCGCTTCCATTGTCATTGGTTCCAGTTCCGTTTAAAGAATCATAATGTCCATCAATAATTACAAAAGTATTTGGATAAACAGTGCCGATTTTAGTCACTATTAGATTCTTACAAACTGCTGTAGAACCAGTATAAGTATAGGAATCTTCCGTTATTTGACTAGCAGAATAACCATAACTCAAATACTTATTTTTCAACCAAGTCAACGTATTTTCAAGAGCAACAGTTCCCCGGCGTTTTACACCTAACCCTTCATATTCAGTTAAATTTGATAAAACGGTACTAGTGGAACATTGATTTACAACAGCAGCATAATTTGGATTATAAACTTGGGCATAAAGCTGAAAAGAAGGAAATATAAAAATCAAAATTATTGCTAAAGAGGTAAAAAAATGCTTCATAAATCAAATATATTTATAATTATTCAGCGAAGATAACAAACTGAACAAAAATTCGCAATAAAACTATAGTTAAAAAAAATGTGAAATTAAAAATTCAATTTAGATTTAAATTTATCGAAGATTTGATTTATTTCAACGGAGATTTTCAATTCATAATTCAAAAAACCATAGACAATTGTTATTAAAATACATTTTAATGCAATGTTAAGTATCGGATGAAAAGCAAAATCCCAAAAGTAAAACATCAGAAAAACAAGGGTTATTGTTCCAAATGAATAAACTGTTTTAATAGAAAATGGAAACAAATTCATTTTCCAAAACACAAAAAGTACTTTAATTGTATTATAAATAAATACAGCAATTAAAGTGGCTAAAGCCGCACCAACAATGTCGTAAATTGGAATTAAAATCATATACAACCCAATCATAGAGACAACCAAAACGATTCCAAAAAATAAAAACCATCGATAATATTTTGTGTTTAAAATAATTGCAGCGTTATTTCCAATAATCAAATCATAGAATTTTGATAAGCCAATTAAAAAAACGACCGCTATTCCACCTGAATATTCTTTAGGAATTAAGTGATATAATTCTTTGCAATTCAAGAAAATTCCCAACATAATCAAACCTCCAAAAACTTGAAGATTGATGGCACTTTTTTTATACAAAACATTGAGTTCCTCTAACTTATTTTCATTTAATAACTGAGCCGTAATAGGATGAATAATTTGCATCATCGCCCGACTTGGAACCGCAATTACCATCGCAATAAAAACTGCCACCGAATAAAAAGAGTTATTACTAATATTTTGATAGGCAGGAATAATTACTTTATCGAAATCAATAAGCATAACAGAAACGGTTCCTGTAGCAATAATGAAAAAGGAATAACTAAAAATTTCTTTGGTATTTATCGGCAATTGAAACTTAAAAACCGGCATTTTTACTCGCATTGCAAATGCCATCATTGCAAAACATTGAAAACCGTATACTGCTGAAAGAGAATAAACAAATGTGGCTTTTTGTATCCAATTTTGACTTACAAAAAAAAGTAAAAAAAGGATAATTACTCTGGTTACAACTTCACTCAAAAAATTCCCAAAAACAGATTGAAAATGAACTTTTACCCAAGCATAAAAAATTTCAAAATACCCCATGAAAATCCCAACTATTGGAATTAACCATAAAAATGGTGCAACATTTGGATTTTCTTTTAAAATATAAAACGTAATTTGAGGATAGAAAAAATATAAAAATACAATCGTTGGAAGTATTAAAATCAAAGGCAACAAAAGCATCAAACTCAAAAAATTCTCTCGATCTGCATCTGAATTGTATTTGGAATAAAACTGGATTAAAGTATTTTGAACGCCAAAAGCCATTAACGGCATCATAATATTCGCAGCGGAAAGTACAAAAGCTACAATTCCATAATGCATTTTGCCCAAGAAAATCGTGTATAAAAACAAGGCATTAATAGCACCAATTCCAAAACCAAAATAGGTAATTATCGTGTTTTTTATGGATTGGTTTAGTACGATTCCCATTCTACCTTTTTAGCAAATTAGCGAGCTTTTCTGTTAAATTTCGTCTGGAATATTTCTGTAAACCAACTGCGTGAGATTTTAAATTACCTTCTAAAAACTGATTGAAATAAGTCAAAATAACGCTTTTAAGTTTGTCTTTTTCTGAATAATCAACAAAAATTCCCGTATAGGTATCGGTAATAATTTCAGCAAAATCAGAACCTTTTGGACCAATACCAATTATAGGTCTTTCGGAAACCATATATTCAAATAATTTTCCTGGAATGATACTTTTAGTATCTTCGGAATTTATCTCAATTAACAACAAAACCTGTGATTTTTTTTGCTGCACAATGGCTTCATCGTGAGAAACATAACCCAAATTAACAACGTAATTTTGCAATTGAAATAAGGCAATCGCATCTAAAACTTCCTGACTTACGGCGCCAATTAATTTCAATTGGAAATGCGACGCAAATATTGGATTTTCTCTAATTAATTCTGAAATGCTTTCCCATAAAATCCTTGGATTTCTTTCAGACAAAAAAGAGCCAATATGAGCCAACGAAAACTTTTTATCTAAAATTTGATTTCCAATTTTTTCAACATCATATCCATTCGTAATCACTTCGATTGGTTTTGAAGTAATTTGCTTGAATTCGGTTCTTGTGGTTGGACTTGTAACCAAAATCAAATCTGCTGAATTGAGTACTTTGCATTCTAATTCTTTATGCTTGTTAGCAGCAAAATCGGATAATTTCAAGGCTTTATGATACCCAATGGTTGTCCAAGGATCCCGAAAATCAGCTACCCATTTCACGTTTAACTTTTTCTTTAATTCTAATCCAATTAAATGCAAACTATGTGGCGGTCCCGAAGTTATAATTGTGGTAATTCCGTTTTCTGAAATGTACTTTTCTAAAAATTTAACCGATGGTTTCACCCACAAAACGCGTGCGTCAGGAATGAAAATATTTCCCCGAATCCAGAGTAAAAATTGTTCTAATACCGATTGTTTTCGATTGTTAGGAATAATTCCTGAACTGATTTTATTGGTTTTATTCTTAGACAAAAAAGAAGCCCATTGATACGGTTCTACAATTTTATTTCTAATAATTATCGCTTGATTTGAAACTTCAGAAAGCAAAGCCTCATCAACAATTGGATAAGTAGGATTTTCAGGAATATAAACGATGGGTTGCAATCCAAAATCAGGTAAATATTTCACAAATTTTAACCATCGCTGCACTCCTGGCCCACCTGCTGGCGGCCAATAATAGGTTATGATAAGGACTTTTTTTTGCTCTGATTCCAAAATTATTAGTTAGAGTTTTTATTAATTTTTTCTAACTCTTCAATATCTAAAATATCTTTTGGACGATTTGTAGCTTTTTTTGCTTTAATAAGATTATCGTAATCTAGAAAGTAAACTGAAATTCCACTAATTTCAGTGACATAAGCTTTATCAAGTAACTCTTGAAAATCGTGATTTTCTAAACCTTTAACAGAAGTCATGATGTCTAATCGCAGATTAAAATTTAAGGAAATATCTGTCCAACCAGGAATAAATTGAATTGTGCTCATGTTTTCAAAATCTCCAATTCCTGATTGTTTCAAGGCTTCTCTCAAATTCTCACGATTTTCAATTGAATCTTCAATTAAGATATCAATATCACCTGTATTCCTTCCGTAACCATAAATATTCACGGCAAAACCACCAATGGTTAAATATTTGACTTTGTTCAAAGAAAAATACTTCCAAATTTCAATTATTTGACTATTCATTGAATTATTTTGATGATTTTTTTGCTGTTTTCAAGAGATATGAAATTTCAATAATAGCCATCAATTTTTCAAAACGTTGTTGTGGCGACATTTTTCTAATTTCTTCTATGTATCTGGCTTCCATTAATTTTGGATGTGCATGATGTAATGTAAGTTTTTCCATTTTGAATCATTAATGTCCGATAAAAAATAAAAACGACTGTTTTTGTTTTTTATCTAATTGTT
>NZ_JBBALW010000010.1:0-94255 GCF_040402835.1 Flavobacterium sp.
ACAAAAATAAGGGATTCTCAGACACTTTTTATTTTTGACTTTCGGATAGCAATGACAATAATGTTTTGTATTTAGTTTGCATTAATAAAAATTCAATATTTTTATTTAATAAAGTTATGGAAACACCAATTCCGATAACTTACCATTTTACACCTGTGTGTATTTAAACTAAATTGTATTTGGCTAATAATTCTAATTTAAGGATTTTTGAATATGCTCCCTTAGTCTTTGTGTAAATTAGTCCAATTTTTGCTGACGATTTACAGTAGCTATTATATCAGAATTTTCACCATCAGGAGATTCTATCAAATCCATTCTAACATAAGTTTGGTCATCTGAATGGTAAAAATAACCTTCTGCTAGAATTTCTTTATTGCCAAGGTATGTTGACATTAATTGGCTTATTCCTTCAAAAAAAGTAAATTATCTAAATACTCCAAAGGGTTATTTTGCTCTTCCATAACTTATAAATATACAATAAATAGAATAGAATAATTAGTCCATTTACCTTTGCAAAATAGAGTAGGAAATTTTCCATACTATTTCTTTTTTTCGATTAAAGCTAAAATTTCTCGCAGTTCCTCAGCTGATATCTTTTCTTCTTCAGCAAAATAGGAAACTAAATTTTTGTACGAACTATTAAAATAATTGGTAATAGCAGTATTCATAAATGCATTTCGATAATCCTCAATAGATACAATAGGGAAGTACTGGTGTGTTTTTCCGAAGGCATTGTATCCTACATACCCTTTTTCTTCAAGATTTCTTACAATTGTAGAAAGTGTATTATAGTGAGGTTTTTCCTCTACAATTTCTTCCATAATGTCTTTTACAAAAGCTTTCTTTAGCTTCCACAAAATGTGCATTATTTCTTCTTCTTTGTTGGTTAGTTTTTGCATGTCTTTAATTTTATAGGGCAAACCTAAAACTATTATTTTAGTTATACAACTATTTTTATAGTTATTTAACTATTTTTTTAGTTTTTAAACTATTTTACTGGGTTTATTCAATTAATCAACCAATGTCTATTGGCGTTTTGATGTTTGGTATAAAGATTGGGTTATGGTCGAGAAATGCAATTTGTTGAAAATTATCGTAAAAAAAGTCCAACATCGCTGCTGGACTTTTGCTCTCGATATTGTAGAAAGTTATAAATTATAGTTAATTAACTCAACTACTACTTCATTTCGTCTATTCATAACTTCATATGGGGAGTTATAGCCTAGAAAAGAAAATTTATTGATAAAATTTAATTTCTCATTTACTAATTCTTTCCTTAAAATAGTCTTGTATTTTTCAATCTTTTCATCGTCTGCCCATCCATTAAAGCGGATAGCAGCAATAATTTTTTCTTCCTCTTTTTCAAAAACTATTTTACTATTTTTAGGATTTGGTAAATTTTTCAAATTATAATTTTTTGGAACCATAAACATCATTTTAGAAGTATCTCCTAATTCCATAACTACAGGTGATGTCATTGCGATTTTTTCATTGGCTTCATTATCTCCAAAAATATAACCAGCCAATATTCTAAAACCCTCACTGGAGCTTTGTTTATAGCCTTTTTTGTTGAGTTTTACACTCGAAAACAAGGCGGCGTCATATTTTCTTATCTCAAACTTGTCAAACTTCTTAATTACTTTGTAACGGTGTTGTTCTGTTTGTTGCGTGCTTCTTGATAAATAAATTTGCGCTATTGCAACTAATAATAATATTGAAATAATAATAATTACTATTTTCATGTGGATAAAATTTTAAGATAATTAGCAAATGTAAACAACTTACATCTAATATTTATTTTTTAATTTAAGTTTATACTTCCCTAGTTTATAATTAGTAACTTTTTCTTTTTGTGCAAACTATGTACAACCTTTTAACCACAAAAATCCGATTTTATTATCGGGTTTATTTTAAACTGAAAGTGGTGCTTTTTCCAAAAACAATGGGACTGTTTGAGTTTTCTAAATTGGTATTCCAAAGACATTCCCGAACTGTTATTATCTTCATCTTCGAGTTAATAGATACAAACTGAAAGGATAGTAATTTCTCATTAGTTCTCGAAAAATTACCTTTCATAGGTGAATCTACCTGAATTATCTTCAAGTTAATATCATTATCAGGGCCATGATATTCAAAATATCTATTTTCATTGTCATTTCCGTGAAAATAGACTTTTATATTCTTATGTAACTTTAAAAAAGAGACAAATTCTCTTTGTTCAATTATACTTTCGTCTTTACTATTTTTCCCGTCTTTAAATTCATCGACCAAAAGATTTTCAAATTTATCATTGCTATTGATGTCGTGATTGCTATTAGGATTTGTAAAATGTTTCGATTCTACCTCTGGTTGATCGTGGGCAAACAAAAGCACGGGTGTTGAACTGCTAACTGATTTTAAGTCATGTTCTAACCAAATACGCTCTTGAGAATCGGGCCAAATATTAATAAATGCAAAATGAATGCCCTGAATATCTCTTGAATAATGGATTTTATCTATTTTATAATTAAATGTTGCTGCAGTTTTAGGCGAATTTGGAAACATATAATTATAAATTTCGACCATTGATGTATTATCAATTGCTGCATTTATTTTAAAATGTCCTATGGCATTAGATACATCATGGTTTCCAGGCAAAAGTAGAAACTGGGTTTTCTCTCCGCTTTTATTTTTTAAAGTGATGCCGTTCAGGTAGGTTTCTACAAATTCATTCCACGATTTTTTTGCATTTTGAATTCCATTTTCTTCCCGATTCGCAATGTCTCCAGTATTTATTAAATAATCTACAGAACGTATAATTTTTCCCGCTTTTACCCCTTTATCATTTGAAAATTTGAGTGTTGGTAATGTATTCATTTTTTCTACCATTGCTTGATTAACAATCTTAGCAGAAACATCAGTATTTCCTCTAAATTCGGGAATAGTTATCCCAAAATGAGGATCTGAAGTATAGATAAATTGCACTATGTCTTTCTCTTTAACTTTACACGAACTGATGCTAATTGTTAAAAAAAGTAATACTATAAATCTCAATAAATTCATATCAGAAAAGTTAACTTGTTACTTATATTTTTAATAAAAATAAAAAAGATTGAATATCTATAAAATTAAAATACCATCTAGGAAATGGACTTTCCTAGATAGTATTTTTAAAAATTTTAAACTTAATATTTCTTAGTTATGTTGGTTTCCTGAACCATCTTTTGGAAAAGCACCTAAATCAACACTTGGAGCTGTGATAGTTGCTTTTAAATACTGATTTGTCAATGTGGCTGTTGCATTTACTGCAGAAAAAGCCGTGTTTCCTTTTCCAATAGCTGGTGAGTCTGCTGCTAAATGAAAGTCATAAGTTCCTTGAAAATTATACAATGACAAACTAGCTACAACTGGAACTGGCAGAGGGAAATTAACAAATTTAGGATTATTTTGACCTACTAACTGTGGTGCAGCATATACTTGACCTAAAGTATAAGTACTTGGAAATCCTGGATAAAATGTTGTTGGATTAGGAATATCTGTAGTTTGAGGAATTGTAGCGTGAGTTACCGGATAAAACTCATTTACAATAGCTGCAGTATCTCCATAACTTAAGTTATTACCATAAAAACAATTAACAAAATCAGCAGCAGGATTTTCTAGTATACGGAATCCTGTTCTACAGTTTACAAAAAGGTTGTTGTACACTTTACCTTTGGCGCCTTGCTCTATATTTGCATTAGCTCCACGATCAGGATCTATACTTCTAAAACCCCCAGAAACATAAGTATTGTTATACATATTTATTTGAGTTTGCACTGTTCCATAAATTCCTTTGTTTGACGCTTTAGTCCCTCCTTTAGCAGTTCCTATGATTAAATTATAAGCCATATCTCCAACAGTTGAGTTTTTTACATTGAAGCAATCGCCATCGTTATAAGCAAGTTTTTCAACGGTATTTCTCATAATGTGAATTTTTCCACCATTGGCACGAACAGCATCTGCAGTAGTTCCATAAATCCAAGAATCTTCTAAAATTAGAATCCCATTAGGGTTTTGAAACAAAATATTGAATAAATTAGCTCCTACAAGGTATCCTTGGCTCGCATTTAAAGCGTCAGCAGTTCCTCCTGCAAAATCTAAATGTGTCCATTTGATATCTAATAAAGAACAAGTAGACTCACATTGAATTCCTCCCCATAATTTTCCGGTTGGCATTAAACCTGGATCAGTATTAGGATCTTGCAATGTCGTCAATTTATACGCACTAGGATTTAAATCTGCTGCTTGTCCAGTAATCCAATTTGGATTTTGTTTTGTTCCCAAAGAAATAAATACTCCTTTTACAATCAGTTCTGCTGCAGGATTTGTTGCTAATAATTTAACACCACTTTGCATAACCAAAGTATCATTCGCATTAATAGTAACTTTTGAATCAAAATAATACGTTTTGCCAGATTCCATTGTTCCTTTTACACTTCCTGAAAGTGTTTGCCCTGTAATAGTTGCTCCTGCTTTAAATTGCGGTGCAGACACTTCATCCTTACTACAAGAAGATAAAGCGATTACTGCTAAAGCAATTAGTCCTAAATTTAATTTGTTTTTCATTGTTTGATTTATTTAAAGGTTAATTGTTAATTATTAAAATTTATACCGCATCCCAAAAGTGAAATTTTGTCCGTACAAATCTTTTTGTACTGTAACTCTATCAGAATCTGTTTGATTTGGTAACGCAAAATTGCCTGTAGTGTAAATGTTTGGTTTCAAGATTTGAACAATTACAGGTGTATTTAAAATATTGGTTATCTTACTATAGAGCGTAAAATATTTAAAAGCTCTTTTTTCTAATGAAAAATCAAGCTGAGACATTCCTTTTTGCCAATAATCTAAATCTTTATAGGGAGAAACCAAGACGATTTTTTCACCTGTATATACATAAGCCAATTGTACATCAAAACCTGTTTTTTGATTTTTATACAATAAAGAAACATTACCAATATGAGGCGATTGCCCTTGCAGTGGTCTTGATTGTGTGGTTACTTCACTAACATAGGAACTATTGTAAAATAATTTGCTCGTTGTGATTTTTGAATTAGTATAAGTGTAATTAGCACTCACTCCATATTTTCCAAAATACTTAGCCATATTTACCTCAACCCCATAATTTGTAGCAGAACCAAAATTTGTTGGCTTTAAAGTTGCACTAGAAGTGCCTGAAAATGAAATTGCAGATTCAATTGGGTTTTGGATATTTTTATAAAAACATCCAATCAATAACTGATCTAATCCTTTTGGGAACAGCTCGTATCTAAAATCAAAGTTAGATGCTGTTGCGTGTTTCAAATCTGGATTTCCACTCAAATTAAAGTCTTCATCCTCAATTTTAAATGGAATATATTCGTAGAAACCAGGTCTATTAATAGCTCCAAAATAGGAAAACCTAAGATTCTCTTTATCATTCAATTTGTATTTAATATGGATACTTGGTAGAATATCGGTATACGTTTTTGATCCAATCGCTCCTGCAATAATTGTTGCATCTTGAGCTGTTTTCCACGTTTGAACTGTGTTTTCTATTCGAAACCCACCTAAAATCGAAAATGCATCATTAAATTGAATATCACTTTGAAAATAATAAGCGGCTATTTTCTCAGTGGCTGCATAATTTAAAGCATTATTTGGACTTCCTTGTGCTGCTGAGTTGCCATTAAAATGAAATTTATCTGGCGTTAAATTACCATCAAATGGAATAGCTTCACCAGTAGGTGACGAATTAGGAATTAAATTATATTCGTCATAATTATTACTTCTAGATTTGCTTCTATAAAGACCCCCAGTGGACAGAACCATTGGTTTGTTGAATAATTCTCTTTTGTATTTTAAATTTAAGTAGCCTGCTTGATCTCTATCCGAGTTATCCATCCAAATTCTGTAAAAAGGAATATTTAAAACTGCAGGTGTAACCGTTTGATTGTGATTGATGTCAAATCCAACACGTTCTACTGTTTGGTATTCAGACCAATCTGGCGTAGCGCTTTTTGCCAATGAATAAACTGCAGACCAATCTAGGTTTAGATGATCATTTAATTTATGTTCCCCTTGTAAAGTACTATTATAAATACTTTGATTGATAAATCTAGAACGGTATAATTTATAAGTGTTTCCTGTACCAACCCCTGATCTTCCAATGGATAAACTAGTATCTATCGATTTTCGATTCTGAGTTTCTTCGGAATTCAAATACACATTATAAAGAATTATTTTATTTCTAGAATTTAAAATAAAATCTAACTTAGTATGTACGCCAAAACGAGTTAGTTCGGTGTTGTACTTTCTAGAATAAAGATCTGTAAACGCTGGAACATTTCCCGGCGCGGGCTGATTTTCTGGTTTAAACCAAGTGCTATTCGACACTTTGTATTGATTTTGATAACTTGTTGCTACGATAACGCCTAGTTTTTTATCTTTCAAAAAACGATTTCCTACAGAAAAGCCAAGACTGGTATTTAACGGTAAAGTTTTTTTAATATAATTAAAGTTTTTATAGGTAAAATCATTGGGTGTAGCAATATAATTAGCGCCATTAATTTGTGCTGGAGATCTACTATTAATTGCTTTATTATCAAAATTTTCATAACCATTTTCTTTAATAAATTGACTGAATCCTGCTGCAATATTTGCGGATATAGTCAATTTGTCTGGAGCATTTTTCATGATTAAATCCATTGCTCCTCCAATGGCATCCCCTTCCATAGCCGGAGTTAATGCTTTAATAACTTCTAATCGTTCCAATAAATCGGCAGGAAACATATCCATTGGAACATACCGAAACTTATCGTCTGGACTTGGGATTTTAATTCCATTTACAAGTGTGTAATTGTACCTTTTATCCATCCCTCTTATTATAGCAAATCTAGCTTCACCAGTACTTGTTCGTTCTAAGGACACACCTGACATTCGTTGCAAAACACCTGCAGTAGTAATATCTGGCAATAATTGAATGGTTTTTGCACTTATGGCGTTTAAAATATTTTGAGAGTTTTTCTCTCTATCCATAGAATATTTTTCTCCTTCTTTATTTTGCTTGAAAGCGATCAAAACTTCATTAAGAGAGGTTTGTTTTTCCTGAATATTGAAATTTAATGATACAACTGAAGAATTTAAAACTACCGTTTTTTCTTGATTAGAAAATCCCATATTGCTACAAACAACTTTATAAGTCCCATCTGGAACATTCTTTATAGAATAACTACCATCAAAGCCAGAATAGCCAAAAAATTTATTTGTTATAAAAACAGTAGCGCCAATTATGGGTTCATTAGTAGTGCTATCAATGACTTTACCTTTTATTTCACCAGCATAAGTTAGGCTGAAAAAAGGAACAAATATAAGTATTATAGATAGTAGAAAATTATTCAAAGTTTGCATCGCTATAATTTTTACAAATTTATAAGTAAGGATGTTGATTAAATAATTATTTACTATAGCTTAATGATTTCATAATTTTAATTGATTCTAAAGAAGATGCTATTTCTAATTTATCTATTTTTTAGTGTAGTTTATTATAATTTAACAGTTTAAATCCTTGTTAATTTTTAACTTTATAATTCTAAATTTTAAATATATTTAACATTTTGTTTACATTTACTCATAAATTTTGAATTCAAAATATGTGTGATTTTAACTATTATCAAACAATGTTCAACTTGTAAAAACAAAAAAACCTTACATTTCTGTAAAGTCTTTTTAAAAAGCTCCCACTCTTGCAGAAAGATGCAACTATAAAGTGATGATTGAGTATGTAACCATCAGGAATTAAATGGTTAAATTTAAAACTGATTAATTTTTAGATACTCCTATTTTCTTTCCCCAATGTCTTAAAGTCAAATCTATCGAAATTCCGAGCATTGCAAAATCTTTAGCTATTGAAAATGAAAAACCATTTATTAAAAAAGATATTGTTGTTAAAAATATTAAACAGGATAAAATAGCGCCATACTTTTCCTTTACAATAAGGAGTATGAAAACAATTAATTCAAAATACCCCAAAAAATAATTGGGTCCCATTGGCCCCAACTTAGTTAGCCAAGAAGTCAATATATTAGTTTCTACCATTTTAAAAATTCCTTCAGGCACACCTTCCCAAACAAAAATTTTCTCCATCCAACCAAATCCTAAAATGATTAAAAGACCTAGTTTGCCATAATTAATTTTATTTAAATATTGATTGATTATCATAATTATTGTGTTAGTTGCTTAAATTATTTTTTAAGTTCAATACCAAAGGTAAGGATTAAATGAGTAACTGCTGATGTTTTAGAAAAAAGGTATTGGGTTGTTGGATAATTAATGTTATCTCAGTCTTTTGATTATTATAAAACAATAAAAAGCATCAATTGACACCATCTAAAATCATAAAACCTTGCTTAAATCTTGCTCATAGAAAAAGGGTTCCAAGAAATAAATCTTGAAACCCTTGTCATTGTTGCTCCCTCTCTTGGGCTCGAACCAAGGACCCTCTGATTAACAGTCAGATGCTCTAACCAACTGAGCTAAGAAGGAAGGCGTATTGCCTTTTAAAGCGGTTGCAAATATAAGGCTAATTATCTTTTTTGCAAATAATTTGAAATAAATTTTCAAAAAATATTACTTCCCTATTATTGCTTTATAAATGTCATTTCCATTTGCAAATAGCAATAACGAGATAAGTAATACAAAACCAACCATTTGAGCATTTTCTAAGAATTTGTCGCTCGGTTTTTTACGGCTAATTATTTCATATATTAAAAAGAGTACGTGCCCTCCGTCCAATGCTGGTATTGGTAATAAATTCATTACTCCAAGCATAATCGATAATAAAGCGGTAATACTCCAAAACGCTTCCCAACTCCATGAAGCAGGGAAAATATCAAATATTGCTTTAAATCCACCCACACCTTTATAGGCGCCAGTACTCGGATTGAATATCATTTGCAATTGTTTTCCATAACCTACAAGTTGACTTTTTCCTCTTTCAATTCCAACTGGAAATGACTCTAAAAAACTATAGTTTTGCTTGCGAATAGGATACAGCCCTAATTTCTCCATGTTATCGTAAGGCAATCTTGCTGCATATTGAATTCCCATTTTTGAACTGTCATTCACAACAATTGAAACCGCAATTTCTTTCCCATCTCTTTTTACAATTGCAGGAATTGTTTTGCCTTTCAACTCTTTTACTGCATCCACAATTTGGTCTGCATATTGAACAGGAACGCCATTAAAATTTGTAATAATATCTTTTTCTTGTACCGCACTTTTATTTGCAGATTTTTCTTCAACGCCAGAAACTATAAAGGGCAAACGAAGTTCAACAACCGATATTTTTTTGCCAGTCATTAATTGATTGATAAAATCAACTGGCAAAACTATTTTTTGTTCTGAACCATTTCTTTCTACAACAACTTCTTTTCCTAAAAGGATTTTTTCGTTTAGCTCATGGAATCTATCGGCTTTAACTCCATCAACAGAAATGATTTTGTCTCCTGTTTTTATGCCTGATTTCTCAATAACAGGATTTGTAATCCAAACACCATCTTTTAAATCACTATTTGAAATGTATAATTCGCCATACGAAAATGTCATTCCGATATAAATTATAAACGCCAAAATGAAATTTACGGTTACACCACCAAGCATAATAATCAATCGTTGCCAAGCTGGTTTCGAACGAAATTCCCATGGTTGTGGTGGCAATGCCATTTGTTCTTTGTCCATACTTTCGTCAATCATTCCCGAAATTTTCACATAACCACCAAGAGGCAACCATCCAATTCCATACTCTGTATCTCCGATTTTCTTTTTAAACAAAGAATATTTTATATCAAAAAATAAGTAGAATTTCTCTACTCTGGTTTTGAATAATTTAGCGGGTATAAAATGTCCTAATTCATGAAGTACAATCAACAATGACAAACTCAATAAAAACTGACCTAATTTGATAGCTATTTCCATTTTTTAATTTTCGTATTTTTAATAACGAACAAAAGTAAGGTTTTCTAGAGTATGTTTTCTATAATATTATGCGGGAGTGTTTTAAATGTTTGTTAATTATTTAAATTTCGTTAAAATGATAGTATTTTTACACCCGTAATAAATTCAAAAATGAGAAAAATTAAAACGGCTTTGCTTTCTTATGGAATGTCTGGAAAGGTATTTCATGCTCCTTTTTTAGAATTGCATCCTGGTTTTGAATTGGTGGGCGCTTGGGAAAGAAGTACTAAATTAATTCAAATAGACTATCCAAATGTAAAAAGTTATCCCACATTTGAAGCACTTTTAGAGGATGATATTGAACTCATTATTGTAAATACGCCAACCGCAACTCATTTTGAATTTGCAAAAAAAGCATTATTAACAGGAAAACATATCGTTGTAGAAAAAGCATTTACCACCACAGTTGCTGAAGCAGAAGAACTAAAACAACTGGCAGAATCTAAAAATTTAAAACTTTCGGTTTTCCAAAATCGCCGTTGGGACAGCGATTTTAAAACTGTAAAAAGCATCCTATCGGAGGGCGTTTTAGGCGACATTGTAGAAGCTGAATTCCATTTTGACAGATACAATACTGTTTTAAGTCCAAAAACACACAAAGAAACAGTCAATTCAGGTTCTGGAATTTTGAAGGATTTAGGGCCGCACTTAATAGACCAAGCTCTTCATTTATTTGGAATGCCAAAAAGTGTTTTTGCCGATATTAGAATTACAAGAAACCACTCTTTAGTTGATGATTATATTGATATTTTGTTTTTTTATACGGATTTTAGAGTCCGATTAAAAGCTGGTTTTTTTGTTAGAGAACCCATTCCTGCGTATGTTATTCATGGCAAAAAAGGGTCTTTCTTGAAACAACGTGGCGATTTGCAAGAAGACGTTTTGAAATTGGGAGAAAAACCGAATGTAATAGCTTGGAAATCAGAAAATGAAGGTTACGAAGGAGTTCTTCACACCGAAACAAATGGCACTGTGATTTACAAAAAAGTTCCTACACTTCTTGGAAATTATTACGACTATTTTGAAGGGGTTTACCAATCAATTATTGCTAATTCTATCGAGCCCGTTACGGCTCAAGACGGAATAAATGTGATGCGAATTATTGAAGCTGCATTAGAAAGTAATTTTCATAAAAAGACTATTCTTTTATAAACTTAAATTGTTTTGTTCCTTTATTTGTTTGTATGCTTAAAAAATGTATTCCTGAAGCAAATGCAGAAATATTCCAATTTCTGTCAGATTTGGTTTCCATTATTTTTTGCCCCAAAACGGTACAAAAAACGGCACTTTCCATTTCAATTCCATCAGGTAAATCAATAGACAGAGCATTTGAAGCTGGATTTGGATAGATTTGGATAGACTGATCAAAGTTGAAATCAGCAGTTGCCAATGTTGCAGTACTTGATTTTGAAATAATATCTTTTTTAGGGTCAAATTGAACTCCGGTTACTGAAAATGGAACGGCAACTGTAAATTGTTCTCCGTTAACAATATTATTCACAACTACATCTTGAGAAAGTCCACCAGCACCTGTTAACCGAATTGGGACTGGCATTTCAAAAAAGGGAACTGATGTGTCGGTGGTTGTTTGATTTACAGTAATTTTTGCTTGACCTACAGTTACGTTTTGAACTGTAATTGTATATTTTGGATACCCTTGATTATAAACCCAATCATTAAAGAATTCGGTTAAACTACTCCCGTAAACGGCCTCTAAATGAGTTTGTAAATTTGTAGTTATTACATATTTATAAGCAAAATTCACATCTGCTAAATAATTTTTTATTCCTTGAAAAAATAGCGCATCGCCAAGTTTAAAACGGAGCATGTTCAAAACCATGGCGCCTTTATTATAAGAAAGTCTGGAGTCAAAGATTCTATTCACATCTAATGATTCAGTTTCTGTTAAATAAACTGCGCCGTTTGGGGACGTTGTAATACTATTTATCATATTGGTTTTTTCGGTAATAAAGGCTGTAGCACCATCAAAATTTTCAATTACCAAAGAAGCTATATAGGTAGCAAAACCTTCATTTAGCCAAATGTCTTTCCAAGTACCACATGTAATTTTATCACCAAACCACTGGTGCGCCATTTCATGCGCTATTAATTGTCGTCCAAAACTTACCATAAATGAAACTGTAGTGTGTTCCATTCCGCCACCCCAGCCAAATTGAGCATGCCCATATTTTTCATTTGAAAATGGATAGGATTCTAAGAGATTGCTATATAAATTTAATATTAATGGTGTTTGAGCAAGTTGAGTTTGCAATGCTGGGGTATTGCTTTCCGGATAAATATAATTGACAATTGGATAAGTAACCCTTGGATTTGCAGCACTTGGCAATTGCGTATAAACATCGTAATTTGTAACAGCCATACAAATTAAGTAAGCCGGAATTGGATAACCATGATGAAAATGAGTAGTTTTTTGAGTTCCGTTAATTACTGGTGCTTCAGGTTCTACACCATTTGAAACACTAATATATTGTGATGGGGCAGTTATATAAACATCAATACTATTAATTTTATCATTTAAATCTTGTTTGCAAGGCCACCAATCTCTAGCTCCAAAGGGCTCTGATAAAGTATAAATAACGGGCGTTGCAGTTGTTCCATGGGTGGTACTGGTAAAGGCAAAAAAACCATTTTGAGGGGGTGCGCCAGAATAAACTATTTCCACAGTGGCTTGCGAACCTGTTAATTGAGTAGCTGGAAGTGTAATTATTAATTCGTTGGTATTTTGAGTAAAAGCAAGATTAGCATTATTTATTTTCACACTACTGGCTGTCAAAGTATTGCTTAAATCGAAAGTAAGCGTATTAATATTTGCTAGAGCAGTGTAGGTAGTCGTTATTTTACCAGTAATATTATATACCGCTGGATTTACCGTAAACTCTAATTTATGATACGTAATATCATAATTTTGAGTATTTGGGTTAACCGATAAATTCATTTGCCTTCCTGCAGATTTCATTTCAGATAAAGCAATTTTGCTGGTTTCAGAAATTGATTCTTGTGCATTTACTGCAATAAAACAAAAAAATAAAACGGTTGCTATAGTGTTCTTCATGATGTTATTATTTCAAGCTAAATTAATTAAATATACAATAGGTTTAAATTAATTTTCAGATAAGATTTTGGTTTTTTAGAAAAAAAAGAGTCCAAAAAATTAATTTTGGACTCTTTCAATTTTATTAAATGCGATTTAATTGATAACTTTTGGGTATAAAATTTCAAAGTCTCTACCGTCTTTTTTCTTCAATGTAGAACCGTATTTTGCGTTAATTGCATCAATAAATAAATTGGTAATTAAAGCATAACCTCTAGGACTTGGATGAACTCCGTCTAGAGAGAAAGCACCGCCAGTTACATAGGTAGAGGTCATTGTATAGGTATTGAATACTACTCCTGTACCACTTGGAGCGGACAATAGGTTCATAACTGATTTAGTGTCTACGAAAGCCAATCCATTAGCAGTTGCTGCAGCTTCAATAACCATATTATAAGAGTCGGTAGCGGCTTTAACTTCAGCAATTTCATCTATTGAAAGTACCCATTTATCTGCTAGCGGAACTGTAACTCCATTAACTTGAGCAGCATTACCACCTACAGTAGTACCAATGATTGATCTTGAAGGTAAAACTAATAAATCTGCGCTAGTTGTTTGTCTGTAGGAAGGCAAACCTAAGGTACTTAAATTAGTTAAATAGCTATCTACTATTACTACTGCGTTTTGACCTGCCGAAAAAACGATTGTTCTTTTAGTTTTTTCAGCGGCTGTAATTAAACCATAACTTTGCGCCAATGCCAATCCACCATTATATTGAGCGTAACCACTATTTAATTGCGTTGCTACTGCTGCGGACAAAGGAACTGGATTATATGGAACTGCAGTGAAATATGGCAATGCAGTTACATAAGGTAAATTTGCCACTACCCCTTTTCTTCCTCCTGTTGAAAGTTGTGCCGCCATTCCATTATAAACTGCTGTAAATGTTGCGGTAGGAGTAAGATCATTACCGTTTACTGCATCTTGAGAAGTTGGAACCCCACCGTTAGTTGCATATCCTAATTCATCATTTCCACCAATCCATAAGGAAAAGAAAGTTGGATTTTGTGCGATAGCGTCACCTAAAACTGTAGCTGTTGGCGAAGACGCAAAACGTCCAAAATAAGGATTTGCACTTGCATAGCCAGCAAAAGTTAAATGATAACTTTTAGCACCAGGAATTCCCATATTATTGAAAGAACCTGTTAATCGTTCAGTAAGTGTATTCGCTGATACCCCAGGAACTGGTGTTGGTGTTGGTGTTCCTGAAGAACTATCTAAATACAATCTTGGTGAAGTAACTTGCGCTCCTCCAGAAGAAAAACCGCCTACATTATCAACTGCCATAAATGGACTTGAGAAAGTACCTCCTCCAGCGGCAGCAAATTGTTGCGCTAGTAAATTTGGATAAGAATTTTCTTGTCCTTTGTGAAATAAGGCATTATCGCTGAAACCTGCGGCAAAAGAGTCTCCTAATGCTACATATTTTGTAAAATTTGCTGAGCCAGAAATTACTGGGATTTCACCACCTGTAGTAGTGTCATCATTAGTACATGCTACAAAGGTTAACGAAACCAATACTAGCCATTTGAAATTTTTTATCATAACGTATGTTTTTTTATATTAATATTAATTAAGGATTGATAGTCCAAGAGGCGAATATTTGTTGGCCTATTAAGCCAGCTCCTAGCACTTGAAAGTATTCTTTTCCTCCTAAATTTGCTGCTCCAATTTTCAAAGTTGATTTTAGTTTTGGAACACTATAATTTATTTGCGCATCAATTACAGTAGCAGAAGGAACAATTCCGTCTACCATTGTTGATTGCCATAAATACTCACTATTCCATCTTCCGCTAATATTAAATCCGAAATTTTTGAATAATTTTTCATTTCCAAACGATGTTTTAACTCTATGTTTTGGAGTATTAAAGCCGGCTTCAAAACTTTCATCTTGCGATTGGTCAAATTTAAATTCAGCATAGTTATAGTTTACCCCCAACTCAAAATCTTTATATACTTTTTTAGATAATCCAAGTCCAAATCCAAGAGATTTAATTTCTATTTTAGTATTGGTATACAATTGATAGGCTCTATAATTTCCGGTTTGTAAAGCGTGAATTGATTGTGTACCTAGATCTGTCGGGCCACCTGTTGGGCTTGGCGAATCCATTGCTTTTCCATAATAAGGAGCTACAACATTGATGTTTCCAATAAAATCATTATATATGTTGTAATATCCATTAATATCTACTGAGACATCTTTAATTAAAGACCTATACCCTATTTCAAATGCTTTTACTTGTTCGGGTTTTACGTATTCTAAAGAAGTTTTTTTCAATAATGCTGGATTACCACTTGCAGAAAGCGCTGCAACTGATGATGCGGTATAAGAATTATTATAGGCATTTAAACCTGTCATAACTACGGATGTACCCCCAGCAAAAAACTGTCCAGTTGTAGTACTTACATCTAACGTTTCAGAATATCTTATTAAATTGTCTGGAGCAGAACCAAGAAGAATTGCACTACCTACATTAAATCCAATATATTGATCTTGAGTAGATGGATTTCTAAAACCTGTTTGAAATGAAGCTCTGAAATTATGTTTTTTATTCTCACCTGCTGAGTATACCGCAGAGATTCTAGGAGAATAATTACCTTCGAAATTTTTCGATTTATCATACCTTACAGATCCAGAAAATTTCAATCTGTCATCAACAAATTTTTTCGTTATTTGAGTATATGCACCATATTCGTTGTAATAAATTGGTCCATTTGCATCTGTATAAATTCTCCCGTGAGAATTTAATTCATATTGTCTGAATGATCCACCTACTTGAACTTCCGCAAATTTAATCACATCTTTCAAGTTATAATTAGCATCGGAATGATAGATTCTAGAGTTATCAACTAGTTTGGAGCCTGAAAGTACGCTAGCTTCATTAGTAACTAAATTAAAAGCATTTTTAAACGCATCTGTACCAGGAAGAAATCTACCTGTATCTGCAACTCCTCTGGCTATTAAATGAGCTGACGCTGGGGTTGCACCACCCAATGTTGATTGAATATATGCACCCGCATATTGTCCAAACCAAGTTTTATCGTCTTTCCATTTTCTGTTGATGTTGATACCCGTAAAAAGCATATCATAAGAGTTTCCTCCATCTTCAGTTGTAGTATATCCTCTAACAAAAAAGTTTTTACCTTTAATTTCTAATTTATGTTGTTGCATAAAAAAGTTATTTAAGTAATATCTATTGGCACCTTGGTAAACTGCATTTCCAAAACCAAATTTACTTTGCCAAATAATTTCAAAATCATTTGCAAAGGGTTTTAAATGAAGTGAAAAATCAATTTTAGTATTTGAAGCCTTGTTGTCTGTTAGGTCTATTTCTTTGTAACCTGTTCTACTAACATTAGTATTTGGTAATAAATTTACGGTAGAAGCAGGAATAATTCCTAAACCAGCTAATGCTTGACCAACACCTTTTATGTTTGTTGAAACTTCATCTCCATATACATTAATACCATCATAGTTAATGTTACTTCTGTCTATTCCGGCAACTTTTTTATCATTGTAATTTGTAGCATACCAATCTGTACCAGACATGTAGGTATAATTAGCTTTAGCAGCAAAATAGTCATTAAATTTGTGAGCTACTCTAACTCCATAATCTGTAAAGCTATTAACTCCAGCGGCTTGTTGGCTTGTTTGACCATATTTTACATAAGCAGTTATACCGCCACTTGTGAATGGATTTTTACTATTCATAAATAAAATACCATTAAAAGCATTTGCTCCATATAAAGCAGAAGATGCTCCTGGTAATAACTCAACGCTTTGAACGTCAATTTCTGAAACCCCAATCATATTCCCTATTACGAAGTTTAATAATGGGGAAGAATTGTCCATTCCATCCACTAATTGCATAAAACGAGTGTTTGCAACGGTAGCAAATCCACGAGTGTTGATTGATTTAAAAGACAAACTACTGGTATTCATTTGAACTTCTTTCAAGTTTTCTAATCCGTCATAAAAAGAAGGTGACGCAGATTTTTTAATTTCAGCAATTCCCATTCTTTCGATGGTAACTGGCGATTGTAAAACTTTTTCAGGAGTTCTTGAAGCCGAAACGACAACTTCGTCTAATAATGTCTTTTTGATAGTATCTGAAACTACTTTTTGTGCAAAAGAAATGCTGCAAAAAAACAATGTCAAAATAAGTAAGTGTTTTTTCATTGGGTTTAAAATTTGTTTGTTAATCTAGCTAAATTAGTATTTATTTTGATATTAATAAATTATAAGTAGAAAAAATTAATAATTAGCTGTATTTTGTCTCTAATTTTGATTATAATTTGTTGGAATTTTTGAATATTCCTCATGGTTTTTAAACAAAATATCAAAAATTTACTATGCACGCCTATTAAATTAACATAGTTTTAAGTAATTCATAAAAATTCTATCCATAAAAAAAGCGTTCATAAATTGAACGCTTTTTTTAATTAAGTATTTCATTTATTACTCTACTGTAACTGATTTGGCTAAGTTTCTTGGTTGATCTACATTACAACCTCTTAATACGGCAATGTGGTAGGACAATAATTGTAGCGGAATTGTAGTAATTAGTGGAGATAATGCATCGGCAGTTTCTGGGATTTCAATAACATAGTCGGCCAAATCACGAACTTGAGTGTCGCCTTTAGTTACTATAGCAATGATTTTTCCACTTCTAGATTTAATTTCTTGAATATTACTTACCACTTTGTCATAATGACCCAATTTTGGAGCTATTACTACTACCGGCATGTGTTCATCAATCAATGCAATTGGTCCGTGTTTCATTTCTGCCGCTGGATAACCCTCTGCATGAATATAAGAAATTTCTTTTAATTTTAATGCCCCTTCTAAAGCAACTGGAAAATTATAACCTCTTCCTAAATAAAGACAGTTTGGTGCGTCTTTGAAAATGGCTGCAATTTCTTTTGCTATATCATTTGTTTCTAGAGCCTCTAAAACTTTTTCAGGAATTAATTCTAATTCTTGTAAATACCTGTGGAAATCAGAATTGGTCATTGTTCCTTTTGCTTTCGCAATTCGCAACGCAATCATAGTTAAAACAGTAATTTGAGTGGTGAATGCTTTTGTTGATGCAACTCCAATTTCTGGACCTGCGTGAGTATAAGCACCTGCATGAGTTTCTCTAGATATTGAGGATCCTACAACATTACAAACTCCAAAAACAAATGCGCCTCTTTCTTTTGCTAATTTTATAGCAGCCAAAGTATCAGCAGTTTCTCCAGATTGAGAAATGGCTATAACCACATCGCCTTTATTTATAATTGGGTTTCTATATCGGAATTCTGAAGCATATTCCACTTCAACAGGAATTCTTGTAAATTCTTCTATTATATATTCCGCAACTAATCCTGCATGCCATGAAGTTCCACAAGCTACAATAAGGATTCTTTCAGCATTCAAGAATTTCTCGATATTATCTTCAATTCCTGCCATTTGAATCAAACCAGTATTTGCGTGTAAACGACCTCGATAAGTATCTTTTATAACACTCGGTTGTTCATATATTTCTTTGAGCATAAAATGGTCATAACCGCCTTTTTCAATTTGCTCTAAATTCATTTGTAACTCCTGAACATAAGGATCTACTAATGAATCGTCTTTAATTTTTCTAATTTTTAAAGGTTTATTTAATCTCACAATAGCCATTTCTTCATCCTCAAGATAAATGGCATTTGAAGTATATTCTATGAAAGGTGAAGCATCAGATGCAATAAAATATTCGTTTTCACCTACACCAATTGCTAATGGACTCCCTAAACGGGCAACAATTATTTCATTCGGTTTTTGTTTATCAAACACGCAAATTGCATAGGCTCCCACAACTTGATTTAAAGCAACTTGAACTGCTTTTCCGAGTTTTAAATGGTCTTTTTTCTGAACATCTTCAATCAAATTTACCAAAACTTCTGTATCAGTATCTGAATGAAAAACATACCCTCTGTTTATTAATTCTTTTTTTAATGGAGCATAATTTTCAATGATTCCATTATGAATTAATACAAGATTTCCGGAATTTGAAACATGTGGATGAGAGTTCACATCATTTGGAACTCCATGAGTTGCCCAACGAGTATGTCCAATTCCAATAGTGCCATTGGTAGATATTTCTTTTGAAGATATTTCTTCTAAATCAGAAACTTTACCTTTAGTTTTAGAAACTTTAAGGTCTTTTCCGTCAAAAAGCATAATTCCTGCACTATCATATCCTCTATATTCTAGTCTTTTCAAACCTTTAATAATGATTGGATATGCTTCTCTGAATCCTATATAACCAACTATTCCGCACATATATTTTTTATTTGGTGTTATTACTTTTAATTAGGCTTTGTATAATATATTTCTAGTTTTAATCTATTAGCATAATTTGGGTCGCTAGTTGGAATATTGTTTCCAAATAAAACGGTGCCTAATGAGCTCAAAACAGCAGCAGTAGGTATTCTATTAATTGGATTTACTCCAGAAGTGGCGTTTTTTAGTTTAGAATTAGTTGCTATTGCGATAGATTCTGTAACTACTAATCCTAATCTAACATTGGTAGAATCCTTACTAATTAAGTTTCTCAAGTGATTTGTTAGTCTTATTTTATATTTAATTCCCCGTTTATCAACTATTGAACTCGCTGTTTCTTTTTCTATAATTCCGCCAAATTCATATTTATTATTTTTTACATTTGACGCTACTGAATTGTCAAAATAATAATCTATTAAAGGGCGATTATTATTAAGGTCGTACAAATATATTCTGTTAGGCTCCGACGCTCCTACCATTTTGGTCTTGTCAATATAAAAAGTTAGATTGGCTTCATTAACTAAAAGTTTTTTTCCGTCTCCAGGATTTCTTAAATCATCTAATTCATCTGATACACCATTTGCGCCTAAAGTTGGCAAGCCAGTTGAAGAATAACCTCTAACATCTAGATCTCCAAAAAGTTTAATAACAGTCATAGATCCTTCGCCTCCTTTTGGATACAAATTATAGGCTCCTGTTGTGGCATTTGCATTTGCAGTAATTCCGGTGGTGTATGATGAATTGTAATTGTTTTCAAATAAATTCACAGAACTGCCGCCTAAACTAATTCCGAATTTTCTTTCTTTAGTTGAAACTACACCAGCTGAACTAGTTATGGTTACATTATAGGTAACTATTATTTTTCCTAATTTAATGTTCAATAAAGCTAAACTTCCCAGTTCAGACGAAGTAACTGAATTGTCGGCTTTAAAATATAATCCTCTAAAATATTCTTTAAAAACATTATTATTTATGAATTTTCCTGATGCACCAGAACCAAATAATTTATCTTGAAAGAACTGATTTCTAAGTTTCAAACGCATTCCAGGAACCGACCTTGTATCGACTACTTGGGCTCCGTCTACCGTTTTATAGGTTTTAATTTCGTCAGCGCTATAAAGAAACTCTTCGTTTTGATTAGAAGAAGCATCGTCATTCAAGCGGTTTGGGTTTTTATTAGCGTCAAAATCAGAAGTTGCTCCTGAGTAATATTTTTGAAGATCTAAAAACCCCAAAGAAGCGTCATAATCTCTTAAAAAATAATTAGATTCATAAACACTCAATTTAAATTTATTAAATACTTTTTTATCGTTCAAAGTTACAAACCCATAAATAGAATCTAATTCATACGTGTGGTCACCGGTAGTAGCATCTGTAGTTTTTAAATGACTAAAATAGGGCATTGAAAGCTCTACTTTGGTGACAATTGGGTTAGTCCCAATAGTTTGATTGACAGTATCTAAAACTACTTGAGATACCACACTTGCTCTTGTTTTTCCAAAAAAGGGATTATTATAATAGCCAAGTGAATTTAAAGCTAGGTAACTTGTTTCAACAGAACCTGTAGCAACATTATAAGCAACTACAGTCTTTGAAACGTCTTGAATAAGTCCAAAATGATCATTACCTATGACACCCGTACCAATCTCATTAAAGTCTTTGTCGCAAGAGATGAAAAAAGCAACAATACTAACTAAAAAAAGTAATTTAAAAAATGAATTATTTTGCATATTTATTAAAAAAATATTATTATTTGACCAAATTCCTATAGAAATTAGAATATACTTCCGAGAACTTTTCTTTGGGGGTGAAAGGTAAAAAAGGTTTTTCCGAAGTTTCTATAAATTTTGTTAAACTTGGGGACAAGTTTTCAGAGGCAATAATCACCGCGTCAGAATGTGAAATTGTTGCTTTTATTATATTTTCATAATCCGGATTTACTAAGTTAGAAACACTCTCTTCAGGAACGCCATCATATTTTATTTTATTAATCATTTCAGGATTCAATGTGCCTTCAAATGATTGACTGTAAACGGAAGTTATGATTTTTGTGTCTGAAAATAAGGCTTCGTCCTTATAATAATGTTTCAAATAAATTGGCAACATTGCCGCCATCCAACCATGAACATGAATAATGTCAGGAACCCAATTCAGTTTTTTTACTGTTTCTACAACTCCTTTTGCAAAAAAAATAGCGCGCTCATCATTATCTGGAAACAAGACCCCATCTTCATCTGTAAAAGTTGCTTTTCTTTTGAAATATTCATCGTTATCAATAAAATAAACCTGAATTCTTTCTTTTGGGATGGAAGCTACCTTGATAATCAATGGCATATCCAAATCATTTACAACTAAATTCATTCCAGATAACCTAATTACCTCGTGTAATTGATGTCTTCTTTCATTGATATTACCATATCTTGGCATGAAAATTCTAATCTGTCCGCCTTGATCATTTACCATTTTTGGCACATCATACGACATTAGGGAAACCTCGTTTTCAGCTAAGTAGGGCACTACTTCAGATGATACATACAATATCCTCTTATCTTCCATATTAAAATTTTGTATTACTTATTGTAAATAAAAAACAGGCAAATTTACAAAAATTTATGCAGTTAATAACTAAAATCTTAAGTTTGCACAATATTTCAATAAAACAACATGCTCATTTTTGACCGACAAGTTGCTTTAATAGAGCATTTAAAACATATTTCCGATTCAAAAACCACTATTGGATTTGTTCCAACTATGGGTGCATTGCATGAAGGACATTTGTCTTTAGTAGAAAATTCCTTAAAAGAAAATTCCATAACAATTGTAAGTATTTTTGTGAATCCTACGCAATTTAACAATCCTGAAGATTTAGAAAAATATCCCAAAAACTTAAAAATCGACCTTGAAAAATTGAAATCAATAAGCGAATCTGTACTTATTTACGCACCAAATGTGGAGGATATTTATGAAGGAAAAACCATTTCAGCACACTTTGATTTTGAGGGATTAGAAAACCAAATGGAAGGGAAATTTCGTCCTGGACATTTTGATGGTGTTGGCACCATTGTAAAACGTTTATTTGAAATTGTAAACCCTTCCAATGCCTATTTTGGGGAAAAAGATTTTCAGCAATTGCAAATCATAAAAAAGTTAGTAGAAAAAGAAAAGCTACCTATCAATATTGTGATTTGTCCAATATTCAGAGAAAAAAACGGACTCGCAATGAGTTCTCGTAATGAAAGGCTTACGCCAAATGAAAGAGAATCTGCGGAGATTATTTACAAGACATTATTGGAAGTAAAATCAAAATTTAATTCCGAACCCCTATTGGATATAAAAAATTGGGTTAAACACGTTTTTGAAAACCAAATCAATTTCAAATTGGATTATTTTGAAATTGCTGATGAAGCTACATTATTGTCTTGTAAAGAAAAAATCGACACAAAAAAATACAGAGCTTTCATTGCAGTTTTTATTAACAATATAAGATTGATAGATACTATTTCATTAAATTAATTATCTTTGCACAATGCAAATTCAAGTAGTAAAATCTAAAATACACCGCGTTAAAGTAACCGGAGCCGATTTAAATTATATCGGCAGTATCACTATTGACGAGGCTTTAATGGAGGCTTCAAATATTATTGAGGGCGAAAAAGTTTCGATAGTAAACATCAATAATGGGGAACGTTTAGAAACATATGCCATCAAGGGCAACAGAAATAGCGGCGAAATCACTCTTAATGGACCCGCAGCTCGAAAAGTGCAAAAAGGCGACATTATTATTATTATTTCCTACGGAATATTGGATTTTGAAGAAGCCAAATCGTTCCAACCTTCCTTAGTTTTTCCAAATGAAAATGACAATTCCTTAACTTAATTTTGAAAAAGCAAATTGGCAAATGGCTGTCTATTTTACTCCCGCTTTTTTTGGGTGTTTTTCTAATCGTTTATTCTTATAATAAATTCTCAGCAGAAGAAATTTTAGAAATAAAAAGTCATTTTGTAAATGCCAATTACAACTATATTTATTGTGCCGTTTTCATTGCTTTTTTAGGAAGTGCTTCACGTGCCTATCGTTGGAAATATGTATTGGATCAAATGGGCTATAAAACTACTTTCGCCAATAATTTCATGGCAGTTTCCATTGGATATTTAATGAATTTAACGGTTCCCAGATCGGGTGAAATTTCAAGAGCATTGGTGCTTAAAAAATACAATAATGTTCCTTTTGACAAAGGTTTCGGGTCCATAATAGCGGAGAGAATTATTGATATGATTATTCTTTTAGGCTTTATAATTGTTGCTTTTTTTGTTCAATTTGACATTGTAAAAACATTTATTTTAGACAAATTACCACTCCAAAAAATAATTTTACTTTTAGTCATTGGACTTGTACTTTTCATTGCTTTCGTTTTGCTTTATTGTTTTTCCAAAGCAAAATTTATAATTCAACTAAAATTAAAAATTTCCGGATTAAAAGAAGGGATTTTAAGTATCGTTCACATGAAAAGGAAATGGTCGTATTTAGCGCACACAATTTTCATTTGGTTTTCCTATATTTTTATGTTTTACATCGGAATTTTTGTAATTCCTGAAACCAATTCGCTAACTTTAGGAGCGGTATTAACTTCATTTGTTGTCGGAAGTATTGCCATTGCCTTCACCAATAGTGGATTTGGGTCGTATCCATTTCTAATTGCCAAAATCCTACTTTTTTATAGTATTTCTGAAACTGCTGGAAACGCTTTTGGCTGGATTATTTGGACTTCCCAAATGCTATTATTAGTTTTTTTAGGTGTCATTTCATTTTTGCTTTTACCGATATTGAATAGAAGCAAATAAATTATTATATTGCTACACCTTTTGAAGGGCTATTAAACATCTGAAAATTCCAAGTAAACTATGAGAAAAATAATTTTTTTAACACCTTTTTTTATTTTCTTTCAATCCTATTCGCAAAAAATAACGGATACTATTGTTTCTCAAAAGCTTAAAGAAGATCGAGAATTTACAGTTTCCTTGCCAGAATCCTACACTAAAAATAAAACTAAGAAATATCCTGTTCTCTTTTTATTAGATGGAGATTATCTTTTAGACCCTTTTCAAGGAGCTTTAAATTACGGTGCCTATTGGGATGATTTACCTGAAGTTATTATCGTTGGAATCTCACAAAACAAAAAGGACGAACGCTATTCGGATTGTACTTTTGACCCAGATACAGGTTTGCCAGCAGAAAAAGGGGAACATTTCTTTGAATTTATTGGTCAAGAATTACTTCCGTACATAGAAAAAACATACCGAATAGCACCATTTAAAATAATTGCTGGACACGATGTTACCGCTGGTTTTTTAAATTTTTATTTATATAAAGACCAACCTATTTTCAATGCTTACATTTCGTTAAGTCCTGAGTTACCCCCACGAATGGAAGAAATTATTCCACAACGGTTGTCAGCATTAAACCAACCAATTTACTATTATCAAGCAACTGCCGATGGCGATTTAAAAACCACAAAAGAAAGAATTATGCAATTGGATAGCGCCGTTGTAACAATAAAAAAGCCAAGTCTAAATTACCTATTTGATGCTTTTAAAGGAGCTTCCCATTATTCACTAGTCTTACATGCAATTCCAAATGCGTTGTATCAAATTTTCGGGGTATATCAGCCTATTTCCGTTTCAGAATTCAATGAAAAAATAGCAATTCTTCCTTCTGGTTATGTAAAATATCTTGAAAATAAATACGAAATCATCGAAAAATCATTAGCAATTAAAATGTCTATTCGTATTAATGATTTCAATGCAATTGAAACGGCAATTTTAAAAAACAAAGCATATAATGAGTTGGATGCATTGTCAAAATTAGCACAGAAAAACTACCCAAAAAGCATGCTTGCCGATTATGAATTGGGTTTGATGTTTGAAAAAAATGGGGACAATAAAAAAGCCTTCAAACAATATCAAACGGCCTATCAAAAAGACGAGATTGGGAGTTTAACAAAAGACATGATGCTCGATAAAATGGATGATTTAAAAAAAGGGTTTACTAAAAACAGTAAAGAAATTAAAAAGGAATCACCAACTAAAGAACCTACAGTAGAACCGATTCAAGAAAAAAACCCGTAATATGGCTAAAGTAAAAACCTCATTTTTTTGTCAAAGTTGTGGCACGCAATATTCTAAATGGCAGGGGCAATGCAACGCTTGTAAGGAGTGGAATACCATTGTAGAAGAAATTATACAAAAGGAGGAAAAAGTAGCATGGAAACCAACAACTTCGGAGGTTAAAAAAGTTTCAAAACCTTTAAAAATCAAAGAAATCGATTCCACACTTGAAATCCGAATGGATACCTGTGACGGCGAACTAAATCGAGTGCTTGGAGGCGGAATTGTGCCCGGCTCTTTAATCCTTTTAGGCGGCGAACCTGGAATTGGAAAGAGCACTTTATTACTTCAAATTTCATTGAAATTGCCTTACAAAACCTTATACGTTTCTGGTGAAGAAAGTCAGAAACAAATAAAAATGCGTGCCGAAAGAATCACGCCCAACGGTGATAATTGTTATATTTTAACAGAAACAAAAACGCAAAATATTTTTCGTCAAATTGAGGAAATTCAGCCTGAAATCGTAATAATAGATTCCATTCAAACGCTACATACCGATTATATTGAATCTACAGCAGGAAGTATTTCTCAAATACGAGAAACAACTGCCGAACTTATAAAATTTGCAAAAGAAACCAATGTCCCAGTAATTTTAATTGGACACATTACAAAGGACGGAAATATTGCAGGGCCCAAAATTTTGGAGCACATGGTAGATACTGTTTTGCAATTTGAAGGCGACAGAAATCACGTGTATCGAATTTTACGTTCTTTAAAAAACAGGTTTGGTTCCACTGCGGAAATTGGAATTTATGAAATGCAAGGAACGGGATTGCGTGAAGTTGCCAACCCTTCAGAAATTTTGATTTCACATAATGATGCCACACTTTCTGGAACCGCAATCGCTTCTACTTTGGAAGGAATGCGCCCGTTGATGATTGAAATTCAAGCGCTTGTGAGCAGTGCCGTTTATGGGACGCCACAACGAAGTACGACAGGTTATAACGCCAAAAGGCTGAACATGATTTTAGCAGTTCTTGAAAAACGAGCAGGATTTCATTTGGGTTCCAAAGACGTTTTTCTAAATGTTACTGGCGGACTTTCTGTTGATGATCCTGCAATAGATTTGGCAGTTGTTGCCGCTATTTTATCCTCAAATGAAGATATTGCCATTGGAAAAGATTTTTGTTTTGCTGGTGAAGTCGGACTTTCGGGGGAAATACGCCCAGTAAACCGAATTGAGCAACGCATTCAAGAAGCCGAAAAATTAGGTTTCTCAACAATTTTTGTATCTAAATATAATAAAATCGCAATGAAAAAAACGTTCATCAACATCAGAATGGTGGCGAAAATTGAAGATATTGTAAGCGAATTATTCGGATAATAAAATGCGAACCAAAAAACAAAAAGCCCTGGTTTTTCTGAAATGCTTTGCCGTATTTATTGCGATAAGTTTTGTGCTACTTTTTGTTTTTCGTAACGCACTTTTGCAAAAAGCAATCACAAAAATTGAAAGCAAATTAGCAACAGATTATGCCGCCAAACTAACCATTGAAAAAGCACAATTTGAAGGTGTTTCAGGAATAGAATTACAAAATATAAATCTGATTCCCAATCAGGCAGACACCCTTTTATCGGTAGCAAAAATCAAAACCAAAATCAATCTTTTAAAACTGATTATTGGAACCGTACAATTGGAAGGATTGGAAATGAATAATGGGTTTGTGCAATTGGTAAAAAATAAAAAAGGACGCAATTTTGATGCTTTTTTAAAACACAATAAAGTAGATATTTCCACTTCCGAAAACCACAATTATGCAAAAACTGCCTATCGTTTGCTTTCAAAAATATTGAATTTAGTGCCAACAGAAATGCATCTCGAAAATTTGTCTTTTCGGATGGACGATATGGGACGAAAAGTGACTTTTGAAATGAAACAATTGCAATTGAAGGAAGAAGTATTAGTAACTTCAATCAACGTTAAAACAAATACTTTTTCGCAAATTTGGAACGTAAAAGGAATTGCCAATCCAAGAGATAAAACCGCCGATTTAAAGTTTTTTAATAGTGACAATTCTAAAATTAAAGTGCCTTATGTAGACGAGCGTTTTGGCTTATTTTCCAGCTTTGACAGCATTCATTTGAACGTCGCAAAAATTGAAATGGAAAGCGGTGAATTGCACATTGACGGCTTCACTTCTATTGTAAATTTAACGGTAAATCATCCGAAAATTGCCACAAAAGATGTTGTTGTAAAACAAGCTCGTTTTGATTATCATTTGTTGTTTGGCGAGCATTTCATGACAATTGATAGCAGTTCAACTATTCAAATGAACAACGTCAAAATCCATCCTTTTGCAGAGTACAATACAGCAGAAGACACTGTTTATAATCTCCGCATTGCCATTCCAAAGATGAAAGCACAGCAATTTATCACTTCCTTGCCACAAGGATTATTTTCGCATTTTGAAGGCATGGAAACCGAAGGAAATTTCGATTATAAATTGGATTATAAATTCGTAAAAAACAAACCCAACCAATTGGTTTTTGAAAGTAAATTAACCAAAGAAAATCTGAAAATTATCAAATATGGCGAGGCCAATTTATCCAAATTAAATTCGGAATTTTCCTATCGTGCCATAGACAAAGGTGTCTTGCAACGCCCTATTATTGTTGGAAGTTCCAATCCAAATTTCACCCATTTGAATCAGATTTCACCCTATTTACAAAAGTGTGTTTTAACGTCCGAAGACCCCTCTTTTTTCTCCCATCGTGGTTTTATAAATGATGCGTTCAAGCAATCAATTTTGAAAAATATTCGCACCAAAAAATTCTCTCGTGGCGCAAGTACCATAAGCATGCAATTGGTGAAAAACGTTTTTCTGACCCGTGAAAAAACACTTTCCCGAAAATTAGAAGAGATTTTACTGGTTTATATTTTAGAAAACAATCGCATTTCCAGCAAAGAACGCATGCTCGAAGTCTATTTTAATGTGATAGAATGGGGACCAAATATTTACGGAATTGGAGAAGCGGCAAACTTCTATTTCAATAAAACCCCTGCAACTTTAACCTTAAAAGAATGCTTGTTTCTGGCATCGATAGTTCCAAAACCTAAAAAATTCATGTACGAGTTTAACCCTGATGGATTTTTGAAAGCCATAGAAAATAAAAAGCAACAATTTATTAGCAATCTGATGTTACGACGCGGTCTCATTATGGCTGACGACACGATTGGGCAGAATATTCCCATGTCAATTTCTGGAAATGCCCGTTCGTTTTTGAAGTTCAAAGTTCAAGATTCCATCCCAAGCGATTCCACATTAGTAGAAGAATTTTAGGTTTTTATTCTGGCCGTAGCTTCGGATTTTATATTTAAAAATTCCAAAATAACCTCTTAAAAATAAAAATTAATTTCAGAATTTGGAAGGAAATAAAGATTACATTTGAAAATAAATAAAGCGATGCAAACATTCGCTAATCTAATCGTAATTGGGTGTTTATAAGAAGATTTATTTCAAATATTTACAAGTTAAGTAGTATTTAAAATCCGAAACAATGAAAAACTATCTTTTAATTTCCTGCTTTATTTTTTGTATGAAAATACATGGACAAACTAATATTAGTAGTCGAGATAAAATTGTATCACTTGACACAACAAAAATTGCTATTTTATCTTCTGATATAATTCTAAAATATATTTTTAATAAAAATTGTATTAAATCAAAACTTAATAATGAAGAGGTGGCAACTGTCGACTTACTTTTAAGAAAATGTATTGATAATTATAATATTAAAGCAGAAAAAGAATTTAGACAAATTTCATTAAATAATCCTAGTTTTATTCCAAACAGAGAAAATTTTGTAATTGATGTTGAAAAATATAAAAGGCAATATATTGTCTTGAAGAACTCACAAGGAGAAAAAGAAATTTGGATAAATTGCTTCTGCTCGAAGAGAAAAAATTGGCGAAAAGAATTAATCAAAGTAGATGATGGTGGAAATTGCTATTTTAATCTTAAAATAAATTTGACAAAGAGAAAATATTATGATCTTGCTGTAAACGGCGATGCGTAATAAAAAAGAAAAAAACCGCTCCCGCAAGAATCATTTCATGTGGTTTTGAAAACAGGATTTAATCAAGAGCAAACATTACAAATCGTAAACTTCGTTTTTTTGCCACAGATTCACTGATTTTCAAATAAAATTTCTGAAATATTGAAATAGAATCTTAAATAAATTCAGATTGACAAATAGAGATAGTTTAGTTGCAACGACAGGACTAGAGAGTTGTTTTTACCAAAGATTTAAAAGGATTTTCGCTGATTTTCGCTGATTTTCCAATTAAACGATTTAAAAAATAACCAAATCAACCCTTCTCATAATCTAATTATCCATTAACACATTCCCGTCCTGTCTCCCTTTCCTTTGGAAAGGGCCGGGGATAGGAACCAAAAAAACCCATTTCTTTCGAAATGGGTTTTTTAATTTTATGAAAAATCTCGTGATTATGCTTCGAATGGAAGAATAGAAACGAATGATTTGTTTTCACCTTTTTTCTGGAACTTAACAAGACCATCAACTCTAGCGTGTAGCGTGTGATCTTTACCCATGTAAACATTTTCACCTGGATTGTGTTTAGAACCTCTTTGTCTTACGATGATGTTACCAGCAATAGCAGCTTGACCACCAAAAATCTTTACGCCTAAACGTTTTGATTCTGATTCTCTACCATTCTTCGAACTACCGACACCTTTCTTGTGAGCCATGACGTATACGTTTTATGTTGTTATTATTCTACTGTATCTTCTTTTTTAGCCTTTGGAGCTTTTTTTACCTTAGGTACTGCTACTTCTTCAGTGGCAACTACTTCAACAGCTTCTTTTTTAGGAGCCGCTTTTTTTGGAGCTGATGTCGAAATTCCTTCAATTACAATTTGAGTAAGATACTGACGGTGTCCATTTCTCTTTTTGTAACCTTTTCTTCTTTTCTTTTTGAAAATGATTACTTTATCTCCTTTTAAGTGTTGTAACACTTTGGCTTCTACTGAAGCACCTTCTATAGCTGGGGCGCCTAAAGTGATTGTACCATTATCGTCTAACAAAAGAACTTTGTCGAAAGTAATTTTCGATCCTTCTTCACTTGCCAAACGATTAACATAAACCTTTAGATCTTTGCTAACTTTAAATTGATGCCCTGCTATCTCTACGATTGCGTACATAACAATATTGTTTAATTAATTTTTAAGTCTGCAAATATACCATTTAATATTTAATGTGCAAACCCTAATCTTAAAAAATACTTTTTTATTGAAATTTATGACATTGTTATCTACTCATTTATAACAATGTATAATTCATAATCGTTAAAAACTGTTAAATTAATAACCATTCAGATGTATTTATTTCAAAAAAAAGTTACATTTGGTTTCATATTTTGAATATAAACAGAGATACAATCAACAAAATTATTAATCCTTATGAAAAATTCATTAATGGCTTTAGGTACAATGCTTATGCTTGGCGGAGTTGCTTCGGCTCAAAAAGTAGCTTTTGAAGAATTTACTTTAGACAATGGTCTTCACGTAATTCTGCACAACGATTCCTCGGCGCCCGTAATTATTACTTCGGTAATGTATCACGTAGGTTCCAAAAACGAAAATCCAGAACGTACTGGATTTGCACACTTTTTTGAACATTTATTGTTTGAAGGTACTGAAAATATCAAACGTGGCGAATGGTTCAAAATTGTAACTGCTAATGGCGGAACAAATAACGCCAACACCTCTGAAGACAGAACGTATTATTATGAAGTATTTCCTTCTAATAATTTAGAATTGGGACTTTGGATGGAATCAGAACGAATGATGCATCCTATTATCAACCAAATTGGTGTGGATACGCAAAATGAAGTTGTAAAAGAAGAAAAACGCCTTCGTGTTGACAATCAACCATACGGAAGTTTGATCGCTGAAGTTAAGAAAAACATGTATGTAAAACACCCGTATCGTTGGGCTACAATTGGTTCTATGGCGCATTTAGATGCGTCTAAATTAGAAGAATTTCAAGCATTTAACAAAAAGTTCTACATTCCAAACAATGCAGTTTTAGTTGTTGCAGGTGATTTGAACGACATTCCAAAAACAAAAGAATGGGTTCAGAAATACTTTGGTGCAATTCCAAAAGGTACCGATATTACCGTTGAAAAATTTGTAGAAGATCCGATTACAAAAACAATAAACGCATCGTATCAAGATCCAAATATTCAAAAACCTATGATTGTAGCTTCTTATAGAACTCCTTCTATGAAAACGCGTGATGCAAGAGTTTTGGATATGATTTCGACCGTTTTAAGTGAAGGAAAAAGTTCAAGATTGTATAAAAAAATTGTGGATGATAAGAAAATGGCATTGCAAATCGGAGCTTTTAGTTACAGCCAAGAGGATTACGGAATTTACATTTTATACGGATTGCCACAAGGAACAAATACTTCCGAAGGAATTGTAAAAGAAATTGACGAAGAAATTGTACGACTTCAAACGGAATTGCTAACCGATAAGGAAATGCAAAAGCTGAAGAACATTTACGATAATAATTATGTAAATGGAAATTCTAACGTTGAAGGAATTGCCGAAAATTTAGCTTCTTTTTACCTATTATATGGCGATGTAAATTTGATTAATACAGAAATCGAAATGTATCGCTCCATAACAGCTAAGGAAATTAGAGAGGTTGCCAAAAAATATTTAAATCCAAATCAACGATTGATATTGGATTATGTTCCATCAAAAGACAAAGCTCAAAATTAAGATATACTATTATGAAAAAATCAATTATCATTTTATCAAGCTTGTTTTTAACTTTAATTATGCAAGCACAAGACCGAACTCAGCCAAAACCTGGACCGTCTCCAGTAATTAATATTAAAAAACCAGAATCTTTCACGCTTCCAAACGGACTGAAAGTAATGGTTGTAGAGAACCACAAACTCCCGAGGGTTTCATTCAATTTAAGCATTGACAACACTCCTTATGCCGAAGGTGCTAAAAAAGGAGTTGCCGATTTAACGAGCAGTTTAATTGGAAATGGAAGTATGAAAATTTCAAAGGATGCTTTCAATGAAGAAATTGATTTTCTTGGAGCTGATTTAAATTTCTATTCCTCAGGAGCATCAGGAAGTTCTTTATCAAAATATTCCGGTAGAATTCTTGAATTAATGGCAGATGGCGCTTTGAATCCTAACTTTACTCAAGCAGAATTTGATAAAGAAAAAGACAAATTAATTGAAGGATTAAAAACGCAAGAAAAAAGTGTTGCAGCAGTAGCTGGAAGAGTTCAAAATGTTTTGGCCTTTGGAAAAAGTCATCCTTTTGGGGAATTTTTGAGCGAAGAAACAATCAAGAATGTAACGCTTACAGATGTAGAAAACAATTACCACACCAATTTTGTTCCTGAGAATGCCTACCTAATAATCATTGGAGATGTGAAATTTAAAGAAACGAAAAAAGCGGTTGAGAAACTTTTTGGCTCTTGGGCTAAAGCATCGGCACCATCGTTAACATATACAGATCCAATAAATGTTCAATATTCTCAAATCAATTTTGTAGATATGCCAAATGCCGTTCAATCGGAAATTGCATTACAAAATACAGTTAATTTGAAAATGAATGACAAAGATTATTTTGCTACAATTGTTGCCAATCAAATACTTGGCGGCGATTTTAATAGCTATTTAAACATGAATCTTCGTGAAAAACACGGTTGGACTTATGGTGCTCGTTCCAGCATTGGCGGTAGCAAAAATGTATCCACTTTCAAAGCTTCAACGCAGGTTAGAAATGCCGTTACCGATAGTGCAGTGGTAGAATTTTTCAAGGAAATTAAAAAAATTAGAACTGAAAAAGTAACCGAAGAAATGTTATCAAATGTAAAAGCAGGATATGTTGGAAAATTTGTAATGCAAATTGAAAAACCACAAACTGTTGCTGGATATGCTTTACGTATCAAAACGCAAGGACTTCCTGAAGATTTTTATGAAAATTACATAAAAAACATCAATGCGGTAACCGCTGATGATGTTTTGGCTGTAGCCAATAAATATTTCCTTGAAAGCAACCTCCGAGTTGTCATAGTTGGAAAAGGAAGTGAAGTTCTTCCTGGTTTAGAAAAATTAAAAATTCCAATGTTTTATTTTGATAAATATGGAGTTGCTACGGTAAAACCAGTAATGAAAAAAGCAGTTCCAGCTGGAGTAACAGCGAAAATTGTTTTAGACAATTATATCAAAGCAATTGGTGGTGAAAAAGCAGTTTTAGCTGTGAAATCGTTGAGTACAATTGCAACAGGTGAAATTCAAGGAACGGCTTTAGAAATGACTTCAAAAATAACCTCAACTAATAAAATGATAGTTGAAATGAAAGCAATGGGAATGACAATGATGAAGCAAGTTGTGAATGAAAAAGGCGCTTATGTAACACAACAAGGGCAAAGAAAAGACCTTGAAGGCGATAAATTAGCGGAAGTAAAAGCAAGCGCAATGCCATTTGACGAAATAAAAATGTCTCAAAAAGCGGATGTTACTTTAGACGGAATCGAATCTTTTAATGGTGCTGATGCTTATGTTATCAAAAATGGTAAATCTACATTATATTATGATGTAACGTCAGGATTGAAAATTGGAAAAGCGGTTGTTCAAGAAGCAAATGGACAAAAAATGACTCAAATTACAAACTTTGGAGATTATAAAGAAGTGAAAGGAATTAAATTCCCTTTCAAAACTTCATTGTCTTTTGGACCTCAAGAAATTGAATTCAAAACAACAGAAGTTAAAATCAACGAAGGAGTTACCGATGCAGATTTTCTATAAATAAAAGCATAAATAATTCAGGAAAGGCTATCTGAAAAGATAGCCTTTTTTATTTTTTAGCGGATAAGTAAACCCCAATTAATATAATAAACGCACCAAAAAACTGAATTGGCGTTAGCATTTCATTATCTAATAATCCCCAGAAGAAAGCTACAATTGGAATTAAATAAGTGACTGATGTAGCAAAAACAGGGGAAGAAATTTGAATTAATTTAAAGAAGATAATATTCGCAATTCCAGTTCCAACAACTCCTAAAATCAAAATGAAAAGAATTGAATGTTGAGTTTTTTCTAAAACTAAAACATCAGAAAATCCAGAGAAATACAAAATCAAACAAGCAGGAAGCAACATTACTGCAAAATTCCCTGTAGAAATAGTAAGTGGCGATAAATCGGATAAATATTTCTTGATTAAATTTACATTAATAGCATAACAAATTGATGCTATAATGACCAAAATTGCATAGTAATAATTTTGTTCTGGATGATGAAGGGCACCATTAAAAATGAGTAGCATACTCCCCACTAATCCTATAATAACTCCAAAAACCTGACTTCTTTTGAAATTTAATCCAAATGCTAAAATCCCTAAAATTAGAGTATTTAATGGCGTTAGGGAATTGAGAATGGCACTTATTGAACTATCAATTTGAGTTTCCGCAATTGAAAAAAGAAAGGCGGGGATAAATGTTCCAAATAAAGAGGTTACCGCAATATATTTCCATTTCCCTTGAGGGATATTTGGCAAAGTTTTAAAACCAATTGCTAAAAGAAATACTGCAGCAAAAATAATTCGCAAAGAACCTAATTGAAAAGCAGTCAATCCAACTAATCCTCTTTTAATAAGTATAAAAGAACTTCCCCAAATTAAGGCTAAAAGCAGCAAGAAAAACCATTTGGCTTGCTTTGAATTCATAATCACTATTTAAGTTGCAAAATTGTAATAATTTTATGAATATCCACTTTCTTTTTTAGTTATTTTTGTAACTAATTACCAAATAAGTAATTCCCCAAAAAACAAATTTAAATTGATAATTATGAATTTTCCTAAATCATTTTTGGCACTAGCCGTAGGTAGTATTTTATTTTTAAGTTGCAAAAAAAACGAAGTCGAACAATCAAAAGCAGCAACAGAATCTTCTTCTACAAAAAATAAAATTATGGCGGTAGTGAAACCTCAAACCGCAACATTCAATATTGAAGGCATGACTTGCGCGATTGGCTGTGCTAAAACAATTCAAGAAAAATTGGCTGCAATGGACGGAGTTCAAAAAGCAACAGTAGATTTTGACAAAAAAACTGCAACAGTTGAATTTGACGCTTCAAAACTAACTCCTGCAAAATTATTGGAAGCTGTAGAAACTACTGGAGATGGGAAAACGTATAAGGTTTCCAACATGAAATCATAAAATGATTAAATCAATCAATTAGTATTTTATTACCCAGTTTTAGTGTGTCAAAAAATCTAAGAATGTGACATTGCCATACAAACAATACTGATTTTAGTTCCTGGAATTTTTAGTAATGCTCTACCGCAAGCTTCAAGTGTGGCGCCTGTTGTCAAAACATCGTCAATTAATAAATAGTGTTTGTTGTGATCGTTTTTGGTAAAAGTAACATCAAAAAGGGAATCTATAACGGAGGTTCTTCCCAAAAGATCTTTTTTGACTTGCGTTTTTGAATAGACATTTCTTTGTAAAAGTGTTGCATTATATGGAATTTCCAAACTATTTGATAAGGCCAAACCAAAAGTAGTTACTTGGTTATAGCCCCGTTCCCGAAATCTTTTTTTGTGAAGTGGCACAGGAACTATAGCGTCAAATGTGGTTGTAATTCCCAATGTTTTTAAATCTTCGGAAATCCAATCGCCAAAAACAGTTCCAATTTCTTCGTGTCCGTGGTATTTTAATCCGTGAATGATTTCCTGAACGATTCCTTTTTTATGAAAAAAAACTAATGTTGAAGCATGTTCAATGGGAATCCGACCATAAAATTTCATAAAAGCTTCGTTTTCAGGATTTCGAAAATGTTGTGTTAGCGGAATTTCATGACGGCAAATGGTGCAAATTACATTTTCTGATGACAATAAAAATCCTTTGCAACCCATGCAAACTTTTGGAAAAAGTAGATTTATTATGTTTTTTAACATCGAATTTTTGAATTATCTATAAAAATAACAAAAAGCAACGTTCAAAGTACTTTTTATATGCATTTATTAATTTCACTTTTTATATTTTTGCATCATTATGGCAAAACAAGAAGATTTATTTAAGAATGTAGTTTCGCACGCAAAAGAATACGGATATATTTTTCCGTCTAGCGAAATATACGATGGTTTGAGTGCAGTTTATGATTATGCACAAAACGGAGTAGAATTAAAGAAAAACATCAGAGAATACTGGTGGAAATCGATGGTGCAAATGAACGAAAATATTGTGGGACTCGACGCCGCAATTTTGATGCATCCCACAACTTGGAAAGCTTCCGGCCACGTAGATGCCTTTAACGACCCATTAATTGACAATAAAGATTCGAAAAGAAGATACAGAGCCGACGTTTTGATTGAAGATTATGCTGAAAAGCTCAATCAAAAAGCCGAAAAAGAAATAGAAAAAGCAAGTGTTCGTTTTGGCGAAGCCTTTAACCGTGAAGAATTTGTTGCTACAAATGCACGCGTGGTTGAATATTTGGCTAAGAAAAACGAAATTTTGGCAAGAATGGCAAAATATTTAGGCGATGAAAACCTTGAAGATGTGAAAGCCATAATCGAGGAATTAGAAATTGCATGTCCTGAATCGGGTTCAAGAAATTGGACCGAAGTACGTCAGTTTAACTTGATGTTTGGGACGAAATTAGGGGCTTCGGCAGATACCGCAATGGACTTGTATTTGCGTCCTGAAACCGCCCAAGGAATTTTTGTGAATTTCTTGAACGTTCAAAAATCAGGAAGAATGAAAATCCCTTTTGGGATTGCACAAACTGGAAAGGCCTTTAGAAATGAAATTGTTGCAAGACAATTTATTTTCCGTATGCGGGAGTTTGAACAAATGGAAATGCAGTTTTTTGTAAAACCAGGTGAAGAAATGAAATGGTACGAACATTGGAAAACAGCTCGTTTGAATTGGCATTTATCATTGGGTTTGGGAAAGGAAAATTATCGTTTTCACGACCACGAAAAATTAGCTCATTATGCCAATGCTGCTGCCGATATCGAGTTTAATTTCCCTTTTGGATTCAAAGAATTGGAGGGAATTCACTCTCGAACGGATTTCGATTTGAAAGCACACGAAAAATTTTCTGGAAAGAAATTACACTATTTTGATACCGAAACCAATACGAATTATACACCGTATGTTGTGGAAACTTCTGTGGGATTAGACAGAATGTTCTTAGCGGTTTTCTCGAATTCTTTGAAAGAAGAAACCTTGGAAGACGGTTCGATTCGGACAGTTTTACAATTACCATCGGTATTAGCCCCTACAAAAGCAGCGGTTTTTCCATTAGTGAAAAAAGATGGATTACCAGAAATTGCACATCAAATTATTGATGATTTGAAATGGGATTTCAATGTTGCGTATGACGAAAAAGACGCTGTTGGAAGACGTTACAGAAGACAAGATGCGTTGGGAACTCCTTTTTGCATTACCGTTGATCATCAAACTATAGAAGACCAAACGGTTACGATTCGTCATAGAGACACGATGAAACAAGACCGCGTAAAAATATCTGATTTAAAATCTATTATCGAAAATGAAGTTTCAATGAAAAACTGGTTGATGAAAATGTAGAGAAAAAGTGTATTCGGTTATTTGTTTAATCGGTTATAAAAGTGTAAAGGCTTCTCGATTGAGAAGCCTTTACACTTTTATTAAAAAGGTTTTAAAATCGGTAGCCAATAAGCAAATCTCCTCTAAAAATTACATCTGGCTGGTAGCCCCCGCCAATTGTTCTTCCTGCTCCACCAAGAATTTCAAACACAAACCCACTAGAATTGGTCCATTTTTTACCAAGACAAATTCCTAAAGCGGCTGTGGAATACGATTTTGGCGTATTGGAAGAAAATGTTGGACTGTATCTACCTGAAACATATTTACCAAATCCCTCAACAAAAAACCCTTGAGCGCCATATTCTTTGGTTTCTTGAAAATAAAATCTTGCAAATGGGGTTACTGAGAATTCCTCATCATAATAATTTTTATTATCAAAACTCACCAATAATGAGGTTCCATAAGTGAAATCTTTAGAATAAATGTATTCATAAGTACCTTCAAATATTGAAGCACCAAGAAGATGTATTGCACCAATCTTAATTTCATGTTTTCTATTAAAAATAGAAACTTTTTCTTTTTCTTGTCCAAATCCAAAAGTTGAAAAAATAAATACTGCAATAATTAGGAAGTTTTTCATATATAAGTTGTTTAAGTTTTTGTAAATATAAACTCCTTTTTTAAAACAAAGTGTTAATTTGAATGTAATATTCAAATAATGCTGTTTTATAACTATTCTATTTATTCTAATTCTTTGTTTGAAACCCAAAAGACTCGGAATTGCTCGGTTCCAAACTTGCTAAATAATTTAAGAACCAGAGTTAATCTTAATAAAAACGTATATTTATATGCCTAGCTAGTTAACCAAAAACAAATTTTACGGCAAAACAAAATCATAATGAAAACCTATAAAAACCAAAACAGCATCAAAATATTTTTGATGCTGTTTCATATTTATCTGATATAATCTAATATTCTTTAAGATTACATTAAGTCTAGTTATATGGAATTATTTTACATATTTAACTTCAACTCTTCTGTTGTTTGCTCTACCTGAAGAAATTTTATTACTTTCTACTGGCTGAGTATCTCCAAGACCATCAGAAGTTAATCTTTCTTTAGCGACACCATTGGTAACTAAATAAGATTTAACAGCTTCAGCTCTTTCTTTTGATAAATTCAAATTAAAATCTGCTTTTCCAGTAGTATCAGTATGACCCGTAATGCTAAATTTAGCTAAAGGATTTTCTTTCACAATTGTAGTGATAGATACCAAAACTGGAAATGTTTGTTTTTGGAAAGAGGATTTTCCTGTGTTGAATAAAATAGTTTTAGCATATCCGTCCAAAGCATTTGTTGCTTCAATTGTAACTTCTGGACAACCATTATTAGCAACAGTTCCTTTTACCGTTGGACATTTGTCATCTTTGTCTAAAACTGAATCTCCATCAGTATCCGGCCAAGGACAACCCGCATTTTCTTTAGGTCCTTTTACTGTTGGACATTTATCAGCAGCGTCTGAAATTCCGTCGCCATCTGAATCTGGGCATCCTTTTAAAGCTTTTAATCCGGCAACTTCAGGACAAGCATCGTCTTTATCGGCAACTCCATCTCCATCAGTATCAGGACAACCATTCATTGCTACAGTACCTGCAGCATCTGGACAAGCATCACTTGCGTCAACTATTCCGTCTCCATCAGTATCTGGACATCCTTTGTATTGTTTCAAACCGAAAACATCAGGACATGCATCTTCTCTATCATATACTCCATCTCCATCAGTATCTTTTCCTCCAAATTTGAAAATAAGTCCCGCAAAGTGTTGCATATGAGAAGGAACGTCTTGTCCAGATATTCTTGAACTTTCAAATGTATGTTTATATGTTGATTGTAAAGAAATACCAAATTGATCACCCAACCAAAATGTTAATCCCAAACCACCATTTAAATTACCTGAACTTTCTTCACCAATGAAAGTGTAACCTCCACCAATATGAACTGATGGTTCAATTACTTTAGACGCCAATAAGCTCATAAGGCTATATTTGATATCCGCATCAAAAGCATAATATGATAAATCGCCAGGATTTGTAACTGTGTAAGGCCCTAATCCTACTCTAGGATTTACAAATTTAGAGATTTTGTTTACTGAACCAGAAACTCCAAAGGAAAAATTATCTCCAACGTACTTTGATACATTCAAATAAGAGATAGATGGAAGCGAGTTCCAGTTGTCTTTCATATTAAAATATTGAGAAAATTGATCTTTAATGCTTGAAGCTGCACTAACTCTTGTGTCAACTGCATTTGCACCAAATGATAATGACCAAGGATTGTTACTGTCTTGAGCTTGAGATCCTAAGCCTACTAAAAGACATATAACAACTACTAATTTGTTAAGATGTTTCATACTTTTTTTTTGTTAAATTATAATGTTAATTTGGACAAAAGTAATGTGTAATTATTTAACTACAAAAGGAATTAATAAAAATCTGATTAAAATCTGATTATTTCTGCTACTAAATCACCTTTAATTCTTTGCCAACTTCAGTAAAAGCTACTATTGCTCTATCTAAATGTACTTTTGTATGTGCCGATGACAATTGCACTCTAATTCTCGCTTTGTCCTTTGGAACAACAGGGAAAAAGAATCCAATGACGTAAATTCCCTTTTTAAGCAATTCATTTGCCATGTTTTGAGCCAATTTTGCATCATAAAGCATCACGGGAACAATGGCCGAATCCCCATCAATGATATCAAACCCCGCTTTTTTCATACCGGCTTTGAAATAATTGGTATTTTCTTCTAAAATATCTCTCAGGGAAGTGTCTTTTTCTAATAGTTCAAAAACTTTTATCGATGCCCCTACAATTGCTGGCGCCAATGAATTTGAAAATAAATAAGGACGAGAACGCTGTCTTAATATTTCAATAATTTCTTTTTTGGCTGTTGTATAGCCGCCCATTGCACCGCCCAAAGCCTTTCCTAATGTTCCCGTGATTATGTCAACGCGTCCCATTACCCCTTTCGCTTCTGGGGTTCCTTTGCCTGTAGCGCCAATAAAACCTGCTGCGTGACATTCGTCAACCATAACCAAAGCGTCGTATTTATCAGCCAAATCACAAATTTTATCCGTAGGTGCAACTAAGCCGTCCATTGAAAAAACGCCATCTGTAACAATCAGTTTGAAACGTGATCCCGCTTCTGTTGCTTTTATTAATTGTTGTTCCAAATCTTCCATATTGCTATTTTCATAGCGATATCGGGCGGCTTTACACAAACGAACTCCGTCAATTATTGACGCATGATTCAAACTATCCGAAATAATACAATCTTGTTCTCCTAATAAAGGCTCGAAAACCCCACCATTTGCATCAAATGCAGCAGCATATAAAATGGTGTCTTCTGTTCCATAAAATTCAGAAATTTTTCTTTCTAATGTTTTATGAATATCTTGAGTTCCACAGATAAAACGAACTGATGACATTCCAAAACCGTGTGAATCCAATGCGTCTTTTGCTGCCTGAATAACTTCTGGATGAGAGGAAAGTCCTAAATAATTATTTGAACAAAAGTTTAAAACCGTTTCTCCATTAACGGTAATTTCAGCTCCTTGTGGTGATGTTATAATTCTTTCTTTTTTAAATATTCCGTTGTCTTCAATAGTTTGAAGCTCCGATTGAAGGAATTGTTGCATTTTTCCGTACATTATTTTAGTTTTAGTTTTTGAGAATTTTTACAAATTTACAACCTTAATTTCTTCTCCTATATATATAAGCGCTTTTTTTGTTACTTTGAAATCCATTTTTTCAATTGCATTTTGATAATTTTCTAATTGCATTTGGTATTTAGGATTGTGATTTCCTGTTTTATAATCCAATAAAAAAACCTCGTTGTTTTTTGCCAAAACCATTCGGTCGGGTTTGATTGTTTTTCCTTTTTTTTGAATTATCGTTTGCTCGTTTAAGATTTCATTTCCTTCGGCAAAATAGTTTTCTAACTCCGAATGATTTACAATTTCTTGAATGCTTTTATAAACTGCCTCTTTTTGATTGAATGTAATTAATCCATTTTCCAAAGCTTTTAGAATTGCCAAATCCACGTCGGATTTAGTTTTTATAAAAGACAAAATTTCGTGAATTACATTTCCATATTCAATGGCTTCTTGCTGATTTGTTCCCCACATTAAAGCTTCGCGTTGTGCAATTTTAATGCTTTTTGGATTTAGAATTTCACTAATTAACGGAATGGTTTTAATTTCATTTTTCTCGATGATTTTCTCTGATAATTTCTCCGAATTTCCAAATTCATATTCCATTATACTTGGTTCATAAACTCCAATTCCAATCAAATATTTAATAAAAAAAGAAGCGGTATTATATGGATATTCTCCTTCTTTATTAGGTTCTAAAAATTGAGAAATGACATATAATTGTTCCTCCGCACGCGTTAATGCCACATACAAAACATTGATATTATCCAATAATTCTTCTTGCTTTTTTTGGTTGTAAACCAATGCTGCATCTTCGCCATAATTTTCTACAGCGCTACTATTATCTATCAAAACTTTTGGCAATCCGAAGGTTTCTTTTTCGGCATCAAGCCACAATTTATCTTTGGGTTTCCGCACATAATCTTCATCAGCAAAAGGCATAATTACTACTGGAAATTCCAATCCTTTCGATTTATGAATGGTCATTATTCGAACTGCGTTTTTGCCTTCAGGCGATGGAATACTAAATTTCTCTCCGTTTTTCTCCCAATAATTCAAAAAATCGGCGATTCCAGCTTGGTTTCGAACATCGCGTTCTAAAACGATGTCGATGAAGTATTGAACGTAGGCATTCCACTCCCCAACCCTCCCCGAAGGGGAGGGAGACGAAACCAAATCGTTGTCGATGAAAATGCTTTTTTGTGACAGTAATTCAGATTTAATTTTTTCTAAAACGGTTGAGATAGTTCCAGTAACTTCTTCATTTTTAAAGCGAATTACTTTAAATCCCAATTCATTTAAAATACGTGTTCGTTCGGTGTCTAATTGAATTTGTTCTTCGGTGAAATGATATTCTCCATCCACTTCGACTATTAATTTTTTCGATAAACAGACAAAATCAACTATGAAATTACTTATTAAATGCTGGTGTCTGAATTTATATTCTAAAGATTTCGATTTTAACTCTGACCATAATATCTTTTCAGCATCTGTTGGGATTTTTCGCATTTCTTGTGCCTTTTCAAGCGATAAATGTGAATAATTTCCGCCTGTCATATATCCAAATTTCTGACCTTTATCTTCCGTACGATTTTCCACAATGTCTCCCTTTCCTTTGGAAAAGGTTGGGGATAGGAATTTACTCACTATAATTTCTACGGCTTCATACAAAGATTTTTTTCTAATGTCTTGAAACGAAAGGGAAATATCAAATTCTGTAAGCCATTTTTCAAATTCTTCTTCCTGTGTTTTTTCTTTTCCTTGCGCAATAAAATCGTGAACTGGAAGTTCATTTTGAACGTGATTTGCGATATAAAGCAAGAAATACGATTTGGCTTCAATATCGGCGCTATTCTTTAAATATTTTAAAACATTGATAATCATTTGAACGTCCGAAGAGTTCTGAATCATTAAGGTTTCTGAAGATAAAAGCGGAATGTTTTGCTCGGTTAAATAATTAGCAATGGCAATTCCCTGACTTCTTTTTCGGGTTAGAATTACGATTTCTTGGTAGTTGAATCCTTGTTTTTTTACTTTTTCAATCGTGTTTAATGTTGCCAATAAATACAATTCATTTTTATCCAAAGCATCTTCATCGTCTTCCGATTTTTCGGGTTTTGGAATAAATGAAATATTTACATAACCGCCCGACTTGCTGTTTTCTTTCTGATGACTGTGATTTTCGTATAAATCTTGGTAATCTAAATTGGTAAATTCTGAAGATAAAAAGTAAAAAAGTTTATTATTAAAATCAATTACTTCGGAATAACTTCTGTAATTTTTATCTAAATGGAACAATTTCTTATCCGGATTATTAAAGGGATTGTGGGTTTTGCTCAACTCAATAAATTGCTCTGCTTTTCCGCCGCGCCATCTGTAAATGGATTGTTTTGGATCGCCAACAATCATCAAAGTACCTTTTTCGCCTTCAAATTCGCTTGATGTTGCGTTGTCAATTAGCGGAATTAAATTCTGCCATTGCATTTCGGATGTATCTTGAAATTCATCAATGAAAAAATGTCGGTAGCGCTCGCCCAAACGTTCATAAATAAAGGGTGCGGGTTGGTTTTGGATTTCACGGTAAATAATAGCGTTAAATTCGGCGATGGAAAGCACGTTTTGTTCTTTCTGAATTTTTGCCAATTCGTTGCTAACCGTATTTAATAATGAAAGTGGCGTTATGTTTTTTAGAAAGGCATTGTAAAAATCTCGCTTTTCAAATTTCTTGTAAATCATATCTAGAATTTGCAATAATTCTGGAATTATATTTTCGATTATTGCCCCATCTTTTGCAGTTTTATTGATGGAAATATCCTCAAATTCACGAAACATTTTATTTTTAGGATTGAATTTTCCATCCGCTATACTTTGAAGATGATTCGGAAAAGTTGCTCTTGAAAAGGATTTCAAATCAATTCCCTTTTTCTCGATTAACAACAAAGCACTTTCGGCAAATGTTGCATTTTCTTTTTCCAAAACTTTACAAGCTTCAGCAACTTTGCTTTTTATTTCTACAAATTCTGTGATGGATTTGTCTTGAAAATGAGTTACTTCTTCCCGATTATTTTCATTTAGAAGCAAACGTCCCGTTTCTAAAATTTCACGTGAAATGTCCCAACTTTTATCATCGTCGGTTTTTTGCATTGTAAAATCAACGAGCAAATTCGTTAGAATATCGTCTTCGCCAGCTTGCGCAATTATGGCGTCAACAGCTTCTGTTAATAGGTTTTCTGTGTCCAATGTAACTTCAAAAGTCATTGGTAGATTTAAATCGTGGGCAAAAGCACGAATCACTTTATGGGTGAATTTATCGATTGTAGAAATATCAAAAGCGGCGTAATTATGAATAATATGCTTTATGATTTGCTTGGATTTGGTTTGGATTTCCGCAACAGAAAGTTGGATGTCTCGAGACAAATCGAGCATTAAATCGGCGGCTTTTGGGTTGGGATTGTCTTTAGCAAATTCGGATAAACTGCCTACAATTCGGCTTTTCATTTCGTGAACCGCTTTGTTGGTAAACGTTATGGCGAGGATGTTTCTATAGGCATCATTTTTCTTGGCGACCAAAATAATTTTTAGGTATTCTTTGACCAAGGCGTATGTTTTTCCTGAACCTGCCGATGCGTCGTATATAGAGAATGATGGTCTTTGCATTTAGATTTTATTAATTTTATAAATGTAATTCATTTTTGGAGTTTCTCCATAGTATTCCACTTCTTGTTCTCCTATTTTTTGAGCGCCAAATTTTTCGATGGCTTTTTGAGAACGAAAATTTTGATTTCCAACATGAAAATACACACTTGAAACATATTGAAAAATATAATTCAGCATTAATTTTTTGAGAGATTCATTATATCCTTTTCCCCAATATTTTCTTGCGATGAAAGTATATCCTATCAAAATTGTGTTTTCTTCATCGTTATAATCATAATAGCGGCTGCATCCAACGGTTTCGTTTGTTGTGGAATCTATAACAATAAATGCCCCTTTAGAAAGGATTGCTCCTTTGAAGTAAGTCGTAAATTCTTCTTTTTTATATCTAAATTTATTGGGATGTTGCTCCCATAATAATGGATCGGAAGCGATTTCGAATAGTTTATCAAAATCATTTTCTTGCAATGGTCTTAAAAAGATTAATTCTGATTTTAAATTATTTGGCTGGATGTTAAATGTCATTTTTTGTTGCTTTTTAATGTTTTTTTCTGATTTGAGAAAACGAAATTATAAAATATAAATGTTCTATTTACTGAAAACCCTAGCCCTGATGGAAGGGAAAATCCCACGCTTTTTAGCGTGGATAGGAAAGACAGCAGGAAATAGCTCCTAAAAAACCACTATAGATTTATTTGATGGAAATATAACGAAATAGAATTTCCATTTTCAAAGTTAATTGATTAATTTTGAATAAAATATTTATAAATCATAAACTACTATAGTATGGCATTTGAATTACCACAATTACCTTATGCGTATGACGCTTTGGAACCACATATTGATGCTCGCACGATGGAAATTCACCACTCGAAACATCATAATGCGTACACAACCAATCTGAATGTAGCGGTTGCTGGAACGGATATGGAAGGGAAAACGATTGAGAATATCTTGATAAACCTAGATATGAAAAACGCTTCAGTTCGTAATAACGGCGGGGGTTTTTACAATCACAATTTATTTTGGACAGTGATGTCGCCAAATGGCGGTGGGCTTCCAACGGGCGATTTATTAGCGGCTATTGAAAGTGCTTTTGGAACTTTTGAAGAGTTTAAAGCAAAATTTAGCAAGGCTGGAATTACACAATTTGGTTCAGGTTGGGCTTGGCTTTGTGTTCATAAAGGCGGAAAACTAGACGTTTGTGGCACTCCAAATCAAGACAATACTTTGATGCCAGGCGTTGGTTGTGGTGGAACTCCAATTTTAGGAATGGATGTTTGGGAACACGCTTATTATTTGCATTATCAAAACAGAAGACCAGATTATATTGAATCGTTTTTTAGCTTGATTAATTGGGTTGAAGTTTCTAGAAGATACGCTTTAGAGAAATAGGCCTCTAACCCCCAAAGGGGGAATTCGAGGAGAAAACAAAAAAATGCAATTTGGATTTTAAAAATCTAAATTGCATTTTTTTATTGATGACTTTAAAAATTAATAGGCTCTCGCATCTTTCCCTTCGTAGAAATTCATAAAAGCGCGATTTGCTACTCGGTTCCCACCAGGTGTTGGATAATCTCCTGTGAAGTACCAATCGCCAAGATTTTTTGGACACGCTATATGCAAATTTTCTACAGTTTGGAATATGATTTTTACCTCAGCTTTTACAGAAACATCTGTGAGCATTTCAGCAATTTTATCTGAAACTTCTTGCGGTTGAAAAGGTGCGTAAATTTCTGTTACGAAGTTCACAACTTCGCTGTCTTTCATGTTTTCTTGCGCTTTGCATTTCAAATAAACGGACTCAACGATATAATATAAATTCCGTTCTTTTAGTAATTCTAATGCCGCTTGAAACGCCACTAATCCCTCCAGTTTTGCCATATCAATTCCGTAACAATCTGGATACCGAATTTGTGGTGCCGATGAAACAACTATGATACTTTTTGGTTTCAAACGATCCATCATTTTGATGATGCTCATTTTTAATGTAGTTCCCCGAACAATACTATCGTCAATAATTACAAGGTTGTCCGTAGGTTTTATAACGCCATAGGTAACATCGTAAATATGGGCAACCAAATCATTTCGGCTGCTGTCTTCGGTAATAAAAGTACGTAGTTTAGCATCTTTTATAGCTACTTTTTCGGTTCTGATTTTTACAGAAAGTAATTTTTGCAAAGAATCTTTCGTTAAAGAATCTCTATTTTGAAGGATGAAATTATTTTTCCTTTGGTTCAAAAAATCTTGTGCTGCTTCAACAATTCCGTAAAATGAAGTTTCGGCAGTGTTTGGAATATAAGAAAAAACGGTGTTGTCGGTATCATTATCGATGGCTTTTAAAACCGCTGGCAAAATTAATTTTCCAAGATTTTTACGTTCTTGGTAGATTTCGGCATCACTTCCTCTTGAAAAGTAAATACGTTCAAAAGAACAGGCTTTTTTTACGGTTGGCGTTATGATTTCTTCTTCAGTTACCTTTCCATTTTTTTTGATAATTAGAGCGTTTCCTGGTTGCAATTCCTGCACTTTATCAAAATCGACATTGAAAACCGTTTGGATAACCGGTCGTTCCGAAGCCACCACAACAATTTCATCGTCTTGGTAAAAATAAGCGGGACGAATTCCTGCTGGATCTCTAAATACAAAGGCATCACCGTGCCCTAAAAGCCCAGCCATTGCGTACCCTCCGTCCCAACCTTTAGAGGCGCGACGAAGAATTTTTGCGATTTCTAATTTTTCAGCTATTACTGGTGAAGCCTCTCTTTTTGACAAGCCATTATTTTTACATTCCTGGTATAAATCTGTTACCTCATCATCAAGAAAATGTCCGATTTTTTCCATTACCGTAACGGTATCTGCCATTTCTTTTGGGTGTTGCCCCAATTCAATTAAGCTGCTAAAAAGCTCTTTTACGTTGGTCATATTGAAATTTCCCGCAATAATTAAATTTCGGTGCATCCAATTGTTTTGTCGTAAAAATGGGTGAACACTTTCGATACTATTTTTCCCAAAAGTACCATACCGAACGTGACCTAAAAAAACTTCACCGATATAAGGAATATGTTTTTTTTGCAGCGCAACATTATCAGCATATTCTGGGTGTGACGCCATTTCTTCGTTGACTCTTTCATTGATTTGAGAAAACACATCTTGAATGGCTTGCGAGTCATTAGAACGCACGCGACTAATGTATCTTTCGCCAGGTTCCATGTCTAATTTTATACTTGCAAAACCAGCGCCATCTTGACCTCGATTGTGCTGTTTTTCCATTAAGAGATACATTTTTTGGATGCCATAAAAAGCGGTTCCGTATTTCTCTTTGTAAAATTCAAGCGGTTTTAAAAGTCTTAAATAGGCTATTCCACATTCGTGTTGTAGTGCATCGCTCATTGTAGTGGTTGTTGTGTTGTTAGGGACAAGTCGCGACTTGTCCGTACTGTTTTGTAAATTAAAAAAGCCCCGAAATTTCGAGGCATAAATTTATTATATTTCTATATCAAATTGTGTTAATGATTTGAATTGTTGCAATCTGTCAATTACCTCATCCCTTTTAAGCTCAACCATTCTTTCTGTTCCAAATTTCTCGACACAAAAAGAAGCAAGATTAGAACCGTAAATAATAGCGTTTTTCATATTCTCAAAAGATACGTTTTCGCTTTGTGTAATGTATCCTGCAAACCCACCTGCAAAAGTATCTCCTGCTCCTGTTGGATCAAAAACTTCTTCTAATGGCAATGCTGGCGCAAAGAAAACCTCTTTATTGTGAAATAAAAGTGCTCCGTGTTCACCTTTTTTAATAACTACATATTTTGGACCCATCGTGTGGATTTTGGCAGCCGCTTTCACTAATGAATATTCCCCAGACAATTGACGAGCTTCTTCATCATTAATTGTAATTACATCAACTCTTTTTATTACATTCAATAAATCTTCCAATGCACAATCCATCCAGAAATTCATCGTATCTAAAACTATTAATTTAGGTTGTACTTCCATTTGATCCAAAACACTGCTTTGAACCATTGGATGCAAGTTTCCAAGCATTACAACATCGGCATTTTTAAAATTTTCAGGTACTTTTGGTTGAAAATCAGCCAATACATTCAATTGTGTATCAAGCGTATCTCTTGAATTCAAATCGTTATGGTAACGGCCACTCCAGAAGAATGTTTTTCCGCCTTTTACGATTTCAAGTCCTGAAATATCTATATTTCTATCGGTTAATAAGTCTAAATATTCTTGTGGAAAATCATCTCCCACTACAGAAACAATAGCCGATTGAAGCTTGAAGTGAGACGCCGAAAGTCCAATATACGTTCCTGCACCACCCAAAATTTTATCTGTTTTTCCAAAAGGAGTTTCAATTGCGTCGAAAGCAACAGTTCCAACAATCAATAATTTATTCATTTTTATGTCATTGTGAGATTGGAAATAATCTCAAATTAAAGGGCAAAGATAGTTTATAAGTTTGAAGTTTAAAAATGTATACTATTAGAAGTTTGGAACTAATTAGAATTTTAAATTGACTTCTAATTTAGAATTGATTTACAATATAATATCTATTATGCTTAAATACAATATTTAAAAATAGCCACCTTATGTATTGATTATCAATTAAATATATAACAATTTTTAAAATACACTATACCCGACTTTGAAAATGCACTATATAGTATTTTGAAAATGCACAGTTAGTAATTTTTAAAATGCACAAGTATTTCAAGAGAATATAAAAACCGAACCGAAGCCTATTTATTGGAATTGGCTATCTAAAATTTGGATTGTTAATTATTTTATTTAAAATAAGTAGCTATTATTTTATCTATAAAACTTGTAAAAGTGCCTTTTTAGCTAATATAATAGCTATAATGAATATAAACGATATTCAAAAACACCCTTATTGCATATTGATTAGCAATGAAATAAATAACCAACTTTGAAAATACACTATACCTAACTTTGAAAATGCACCAGTATTGCAGGAGAATATAAAAACCCTACCGAAGCTCATTTATTGGAATTGGCGAAAACTTTTGGAATAAAAAAGCCAAAACTAGTTCTTGACGAAGTAAAACAAGCCGTTTCCAATTGGGAACAAACTGCAAAATTGTGTAACGTTTCAAAAGATTCGGTGCAGTTGATTGGTAAAACAAGTGCTGGGTTGTTGAGGAATTAAAGAGATTGTGGCAAAATTTACAAAAAAAATGCCTCACGATTTTTAGTTGGTGAGGCATTATGAAAAAATTGAAAAAATTTACTATTCAATAATTAATTTTTGAGTAATTGAACCTTTCTCATTAATTAATTTTAAAAGATAAACTCCTTTACTTAAATCAGAGGCATTAATATTATTTATTCCCTTGCCTACAGTATATGTTTTCAGTACTATGCTGCTCCCCAAAAATCAGACAAGATTTTCACATAATTTAAGATAGGGAAAATTAACCTAAATTAGCAAAATTATGTCAAGAAGCAGAAGAGTATTTAGTAAAGAATTTAAGGCAAAAGTTGTTTTAGAAGCCTTGAAAGAAAAAAACACCATTGAGGTTTTAGCCAAGAAATATGAGCTTTTACCCAATCAAATTTCGATGTGGAAATCTGAAGCCATAAAGAATATTTCGGCAGTTTTTAGTGTCGAAAAGCCAAAAGAGAAGAGTAACGAAATTCCCTCGGAGAAGCTTTATGCTCGAATCGGAGAATTAACACTGGAGAACGATTTTCTAAAAAAAAAGCTGTTCTAATTTGTAAAAACCAAAGAAGGAAAATGGTGGATTTTAAGGAAAAAATGTCCGTTTCAAAACAGTGTAAGGTGCTTAATTTGAGTAGGAACTTCATTTATTATACTCCAAAGTCAGAGAGTGAGGAGAACTTACAAATAATGCTTTTATTGGATAAGAAATATTTTGAAACACCCTTTTATGGGTATCGAAAAATAACAGTTTGGTTGCAAAACCAGGGATTTGTTATCAATGAAAAACGAGTAAGAAGATTAATGAAACGTATGAACTGGAAAACCATTTATAGGGAGCCAAAGACAACAATTTGTAATCCAGAACATAAGAAATATCCATATTTGCTAAAGAATTTAAAAATCACTTATAAAAACCAAGTTTGGGCAACTGACATCACCTACATTCCAATGAATAAAGGATTTATGTATCTTACAGCAATAATTGATTTGCATACAAGATACGTTTTAAATTGGGATATTAGCAATACGATGAGTGCTGAATGGTGTACAAAGGTTTTGAATGAAACGATAGAAAAATATGGTGCTCCAGCAATTTTCAACACAGATCAAGGAAGTCAATACACTAGTGAAATTCACACCAAAGCATTGAAAGACAAAAATGTAAAAATATCTATGGATGGAAAAGGTAGAGCAATTGACAATATTTTTATTGAAAGATTATGGAGAACCGTTAAATATGAAAATGTATATTTACAAAGTTATTCGGATGGGATTACACTTTATAATGGACTTGAAAAATATTTTGATTTCTATAATGAACAAAGATTCCATCAGTCATTAGATTACAAAACGCCATCAAGTGTTTATTGCTTGAAAAATGTAGCATAAAATTAGAATAACTTTTTCAGGCCAAAAAAGGCCAAAAGTTATTTCCAATTTTAGCCCAGAAACTAAAAAAAACTATCTTAATTTAATTGGATATTTTGTTTAAAAATGGGGCTCAGCATATTCTAAATCAACTAAGTATTTTTTAGAAATAACTATACTAAGTAGCAAGAAAGATATATTGTCGCAATTTTTAAAAGAGTTTTGCCACAGATTAAAAGAATTTTAAAGTATAGAGCAAACTAATCTGTGCTAATCTATTAAATCTGTGGCAAAAAATTAGCGCTTTATTTAAATACAACATTAAATTTTAGCCATTACTTACTTCTGTTTTCTTAAGCAACCCTAAAATGTACCATATACTTAAATGTTTTCATTAGCAAACAATGAACATCTTTGTATCTAATTTAAAATTTGGAGTTTTTTGTATGAGCTTCAAACCAGATTATCAATCATGTCAAATGCGTTAACTGGTTTTTGAGTTAGCTTTATGCGTCTGGAAACCTCATCTTTGTGCCATTGAGGAATTGGATTAGACTCTTAAGAATGTTTGAATGCTAAAAAATCCATATAACTTTCTAATTCATCTATCAAGCTGTCTGGTAAATTTTTCAATTTATTGTTTACCTGTTTCAATGCTGTTGCTGTCATAATAAATTGGTGTGAATAATTTATAGTAAATGTATGAAAAAAAGCAATTAAAACAACTTCTCATCTTCTTTTTCATAAAAAGCATCCACAGAAAGTGTTTTTTGCATCGATGCCATAACGGCCAATTCGTCGCAACGTTCATTTTGAATGTGGTTATTATGCCCCTTTATCCATTTGAAGTCAACTTGGTGTTTTCTGTAAATAACTAGAAAACGTTTCCATAAATCAGGGTTTTTCTTACCAACGAAGCCTTTTTTTTCCCAACCAAAAACCCATTTTTTCAAAACAGAATCAACTACATATTTAGAATCAGAAATTACCAAAACTCTCCTATTCGGGTTTTTTAGTTTTTCTAAACCAACAATTACGCCCAATAATTCCATTCTATTGTTAGTAGTATGCTGAAAACCTTCGTAGAATTCCTTTTTATGAGGCGTTCCCACCAATTCCATTACAACGCCATAACCTCCAGGGCCTGGGTTTCCTTTGGCAGCACCGTCGGTATAAATATGTACTTCGTGTTCCAATTTTTGATTTAAGATTTAAGATTTAAGATTTTTTCAATTATTATTGGAAAATGATTTTGTTCGAGTTCGTGAATTTTATCTGCAACTTCTTCGGGCGTTTCATTTCCTGATAAAGGTACGCTTTTTTGAAAAATGATGTTTCCTTCATCGTAATTTTCATTTACATAATGAATGGTAATGCCGGTTTCGGGTTCTTTATTTTCAACAACAGCCTTATGAACATTCATTCCATACATTCCTTTTCCTCCATATTTAGGTAAAAGTGCAGGATGAATATTGATAATTTTGTTTGGAAATGCTGCAACGCAATTTTGTGGAAATTTTAATAGAAACCCTGCTAAAATTATCAAATCGGGTTGAATGCTATTTAATTTTTGTAGTACTTTATCCCCATTAAATTCATCTTTCGAGAAAATTTCTGTGGGAATATTCAAATTTCTTGCTCGTTCTAAAACTTTTGCATTCGCATTATTAGAAAAAATGTAAATAACTTTAGCGACTTCGATTTTATTAAAATAAAGCACAATGTTTTCAGCATTTGTCCCCGAGCCTGAAGCGAAAATCACGATTTTTTTCATTTTTGTACTTTTTAATATCACGCAAAAAAAAGAATAAAAATCGATAATAAATAGAAATTTAGGTTCTTTATTAAATTATTTTTTTAATTTCGTTCTCTTATTTATTAACTAAAGCGTGGATTTAAAATAAAGTTTTTTATTTTTGCCAACAAATTAAATTTTAAAATTAAAAATTATGTCAGACATTGCATCAAGAGTAAAAGCGATTATCGTAGACAAATTAGGCGTTGACGAAAACGAAGTTGTAACAGAAGCAAGCTTCACAAATGATTTAGGAGCTGATTCTTTAGATACAGTTGAGCTAATTATGGAGTTTGAAAAAGAATTTGATATTCAAATACCAGACGATCAAGCAGAAAACATTGCTACTGTAGGTCAAGCTATTTCTTATATCGAAGAAGCTAAAAAATAATAAAATTTGCACCCGTATGCCATTTGGTTTACGGGTGTTATTATTTTTTTAAATTAAAATTTATGATTGTTCGTTCAATCACATAAAATATATTGTAATACCTATGTCTTTTTATGATTTTACATAGAAAAAAGCATAGGTATTATTTTTTTACATTCATAACTATAAAATTATACTATGGAATTAAGGCGAGTTGTAGTAACAGGTTTGGGTGCGCTTACTCCTATTGGAAATACAGTACAAGAATATTGGAACGGACTTATTAACGGTGTTAGTGGTGCGGCTCCAATTACTTATTTTGATGCTTCAAAATTCAAAACACAATTTGCTTGCGAGCTAAAAGGTTTTAATGTTGAAGATTTTATAGACAGAAAAGAAGCTAGAAAAATGGATCGGTATGCGCAATATGCAATGGTTTCATCTGATGAAGCGGTTAAAGATGCAAATTTTGATTTTGATACTTTAGATAAAGATAGAATTGGCGTTATTTGGGGTTCAGGAATTGGTGGATTAGAAACTTTTCAAATTGAAATGTTGAATTTCGCTGCAGGTGATGGAACGCCAAGATTCAATCCGTTTTTTATTCCAAAGATGATTTCTGATATTGCATGTGGTCATATTTCTATAAAATATGGTTTTAGAGGCCCAAATTTCGCAACCGTTTCCGCGTGCGCTTCCTCTACAAATGCTATAATTGATGCTTTCAATTATATTCGTTTGGGTCACGCTGATGCAATGGTAACTGGTGGTTCAGAAGCTGCAGTTACAATTGCTGGAATGGGTGGTTTTAATGCGATGCACGCTTTGTCAACAAGTAATGATGATCCAAAAACTGCATCCCGACCAATGGACAAAGACCGTGATGGTTTTATTCTTGGAGAAGGTGCTGGAGCATTAATTTTAGAAGAATACGAACACGCTATTGCTCGTGGTGCTACTATTTACTGTGAAATTGGCGGAGGCGGAATGTCTGCTGATGCGTATCATATTACAGCGCCACATCCTGATGGATTGGGTGCGAAAAACGTAATGATTAACTGTTTGAGAGATGCTGGTTTGAAACCTACAGATGTTGATGGTGTGAATATGCACGGGACTTCAACGCCACTTGGAGACATTGCCGAAAGCAAAGCTATTCTTCACGTTTTTGGGGAGCACGCCTACTCAATGAACTTGAATTCGACGAAATCGATGACAGGACATTTATTGGGAGCGGCTGGAGCGATTGAAACAATTTCTTCCATTCTTGCTATCAAACACGGAATAATTCCTCCAACAATAAATCATTTCACGGATGATGAAGCTATTGACAACAACTTGAATTTTACTTTCAATACGGCTCAAAAAAGAGACGTGAAGGTATTGATGAGCAATACATTTGGTTTTGGCGGTCATAATGCGTGCGTATTGGTTAAAAAATTAGAACTTTAATAGTATTCTATGAGTATAATCAGAAAAATATTTCAAAAATCCCGATCTGAAGAAGACGGGATTTTTTTTACTGATATTCAAAAAATACTTGGTTTTAAACCAATAGAAATAAGTAACTACAAAAAAGCATTTATCCATCGTTCTACAAGTAAAATTGACACCAAAGGAAATCCGATAAACTACGAAAGATTGGAGTTTCTTGGCGATTCGATGTTGAGTTCTATAATTGCCGCTTATTTATTCGATAAAGCACCCGCTGGAGATGAAGGTTATTTAACAAAAATGCGTTCCAAGATTGTAAGTCGCGAACATTTGAATGAATTGGGTCGGGAGTTGAATTTAGTTCAATTTTTAGATAGCAAAGTTCCAATTCAGCATTTTGGTGAAAATATTCACGGCAATCTATTTGAATCACTTGTTGGCGCCATTTATATAGATGGAGGCTATGCCTATTGCGAGAAATTCATCCAAAAACGAGTTATTGTTCCTTATGTAGATATTGCGAAATTAGAGGGCAAAGTCATTAGCTATAAAAGTTTATTGATTGAATGGTGTCAAAAAGAGAAAAAGACCTTTCATTTTGATGTTTTTGAAGACAACGACAGTTCTGGCGAACGCTTATTTGGCGTAAAATTTAGTATTGACGATAAAGTCATTGCAAAAGCAAGAGCATCATCCAAAAAGAAGGCGGAGGAAAAAGCATCTCAAAGAGCTTACTTTGCATTTCAAGATAAAATCGACAAAAAATAATACGTTATTTTATCAAATCTACAACGATTTCGTTAGTAAAATAAAGGAAACATATCAATTTAGTAACTGTTTAATAGCTTAGAAATAGTATATTTACAACTTATTTAAACGGAAATGGCAATTCATAAATTACATATCGATGAATTTGACGAGGTTGATTATGAACTCATTGCAATTCATACTTCATTAGAAGATTATCGATTGGCGTATTTTTTGAATCAGAAATTACCCATTTTATTAGGCAAAAGTAAAAGCGAAATCCAAATAAATATCAAAGAAGGGGTTACTGGTTTTTCGAGGTTCATTTATGAAAATAATGCTAATGATAGTTGTTGGAGTTTAATCCAAAATAAAAATGAAGTAAACACATTAAAATCGGATAACAATCAGAATTTATTTGCCAATTCTTCTTATGAGGTAGCCACCAAAGCCTATCTTTTACCAGAATTTAAAAAAGTAGATTACTTTCTGAAAGTTGAAAATAGTGCTAATGACATAGAAAAAATCATTGCCGAAATTAACACCATAGCAAGAATATCAACCGTTTATTCGGTAGATACAAATAAAATAAAATCTAAAAATAATTTAATTTTTTAATAAAAAATGTCAACAAACAAAAAAACTAAAATTGTAGCAACATTAGGCCCCGCATGCAGTACAAGAGAAGTCTTGAAAGATATGATTGAGGCTGGAGTAAATGTTTTTAGAGTGAATTTCTCTCATGCAGATTATTCCGATGTTAAAGCAAAAATTGATTTAATCAGAGGATTAAATGACGAATTTGGCTATACAGCAGCTATTTTAGGCGACTTACAAGGTCCTAAACTTCGCGTCGGTGTAATGAATGAAGAAGTAATTGTGAATCCTGGAGACATTATTACTTTTCAAACTGCCGAAGACGTTCCTGGAACTAAGGAGCGTGTTTATATGAACTACAAAGAATTTCCAAATGATGTTAATCCCGGAGAAAATATCCTTCTTGATGACGGAAAATTGATGTTTGAAGTTATTTCTACAAATAGAACTACAGAAGTTGTTGCCAAAGTAATTCAAGGCGGTCCTTTGAAATCTAAAAAAGGGGTGAATCTTCCAAATACAAAAGTTTCATTGCCAGCATTAACAGAAAAAGATATTCGGGATGCAATATTTGCCATTGAGCAAAAAGTAGATTGGATTGCACTTTCTTTCGTTAGAACGGCTGAAGATTTAATGGAATTGCAAGACCTAATTGCAAAACATTCGGATCATAAAATTCCAATTATTGCCAAAATTGAAAAGCCTGAAGGAGTTGAAAATATAGATTCTATCATCACGCATTGTGATGGTTTGATGGTTGCCCGTGGCGATTTAGGAGTAGAAGTTCCAGCTCACGAAGTGCCATTAATTCAGAAAAAACTGGTGCATAAAGCCAAAACAGCTAGAATCCCGGTTATTATTGCTACGCAAATGATGGAAACAATGATTACAAGCCTAACGCCAACTCGCGCTGAGGTAAATGATGTTGCCAATTCTGTTATGGATGGCGCGGATGCTGTGATGCTTTCTGGAGAAACTTCTGTAGGAAATTATCCCGTTCAAGTTATTGAAAAAATGACACAAATTATTGAAGCAGTTGAGGATTCTCCGCTAATTCAAGTACCACAAAATACACCGCAAATTAAAACAAAACGTTATATTACTAAAACTGTTTGTCAGCACGCCGCTCAAATGGCAAATGCAATTCACGCAAAAGCAATTTGTACGTTGACGAATAGTGGTTATACTGCATTTCAAATTTCGGCATGGCGTCCACAAGCAGCTATTTTGGTATTTACATCCAATAAAAGAATTTTAACACAGTTGAATTTAATCTGGGGAGTGAAAACTTTTTACTATGATAAATTTGTAAGTACAGATGATACCATTGACGATATTAACAAAATTGCCACCGAAAAAGGCTTGGTTTCAAAAGGCGATATGTTGATTAACTTAGCCGCGATGCCAATTGCAAATAAAGGAATGGTGAACACTTTGCGCGTTACAGAAATAGAGTAAAACGTGATTTATATTTATAAAAAGGGCTGGAAATTATCTAGCCCTTTTTGATTTTTAGAAAATCTATTTTAATTTTTGTAGTCACGAACGAGACGCTCACTGGGGATATGCAATCCGTGCCCACTTTCAAAATAAAAAATCTCAAACTAAAATGAAGAATACTTTATTATTGTTGTTGTTTCTTGAATGTAAAATTAAGTTTTTTCTACTTTGTGGGCACGGATTGCACCCGAGCGATAGCGAAGTAACGAAGTAAATCTTCACCATCTGATTTAAAAAAAATAGCGTTGTTACTTAGAACGTTCAAAACCAGCGAAAATCAAAAAATCCGCATTTACAGCGGATTTAATAGCAATATAATGAAGTTAAACTTTCATAATTTCAGCTTCTTTAACGACTAAAAGTTCATCGATTTTGCGGATGAAGCTATTGGTTAAATTCTGAACTTCTTCCTCAGCACTTTTGCAAATGTCTTCTGAAGTTCCTTCCTTTTCTAATTTTTTAATATCTGAATTGGCATCTTTACGCACATTTCGAACTCCAATTTTAGCCTCTTCGGCTTCTACTTTAGCTTGTTTTGCTAAATCACGACGGCGTTCCTCTGTTAATGGTGGCACGCTAATAATAATTACATCACCATTATTCATTGGATTAAATCCGATATTTGCAACCATAATTGCTTTTTCAATTACTTGTAACATGTTTTTTTCAAACGGCTGTAAGGTTATTGTTCTTGCATCTGGAACGCTAATTTTTGAAACTTGTGAAAGCGGTGTTGCAGCGCCATAATAATCCACAAAAACACTTCCCAACATTGCTGGTGAAGCTTTTCCTGCACGAATATTTAGAAATTCTTTTTCTAAATGCGCAATAGAACCTTGCATCGATTCTTCTGTACTATCTAATATAAATTCAATTTCTTCCGTCATTTTTCTTAATTTTTTGCTTTTTGAGCAAGTCTTATATTTTAACTATTGTTCCGATATTTTCGCCTTCGCAAATCTTCAATAAGTTTCCTTCTTTGTTCATATCAAAAACTACAATTGGCAATTTATTTTCTTGGCTTAGTGTGAAAGCGGTTGAATCCATTACGTTTAATCCTTTTTTAATAACTTCATCAAAAGAAATTGTGTCGAATTTTGTAGCAGTTACATCTTTTTCAGGATCTGCTGAATAAATTCCGTCAACGCGTGTTCCTTTCAAAATTACATCGGCGTGAATTTCTACACCTCTCAAAACGGCGGCTGTATCTGTTGTAAAATAGGGATTTCCTGTTCCTGCGCCAAAAATCACAATTCGCCCTTTTTCAAGGTGACGCACGGCTCTTCTTTTTATATACGGCTCTGCAATTGCTTCAATTTTCAAAGCGGTTTGCAAACGAGTTAGCATTCCTTTTTCTTCCAATGCACCTTGCAACGCCATTCCGTTGATAACGGTAGCAAGCATTCCCATATAATCGCCTTGAACACGATCCATTCCGTTACTTGCACCTGCAACGCCTCTAAAAATATTTCCACCACCAATTACAATTGCAATTTCGACTCCTTTTGAATGAATTTTTTGGATTTCGTCGGCATATTCTGCCAATCTCGCTGGGTCGATTCCATATTGTCTTTCGCCCATTAGCGCTTCGCCACTTAATTTCAGAAGAATTCGTTTGTATTTCATAATTTAGTTGAGTTGTATTATGCAAATATAGGTATATTCTTTTTTTATGAAATAGACTTCGTTACTTTTTTGAAATTAGTTGTGAATATGATTTTTCGGCTTCATTATATCCGATAGTAAAAATTGCTTTCATTTTAGTTTTATTGGTTTCAAATGTGCTGTAATTACTCAGTTCTTTGGGCGCAATAATCCAATCGCAATTATTGAATTTATCAACATTTGAATTTTCCGAGAGCAAATCAAAAGCGCGTGTTGTAACTGCTCTTATGGATGACAAGTCTTTAGCTTGGATTTTATGAATTGGACTCACATAAACACCAATTAATGTTTCACATTTCCCTTTGATAATGTCAGTCGGAAAATGATTCAAAATTCCTCCATCGCTGTATAATTTCCCAAGTATTTCGTAGGGCGACATCAACCCAGGAAAGGCTGACGACGCTAAAATAGCATCTACAATTTTAGTTTTGGAATCAAATATTTTCAACGTTCCATTTACCATATCGGTTGCTGTAATATGAGTTTGAATTTTTAAATCCCCCAAAATAGCATCTTGAAAAATGTCATTGAAATAACTTTTAAAAGAATTGGAATCTATAAGTCCCGCTTTTTTGAAAGTGAAGTGTTTCCAATGAAAAATATAAATCGACTGGAAAAATTCTAAGATTTCCTCGGGGGTTTTCCCAAAAGCATAGAGTGCACCAACGATTGATCCTGCACTTGATCCTGCAATTTGGGTGGGGCGAATATTTTGTTCTTCTAAAAACTTAATCGCACCTGCTTGGGCAATTCCTTTTGAACCCCCACCAGAAAGCACCAAGCCTATTGAGCGAGTCTTCAATACCATTTTTTATTTTTATATAAATGTAGGCTTTTTGTTTGATTGAAAATGACAATTATTATATATTTAAACAACTTAACTATTTCTTAGACTGGTATTAATTCGGTAAAAAGTAGAAAAAGATAAAAATTTGATTATGAAATTAATTAGGATAACTAACTTATACTTAAAGTTGAATCGAGAAGTTACCGAGAACATTTTTAGCCCTGATAACAGCGGTATCCTGCGCTTTTTAGCGTAGATATAGCAAATAGCAGGAAATAGCTCCTAATAAAAACTCAAAAGATTTCGATTACAGAAAATATAATTGTTAATTTGTGTCTTCTAATTTAGAGTGGTATGTTGAAAAATAATTTGAAATATATTTTGGTTTTGCTGGTTTTAACCGTCGTTAGTTGCGCCAAAAGGGGCTCGATTTCTGGCGGATTGAAAGACACGATTGCGCCGGTTTTGAAAGCCAGTTTTCCAAAAAATTTCAGCGTAAATTTTAAAGGAACTGAAATTAATTTGACTTTTGATGAATATGTAAAGCTGAAAAATGTCAATAAACAGCTGATTATTTCTCCTCCAATGCAGACTGTTCCGATGATTTCTCCGTTGACGGCGAGTAAAATTATTAACATAAAAATCAAAGATACGCTTCAGGAAAATACGACGTATAGTTTTAATTTTGGACAAAGTATTGAGGATAATAATGAGGGAATTCCCTACAAACAGTTCAAATATGTATTTTCGACAGGCACATTTATTGACTCACTAAAAGTGGGTGGAACCATTAAAGACGCACTAAACAAGAAGGAAGATTCATTTGTTTCGGTGCTATTGTATGAAGTGAATGATAAATTTACGGATTCGGTAGTTTACAAATCGGTTCCGAGATATATTACGAATACTTTGGACAGTTTGAAGACTTTTGAAATTGAGAATATTAAGGCCGGAAAATATCTTCTGGTGGCGATGAAAGATGTGAATAGCAACAATAAATTCAATCCTAAAGAAGACAAAATTGGGTATAGAAAACAGTATGTTACAATTCCAAACGACAGTTTATTTGAACTAAAATTATTCAAAGAAGTGTTGCCGTTTAAAGCGATTAAGCCCGTTCAAGCGTCAGGAAATAAATTATTTTTAGGCTATGAAGGGAAGCCCAAAAACCTAAATATCGTTTTGAAAAACAGAAAAGAAATTCTGCCTACAATAATTACAAAATTCCCCGTGAAAGATTCGGTTCAAGTTTGGTTTAAACCAATAAAAGCCGATTCGCTGAATTTGGCAGTGACCAACGGAACGTATAAAGCCAATTTTAATTTCAAAATTAAGGCACAGAAAAAAGACACTTTGAGTTTTTCTGGAAAAACAAGTTTAAGTTTATCAAAAATGGATAAATTCACGATTACGGCTTCGCGACCTTTGATAAAATTTGATAAATCGAAAATTAAAGTGACTGATAAAGATTCGGTGAGTGTTGCTTTTACTACAGATTATGATGTTTATAACCAAGAATTGAAATTTGATTTTCCAAAAGAACCGCTACAAAATTACAAATTCCAACTTTTACCCGGCGCTTTAACAGATTATTTAGAACAAAAAAATGATACGCTGAACTATAAAGTATCAACAAAAAACACTGCGGATTACGGGAATTTGCGTGTGAATTTAACCAATATAAAACGTTTCCCAATACTTGTGGAATTGACCAATGAAAAAGGCGATGTTGTGGCTTCGGAATATTCTGAGAAAGCCACTTCGGTAGATTTTATGTTTTTAGAACCTGCAAAATATACCCTTCGCGTTATTTATGACGCAAATGCAAATAGGGAATGGGATTCGGGGAATTTCTTAACGAAAAAACAGGCTGAAGAAGTGATTTATTTCCCTAAAGAAATTGATGTTCGTGCCAATTGGGATGTGGATCAGGGGTTTGATTTAGGAAAATAATCCCAATTATACCCTCTTAAATTCATCCCGATCATTCAAAAAACCCAATTTTTGACGGCTTTCTAAAAGTGTGTTTTTGTCTAAATTGGTAATAAAAACACCTTCGTTTTCTTGGGGTTCAATGAGATAATTTCCTAAAAAATCTATTGCTTGAGAGTGCCCTGGATAATTGTGTTTGTTTGGGTCTTCACCAATTCTATTCACCCCAATTGTATAACACATGTTTTCGATAGCTCGTGCTTTTAGCAAAGTATCCCAAGCGTTTATTCTTGGTTTTGGCCAGTTGGCAACGTAAATCAAAACATCATAATCTTCGGTATTTCTTGCAAATACTGGAAATCGCAAATCATAACAAATTAGCGGACAAATTTTGAATCCGTTGTATTCAATAATTAATTTATTTGTTCCAAAAGTATAGACTTTGTCTTCTCCTGCCAAAGTAAACAAATGCCTTTTATCGTAGCTTTGGATTTCGCCATTTGGAAAAACAAAAACTAATCGGTTGTAGAAATTATCGTTTTCTTTGATGACTAAGCTTCCAGTAATCGCGGAATTTTTGGCTTTTGCCAAAGATTGTAGCCACACTATTGTTTCGCCTTGCATTGGTTCGGATACCGCTTTTGGATTCATAGTAAAACCCGAAGTAAACATTTCTGGAAGAACAATCAAATCGACATTTTCAGAAATGGAATTGATTTTTTCCTCGAAATACTTCCGATTTGCAATTGGGTTTTCCCAGAGTAATAGGGATTGTAAAAGGGCTATTTTCATGATTTAACATTTACAAAACTCCGACAGAGTTCCAAACTCTGTCGGAGTTCGATTTAATTATTTAATAGTTATTTCATCAATGAAAATAAAGGCGTCGCCACCGAAACCTTGATGCCATTCGGGTAATTTCCCGAAGTTATAGGCTATTACTTTGATGTATTTCGCCTTGATTTCTTTAGGTGATTTGTATTCGAAATTTTGGATTTTATTTTCTTCAAATTTTGGGTCTAAATTGTTTTCGATAGTTCCGATGAGTGTAAAATTGACATTATCTAAGGATGAATAATAGTCCACTTTGGTAGGCATCAAAATCCACGAACGAGAATCTTGTAGAAAAGTTGCGCTAAAATTCGATACATTTTTCTCTGATTGCAAATCTATAACCGCTTCAAAATCCTGTGACTGATAGCCTTGCCAATCGCCTTTTTTCCAGTTTTCAGTTCCAAAAATTCCGTCTATTAATCCTTCATCTCCACCAGCAGTATATTGACGGTTGTATTTTGATTTGATATTGATAGTGTAATTGTTTGGTTTTTTATAAAAAGTAGCCCTAACAAAAGCACTGCCTTGCTTTCCGTTTTTAGCAGCTGCAATAATCTTGGTAGTTTTAGCAATTTCAATACTTTGAGTGTATTTCACTAAATTACTAGGAACAAATTGAAACGGTTTGTCGTCGATATAATAATATAAATCGTAATTAGGATTTTGAGAAATAATTTCAATTTTCAAATTATCTTTAAATGATTTACTTTCTGCTTGAATTACTGGAACTGGAACGATTGATTGATATGAAGAATTAACAACGTCTTCCTTCCCGAATTGGGGTAAAATACTTCTCGAATCATGCAAGTGAAGATAGTTTGGGTCATTGCCATCAATACTAACTTTTGCATCTAAAAAAGGTTCGTTAATTTCCCATTTAGGCTGTCCGGGAGTTACATCATAAATCCCCATGGAACTCAAAACATACCAAGCACTCATTTGCCCACAATCTTCATTTCCTATTAATCCATCGGGTGTGTTTTTGTAGAATTCATTTAAAATATAATGTACTTTCTCCGTTGTTTTTTCTGGCTTTCCAACATAATTATACAAATACGCCATGTGATGACTTGGTTCGTTTCCGTGGGCATATTGTCCGATTAATCCAGTCACATCGGCTTGTTCGCGTCCTGTTGTTTTGCTTTCGCTATTGAACATTTCATCAAGTTTGGCTTCGAATTTTGCTGCACCACCATAGGCTTCAATCATTCCCGGAATATCTTGAGGTACAAAAAACGAATACTGCCATGAGTTTCCTTCGGTAAAATTATTATTGATTTCCTTTGGATCGAATGGCTTGTTCCAACCGCCATTTTTCTTTGGTCGCATAAAACCAGTATTCCAATCAAAGACATTTTTCCAACTTTGAGAACGTTTCATGAAATAATTATAGTCTTCCATTTTATTTAAAATCTGAGCCATTTGAGCAATACACCAATCATCATAAGCATATTCCAAAGTTTTTGAAACACTTTCGCTATCATCATCCATCGAAATAAAACCTTGTCTTTTATAAGCATCCAAACCCAAATGGCCTAACATTGCTGAATGTTTAGCGGCTTCAAAACACTTTTCGTAATCGAAGCCCTTGATTCCTTTTGCCATCGCATCAGCCATAACCGAAACCGAATGATAGCCAATCATACAATCCGTTTCATTGGACGCCAATTCCCAAACGGGCAATCTTCCACCTTGTTCGTATTGTTTTAGAAAAGTATTGATAAAATCGGAAGTTCTTTTTTTGTCAATCAAAGTATAAAGTGGGTGCGCGGCGCGAAAAGTATCCCAAAGTGAGAAAACGGAATAGTAATCAAATCCATCTGCAACATGAATTTTGTTGTCTCTGCCACGGTATTTTCCATCTACATCTTGAGCAATATTAGGCTGCATCATTGTGTGGTATAATGCAGTGTAGAAAACGATTTTTTTGTCGTTGTTGTCCGATGTTACCTCAATTTTTGACAATTCAGAATTCCATTTTTGCTCCGCTTCCGTTTTTACTTTATCAAAATCCCAACCTTTAATTTCCGAACTATTAAGCTTTGCTCCTTCAAAACCGGTTGGAGAAAGCGATACTTTCACAAGGATTTTTTCGCCTTTTTTTACTTGTTTGGAAAAGGAACAAGCTAAAGTTTCTCCACACATAAATCCATTTCTACGACTACTAGCATTCCTTTTTGAAACTTCCATTGGGACATTAAACTCAATTAGTGCATAAACATATTGGTCTTTTGCCCAAGCTTCGCTTCTTCTTAGGATTTCGATGGTTTTATTGTCAATGATTTTTACCTCGCCATAAAGTAATTTATCTCGGTGGTTTAAATCTAAAATAACATTGGCTTGACCTGCGGTATTAAAAGTATATTCATGAAATCCAACCCGTGTTGAAGCTGTTAAACGAACATCAATATTGTGTTTATCCAATTTAACGGAATAAAAACCAGCCGTTGCTTTTTCGTTTTGATGTGAAAATTTGGAAGAATATATTTTGTTGTCAAATGAAGGTTCGCCCATTGTTGGCATAATCATAATATCTCCAAAATCAGAACAACCCGTTCCGTTGAGGTGCGTGTGTGAAAATCCATAAATTACAGCATCGGAATAATGATACCCTGAACAACCGTCCCAACTGCCGTCAATTCTGGTGTCGGGAGATAATTGTACCATTCCAAACGGAAGCGTAGCACCAGGAAAAGTATGTCCGTGTCCGCCTGTTCCAATAATTGGATTTACAAATTGCTGAAAATTTTGTCCCAAAACAAGTGTCGTTATAAAAGACAAAAAAAACGATTGGATATATTTCATGAGTGCTAATTTTAATTCAAATATAGTAAATTATAAGATGATTATTAATTCAAAAATAGTATTGGTTTTTACTTCCTAATTCACTAAAAACAAATTTTAATATTTATAATAAAATATTTTTTGGGGAGTAAAATTTATATATTTAAATCTCTTTTTGTAATAGTTAGCAAAAAATGGCGCGTCAAAATAAAAATTATGCTTTTGAAACCCTTGCAGGTGTTATTGATTATTCGTTAATTTGTTATTGGTTTTGAAACACTATAAATACCAAAAAATGGTTAGGATTTTAATTTTGCTACTCTTTTTGGCGACCAAATTTCAAGCGCAAACGACTATGATAACACCGCAGAATTTACAAAAAGGAGACACAATTGCGATTGTTGCAACAGCTCGAAAAAACATTACCGATAACTTGAAACCCGCATTGGCGTTGGCAAAAAGTTGGGGATTGGAAGTGGTTGTGGGCGCAACAATTGGCTTGGACGACAACCAATTGGCGGGAACGGACGAGCAACGCGCAACCGATTTTCAGGCGATGATGGACAACCCGAATATCAAAGCAATTTGGTGCGTTCGGGGTGGTTATGGAACGGCGAGAATGGTGGAATTAGTTGATTTTTCAAGGTTTAATACGAACCCAAAATGGATTGTTGGATTTAGCGATGTGACGGTTTTGCACAGTCATTTGAATATGTTGGGGATTGCGTCAATTCACGGAATTATGCCCGTAAATGTTGAGAAAGCTTCGGTAGAAGTTGAGGAAACGTTGCGAAAAGCGTTGTTCGGAGAAACGCTTTCATATAGCGTGGCGTGTGAAAACGAAAATAAATTGGGCGTTGCCGAAGGAGAATTAATCGGTGGTAATTTGTCGATTTTGTACAGTATGATGGGTTCCGAATCGCAGGTAAATTGCCGTGGAAAAATCCTTTTTATTGAAGATTTAGACGAATATTTATACCATATTGACCGAATGATGCTGAGTTTGAAGCGCTGCGGTTGCTTTGAAGGATTGCAAGGTTTGGTTGTGGGAAGTTTTATAAAAATGCACGATAATGAGATACCGTGGGGGAAAAATGCGCACGAAATCATTTTGGATATTACTAAAAAATATCATTTTCCTATTGTTTTTAATTTTCCAGCGGGACATATTCACGATAATAATACGTTGATTTTTGGGAAAACAATTTCTTTAGAGGTGAATGATAAGGAAACAATTATGAAGTTTTAGCACCATCAATTTATACTTATTTAATGGCCGAACACAACGATTTAGGAAAATTAGGAGAAGAATTAGCCGTTGAATTTCTTGAAAAAAATGGCTATTCGATTTTAGAAACCAATTGGACTTTTCAAAAAGCTGAGGTAGATATTATTGCCAAAAAAGACGGAATCCTTGCTGTTGTTGAGGTTAAAACCCGTTCGAGTATAGATTTTGGATTGCCACAAGATTTTGTGAAACCTAAAAAAATTCAACTTTTAGTGAAAGCCATAAACGAATATGTACTTTCAAATGATCTTGACGTGGAAGTTCGCTTTGATATTATTGCGCTTCACAAAGATGGGAAAGGTTTCAAAATGGAGCATTTGGAAGATGCGTTTTATCATTTTTGATGTTATATTTATAACAAATTGTTTTTTATTGCTATATTTGTCGCAAGTTTAAAACAAAAAAAATGAAAACCGTATCTTCGATTGTTGAAAATTACATCAAAACCAAGCCTTTTTTATTAAGCGCATTGTCCCAAAACATTATCAATTTGACGTCTTTGTCAAGAAATATGATGACCGAATTAGAGTCTGAATTCGGGAAAGAGGTGAAACAAGGGGCTATTGTAATGGCGCTGAAACGTCTTTCGGTAGATTTGGATTTTAGACTGAATCACAAGATTTCAAAAGTGATGAAAAACTTGGGAGAAATCACAGTTCGTTCTTCATTAATTGATTATACATTTGCCGTTTCCAGTACAATTTTGACCAAACAAGCCGATTTGATTTCGGAAATTAACAGCAATCCTGATATTTTTTACACCTCTTCAAAAGGCGTTAGCGAGACGAATATTATTGTGAGTCAAAGTGTGGGGCATTTGGTAGAAAAACATTTTGCTGACGAAAAACAAATCCAAAAGTTAGAAAATTTGGCTTCGATTACGGTGAAATTACCAAAAGAAAACACTGTAATTCCTGGGATTTACTACTTTATTTTTCAGCGTTTGGCTTGGGAAGGAATTATCATCAACGAAGTGATTTCAACCTCCAATGAATTCACCATTTTAGTGAGCGATGACGAAGTGGATGTTGCCTTTAAGGTAATTAAGGATTTGAAAATGTTGTAATATTATATCATTTTCATAAATTCCAATGCTTTTTTAATAGATTTTACGTTTTCAAAAGTCAATAATAGGCGCAAACCATTTGGCGTTTGTTTTTCCTTCATTTTGCAAAATTGCGATTGCTTTTGTACAAATTGCAACACCTGGTTGAATCGCCCCGATTGGTAATAACTCGATTGTTGGTCGGAAACAAAATAGCAAATCATTTTGCCTTGTTTCATCACTAATTTTTCAATTCCCAATTGGGTAGCTACCCATTTTATTTTTATGCTGTTTAATAATGAAATCGCCTGTTTTGGTAATGGCCCGAAGCGATCCACGAGCTTATTTTCATAGACTTGCAACGTAATTTCATCTTTTATCAAACTCAATTCGTTGTATAATTTGAGTCGCTCAGAAACGGTATTAATGTATTCGTCAGGAAATAATAATTCGAAATCGGTGTCCAATTGCAAGTCTTTTACATACGCTTTTTCAGTAGGTTTTTCCTCATCGGCATACAATTCCTTGAACTCATTTTCCTTTAATTCTTCAATGGCTTCATTCATGATTTTTTGATAGGTTTCAAAACCAATTTCATTGATAAATCCGCTTTGTTCACCGCCTAATAAATCTCCGGCACCTCGAATTTCTAAATCTTTCATTGCAATATTTAAGCCGCCACCCAATTCGCTAAATTGTTCTAATGCCTGAATTCGCTTTCTCGCATCGTCAGTCATAACCGAATAGGGCGGACAAATAAAGTAGCAAAATGCTTTTTTGTTGCTACGACCCACGCGACCACGCATTTGATGCAAATCAGAAAGGCCAAAATTATTGGCGTTATTGATGAAAATAGTATTGGCGTTGGGTACGTCCAGCCCACTTTCGATGATGGTTGTGGCTACCAAAACATCAAATTCACCGTTCATGAATGCCAACATTAATTCTTCGAGTTTCTTGCCTTCCATTTGGCCGTGACCAATTCCAACGCGTGCGCCAGGAACCAATCGCTGAATCATTCCGGCAACTTCTTTGATATTTTCAATCCTATTATTCACGAAAAATACTTGTCCGTTTCTTTGAATTTCATACGAAATCGCATCTCGAATTAATTCCTCGCTGAAACCTACAACATTCGTTTCTATAGGATATCGATTGGGCGGAGGTGTTATAATTACTGATAAATCTCGTGCTGCCATCAATGAAAACTGTAGCGTTCTCGGTATTGGCGTTGCCGTCAAAGTGAGCGTGTCAATATTGGCAGCAATTGTTTTTAATTTGTCTTTAACGTTCACGCCAAACTTTTGTTCTTCGTCAACAATTAGCAATCCTAAATCTTTAAAAACCACATTTTTATTTACCAATTGGTGTGTTCCAATCAAAATATCAAGCCTTCCGTCAGCCAAATCTTTCAAGGTTTCTGACTTTTGTTTTGCGGTTCTAAATCGGTTTAAATACCCAATCGAAACAGGCATATCTTTCAATCTTTCTGTAAATGTTCTGTAATGTTGATAGGCCAAAATGGTTGTTGGAACCAAAATCGCAACTTGTTTTCCGTTGTCAACTGCCTTGAAAGCAGCACGAATGGCAACTTCTGTTTTTCCAAAACCCACATCGCCACAAACCAATCGATCCATCGGGCGGTCGCTTTCCATATCGGCTTTTACTTCTTGCGTTGACTTGGTTTGGTCGGGCGTATCTTCATAAATAAACGAACTTTCAAGCTCTAATTGCAAATAACTATCGGGTTTGAATTGGAACCCTTTTTCCAATCTTCGCTTCGCATACAATTGAATTAAATTGAATGCAATGTGCTTCACGCGTGCCTTGGTTTTTTGTTTTAAAACCTTCCACGCATTCGAACCTAATTTATAAATTTTTGGTGGCGTACCGTCTTTTCCGGTGAATTTCGATATTTTATATAACGAATGAATACTCACATACACAATATCATTATCGGCATAAACGAGTTTTATCGCCTCTTGCGTTTTGCCTTCAACTTGAATTTTTTGTAAGCCTCCAAACTTTCCTATTCCGTGATCAATATGGGTTACATAATCGCCAACGGACAAAGTGGTAAGTTCTTTTAAAGTGATTGTTTGCTTTTTAGCATACCCGTTTTTGATGCTGAATTTATGGTAGCGCTCAAAAATTTGATGGTCCGTGTAACACGCAATTTGTAATTCTTCGTCAATAAAACCTTGATATAGCGGCAGTTTTATCGTGTCATATTGCTTTCTGATGCTTTCGTGATTGGCTTCGTCCAACGTTTGAAAAATATCGTGAAACCTTTTTGCCTGCGCATCATTGGAACAAAAAAGATAATTTTTTATGCCATTAAAATGATTGTCATTTAGATTATTTAGCAATAAATCGAATTGCTTGTTGAATGACGGCTGTGGCTGAATGTGAAATTCAACTATTTTATTGGTTCTGAAAATGGCTTTCGACCCCAATTCTACAATCGTAAAACCCAATGCTTTTTTTATAAATGCCTTCTGATTCAAAAATAATTGTTCGGGTTCCAAATGTTTTATCGTGCCATTTAAGTTTTTGAAAGCTTCTTCCGCTTTCGCAAATAGTGTATCGATTTTTGAATGAAGCCCTTCGGTATTTTGAATGAAAATTGCCGTTTTAATGGAAATATAATTTAAAAAACTTTCTCGATCTTCTTGAAAAAACTTGTTTTCAACATTGGGAATAATCGTAATTTTATTTTTCTTTTCGATAGACAATTGCGTTTCCACATCAAAACTTCGAATAGAATCAACTTCATTTCCAAAAAATTCTATTCGGTAGGGATTGTCATTTGAAAACGAAAAAACATCTATAATTCCACCACGAACAGAAAATTCGCCGGGTTCTGTAATGAAATCTACCCGTTTGAATTCGTATTCAAAGAGCACTTCATTTATAAAATCAATTGATATTTTATCGCCAACAGTAACTTTTAAAGTATTCTTGTCTAATTCTTTTTTGGTGACTACTTTCTCAAATAAAGCATCGGGATAAGTGACAATTATTGCTGGTTTTTTTCTGGAATTGATACGGTTTAAAACTTCCGCACGAAGCAAAACATTGGCATTATCAACTTCTTCAATTTGGTAAGGACGGCGGAAAGAACCTGGATAAAAAAGCACGTCTTTTTCACCAATTAATTGCTCAAGGTCGTTTAAATAATAGGCGGCGGCTTCTTTATCTTCAAATATCAAAAGAAAAGGAAGTTCGCTTTTATGAAAAAGGGAATTTACAACGAATGATAATGACGATCCAACAAGTCCTTTTAAATGGATTTTGTTTTCCGATTGTTGTAAACTTTCTGCAATTTGACTCACCTTGGTGGCTTTGTCGTATCTGCCAACTACTACTGATTTGCTCAATTTTTTGGTAAAATTTGTCGGTTTGGAATTGCTCTTGAAGTGTCTAACATTTGAATCAAATCGGATTCGCCTTCTTCTTTTGGAATGGTATTTTTTCTTACAATTTCATCCAATTGTGATTGCAGCGAAATCAGTTGAATATTGATTTCCAATACCAAAGCAACAACTTTTTTATCTTGAATTTTATCTAAATTGAGGAACATATTCAAGGAGTTTATTTTAGAAATTAACACGGCAATTCTACTTTTTACTTCCGGTTTATTGTATGCAACGGGAATATTATTGTTTAAATCCGCTGCTTTCTTGGAAAGTTCTATTGCTTTTTTCTGAAATGCGCCAATAGTGCTCTTAGGTTTTTGATTTAATTCGATTAAAAAGATTCGCCATTCATTCCACATTTCCACCAAGCCTTGAGAAGCGGGGTTGAGGGGTTTTGCATTGAAATTCCAGCCTTTGTTGATGTTGTCAAAGATAATTTCTTGCTTTTTGGCTTCTTTGGCAGTTTCAATTAGGCGTTGTTCTTTATTGTTTTGACAAGATAATGTCAGAAAAAGCACCAAAAAAAGACAGGAAAATACGAGTTTCATTTTATAAATATTTGATACAAAGTTACAAAGGTAAATTAAGAAATGCGAATTTTGAACAATTCTCATAAAAATGATTTTTAAATTACGAAATCGTTATCTTTGTACTCCAAATATTTCAAATGAGTACAAAAATTCTAATTATTGGAGCCTGTGGACAAATCGGAACAGAACTAACTCAGAAGTTGAGAGCGATTTATGGAGTGGAAAATGTGATTGCATCCGATATAAGAAAACTCAATACAGACGTTGTAAATTCTGGCCCTTTTGAAGTCGTGAATGCTTTAGATTTCAATCAAATTCAACATCTTGTTGAAATTCACAAAATTGATGAAGTTTATTTGATGGCCGCATTATTATCGGCTACAGCCGAAAAAAATCCAGCTTTTGCTTGGGATTTAAATATGAATTCCCTTTTTCACGTATTAAATTTGGCGAAAGCCGGAAAGATAAAAAAGATATTTTGGCCATCAAGTATTGCGGTTTTTGGACCAACAACGCCAAAAGAAAACACGCCACAATATACCATTATGGAGCCAAGTACGGTGTATGGAATTAGCAAACAATCGGGCGAAAGATGGTGCGAATATTACCACAAAATCTTTGGTGTTGACGTGCGAAGTATCCGTTATCCAGGGTTAATTAGCTGGTCGTCGCCACCTGGCGGAGGAACTACAGATTATGCCGTTGACATATTTTATAAAGCACTTTCGGAGAAAAAATACGACTGTTTTTTATCTTCAGAAACCAAAATGCCGATGATGTATATGGACGACGCAATTGCAGCAACAATTCAAATTATGCAAGCGCCTGCGGAACAAGTTAAGATTCGCTCTTCGTATAATTTGGCAGCAATGAGTTTTACACCAACAGAATTAGCGACTGAAATTAAAAAACACATTCCGGACTTCAACATTTCATTTACTCCTGATTTCCGTCAGAAAATCGCGGATAGTTGGCCCGCGAGCATCGACGACAGTTCAGCAAGAAAAGACTGGGACTGGAGCCATAATTTTGACATCGAAAGTATGACGAAAGATATGCTGGAACATTTGAAAAAATAATACAAACAATTTTTACTTTGCTCTTAATTTTAGAATTTCTTCTGATTCAAGCTTTTCTTTTAATTTTATTACTTCTGTGGTGAGTTCATTCGGAATGGTCATCGATAACACATAATGTGCTATTTTCCATTCGTTTTCAACTTTCATAAGCACCCCAGAACCTCTACAAATTTTCATCTGAGTGTCTAATAATTCATCAAACCAGGCGATGTCTTGATTTTTATTTAGATAAATATTTCTTTGTAAAGAGGAAAAATTCCACGCTTTTCCTTTATTGAAATACGGTTTAGAAAAAGTTTTAAAAGCTTCATTCTGCCAATTCTCGGTTGCATCTGTTCCAATAAAAACTCCATCATTGGTCATTAATGAAAAATAAGCTTCAAACTCAGCATTTGCCGCAGCTTTATGCCAAGAATTAAGTGTTGCGTTGATTTTTGACTTATTGCTTTCAATTTGTTGAAAATTAGATTTACATCCTGTAAGCAAAAACAAAAAAAGTAAAAACGGTATATTTTTCATGGTTAATTCAAAGTGCTAATTTATAACTTATTCAAATATAAATTTTTTTAAAATGAATAATTTCAATAAATCAATTAGTTGATTATAGCGCATTTCGCATAAGTCGAAAATCATTTTACCGATTTCTTCCCGTTTATTACCATATATGCCCGTTAATTACTTGGTGTTTTTTACTACAAATTGAATAGTATACTTTTATAAAAAATTTCAATTTGTTTATATTTGCCCATCTAAATACGCTAGTATTTTACTTTTGGGATGAAGAAGGTTTTTGAGGGAAAACCTTCTTCTATAAACAAGATGTATGAAACCATTGAATAAAAAAACAACTGGAATAATCGGATTAATTAATTTGACCTATAATTTATTCCGTTATGAGCAAGTAATCAGATTAAATATTTTAACATAACTAATTGATAATCATATATATTATTATCATAAAAAAATCAATTTTAGATGTAATTATTCCAAATAATATTTTAGATTTATAGCACAAATTTATTTATTCACAAAACTAATGGATTCTGTTTTGTGAAAAATCAAAAAAAATCAATTTTTAGAACCCACCTTTAGCAACACTAACCAAAAAAAACGTCCATAGTAGCGTGAATATTGTATAATTATGGCAACAAAAAAATTATTATTTGCAGGTATTTTTATATATGCTTTAATGCTAAACTCTTGCGGGAGCAATGAAATTCTAGTTGATGAAACTCCGCCATCTGTGGTCTTTGCAAAAACAACTGAAATGTTGAACTTTGAAAGTTCTCTAAAAAGTTGGATGCAATCTAAACAAGAAAGTACGATGAATTTAAATCAGCGTTCATTGGCTGCTCAAGATATCGAAAAGGTGGCTAAGGAACTTTTAGTTTCTTTAGGTAAGAACGAAATTGCAAGTAAATCAATTGAAAATACAGATGGACTAATTAGAATAACGTTGAAAGAATACTCAAAAAAATTAACTTAAATGTACAATCAACAAAAAAATAATTAATTATATGAAAAAAATAATCTTTATTGCAATATTATTTTTTTAGTTTGCAAAACTATGGCCAAAAAACGTTCGAAGTATATAATTTCACCGGACAAACGGTAAAATTATGGGATATAATTACAAAACCTAATAGTTCTGCCACATATCCAGAATTTCATAGTAAGCCATTTTGGTCTGTAACAATTCCCCCAGGAGGTAGTTATGTTTTAGAAAATACATCTATTATTTTCAAATTTCCATTTGAATCACCAGCAAGTATCCCATATATTAGTAATTGGGAACGTTTAAATTCTGCTGCTTCTACAACTGCTTTTACTAGTCCAGTTGCTTGGTCTTTGTCCGCCAGTAATAGTCAGGTTTTTACTAGTTTGATTTTTGAAGTGGGAACCAGTTGGAATAATTTCACAACACTTCCACCTGTGCCAATTGCAGCGTATTCTGCACCTACTTATTCAAGTTTTTCATCAACTTGGAATTTGGATTACGATTGTACAAATCCATCACCAAATGTTTGGCATTACACAATTATAATTTATTAATTACTTTTAGGAAAATAGTTAAATTTGTCACTAAACACTCTAACAAATTCATAATGAAAAATTTAATTTTTTTATTTACAATTTTTCTATCATTAGTAACTACTAAAATAGCTGCTCAATTTAATTTTCAACGCAGTTGGGGGACTTATTTTGGAGACGAACGGTTTGTATTATCAGATAGTGAAATTGATAGTACAGGAAATTTATATATTGTAGGTAATATTAATGGTACTGATTTAACAAACATTACCACTTTTACAAATACTTCATCTTATCACCAAAATTTTGGTGGAGGAGATTATGATGGTTTTCTAATTAAGTTCAATAACCTAGGTCAAATTGTTTGGGGTACTTTTTTGGGAGGAAGTGGTTTTGATAGAATATCAGATCTTGATATAGATAACAATGATAATTTGTATATCATAGGGTCTACAAATAGCAACTCAAATATTGCAACTGTAGGTGCTTTTCAAGAAAATCTTATTGGAGGTGGAGATTGTTTTATCACAAAATTCACATCCTCAGGGTCGGTAGTTTGGAGTACTTATTTTGGAGGTTCAGGTGATGAATCCATTACTAACAGCAGGATTGCTTTTGACGGATTAAATAATTTTTATATTTTAGGTACTACTTTTAGTCCAAATATGGCTACTGCAGGTGTGTTTCAAGAGACAAAAAACAACTCCTCGTTTCAAATTTCAAAATTTGATATAAACGGAAATAGAATGTGGACTACTTATTATGGTCTAAATACAAATATATGGAATATTAAAGCCAATCCCTCAAACTTGTATATAGCTTCTGTGACTAATGATTGCCCACCATTAAATTCTTATAACACTTATTTTGGCACACCAAATTCTTATCAACCAATACTAGGAAGTTGCAAAGACATATTTTTAACGAAATTTAACACAACCGGTCAGCGAGATTGGAGTACCTATTATGGTGGAAATGCATTTGAAAATGTGGAGATGAAAAACTCTTTAGATTTAAAAGATGACAAGGTTTATTTATCTGGGACAGCACCAAATTATGCAAATCAAGAAATTACTACTATTGGTACTTATCAACCAAATTCTAATACCACATCAAATTTTATAGTTCAGTTCAATCAAAATGGTGCTCGAAATTGGGGAACCTATAATGGTAATAGCACAAATACTTTTACCACAGGAGTGGGTACAACTTCTTATATTAAAACAGATAAAAATTCTAATAATTTTTATAATTATGGTTCTACAGGATTACAGTCAAATATTGCAACAAATGATGGCTATTTAGTAAACACAAATGATTTATACAGTGCCGATGCATATATTTGCAAATTTTCCGACCAAAACACAAAGTCCTGGGGAACTTATTATGGTGGAGAGTTAAACGAAAAAGAAATAAATTTTCATCCATATAACCTTGGAAATAAGTTTTACATTGTTGGTTCAACGCAAAGTTTAACTCAAATAGCAACTTCAAACGGTTTACAACTTAACAAACAAGTTTTTGATTTAGTAAATAATACGCAACAAAGTGCTTACAGCATTTTTATTGCTCATTTTATACCTAATGCACTTTCAAATGAAACTTTTACAAATTCATCATATTCCATTTACCCAAACCCAAATAATGGAGAATTTACAGTACAATTAAATTCTAATGATTTTATAGAAACTAGCTTGGAAATTTTTGATATGTTAGGAAAGAAAATATATAATCAAAAACTAAACAGTAATCAAACAACTATTTATACAAAATACATTGAAAAAGGGGTTTATTTGGTAAAGTTAACAAGGGGAAATCAAACAACAACATCAAAAATTGTCATAAATTAATAGTAAGCTAATTTTGGATTTTAATACGATTTGGAACAAATTTTTTCATTCAGAATGTGTTAAATATAGAAGTTCAACAAGCAATGGAAAGTAGCTTGAACCATCCATTAACAGGGACAATTCATGTCGCTGAGTTTATGGTTGGTGGCCCAGAAGAGAATAAAAAAGGACGAAGTAAAGGGTTAAAAAAACTTGCCGTTCTCGCTGTGGAAATCTTAGACGATGGAGTTGGACGAGCTTATGCTGAGGTTATAGAACATTCATCGGCAAAAGAATTAGGAGCTTTTTTGAAGAAATATGTTTCAAAAGAAGCCACAATAATTACAGATAAATGGCGGGGCTATAGTCCATTGAAAAAAGATTTTTTAAACCTTAAACAAGTAGATTCGGACGATGGGAAAAACTTTAAAGAGTTACATATTCACATAATGAATATCAAAGGTTGGCTAAGAGGAATACATCATCATTGCAGCAAAGAACATATGCAGGATTATTTAAATGAATCTCATTTTAGATACAATAGAAGGTCAAATATGGATACAATATTCGATGTGTTAATAAGAAAGATGGTTAATTATAAAGAAATTTCAACAAAATCAATAACTAACGAGTGCGACTAAAGCGCCTATACCTATAAATTAATTGACTTATCCTTTTATTTAATAATCGTTTTGTATGGACAGGATTCCATTACTACCATTCTCAGGAGTAGATTGTCAAATATATTACCTTTCATAAAACTCCTGTTGAAACAATATGTGTATTCGTTATGTAATCTTGAAGGTCGCCCACGTGATGATGCATTCCCAACGTTTCTATCTCAAAATTCCACTTTCTTAAAACTTCATTATTGTTTTCATTTACACTAACATATTTTGGGTAAAAGCATTAAATTTGTAGTTAAAAATTTTCAAAATCATGTTAAAAAATTATTTTACCTCTTTGTTCCTATTAGCTGTAACTATAGCTTCTTCACAAATTAAAATTTTATTCGATGCTACCAAAGTTGAAATGGCAGGAAATGCCGATTGGGTTATAGATGCTGATTTGCATAATTTATATACAAATAACCCAGTAAATATTGGAGGTAATGAGTCAAATCCACAACGGATTCCGACACCTGCACAGTCAACAATTACTGCTTCTACGCCTGAAACCTATTGGGATGGTGCATTGTCATATTGGGCTATAGATTGTGTAAGACAAGGATATACGGTGGAAACGTTGCCCTGGAATGGTCGCATTACCTACGGCGATGCAACTAACACTCAAGACTTAAGTAACTACAAAGTCTTTGTGGTTGACGAACCTAATATTTTATTCTCTACAATTGAAAAAAATGCAATTGTGAATTTTGTAAAATTCGGCGGGGGTTTGATGATGATAGCAGACCACACAATATCCGACAGAAATAATGACGGCTCGGATTCATTAATGATTTGGAATGATTTAATGACCACTAATACTGTTCAATCCAATCCATTCGGAATTTCTTTTGATGCGGTAAATATTAGCGAAACAACCTCAGCCGTTGCAAATCTTTCTACTAATCAAATTCTACATGGTCCTGCTTTGCCCGTGACCTGTTCAGTTTGCGGAAATGTCACTCAGGCGAAATGGTCGAATGGCACTACGATGACGTTAAATACAACTGCTAATTCATCCGCAACTGGATTAATTTTTAAATCAGGATCAATTACTACAGGAACTGCAAATGTAATGTGCGCTTCTGCAACTTATCAAGCTGGAAAAGTAATAGCCATAGGCGATAGTTCAATCCCAGATGACGGGACAGGAGATCCAAATGATGTTTTGTACGATGGTTACATAACTGATGCGGGTGGAAATCATCAAAAATTATTGATGAATGCAACAATTTGGCTAGCTACTAATTCTACAATGAGTACAAATAGTATTGAAACTTTAAATCCTTCTATAGCAATTGCTCCAAATCCAATTGTAAATAAAGAATTGAAATTATATATTAGAAACACAACTCCTTTGGTTTCAGAATTTACAATTTATGATGCAATGGGAAGGCAAGTAAAACAGGTACAATTAAGGGAAAATACTTCTACTGAATTTCAAACAATTAATTGCGAAGAACTCCAATCTGGGTTGTATTTTGGGAAGTTACAAACAGAAACTTTTACCAAAATTATTTCTTTTTGCGTATTGAATTAACAAAAAAATGAAAGTTACAAGAATAAATAATAAATGTCGTCTAATAAATTCAGTTATTAATATGTAACCATTCGTATAACCATAAAAAAATTATGAAATTAAATAAAACACTTATTATTTGCACTTTATTTTTGCTAACTTCAAAACGTATTTTCTCACAAACCTTTACGCCTTTAAATGTGCCAGAAGCCTATTACGGCGTTACTGGAGCTGATGGGGTTACTAATTTTGTTTTAAATTTGGATGAAAATTTAAAACAATTTAGAACTGGACAAGCAACGGTAACTGGAGCTATTAATATTGGAACGGCCACAACAAATACTTTTTGGGGGCCAACGATGATTGTCAATAAAAACCAGGCAATTAAAATGCATGTGACCAATAATTTGAATGAATCTTCAACAATTCACTGGCATGGGATGCATTTACCTGCGATTATGGATGGTGGACCTCATCAAGTAATAGCTGCTGGTGCATTATGGGAACCGTATTGGACCGTGAAAAACCAAGCAGCAACTTTATGGTATCATCCCCATTTGCATACTACCACTCAAGCTCAAGTTACTAAAGGAGTTGGAGGTTTTATTATTGTTAAAGATGCATCCGAAGCTGTTTTACCTTTACCAAGAACCTATGGTGTTGATGATTTTCCACTTGCAATTACAAGCAGACGTTTTTTATCTGCAACAAATGCAATGGCTGCTACTTTGAGCGACAATTATGGAGATTATGTAATGGTAAATGGAACATTGAGTACTACCACAAATTATGCACAAGCAACTTTACCAAAACAAGTCGTTCGCATGCGAATTTTGAACGCAGAAATTCAAAGAGGTTATAATTTAGGATTTAGTGATAACAGAACCTTTTATGTAATTGGAAATGACGGTGGATTACTGAATACTCCTGTCGCTGTAACCCGACTTGCCATACAAACTGGGGAGCGCTATGAAATTTTAGTCAACTTAAGTGGTGATACTGTTGGGGCACAAACACTATATTTAAAGGCTTATAATTCTACCACAGAATTAACAGCATTAACTCCAGGTCAAAGCATTTTTGGATGGCCGGGAAATGAAGGTAATCCATCAAATCCAACAGGAAATAGCGGTCCATTAAATGGAGGGCTATTAAACAATGTAGATTTCAATATCATGAACATCAAAATTGCAGCAACAACAACAGCAACAACTCCAATAACTACAATTCTAGCTACCTTAATTAATGACACCTATTGGACTGCTGCGAACGTGACAAATTCAAGAACGATTGCCGTTGGAGGTGGAAATGGAGGAACAGCTTTTACTTTAGACGGCTCCTTATATAGCACAACTATGGCTCCAAAAACAGTAAATTTGAATGCTGTTGAACAATGGACAATTGTAAACAATCAAATTTTTGGGCACACTTTTCACTTGCATGATGTGTTTTTTAAAATTATTTCAAGAAGTGGCGGTAATATCGGAACAACAATAAGAACTTTTGAACAAGGTTGGAAAGATTCTGTGTGGATTCCAATTAGTGGAACAGTAACTTTCATTGCTAAATTCGATGATTATTCGGATTCAACTTGGCCTTATATGTACCATTGTCACGCTTTAACGCATGAAGATGAAGGAATGATGGGACAATTTACTGTGAATGGAACTATGGCTACAAATGAGAATTCTGTTAAAACAGCGTTTAGTTTGTATCCAAATCCGAGTACCGACAAACTGTTTATTAATCTTAGCGATGCAAGTACCGAGATATATTATATTACAATTACCACCCTTGAAGGTCGCATTGCAATGATGCTGCCAAAACCACAATGGCAAAATGGGATTGATATTTCATCATTATCTTCGGGTGTATATTTGTTAAAATTAACAGATGAAAAAACGAAAAGCGTTACTACTAAAAAATTTATTAAAAACTAATAAATGAAAAAAAGTGCGTTGCGTTTTGGAATTTTATCGTTGTGTTTTGCGTTGCTAAGTTTTGCTTTAAAGCCATTGCCGCAGCTAGACAAAACAATCAAAAACTTCCAATTAAAAAGCACGGAAAACAAAATGGTTTCGCTTTCTGACTATAAAAATGCAAAGGGATTTATAATTGTTTTCACATGCAATAAATGTCCGATGGCAAAATTATATTCAGAAAGGCTGAATCTAATGAACCTAAAATTTAGAACTCAAGGCGTTTATTTATTAGCAATAAATTCAATGGATACGGTTGCATACAAAGAAGAATCTTTTAAATTGATGCAAAAAAAAGTAGTGCGAGAAAAGACTACTTTTCCATATTTACAAGATAAAAAACAAGTGGTAGCACAGCAATTCAAAGCCATAAACACGCCACAAGCTTTTGTAATTTGGAAAAATAAATCGGGTAAATGGGTTCAAAAATATGAAGGTGTAATTGACGATAGCGCATTAGAACCCAAAAAGGGAAATAATTATTTAGAAAAAGCGGTGGAAGAATTGCTTCAAAACAAAGTGGTTTCTAATTCAATTACTGAATCCGTTGGTTGTCGTATTTTTTATCGAGGTGTTTTTGATAAAATGAGGTAATGTGATTTACAATAGAATTTACTCTCATTTTGTATTAATAGCTACCACCGATAATTTTTAAAAGTATATTTTTAGCAAAAATTTTATTTTAAATCGTCCAAACATAAAAGAAAAAAATGAAAAAAATTACCCTGTTACTACTTTGCTTAATAAGCAATTTCATGTTTTCACATACCATCAATTATGACAATATTGTTTTAAGACATTGGTCAATTCAAAAAGACCATAAATGTATTGATGGTACTTTCATGTTGTTTAAAAACGGTACTGTTTTTATTGAAGATGCCAATAATACCATTTCAAAATTCCCCTTATCGGATTTATCAAATGAAGATCAGGCATTTGTAATGAAAAAAGAAGAATGGGTTAAAAATTTAAATACCATTTCACCACAAAAAGAAGCAGGAATTCAAAGCATTTTTGATTACAAATTTTGGACAATCCTATTTTCGTTGCTAGCATTTGGATATTATATTTATAGCCTTACAGACAGAAAAAAATTAAAATATTTATACCCTGTTTTGTTCCTTGGAATACTAATGTCGTTGTACAGTTTTACAAAAAAAGCACTTTCTACTACGGATCCATTATTTTTGAAATCTTCTTTTAATCAATTTTCATCAACCGTTAGCACCACTTATGATGCCAATTATTTCTATGTAAATTCCAAAGGTATCCCAAATCATACGATGATGGTAGGTATTTCAAGCACGGGTTGGCAACAACAAATTCCTATTCCTCAATGTTATATTGGAGCAAATGCATGGAGCATTCCATTAAATCCAGTTATAGCTGCAACTCCAGTACCTGTAAGTGCTGCACATTTCTTGAAAGGAGCAATTGCTATCGCAGCAAATGGAGTGGCTATATTTAATTATCACACCAATACGGGTGTTGATTCTTTTCTAGGGGGTCAATTAGATATTTATGGTGGTCATTGCGGTCGTGCCGATGATTATCATTATCATATCGCGCCAATGCACTTGATAACTTTAGGGCAGGCATCTGCAACATTACCTATTGCTTTTGGACTAGATGGTTATGCTGTTTATGGAAGTTTAGAACCAGATGGGAGTCCAATGGCTACTCTTGACGGAAACCATGGTCATTTTGGATCCAATGGAGTATATCATTATCACGGGACAGCGTCTGCTCCATATATGATTGGAAATATGGTGGGAGTAGTTACCGAAGATGTTAATTTACAGATTGTTCCACAAGCTTCGGCAAATTCTGTAAGAGGTCCTGGTGAGGGACAAAATCCTTTAAGTGGTGCTTTAATCACTGCTTGTGTTCCAAATGCAACAAACAATGGATATAATTTATCTTTTTCATTTAATGGAATCTCCGGAAGCGCTACTAATTACAGCTGGATCGGAACGGCTTATACTTTTAATTATGTTAATTATCCAACCACTATTTCAATAAATGGCGTGTTGACCACTCCACCTAACCCAGGAACTTTAGTTTCAAATCGAACTGGAACTGCTCAATGTACCGTTCCAAATTTAGCTGCTGAAAATTTTATTTCAATAGAAAAAAACATTACTATTTTTCCAAATCCTGCCACTGATATTTTACAAATAAATTTAGGAAATGCATTTTTAGAAAACGATGTTCAAACTATTTCTATTTATGATTTAAAAGGAAATTTGGTTTCTAAAACAGTAAAATTTGCTCCTAATTTAAATATCAAAAACTTATCAAAAGGAACGTATTTTGTGAAAATTCAGTTTTCTAATTCCGTTATAAGCAAGAAACTATTAGTGAAATAATTATGAAACAATTCGTTTTTCTACTGCTGTGTTCTACCTGTGGTTTTGCCCAATATCTCGGAACTGCATCCGTTACGCAAGGATTGGCTACCACTACAACCGCCAATCTTTATACTTGTGCAGGCGGAAGAATTGCGGCCATTGGGACTATTACAGCTTCCAATAATTCGGTTTGGACGGTTCCTGCTGTTACAAATTTCACTAATACTTCTTTTCCATTTGCATCCGATTTAAATAATGTTTGCAATGGAAATAATTATACAACTTCTGCTATCGCATTAGCGGCTTTGAATGGTTCTGATATTGTGACTATTGATGCCAATGGAGAAATAATTACGGCTTATATTTTTGCAGATAACTATTTTGAAATGTATATTAATGGCGTTCCGGTTGGAAAAGATAACGTGCCTTTTACTCAATTTAATTCTAATATTGTTCGATTTAAAGTCAATCGCCCGTTTACAATTTCGATGCTTTTAGTGGATTGGGAAGAGCGATTGGGTGTTGGTGGCGAAACCAATGGAGGTTTTACGTATCACTGTGGCGATGGTGGAATGGTGGCGGTTTTCAAGGACGCTACTAACGCTATAATTGCAAAAACAGGAAGCGATTGGAAAGCTCAAACGTTTTATACGGCACCAATTATGAATTTATCGTGCCCTACTGAAAGTGGCACTTCACGCCTTTCGGCAAATTGTAGCACGGCCGATTCCAATGCTGGAACAGCTTATTATGGTTTGCATTGGGCAAGACCAACAAATTGGACACAAGCTACATTTGACGATGTTACTTGGCCCGCTGCAACGACGTATACAAATGCAACAATTGGCGTGGACAATAAACCAGCCTATACAAATTTCACAAATATTTTTGATGATGTTTCCAATGATGCGCAATTTATTTGGAGTAAAAATGTAATTTTAGACAACGAAGTAATTGTCAGAAAAACAGTGGCAAGTTTATCGGTAAATGAAACTGAATTATTAAATCCTAAAATTTCTATTTATCCAAATCCTGCAAAGAATCAATTTAATTTAGATTTTAATTCAGCAAGAATTAACGTTAATAAAGTTCAGATTTTTAACACGTTGGGAGAAAAAATATTTGAAACCAATACTATTTCAGAAACCATGACTTTTGGTTCAATTCCATCGGGAATGTATTTTGTTAAAATAATTTCTGACACCTTAGAAGTCACGAAAAAATTGATGGTTGAATAATTACAAAGCTTATTTTAAATGAAAAAAAGACTGCTTTTCGGTATCATTATCATAAATTCTACTCTGTTTTTCGGACAAAGTGTTTCTAAAACTATTCAGCTCCTGCCAGATACAGGGGAAACCCAAAGCTATACTACAACTTTTGGCGAAGACCATGATTATTTGATAAATATGCCTTCATTTACCAATAATAACAATGGTACAATTACAGATAATGTAACGGGATTAATGTGGCAACAAGTTGATGGCGGCGAAATGACTTATGAAAGTGCGACTACTTATTGTAATTCTTTAACTTTAGGAGGATTTTCAGGCTGGAGACTGCCAACTCCTATTGAAGCTTATAGCATTTTGAATTATCAAAATTCAAATCCTGCGATTAATACAACCTATTTTACTTTGACCGCTGCAGAATATTGGTGGACAAGTGTTTTTGAAAATAATTCTACCACAAAAGTTTGGTGCACCAATTCTGGTGGGGGAATTGGAAATCACCCAAAAATAGAAACTATAAGCGCTGGAGGAACAAAAAAATTTCATGCTAGAGCCGTTCGAACAGTTACAACTCCAACAACTATTACCAATCATTTTACAGATAATGGAGATACCATAACTGATAATTTGACGCAGTTGGTCTGGCAAAAAATTCCAAATACAGCGGCGTTAACTTGGGAACAAGCTTTGGTTTATGCCGAAGGACTAACAATTGGAACCACATCAGATTGGCGTTTGCCAAACATCAAAGAATTGCAATCGCTAAATAATGAATTGGCAACGAATCCGTCTGTTTTTGCACCTTATTTTACAGGTTTAGGAGTTAAATTTTATTGGTCGTCAACTACATTGCCAAACCAAACTTTAAGTGCATGGTATTGGAGTACTGCTTTTGGAATTACAACTTACAGTGCTAAAACGGGTACAAATTATGTACTTTGTGTAAGAGGAAATCCCTCACTTTCATTAAATAATACTGAGCCTCATACTTCAATTAAAATCACGCCAAATCCATCTTCTGATTTTGTATCCATTTCATTTCCAAATTACACCTCTTCGGCAAAAATTGAAATATCCGATGCATCGGGAAGAATAGTTATAAACAAAGAAATTGTAATAAATTCTAACGAATATTTATTAGACACTGAGGGAATTTCGGAGGGAATCTACTATTTGACTGTAATCAATGGAAATCAGAAGAATGCCTTTAAAATCTTAAAGAAAAAATAATGAAAAAAATATTCACAATACTATTGGTCTTCGTAATTAGTCATTCGAATTATGCGCAACAACATAATGTTATTTTTGTAATCGCAGATGATATTGGAGCCGATTACTGTGGATTTTATTCCAATTATACACTTTACAATCCTATTCTTGACACCATTGCAATGCCAAATGTTAGGCGTTTACTAAGTAGAGGAGTTCGGTTCAAAAATGCATGGTCAAATCCAGTTTGCTCACCTACTCGCGCTGGAATGATGACAGGTAGGTATAGCTTTAGAACAGGAGTTGGAAATGCAATTGGAGGCGGTACATTATCGGTTTTGAGCACAACTGAAATAACTATTCCACAATTATTAAATGTCTATTCTCCAAATGGAATTTCAAAAGCATTAATTGGAAAATGGCATTTACAATTACCAACGGTTGCTAATTATAGCAATCCAAATTTAATGGGTTTTAACCATTACGAAGGAAATCTGGCAGGAGAAATCCCAGATTACTTCAATTGGCAAAAAATCACAGATGGAGTTGCCTCTACCAATACAAATTATGCAACAACGGAGGTTGTAAACAATTCTATTTCTTGGATTTCTGCACAGCCAACTACAAAACCGTTCTTTCTTTGGTTGGCATTCAACGCGCCACACAGTCCATTTCATTTGCCACCAGCGGGAATGTATTCCGATACTAGTTTGAGTGGTACCGCAGCAGATGTTTTAGCTAATCCAAAAAGTTATTATAAAGCAATGGTTCAAGCCATGGATCGTGAACTAGGTCGTTTATTTGATTATTTACAAAGTAGCGGTAAATGGGCAAATACAGACATCATTTTTATTGGTGATAATGGAGATGATCCTGTGATTAATCAAGGTTCTGGAAGTGCAAAAGGGAGCGTATATCAGAAAGGGGTGTGTGTGCCTTTTATTATTTCAGGACCTACAGTTGTAAATCCAAATAGAAGTAGTGATGCTCTTGTTAACACCGTCGATTTGTTTGCAACAGCATTAGAATTATTTGGATATTCAAACTGGCAATCGCAAATACCCTCAAATAAACCAGTGGATTCCAAAAGCTTAATGCCAATATTATTAAATAATGCAACAGCTGTTAGACCATGGGCGTTTACAGAGGTTTTCAAAGACACTCCTACATCTGGAGATGGAAAAGCAATGAGAAATACAGATTATAAATTGATAAAATTTGATGACGGCACAGAAAAATTCTTCAATTTAACGACGAATCCAACTGAAACGATAAATCAAAATTTACTTTTGGGAACTTTAACCACTACACAAAGCACCAACTACAGTTATTTGTGCAATCAAATGACAACTTTGGTTGGAGGTCCTCAATATTGCAATGCGCTTTCAGTAAATGATAATGGGCTTGAAGCAAATGAAAATAAAGTATTCCCAAATCCTTTTCATTCAAAAATCAATTTGAAATCCTACACAGGAAATGAAAATTATGAACTTTATTCTAATGTAGGGCAATTGATTTATGAAGGAAAATCAATTGAAAACCAAGATTTTTCAGCATTGTCAAATGGAATTTACTTCTTGAAAATTAGTGATAAAGTTACTTCAACTATTAAACTCATAAAAGAATAAATGTCTTGGTTTGAAACTCTAAGAAACTATTTAGAACTTGGTTTTACACATATTATTCCTCTAGGTTTCGACCATATTCTATTTATTTTGACACTGTTTTTTTTGAGTTCCAATATAAAAAAGGTGCTTATTCAATGCTCAGTTTTTACTTTAGCGCACAGTTTATCTTTAGGATTAGCCGCATCTGGATTTATAATTCCAAATGCAAATATTGTTGAACCATTAATTGCAGTTTCAATACTTTTTACAGCTATTGAAAACATCGTTCACGACAAAATAAATCCTTGGAGAATAGCTTTGATTTTCGGATTTGGATTAATCCACGGCTTGGGATTTGCAAATGCTTTGAAAGAAATTGGATTGCCGAAAAATCAGTTTTTATCTTCACTTTTGACTTTTAATATTGGGGTTGAATTAGGACAAATAACCATTATTTTAGCTGCTTATTTTTTAATTAGCAAATGGTTTAGTAACAAAATTTGGTATAAAGAAAGAATCGTTTATCCAATTTCAACTGTAATTGCATGCGTTGCATTATATTGGACAATTGAAAGAATTGTATTTCCAATTTAATTTTTCACAATCAATAATGGAATACCAATTTTATGGCGCAGTTTGTCAACGGTGGTTCCGAAAAGGATGTCTTTAAATCCGGTGTGTCCGTGCGTTCCCATTACCAAAATATCAAAATTTCCATCATTTATTATTGCCGGAATTACAGAATTAGGCTTACCAAATCCTAATTTAACATCTACTTTAATTCCTTTCGTATATAATAATTCCTTATATTCTTCCAATAATTTTTCGTCAATTAATGTTTCGTGGTCGTCAATATTTTCACCATAAATCATCGCGCCAACAGTTTCAACCACGTGAATTAATGTGTATTTTGCTTCTGTTCCACCCAATTGAAATGCATTGTTCAAAGCAGCTTCATCAGCACTTGAAAAGTCAACAGCTACGGCAATATTTTTTCGTGTATATTTTTCAGATTTAGAAAACTGTAATTTCAAATTGTGAGGAGAATGATTTTCGATGGCTAATTTAGGCTTGGACAGCAAAGGTCGAAAAACGATATAAAGCAACAATGTCAAGAAACTGAAAGCAATTGGAACCACCGTAAACCACAATAATGTTGCGTGATTTGAAGTTGTCAACCAACCATTAATTTCATCAAAAACTAATTTTACATTCAAAGAAACAATTATTATCGCCACCAACCAAGAAACAATTTGAGTGGTTTTACTGATGTGAAATCCCTTCATTTTTGATTTGTCACTCACAAAATGAATCAGTGGAATAATAGCAAATCCCAATTGTAAACTCAAAATCACCTGACTCAAAATCAATAATTTTCCTGTAACGCCTTCGCCAAAAATGGTGATTACAATTACGGCCGGAACAATGGCAATTAATCGTGTAATTATTCTTCGAACCCACGGCTGAATTCGTAAATTCAAATAGCCTTCCATAACAATTTGACCAGCTAAAGTCCCTGTAATTGTGGAACTTTGACCCGCTGCAATCAACGCAACTGCAAATAATATTGGCGCATATTTACTTCCTAATAAAGGTTCTAAAAAACGATACGCATCTTGAATTTCTGCAACTTCAAACATTCCGTTTTTATAAAATGTAGCGGCTGCCAATATTAAAATTGCGGCATTTACAAAAAAAGCCAAGTTCAATGCAATGGTAGAATCTATAAAATTATATTTCAAGGCTTGCTTGATTCCTTCCGTTGTTCTTTCAAATTTTCGGGTTTGAACTAAGGCCGAATGCAAGTATAAATTGTGTGGCATTACGGTTGCACCAATAATTCCAATTGCAATGTATAATGCAGCAGAATTGGGCATTGAAGGAATTAATCCATAAATAACTTTCCCCATTTCAGGCTGGGCAAAAAACATTTCGAAAATAAATGAAATCCCAATTATTACAACCAAAACAATTATAAAAGCTTCCATTTTCCGAATGCCTTTATTGATGAGAAAAAGTAATAAAAAAGTATCTAAAACCGTGATTAAAACCCCTTGAATTAACGGAATGTCAAATAATAAATTAATTCCAATTGCCATTCCTAAAACCTCTGCCAAATCACAAGCAGCAATTGCAATTTCGGCTAAAAAATACAGAATATAATTCACAAACGGCGAATAGGTTTCTCTGGAAGCTTGCGCCAAGTCCCGCTGTGTAACGATTCCCAATCGAGCACTCAAACTTTGCAACAACAACGCCATCATATTGCTCATCAACAAAACCCAAAGCAAAGCATAACCAAATTGACTTCCGCCAGCAATGTCGGTTGCCCAATTTCCAGGATCCATATACCCCACACTTATCAAATACGCAGGTCCAAAAAAAGCAAGAATTTTTCTAAATCCTGTTTTTTTATTTTGTGTTGATACCGATTGGTTGACTTCTTCGAGAGATTTGCTCATAATTTATTGTGCATTTATAAATAAATTTTCTGCTATTTTATTAGAAATAGAAATAGTTTTTGAGTTCAAAATAATTGTTAATGACTTATCAAACTCTTCGCAAGAAATAACTTTGATTGTTGAGCCCAAAGAAATGTTCTGTTTATCTAAATATTGTAAAAATTCAGCTGATGAATTTTTTACCCCAACACACAAATAAATAGTGTTTAAAGTAGCTTCAGACAATAAAAATTTATCTATTTTTACTATTTCACCTTTGGCATTAGGAATTGGATCTCCGTGAGGATCAAAGGAAGGAAATCCAAGAAAATCATCTAATTTATAAATTAACTTTTCTGATTTTATATGTTCTAATTCTTCAGCGATTTCGTGTACTTCATCCCAAGAGAAATTTAATTTGTCTACCAAAAAAACTTCCCAAAGTCGGTGCTTTCTTACAATCATTTTTGCCGAAAGGAATCCTTGATTTGTGAGTGTTACTCCATGATATTTTTGATAGGAAACCAATTTTTTTTCCGAAAGCTTCTTTAACATATCAGTTACAGATGATGCTTTAGAAACTAACATACCTGCAATTGCGTTGGTGTTCACCCCTTTAGGAGAAACCAATGATAAATGATAGATTACTTTGATGTAATTTTCTTCTGAAATAGTCATTTTTACAACTTTTAGCATACAAATGTAGATAATATTTTTTACTATCAAAACATTTTTTTAGTTTTGTCTAAAAATTATTTTATGAAACTAAAATTATTATTCTTTTTGTTTTTACAAACTATCCTTGGAAAAGCACAAGAAAAAGAACCTATTCAGGCTGACAGACCCGATCAAACTGAAACACCAGCACTTGTTCCTAAGGGAATGATTCAGGTAGAAACTGGATTTTCGTTTCAAAATAATGATGCTTTTAGCAAAACAAATTCACTTCCAACATCTTTATGGAAATATGGATTCAATGAAAATTTCGAGCTGCGATTAATTACCAGTTTTACATGTGAAAATAACCAAAACGAAACTGTTTCAGGTTTAAATCCCATATTAGTTGGATGTAAAATAAAAATTAGTAATGAAAAAGGGTTTGTTCCAAAAACATCATTTATTGGACATTTTTCTATCCCAAAATTGGCTTCTAAACCATTTCAAACTAATTATTATGCTCCCGAATTTAGATTTGTAATGCAGCACACGTTGTCAAATAAATTATCTTTAAGTTATAATTTAGGTGCCGAATGGGACGGGTTTTCTGCTGAACCCACTTTTATTTATACTTTAACAACGGGGTATTCATTATCAGAAAAAATTGGATTGTATATAGAAACTTTTGGTTTTGCACCCCAAAAAGACAAAGCCAATCATAATTGTGATGGGGGAATAACCTATTTGATAAACGATAATTTTATGTTAGATTTGTCATCGGGTTTTGGAATTACAAAAAATGCTCCCAAAAATTATTTTGCTTTAGGATTTTCATTTCGAATATAAATGCAACACTTCAACTATATTTTTGCAGGCTCAGGATTATCGGCTTTAATGACGGTATATAAAATGGTGCAATGTGGTAAATTTTCTGATAAATCAATTTTATTATTGGATGAAAATTCTAAAAAAGCCAACGATAGAACCTGGTGTTTTTGGACTGAAAACAATGTAAATTGGGAACCCATAATTCATAAAAAATGGAATTCCGCTTTGTTTGCCAATCAAGATTTTAAAATTGACATCGATTTAAATCCCTACAAATACAACCAAATTCGAGGTTTAGACTTTTATAATTTTGTTTTTGATGCCATTTCAAAACAAGAAAATATCACTTTTGTAAATCAAAAAGTAGTTGATTATGAAGAATCTGAAAATCAAATAACGCTTAAAACAGAAACTGATTCCTATACTTGCGACCAATTATTCAACAGTATTCTCGATCCGTATGAAGTTAAAAATCAAACGCAATATCCGCTTTTGCAACAGCATTTTATCGGTTGGTTTATACAATCTGAACAAGAAGTTTTCAATGATGAACAAGCCACTTTTATGGATTTTTCAGTCGAGCAAAAAGGAAATACTCGGTTTATGTATGTTTTGCCAACTTCTAAAACAGAAGCTTTATTGGAATATACCTTGTTTTCACATAAACATTTAGAAACGTCAGAATACGAATTAGAGATTGAAAACTACCTTCAGAAATTAGGGATTACAAACTACAAAATCATCGAAAAAGAACGGGGAAGTATTCCGATGACGTGTTTTCCTTTTTGGAAAAACAATACGGTGCGCCTTTTAAATATTGGCTCTGCTGGAGGATGGACAAAAGCAAGTACAGGTTATACCTTCAAAAATTCCGATAAAAAATCTACTCAATTGGTTCGCTTTTTAGAAACCCAATCCGACTTTAGGAAATTTCATAAAATAACAAAATTCTGGTTTTATGATTTGCTATTATTGGATATTTTAGATCGAAAAAACGAATTAGGTGCTGCCATTTTTTCCGCCTTATTTAAAAAAGAAAATCCGAAATTAATTTTTAAATTTTTAGACGAGGAAACTTCTCTAAAAAAAGACATTCAAGTGATTTTGAAATGTCCAAAACGCTTGTTTTTAACAGCTTTATTCCGAGTAATTTTCAAATCTAAATAAAGGTTTTCATATTATTACAAAACTTTATAATTCAAATTTATTTGTTGCCTCGAAACTTTGTAACTTTGCAGTCAGATTTTACAATCTAAATTCAGAAATCAACAATCTAAAATCATACTAATTATGTATCCAGAAGAAATGGTAATTCCAATGCAAGCTGAACTAACAGCTGCTGGATTTCAAGATTTACACAGTGCCGAGGCGGTAGATAACGCATTAAAACAAGAAGGAACAACGCTTGTGGTTGTAAATTCTGTTTGCGGTTGTGCTGCCAGAAACGCACGCCCAGGAGTAAAAATGAGTTTGGATGGCGCTAAAAAACCAACCAACTTAATAACAGTTTTCGCAGGCGTTGACAAAGAAGCCGTTGATGCTGCCCGAAAACACATGTTTCCTTTTCCTCCTTCATCGCCAAGCGTGGCATTATTCAAAAACGGTGAATTGGTGCACATGTTAGAGCGCCATCACATTGAAGGTCGCCCGGCAGAATTAATCGCTGAAAACTTGCAAGACGCTTTTAACGAACATTGTTAATTCAAATTTAATTCAAAAAACCACATTCCTTTTCAGTAAAGAATGTGGTTTTTTCTTTTGGGCATTACCCCAACTTCCACTTGCGTTCGGGCATTCCGCTGCAAGCCCTCGCCAAGTTCTGCTTTCGCTACACTTGCCTGTGGGCTTTCCGCTGCAAATGAAATTCACTGAACTCCAATTAAAATAAAAGTATAGTGACGTAATCCCTAATGCGAAGAACAGATTTCTGAATTATGATTTTAGATTTCCAAGATAACGTCAGACTGTGAAAAAACCCCACAATCTTCTCAACAAATATATCAAAAAG
>NZ_JBBALW010000011.1:0-88805 GCF_040402835.1 Flavobacterium sp.
TTAATTTATCTATTTTTGTCTAATAATCTGTATCGATTATTTAGGACTAGTCAATAGTATGATTATTTCTTAATCACTCTAACCGTTTTCATTGCATTTTCTGTTGTCACTTGAATAAAGTAAGCACCATTTGCATATCTAGACATATCTATTTGGGTTGTACTAGCATTTATTTCTTTGCTCATCAATTGTTGACCAACCATATTGAACACTTTCACACTAGTCATGTCTTGAGAATAAGAGATATTCAACAAGTTAATGACCGGGTTTGGATAATAATTGAATTTTGTCATATCAAAATCTTGATTAGCCAAAGTTGTTATAGTTACTGCCAAGCTTGTTGCACTTGTACAACCACCTATAGTTTGAGTAGCATAATAAGTAGTATTTGCCAGTAGCGTACTATTAGGCAATGGATTGACTCCAGCTGCTGCATTAGCACTTGTTGCATACCAAACCACATTAGTACCCGTTACCACTATAGAACTTAGCGTTAGTGTAGAAGATATCGATTGTGTCGCAGCTCCTGTTGGCGCTGATACCGCATTTACAGTTACTGAAACAGCTGTTCTAGGGCTTTCACAACCACCAGCTGTTTGAGAAACATAATACGTACCCGATGAAAGTGCTGCAGTTGAAACTAATGCTGTACCACCTGTAGCAACTGTATACCATTTAATTCCAGTTCCATTAGCAGTTAAACTAGCTACAGTCGCACTGTTACAGAATTGTTGTGAAGGACTACTAGACGGAGCAGCTGTTGCATTAGAAATTGCAAAAACTAGAAATCTCGATGGACTTTCGCAACCATTTGCAGTTTGAGATGCCCAGAAATAACCTTGAGTTAATGGCGTAGTTGAAGCCAATACAGTTCCTCCTGTTGAAACAGAGTACCATTTAATGTTAGTTCCAGTTACTGCAGTTGTCATACTGCTTACTGTAGCGCCACTTGTAGGACAGAATTGATAGAATTGAAGTCCTGTTGGTGCAGGAGTTAGATAAACCGTTACAGGTACAGTTGCGACTCTAGCACATCCTAATGGTGAAGTTGCTGTTGCGGTATAGGTAACTGCTGTAGATGAACTGCTCGTTTTAAAATAAACTGCTGACAAATTTTGCCCCGTATATGGAGTAGTAGCTGCAGCATCTGTATACAAATTAGTTGTTGGAGACCATACCATTGAGGCAACTTGGGTACCTGCTATAGAAACGTTATCAATTGCCCAGAACCAACCATAAGAAGAAGTGTATTTGAATCTTAATTGAACTGATGGTTGATTAAGTGCAGCAGCTGGTATAGGTAATATTGCATTTGTAAATGCAGCAACAGCTCCCTGAGTTCCAGTATAAGTTTGTAATGTTACCCAGGTAGTTCCACCATCTAAAGTATAATCAACAGTTGAATTATTTGTCGAATATAAGTAATGATAGAAACTAAGATTCGCGTCGGAGAAACCTACAGTACTAAATACAGGAGATTTTAATTCGGTTGAAGTAGATCCTCCAGAACCTTGTGCGTCACTATTTGACATGTAAAATTGAGAACTATCATTTGAAATGAAGGGACCATAAAAACCATAAACATATCCATTAGGTTGCATCGTCCAATCTGCTAATGCAGGAGTTCCACCAGTTGAATTATTTACAGTAGTCCAGTTATTTGGACCATTAAAGTTTTGAGTTAACAAAGTCATATTGTTTAATGTCCCACCTGCTGAAACTAAAGGCAAGATAGAATCCGCACAGGTTGAAGCAGAAGCAGGAGCTATAGTCAACACACTTGGAGTAGGATTAACAGTTACTGTTATACTTGCTGTTGTAGCACAAGGAGTTGCTCCTGATGTTTGAGCAGCAGCCAATGTATAAGTAGTGGTTGTTAATGGATTGAATACCCATCCATTTGTTAAATTACCTGTAACCGTAGTTGGAGTCCATACATAACTAGTGTAATTAGAACCACCTGTTGTTACCGTTACAGCAGCTGAATTAGATTCAGCACAAATAGTTGAAGGATTTCCACTTAAAGCTATTGAAGGCGGTGTAGTTACTGTTACAACTACTGGAACTCTAACTGAAGAACAAACTACTTGACCATTAATGGTAAACCTTGGTCTGTAAGTTGTAACTGTTCCGGTTGTAGCGGCTAACATTGTTGCTGGATCTAAATTGTCAGCTAAATAATATGCTGTAGAATTAAAGTTGACATTATCTACTTTCATAGTGGTTGGTACTGAAGTTGTAGCAGCAGGAACAGATGTTCTAGCTATAGAAACTAAGATATTTGAACTACCATCCCAATTGAATGTGGAAGCAGAACCCGTTCCAATTCCAAAAGTTAAATTGTTCACTGTATTTGCTACAGGTGTAAATCCAGTATCAGCAAGCGTACCTGCATATACCTGGCTCAATCCAGCAGCTATAAAAGCTGTAGTCATCACTGAAGCAGTAACGGGGGCTAACGAAACAGAGAATCCTTGATAGGTTTGACCAGAATCTGTAGGCTCAAATCCTAAACTTGTAATGTTACCAGCACCAATTCCGGCAGCTAGTAATTCATCTGCTTTAATAATGTATTGTGTTTTAGATCCTCCCCAGTAACCCGGCAAGAACGACTGACCTGAGTTTGCAGAGTTTGTAGCTCCTAAACCAACTGGTAAAGCACCTGCTACATACGTCTCAGCACCTGCATAATAAGTTGTAGTTGCTGTTATAGATGGTGTTACAAATGAAGTACCTGTTCCAAGAGCAGCACCACCTGAAGCATTCGCATACCATTTAATAGTTGTACCTGCAGAACCAGTAGCAACTGCCGTTGCAGTACCTGTTCCACAACGCAATCCTGGAGTTGAAGATAGTATTGAATTCGCAAATCCAATTGTTGTTGCATTTGTATATCCAGGAACCCCACTACAAGCAACCAATTTACATCTGTATTTGGTTGGAATAGTTGGAATAGTAGAGTACGTTAAAGTATTTGCTGAAGTGATATCTACCCATGTAGCGCCACCATCAGTAGAATTTTGCCATTGGAAAACCATACCATCTGTAATTCCAGTAAAGCTTGTGCTAAAGTTAACGGTTTGACCGGTACAAATAGTAGTTGCACTAGCATTCGTAGTTAAACCGGCAGGAATTGTATTTCCAAGAACAGCCATCGATACTTGAGCAGAACCTGCAGCATTAGAACAACCAGTAGTTTGGTTCACATAAGTAATAGAATAAGTAGTTGTAGCAGCTGGTGCAACAGATAAGTTAAATACGTTTGTACCAGGATTTACAAATCCTGTAGCAGCCGGAATTAAAACACTATTTGCATACCAACTTGTAGTATAATTTGAAGGTGGAGCAAAACGCCATGCTTCAGGTGTTGTAATAGTAGAAGTAAATGCTTGACGACCTGGAGCTACGGCACCTATGGTTTTAGTAGCATCTTGAAGTCCAACAGTAGAAGCCGCTGTACCTGTTTTAGATACAATAGCAATATCAACCGTTCCTAGCGTTTCGTATAAACGAGCTTGAGCTGTGAAACCAAGTGCACTATCAGAACAACAAGGATCCACTTTACTATATTCAATTACGAAAATTCTATTTGGAGCATATCCTTGCGTCCAATAAGTTAATGTACTTGATGAAGAGCCAGCGGTTCCACTACCAAAATATTGATCGGCAGCCATCAATGCAATTACATTTCCTGGATTTAATGCATTTGGAAATACACCACCTGTGGTATTAAAACTATATTGACCTAAATTACCTGCTGCTGTGGTATAACCTGGAGGTGTACCAAACATTAATAATCCATTGGTTCCTGCAGAAATTGTACTAAAACTTGTTCCAAAGAAATTAAAATTAAATCCAATTGGAAGTCCAGACCAACCACCATCATCAAGAGTTCCTCCCGATAGCGGAACGTTTGGCACTCCATTTGTACAAACAACAACCGCATTAGTTGGTGCTAAATATTCTAAATAAGGCACTGAAGTTACAGCAAAATTACCTGCAACTAATCCGGAACCAATAGTAGCACTGGTACCTGGGCAAACTCCCTGAGCAGTTGTAGTAACTGTTGCAGATGGTAAAGCATAAACCCCAATTGATATATTAGTTACTGCAGTACACGTTCCTTTAGTAGCTGTTAATCTGAAATCAGAAGTTTGACTTAAAGTTGAAGTTACCGAAGTTCCTCCAGTTGCAGGTGCAACTGTTGCAGGTGCAGTTAAAGAAGTCCAAGAATAGGTTATTGAAGCATCTGTTGGTGAAGCTGAAAGTGTTACTGGACTACCAGTCCCACAAAATGAAGTAGCAGTAGTTACTATAGCTGTTGGCGCTGTAGTAATAGTAACCATAGTTCTTAAACCTTCACATGACCCATTATCAAGACCAACCCATATATTTCCAGAACAAACTGGGGCACTAAAAGTAGGACCTGTGTATAAAAGAGTACCTCCACTTACGGCATCATACCATTTGAAAGTACCAGAACCACCTGAGGCAGTAACTGTAACTGTACCACCTAAATTAATACTAACCGCGGCTGTGGTAACTGAAGGAGCGCTTGGCGAAGGTGTAATTGTAATATTTTCAATTCCAGTAACGGTAAGACCATTTTTAGTAATTGAGATATTTCCAGAAGTTCCTGGTCCAGCATAACCTGTAATAGTGGTAGCATTCACAACGGTGAAAGACAATACCGCAGTACCTCCAATTTTCACAGAAGTTACTCCTGAAAAATTAGTACCTGTTATAGAGAAAAAACCTGAGTTAGCACAAAGTACAGTAGGTATTACCCCTGCTATAGTTGGTGCACCAGTACCCCAAGCATAAAAATTTCCACTTGCATAAACTACAGGGCCAGGAGCAACAACACTTGTTGTAGCGTTACCAGTTGCGGCTAAAGCACCTGATGCACCGACTCCAGCACTTCGAACATTCCAAGCACCATTTAATGAGGAAGCCTCGACTACAAAAGTTTGATCTTGTGAAGATATTAATGCATCAAGAGAATTATAATTTAATTTTACTGTTGAATTAGTACCTCCAGTAAGTAAAGCTGAAGATGTCGGTGTTCCTAAAGTTGAAGCAGTATCAATTTTAAAAGCACGAGATCCTAAAGCAATTCCGGTACCCCCAGCAACTGTATTTCCTGGAGTACCTACTTCTGTAACTTTTACAGTTAATATATCGGTACCAGCAGTAACTGCAGTAGAACCAGATCCACCAGTAAAAGTGGTAACCGTTCCGCTAAAAGGGAAATTAAAAGTAGAACCCGTAATTCCTCCTCCTCTACCCGTTAAGGTCATAGAGCCATTTTTAATAAATGTATTAGAAGTTCCAAATGTAGAAGCCGTAGATCCAGCATATCCATTCCAAGTAAATAAAAGATTGTATCCGCCTAAATCTAATATGTTACCCGGAGTATTAGCACTCGCGGTTAAAGATAGTGGAGCAGTTCCAAATAAAGTAAGATTATTAGTTAAGTTTAAGCCATTTCCAGAACCTGATAGAGAAAGTGTATTCATTTTTCTATTGGTCGGTATCGATGCATCATCAGTCGCAACAACAGCTGTAACCGCTGGAGCAAAAAAGTTTAATGTTAAGTTATACAAAGCAATACGAGCAGTAGGAGCTGTTGCAAGAGTGGTAAAGGTACCACCTACCGAATTTCCAGAAGTTGTACCCACTCCAACTGTTGGCGCAGCAGCATAACCAAAACCAGCATTGGTCATGGTAAAACTTGTAATTTGACCATTGCTTCCTAAATTAGCAGTGGCAGAAGGCCAACATCCCGTAGGGAAAGCCAGAGTTGCAGTACCTGCTGAAAAAGTCAACGTTGGAGGCACTGAATAAGTAGCTGATGTTGCTGTATTTAAATACACAGAAACCACTTTACCTTGATTCATTGTTATCGTAAAGTTAGTAGTTGCTAATGCTGTACCGGAGATCAATGTACCACCTGTTAAAACAACTGTAGGTGCAATAGTATATCCAGAACCCGCATTGGTTACAAGATTTAAAGTTGGTGGCCCAGCAAAACCTACTAAAGGCACCCCAGTATAGTTAAGCCCACCATTGATAGTAGAAATATTACCAACACCTGAAGAAGCTTGTACATCCGTAGAAGCAATGCTTGCTCCTTGATCACTATTGATAGTTAAACCACCTGTTATAGCAGTAGCGCCACTTTTTTGAGTTGTAAAACTTGTAGGACCAGCAATTAGTTGAAACAAAACTGCGGTTGCAGTAGCACCAGATCCTGTTCCAGCTAAGTTACCCACACTAAAAGCTATTGAAGGAGCTGTTGAAAAACCAGAACCCGCTTGTGTTAAATTCAAGCTTCTTACTGTACCAGTAACTGAATCAAAATTAACAGAAGCTTTGGCAACAGGTCCTAAATAACGAAACTGACCCACAGTACCAGAAGTGTGCACTGGCATTGTAGTTGTAGCAGTGGCTAAAATGGCTTGATACACATTTTCTCCATAGAAATATTGAGTAGTAAGTGATAATGTTCCATTATAAGGAACATTAGTTCCTAAAGTTCCTGAAGTTCCTATCCATATTAATGTAGGACCACTTGTAGTAAAAGTAGTCGCTGCAGTAGAAGTTGGCGGAGTAGCATTAAATGTTCCTGCTGTAGTACATAAGTAAACATTGTTTCCACTTACGTATCTTGTTCCTAGTATGGCAACTAGTAAATCAGCATATTGAACAACTGCTTGCCCAAAAACAACTGGAGCTGCAGTGTAAAGAGAACCCATATTCGTTACTGCTACGCTTGCCACTTGTAAATTTAAGGCTTGACCGTAAATTTGGGCTGTGTTGTCAATTTTTACTTTACCGTTCGTATTTAGAGATCCCGCAGTAATTGTAAAACCAGCAGTTACCGTTAAATTTTGGGAAGTAGCAATAGAATTGCTCCCTAAATTTTGAAAAACTAAAGATCTAATAATTCCTCGAGTTCCATCACCTTCAAAAAAACCCGTTCCACTTAATGTAGAACCTGAGCCATTAAAATTCAAAGTACCAAGAGCAAAATTAGCATATCCATTATTTTGGAAATTACCTCCTATGTTTGTAGTTGTTCCTGCAGAGGCAGTAGTATAAGCTAAATATTTACCTCCTGAATTTATTGTTAAATTACCACCAACTGTAAGAGCGTTAGCTGTTGCATTCCATTGAACAGTTCCTGAAATATTCAAAGTTGAAACAGACACAGCCTGATCTACAGTAACTATAGAACCTGAAGGAATTGTTGCTATTAATTCAGGTAAAACTCCACCCACCCATGTTGCAGGGTTACTCCATAAACCTCCAATTGCTGTTGCAGTTCCAGATAAACCTTCTCTAATTTGAACATTATCAACAAAAACATCATAACTTCCATAGGTAGAGACCATTTGCAATCCTATTCTTGCGTTAGCAACCCTAAACGAAGCAGGTATCGCAACAGTTCTAGAAGCCCATGCACCTGAAGTTGTTGAAGATAAAGCTCCAAAACTTGTCCAAGTAACTCCTCCGTCAAGTGAACCAACTACTGTAACGGAAGTTGAATTGGCTGCATAACTAAATGAACATGAAAATACCGGGGCAATAGAAGCCGATAAATCTATTGCTGGAGAATATACTATTCTGGTTACCGTTCCTGATGTATTCCCATCATAAAACCATAACGATTTTGTACCGTCTGGAGGAGTTGTTGGAGAACCTCCATAAGGAGAACAACCTGTTGGGTAAGAAGAACTAGACAACCAAGTTGTACCAGCACTCCATGTAGATTGAGACCAGTCATGACTTCCTCCTAAACATGCTACTGGAACAACATCTACAGTCATTCTTTTTTGACCCCAACCCGCTGGCGCATTAGGCCCAGCATTTGTAGCAGGTGTAGTAATATTTCCGTTTAAGTACCAAGATCCTTCAAAAGACTCTGTAAAATAAGTCTGTCCTTGAACAGAAAAATTTGCAAAAAATGCAAATGCAATTAGCAGCAAAAGGCTCTTAAAAGAGGTGCTTTTTTTAGCGGCTAAATTTTCATTTCTAGTGTTTGATTCCTGTGAAAACAAGCCTCGAACAAAATTGTAATTTTGATTCATATTTAGTTATTATAGGTTAGGGTAATTTTATTGCTAATAAATTGTTAAATAATTATTGATAAAAATAAGAAAAAAAACAAAACAACAACTTTTTAAATTGTTTTTTTTTTAATTATTTGGTAATTTTAACATCCAAAGATGAAATACAGCAGGAAACAGCTCCTAAAAAAATAGGAAAGGAAAAATTGATTGTGAAAAAAATCCCGTTTGATAATTCAAACGGGATTTTTAATTTATGCTTGACCAGCAGGTCCAAAATTCAAGGGAATTGAGGGTTGCTCGGTGTCTTTTATTTCGCCGTGGGCAACTTCAAAACGGTGGACATTTTCTGCCAATGCTTTTACTAATCTTTTAGCGTGTTGTGGCGTCAAAACTATTCTTGACTTCACTTTTGCCTTAGGAGTTCCAGGCATTATACAGACAAAATCCAATACAAATTCTGATGCCGAATGATTGATAATGGCTAAGTTGGAATAAATTCCTTCGGCCATATTTTCATCTAATTCAATGTTGATTTGTCCTTGTTGCTCACTCATTGTAAATATACTTTAATTGTTTTCGCTTAATTGTTTTATCAAATTAACGACAAAACAATTAAACGATTAAACAATGAATTAATAATTGTATTCTTCTTTACTTGTCATCATATCATTGAATTCTTCTTTTGAACCTACAATGGTGTGATCGTATTCTCTCATACCTGTACCGGCTGGGATTCTATGACCTACAATTACATTTTCTTTCAATCCTTCTAAGTAATCAATTTTACCAGCTACTGCCGCTTCGTTTAATACTTTTGTAGTTTCTTGGAAAGATGCTGCAGAAATGAATGATTTCGTTTGAAGTGACGCTCTTGTGATACCTTGTAAAACTGGTGTTGCAGTTGCTGTGATTACGTCACGTGCTACAACCAAATTCTTGTCATTACGTTTCAATAGTGAGTTTTCATCACGCAATTCACGAGGAGAAACAATTTGTCCTGCTTTTAGGTTTTGAGAATCCCCTGCATCTTCAACCACTTTCATACCGTATAATTTATCATTTTCAACGATAAAGTCTTTTGTATGTATTAATTGGTCTTCTAAGAATAAGGTATCTCCTGGATCTTGAACTCTAACTTTACGCATCATTTGACGTATTACTACTTCAAAGTGTTTGTCGTTGATTTTTACCCCTTGCAAACGATATACTTCCTGAATTTCATTAACCAAATACTGTTGAACAGCTGCTGGCCCTTTAATTCTTAAAATGTCTTCTGGGGTAATTGCTCCGTCAGACAATGGCACACCTGCGCGTACAAAGTCATTTTCTTGAACTAAGATTTGGCTTGAAAGTTTAACTAAATACTTCTTAACCTCTCCGAATTTAGATTCGATAACAATTTCACGGTTTCCTCTTTTCACTTTTCCGAAAGTAACCACTCCGTCAATTTCTGAAACTACTGCTGGATTCGATGGATTACGAGCTTCTAACAACTCTGTAATTCTTGGTAAACCTCCTGTGATATCTCCAGATTTTGAAGAACGACGTGGAATTTTTACTAAAATCTTACCTGCTTTAATTTTCTCACCGTTGTCAACCATCAAGTGGGCACCAACTGGTAAGTTATACGAACGGATTAATTCGTTGTCTTTACCGTAAATCAATAAAGTTGGAATTAATTTTTTGTTTCTTCCTTCAGAAATTACTTTTTCTTGGAAACCAGTTTGCTCATCGATTTCAACCATGAACGATTGTCCTTGTTCTAAATCTTCGTAAGCAATTTTACCAGTAAATTCAGAAATAATAACTCCATTATAGGGATCCCATTTACAGATAGTATCTCCCTTAGCAACTTCTTGACCGTCTTTTACATAAATGCTTGAACCGTAAGGAATATTATTGGTAGCTAACAGAATACCTGTTTTAACATCTATTAATTTTAATTCAGTAGAACGAGAGATTACAATATCAACAGCTTGTCCGTCTGCATCTTCTCCTTTAACCGTTTTTAAATCTTCTATTTCTAAACGACCGTTGAATTTTGCAGGAATGCTTGATTCTTCAGAAATACCACCCGCAACCCCACCAACGTGGAATGTACGAAGTGTTAACTGTGTACCTGGCTCTCCAATAGATTGTGCGGCAATTACACCAACAGCTTCACCTCTTTGTGTCATTTTTCCAGTAGCTAAGTTTCTACCGTAACATTTAGCACAAATTCCTTTAGTAGCTTCACAAACTAATGGCGAACGAACCTCTACTTTCTCGATTGGAGAAGCTTCAATTAAACGCATAGTTGCTTCTACAATTTGTTGTCCACCGTAAACTATAACTTCATTTGTTAGAGGATTTATAACATCTTGCAAAGCAACACGTCCTAAAATTCTTTCTCCTAAAGTTTCTACTATTTCCTCATTCTTTTTCAATGCTGAAACTTCAACACCTCTAAGCGTTCCACAGTCTTCAATATTTACGATAACGTCTTGAGAAACGTCGTGTAGTCTTCTTGTTAAGTACCCCGCATCGGCAGTTTTCAAAGCCGTATCTGCTAGTCCTTTACGCGCACCGTGAGTAGAAATGAAATATTCTAAAATCGATAGTCCTTCTTTAAAGTTAGAAAGAATTGGATTTTCAATAATTTCACCACCACCAGCGGTAGATTTTTTAGGCTTAGCCATCAATCCACGCATACCTGTTAACTGACGAATTTGCTCTTTAGAACCCCTTGCTCCAGAGTCAAGCATCATATACACCGAGTTGAAACCTTGTTGGTCTTCTCTGATGTTTTTCATTGCTAATTCTGTTAGTTGGGCATTTGCAGAAGTCCAAACATCAATAACTTGGTTGTAACGTTCGTTATTGGTAATAAGTCCCATATTATAATTGGCAGAGATACCGTCAACTTGTTCTCTGGCATCTGCAATTAATTTAGGTTTTTGTTCTGGTATTCTAATATCACCAAGAGAGAATGACAATCCACCGCTGAAGGCGAATTTGTAACCCATATCTTTCATATTATCTAAGAAGGCAGCCGTTGTAGGTACATTAGTCACACTTAATACGTGACCGATAATATCTCTAAGGTTTTTCTTAGTCAATACATCATTGATATATCCAGCTGCTTCCGGTACTACTTCATTAAATAATACACGACCAGCAGTTGTTTGAATAATTTTATATACTAATTCTCCAGCTTCATTGAAATCTTTTGCACGAATTTTCACACGAGCATTCAATTCTAATTTACCTTCGTTTAATGCAATATTTACTTCTTCCGCAGAATAAAAAGTTAAGTCTTGACCTAAAATTATGTGTTCTGGAGTCGAGATACGTTCTTTGGTCATATAATATAGACCCAAAACCATATCCTGAGAAGGTACAGTAATTGGCGCACCATTGGCAGGATTCAAGATATTATGAGAAGCCAACATTAATAACTGTGCTTCCAAAATAGCCTCTGGTCCTAACGGTAAGTGAACTGCCATTTGATCCCCATCAAAATCCGCATTAAATGCAGTACAAACTAAAGGGTGCAATTGAATTGCTTTTCCTTCTATTAATTTTGGTTGGAATGCTTGAATACCCAATCTGTGCAAAGTAGGAGCACGATTCAGTAAGATTGGATGTCCTTTAATTACATTTTCAAGGATGTCCCAAACTACAGGCTCTTTTTTGTCTATTATTTTCTTAGCTGATTTTACTGTTTTTACAATTCCTCTTTCTATCAATTTACGGATAACGAAAGGTTTGTATAGTTCGGCTGCCATATCTTTTGGGATACCACATTCAAACAATTTCAATTCAGGTCCAACAACAATTACCGAACGAGCAGAATAATCCACACGTTTTCCAAGTAAATTTTGACGGAAACGTCCTTGTTTACCTTTTAAAGAATCTGATAAAGATTTCAAAGGTCTGTTTGATTCTGTTTTAACAGCAGATGCTTTACGCGTATTATCGAAAAGTGAATCTACCGATTCTTGCAACATACGTTTTTCGTTTCTCAAGATAACTTCTGGAGCTTTAATCTCCATTAATCTTTTCAAACGGTTGTTCCGTATAATTACACGACGGTATAAATCATTTAAATCTGAAGTTGCAAAACGACCACCATCAAGTGGCACAAGCGGACGTAATTCTGGTGGAATAACAGGAACCACTTTCATAATCATCCATTCAGGACGGTTTTCACGGTTCAAGTTAGATTCACGAAAAGACTCTACTACTTGTAATCTTTTTAATGCTTCTGTTTTACGTTGTTTAGATGTTTCGTTGTTTGCTTTATGTCTTAAATCATAAGATAATTCATCAAGATTGATACGCGCTAACAAGTCCATAATACACTCTGCTCCCATTTTGGCAACAAATTTATTAGGGTCAAAATCATCTAAATATTGGTTATCGGCAGGCAAAGTATCTAAAATATTTAGATATTCTTCTTCTGTCAAAAAGTCTAATCTTTGTACTGATTCTCCTTCAGCATTTTGAGCAATACCAGCTTGGATTACTACGTATCTTTCGTAGTAAATAATCATATCTAATTTCTTAGATGGCAATCCAAGGATATATCCAATTTTGTTTGGTAGCGAACGGAAATACCAGATATGAGCAATTGGCACCACCAAATTGATGTGACCTACTCTATCTCTACGTACTTTTTTCTCAGTAACTTCAACCCCACAACGGTCACAAACAATCCCTTTATAACGGATTCTTTTGTATTTTCCACAAGCACATTCGAAATCCTTTACAGGTCCAAATATTCTTTCGCAGAAAAGTCCATCTCGTTCTGGTTTATGGGTTCTATAATTGATAGTTTCAGGCTTCAAAACCTCACCTCTTGACTCCGCCAAGATAGATTCTGGAGACGCTAAACCAATCGAAATTTTGTTAAACTTTTTAACTACAGGGTTATTATCTCTGTTGTTGTTATTTCTATTATTCATCATAGTCATAAAAATTTTAAGTTGTTGGTTGTTAGTTGTTGGTTGATAGTTTTGGATTTTTTACCAATAACCATCAACCGCCAACCATCAACTATATTATTCTTCCAAACGAATGTCTAATCCAAGACCTTTCAATTCATGCATTAATACATTGAAAGATTCTGGCAATCCTGGTTCTGGCATTGCTTCTCCTTTAACGATTGCTTCGTAAGTTTTAGCTCTACCTATTACATCATCTGATTTTACTGTCAAGATTTCTCTTAATGTGCTTGATGCGCCATACGCTTCCAATGCCCAAACTTCCATCTCTCCAAAACGCTGACCTCCAAATTGAGCTTTACCACCCAATGGTTGTTGTGTAATTAATGAGTACGGTCCGATTGAACGGGCGTGCATTTTATCATCAACCATGTGACCCAATTTCAACATATAGATAACTCCAACTGTTGCAGCTTGGTGAAAACGTTCTCCTGTTCCACCATCATAAAGATAGGTGTGACCGAATCGTGGAATTCCAGCTTCGTCAGTCAATTCATTAATTTGATCTAAAGTCGCACCGTCAAAAATTGGAGTAGCATATTTTCTGCCTAATTTTTGTCCAGCCCATCCTAATACCGTTTCATAAATTTGACCAATGTTCATACGTGAAGGTACACCAAGTGGGTTCAACACGATATCAACAGGCGTTCCATCTTCAAGGAAAGGCATGTCTTCATGACGAACGATACGAGCAACAATACCTTTGTTACCGTGACGTCCCGCCATTTTATCCCCAACTTTCAATTTACGTTTTTTAGCGATATAAACTTTAGCTAATTTCAAGATTCCAGCTGGTAATTCATCACCAACAGTAATTGTGAATTTCTCTCTTCTTAAACCACCTTGTAAATCGTTCAACTTAATTTTATAGTTATGGATCAAATCATTTACCATTTTATTGGTGTCATCATCAGAAACCCATTGTCCTTTATTTAAGTGAGCAAAATCTTCTACAGAATTCAACATTTTAAGAGAGTATTTTTTACCTTTTGGCAATACTTCTTCTCCTAAATCATTCATGACCCCTTGTGAGGTTTTTCCGTTTACAATATTGAAAAGTTTCTCAATTAATTTGTCTTTTAATTCAACAAATTTGGTTTCATATTCCATTTCCAAAGCAGCCAAAGCATCTTTATCTTGCGTACGTTTGCGTTTGTCTTTTACAGCTCTTGCAAACAATTTTTTATCTAAAACAACACCGTGTAATGAAGGTGACGCTTTCAATGAAGCATCTTTTACATCTCCTGCTTTGTCCCCGAAGATGGCACGAAGCAATTTCTCTTCTGGAGTAGGATCTGATTCTCCTTTAGGTGTAATTTTTCCAATTAGGATGTCGCCAGGTTTAACTTCGGCACCAATTCTAATCATACCATTTTCATCTAAATCTTTAGTAGCTTCTTCACTAACGTTTGGAATATCATTCGTTAATTCTTCGTTACCCAATTTAGTATCTCTAACTTCTAATGAATAATCATCAATATGTATAGAAGTAAAAATATCGTCACGAACTACTTTTTCAGAAATTACAATTGCATCCTCGAAGTTGTACCCTTTCCATGGCATAAATGCAACTTTAAGGTTTCTACCTAAAGCCAATTCACCATTTTGAGTTGCATATCCTTCAGACAATACTTGACCAAGAACTACTCTGTCCCCTTTTCTTACGATAGGTTTTAGGTTGATACTTGAACTTTGATTAGTTTTTCTGAATTTTATTAAATTGTATGTTTTTTCATCTTCTTCAAAACTAACCATACGTTCTGCATCAGAACGGTCATATTTGATTGTGATGATATTGGCATCAACATAAATTACCGTACCATCACCTTCAGCATTAATCAATACTCTAGAATCAGAGGCAACTTGGCGCTCTAAACCTGTACCAACAATTGGTGCTTCAGGACGTAATAACGGAACTGCTTGACGCATCATGTTAGATCCCATCAAGGCTCTATTCGCATCATCATGTTCCAAGAAAGGAATTAATGAAGCAGAAATTGAAGCAATTTGATTAGGAGCAACATCAGTATAATCCACTTTTGAGGGGTGAATAACTGGGAAGTCACCTTCTTGACGTGCAATAACGTTATCGGCAGTAATTTTTCCAGTTGCGTCCATTTGGATATTTGCCTGAGCAATCATTTTTCCTTCTTCTTCTTCTGCACTTAAATATACAGGAGTAGCGTTTAGATCAATTTTTCCGTCTTTTACTACACGGTAAGGCGTTTCGATGAAACCCATTCCGTTTACTTTTGCATAAACTCCAAGTGAAGAAATCAAACCAATGTTTGGTCCCTCAGGAGTTTCAATTGGACATAAACGTCCGTAATGCGTATAGTGAACGTCACGAACCTCAAACCCAGCTCTTTCTCTTGAAAGTCCACCTGGTCCTAGCGCAGATAATCTTCTTTTGTGTGTAATCTCAGCTAATGGATTGGTTTGATCCATAAATTGAGACAATTGGTTGGTACCAAAGAAAGAGTTAATAACCGATGATAATGTTTTGGCATTAATCAAATCAATTGGTGTGAACACCTCGTTATCTCTAACGTTCATTCTCTCTCTAATAGTTCTAGCCATACGCGCTAAACCTACACCGAATTGTTGAGAAAGTTGTTCACCAACAGTTCTAACACGACGGTTTGATAAGTGATCAATATCATCAATCTCAGCTTTAGAGTTGATTAATTCGATCAAATATTTCACGATAGTTATGATGTCCTCTTTGGTCAAGACTTGCTTTTCCATAGGGATATTTAAACCTAATTTTTTGTTCATTCTATAACGACCAACTTCACCTAAGTTATAACGTTGATCTGAAAAGAATAATTTATCAATAATACCACGAGCAGTTTCTTCATCAGGCGGTTCTGCGTTACGCAATTGTCTGTAGATGTGCTCAACAGCTTCTTTTTCAGAGTTTGTTGGATCTTTTTGTAACGTATTGTGAATAATAGAATAGTCAACTACATTAGTATCTTCTTTATGTAACAAAATAGATTTCACATTAGATTCAACGATTTCCTCAACATTTTCTTTGTCAAGAACAGTATCTCTGTCTAATATAATTTCATTTCGTTCGATAGAAACTACTTCACCAGTGTCTTCATCTACGAAATCTTCGTGCCATGTATTCAATACACGAGCAGCCAATTTTCTTCCAATATATTTTTTAAGGCCGGCTTTAGAAACCTTAATTTCTTCGGCGAGGTCAAATATTTCAAGAATGTCCTTATCTCTTTCAAAACCGATTGCACGGAAAAGAGTAGTAACAGGTAATTTTTTCTTTCTATCGATATAAGCATACATTACGCTATTGATATCCGTAGAAAATTCTATCCAAGAACCTTTGAAAGGGATTACTCTGGCAGAATACAATTTTGTTCCATTGGCATGGAAGGATTGACCAAAGAAAACACCTGGAGATCTGTGCAATTGAGAAACAACAACACGTTCGGCGCCATTTATTACAAAAGTACCGCTTGGCGTCATATAAGGAATTGTACCTAGATAAACATCTTGTACAATTGTTTCAAAATCTTCATGCTCTGGATCTGTGCAATACAGTTTTAACCTTGCTTTAAGGGGTACACTATAGGTAAGACCTCTTTCTATACATTCTTGAATGGTATAACGAGGTGGATCTACAAAATAATCTAGGAATTCCAATACAAAGTTATTTCTTGTATCTGTAATTGGGAAATTTTCCATGAAGGTGTTGTATAAACCTTCGTCGCCTCTTTCGTCAGTTTTAGTTTCTAATTGAAAGAAATCTTTAAACGACTTAACCTGAACATCTAGAAAATCTGGATAGTCAGGAATATTTTTTGTTGAGGCAAAATTCAATCTTTCAGTCTGATTTGTTATCATCAATGAACAAAATTTTGATTAAAAAAGTAATTTTTTGTGTAAAACACTATTTATTTTATAAAACAATAAATACTTTCTTTTTATAATCAATACCTCTTTAAAAATAATTTGAAAGTTTTACCCTTCTCCTTGATTTTCTTTCATCGTATTGATTTAAAAACCTTTTCGTATTTTATACTATTTTATACTATTTTATAATAAAATTTGTAATAATTTTATTATACGAAAAAGGGTTTAGGTCATTGGAACGAATCCAAGACCTAAACCTAATTCTCTAAAGCGAGTGAATTATTTTAATTCAACTTCAGCTCCAGCTTCTTCTAGTGCTTTCTTAAGACCTTCAGCTTCTTCTTTAGAAACTCCTTCCTTAACAGGACTTGGAGCACTATCAACTACGTCTTTAGCTTCTTTAAGACCTAAACCAGTAAGTTCTTTAACTAATTTTACAACTGCTAATTTAGAAGCACCTGCTGCTTTCAAAATAACTGTAAATTCAGTTTGAACTTCCTCAGCAGCAGCTTCGCCACCACCAGAAACTACTGCAGCTGCAGCAGCTGGTTCGATTCCATAATCGTCTTTTAATATTGTTGCTAAATCGTTAACTTCTTTTACAGTTAAGTTAACCAATTGTTCTGCGAATTGTTTCAAATCTGCCATTTTTTCTATCGTTTTAAAATGATTTGTAAAATATTATTGTTTATTATGCGCGTTTTTTTTCGTTATAAATTATACGTCAAGAGTTATACGTTTTGCAAAACTCTGAACTTTTAACTTTTAACTTTTTATGCTTCTAAAGCCTCTTCGCTTTTGGCGAATTGGTTTAAAAGAGCTGAAATAACTCTTTGAGCTGGAGATTGAAGTAATCCAATGATTTCTCCAATAACTTCTTCTTTAGATTTAAGCGATGCTAATGAATCTAATAAGTTATCTCCAATGTAAATTTCAGAATTAATATAAGCTCCTTTTAATACAGGCTTATCTGATTTTCTACGGAAATCTTTCATAATTTTTGCAGGAGCATTTGCTACATCTGCAAGAAAAATTGAAGTATTACCCGTTAATGTTTCAGATAATTCACCGTAGTTATTTACCGAAGCCTCCATTGCTTTTGCAAGCAAAGAGTTTTTTACTACTTCTAATTTAATACCTGCTTTATGGCAAGCTCTTCTTAGATTTGAAGTTACATCTGCATTTAAGCCTGAAATATCTGCTAAATAAACAATATTTGAACCAGCTAACTGTGCAGTTAAATTTTCAATCGCGATTGATTTTTCTTCTCTAGTCATACTAAAAGTTTTTTAACTACTTATACTGCTTTAGGATCCAATGCAATTGCAGGACTCATTGTGCTTGTAAGGTAAATACTTTTGATGTACGTTCCTTTAGCAGCAGTTGGCTTAAGTTTGATTAATGTTTGAATAATTTCGTGAGCGTTATCTACAATTTTATCAGCATCGAAAGAAATTTTTCCAATACCTGCATGTATGATACCAGTTTTATCAACTTTAAAGTCGATTTTACCCGCTTTCACTTCTTGAACTGCTTTTGCAACATCCATAGTTACCGTTCCAGTCTTAGGGTTAGGCATTAAACCACGGGGTCCTAAAATACGACCCAATGGACCTAATTTACCCATAACACTCGGCATTGTGATAATTACATCAACATCTGTCCAACCGTCTTTGATTTTTTGTAAATAATCGTCAAGACCTACATAGTCTGCACCAGCTGCTAAAGCTTCCGCTTCTTTATCTGGAGTAACCAATGCTAATACTTTAACGTCTTTACCAGTTCCGTGAGGCAATGTTACTACACCTCTTACCATTTGATTCGCTTTTCTTGGATCTACACCCAAACGTACTGCGATATCAACCGACTCATCAAATTTTGCAGAAGCAATTACTTTTATCAATGCCGCAGCATCTTTTAAAGAGTATAGTTTGTTCTTGTCAATTTTTGAAGCAGCCTCTTTTTGCTTTTTTGTCAATTTTGCCATGTCTTTTTTTAATTAAAAAGGAGCGTCTCCTGTTACAGTTATACCCATAGATCTAGCTGTTCCCGCGATCATGCTCATAGCAGACTCGATAGTGAATGCATTTAAATCAACCATTTTGTCTTCTGCGATAGTTCTAATCACGTCCCAAGTAACATTTGCTACTTTTTTACGATTAGGCTCTGCAGATCCAGACTTTAGCTTTGTAGCATCCATTAATTGGATAGCAGCAGGTGGTGTTTTAATAACAAAATCAAAAGATTTGTCTTTATACACTGTAATTTGCACTGGGCAAACTTTGCCGGCTTTATCTTGTGTTCTCGCATTGAACTGCTTACAGAACTCCATGATATTAACGCCCGCAGCACCTAAAGCAGGTCCAACCGGTGGCGACGGATTCGCAGCACCTCCCTTAACTTGTAGTTTTACTACTTTACTAATCTCTTTAGCCATTTTTTTAAAATTTAACACATCATCATTGGAAGCGATTAATGTGGTTTATTATAGTTGTAACAAAAATTATACTTTTTCAACTTGCATAAAACTCAATTCCAATGGGGTTTTTCTTCCGAAAATTTTAACCATTACTTCTAGTTTACGCTTTTCGTTATTGATTTTCTCAACAGTTCCATTGAAACCATTAAAAGGACCATCAATAACTTTGATTGTTTCACCAATATTGAACGGTATAGAATGAGTATCTGTTTTTACAGCTAACTCATCTACTTTACCTAACATTCTATTTACTTCGGAAAGTCTCAATGGCACAGGATCTCCACCCTTAACTTCTCCAAGGAATCCAATAACTCCAGAGATAGATTTTATAATATGTGGGATTTCGCCTGCAAGATTAGCTTCTATCATTACATAACCAGAAAAATAGACTTTGTCTTTAATGATTTTTTTTCCATCTTTGACAGTTACTACTTTTTCAGTAGGTACAAGAACCTGAGAAATATAGTCTCCCATTCCCAACCTGTTGATTTCGTTTTCGATGTAGGCTTTAACTTTGTTTTCTTGACCGCTTACCGCTCTAACAACATACCATTTTTTCACATTATTATCTGTCATCTCAGGGTATTTACGCTTTTATCCAATTAAAAAAACCTTCCAAAGATTTTGCAAAAATCTGGTCTACTCCCCAAGTTGCCATAGCAAATATAATAGAGAAAACTGCAACTACAATTGTAAGACGTTGTACTTCTGCCCATTCTGGCCAAGTTACGTTTAACTTTAATTCATCAAACGCTTCGTTTATATAATTAAAAACTTTTGTCATTGTACATATTTTTTTTAGTGGCACGGGCGGAGGGATTCGAACCCCCATCAACGGTTTTGGAGACCGCTATTCTACCCTTGAACTACGCCCGTATAAAAAAGTCAGTAGGATTATTAAATACCAACTGACTTTAATATTAATTAGACAATTACTCTACTATCTCAGTAACCTGACCTGCACCTACAGTTCTACCACCTTCACGGATAGCAAAACGAAGTCCTAAGCTTAAAGCGATAGGGCTTAACAAGGCAACGTTGATAGTTAAGTTATCTCCTGGCATAACCATCTCTACACCTGCTGGTAAAGTGATAACACCTGTTACATCCGTTGTACGAACGTAAAATTGTGGACGATAATTATTGTGAAATGGAGTATGACGTCCACCTTCTTCTTTTTTCAAAATATAAACCTCTGCTTTGAATACAGCGTGTGGTTTTACTGAACCTGGCTTAATAATAACCATACCTCTTTTGATATCCGCTTTATCTATACCTCTTAACAATAAACCTACGTTGTCTCCAGCTTCTCCTCTATCAAGGATTTTACGGAACATTTCAACTCCTGTAATAGTAGAAGTTAATTTTTCAGCTCCCATTCCAATGATTTCAACTGGATCACCTGTATTAGCAATACCTGTTTCAATACGACCTGTAGCAACAGTTCCACGACCAGTAATGGTAAATGAATCTTCTACAGGCATCAAGAATGGTTTTGCAATATCACGAACTGGTTCTTCAATCCAGCTATCAACAGCGGCCATTAATTCAATAATTTTTGGCGTCCAAACTGGATCGTTATTCAATCCACCTAAAGCTGAACCTTGAATTACAGGGCAATTATCTCCATCATATTCGTAGAAAGACAATAATTCTCTAATTTCCATTTCAACTAATTCCAATAATTCTTCATCGTCAACCATATCCACTTTATTCATGAATACTACCATTCTAGGAATACCAACTTGGCGACCTAAAAGGATGTGTTCCCGTGTTTGTGGCATTGGTCCGTCTGTAGCAGCTACAACAAGAATAGCACCATCCATTTGAGCAGCACCAGTAACCATGTTCTTTACGTAATCCGCGTGACCAGGACAGTCAACGTGAGCGTAATGACGATTAGCAGTTTCGTACTCAACGTGAGATGTATTAATTGTAATACCTCTTTCTTTTTCTTCTGGAGCATTATCGATTTGATCAAACGATTTTGCTTGACAGTAACCTGCATCAGACAATACTTTAGTAATTGCCGCAGTTAATGTAGTTTTTCCGTGATCCACGTGACCAATTGTACCTATATTAAGGTGGGGTTTGTTACGGTTAAAATTTTCTTTTGCCATTTTACTTAATTTTTAATCTTAGTTATATATTCGTGTTCAAATTATACTTTTTTGAGCCAACTACGGGAATTGAACCCGTGACCTCTTCCTTACCAAGGAAGCACTCTACCTCTGAGCTAAGTCGGCAGAGAATTTATTTGTAAATTTTTGACTTCAGATTTTGAATCATCTGGAATCAGAAATCTAAAATTTCTTCTTGTGGGGAGAGCAGGATTCGAACCTGCGAAGTTCACACAGCAGATTTACAGTCTGCCCTCGTTGGCCGCTTGAGTATCTCCCCAATTATTTATGATTTTAGATTTTTGATATTTTGATTGCTACCTAAAACCTTCATTAATTAACCTAAAACCCTTCTTTTTTTAATACAAATAAAGTCGGAAATTTATTCAAAATCTCCCCTATTTATAGAGCCGGTGGAGGGACTCGAACCCACGACCTGCTGATTACAAATCAGCTGCTCTAGCCAACTGAGCTACACTGGCGTTAAATATAAAAAAAGCCCGCTATTTCTAACGGACTGCAAATGTATATTAATTTGTTTTTTAATCAAAACATTTTTACCACTATTTTTAAATTATATATGATGTTTTACTTTTTCTTTCCTTTTTGTTAACAATCGCTCCAAAGATTCGGATGATTGCTCCATTGCCTCCTCAAATGTTTTGCATTGTTTTTTTACCATAAACTCGTCTCCAGGAACTAGCATTTTAATTTCAACAATCTTGTTCTCTTTCTCACTGGTTTTTTCAACTTTTAGAAAAACATCAGACGAAACAACTTTGTCATAATACTTCTCCAACCTGTCCATTCTTTCTTGAATAAAACCTACTAATTTTCCGTCAACATTAAAGTTAACTGCATGAACATTTACCTTCATAATCAAATTTTTATTGGTTAAACACTATTTATTTTTTATTTCTTGGATGCGCATCTCCATAAACTTTTTTCAGCTCGTACAAACTGCTTTGCGTATATATTTGAGTCGATGCTAGACTTGAATGCCCTAACAATTCTTTAACCGAATTCAAATCAGCTCCATTGTTTAAAAGATGCGTTGCAAAAGTATGTCTAAGAATATGCGGACTCTTTTTTACCTTCTCGGAAACAGTACTAAAGTAGTGATTTATTAAACGATATACTAAAGAATCATTCATTTTAACACCTTTTAACGTTAAGAAAAAATACTCATTATCGGTAATTCGTTCTAAATAAGCCCGTTCCGTTAAATACAATTTAAATTGATTTGTTATTATTGGCAATAAAGGCAAAATTCTTTCCTTATTTCTCTTTCCCAAAACCTTTAAAGTAGCGTTTGAAAGATCGATATTTATCATTTTTAGATGAATTAATTCCGTTCTTCGAATTCCTGTTGAATAAAACAAGTCAATAATCAGTTTGTCTCGAACGCCCTCAAATCCGTCAGGGTATTTTATTTGATGCAAAACTTCGTCTAATTCTTTTTCAGAAAAAGGTATTTGAAGTGTTTTTGGTGTTTTTAATGATTTGTGTTTTAATAAAGGACTACCTCCTATTTGCTTGGTTTTTAATAGAAATTTATAATATGATTTTAAGGACGCTATTTTTCTATTTACGGAAGTGTTGGAAATTCCATTATTAACCAAAGCAACAATCCAACTTCGGATCAAACTGTAATTGACTTCCTCTAAATCGCCCAAATCAAATTCGGTTTTTATGAAAGCTTCAAAAGTAATGACATCATTTACATAAGCAATTACCGTATGTGGCGAAAACTTTTTCTCTAATTGCAAATAATCTTGAAATGCCGCTTTGCTATTTTCCATAAAAAAACCGTTAGCATCAAAGTTATAAAACTTAAATGACTAACGGTAGTATTTGTTGAAGTTATTTACTAACTCTCTAAACCATCTTTCATGTTTTGAATGTAGGCCGCTTTTTGGATTTTCATTCTGTTTGTAACAGAAGGCTTAATAAAAGCTGTACGTGAACGTAATTGACGAACAGTTCCTGTTTTATCAAATTTTCTTTTGTAACGTTTTAACGCCCTATCGATATTTTCTCCGTCTTTAATTGGTATAATTAACATAATATAGACACCCCCTTTCTTTAAGTCTGCAAAAGTAATTATTAATTATGAATTATGAGTTATGAATTGTGTTTTTTTTTTGAGATGAAAGATTATAGACGAAGAGATGAAAGACAAAAAAAAAGCCAAGATACAATTTCTTGATTCTTGGCTCTTTTATCTATTATCTATTATCTATAAGTCTAATATCTATCAGTCTTTTATCTATAAGTCTCTTATCTCCTAGTCTATTTCAATATATTCCTCGCAATAACTACTTTTTGAATTTCTGTTGTTCCTTCGCCAATAGTACATAATTTAGAATCTCTATAGAATTTTTCTACTGGATAATCCTTTGTATAACCGTAACCGCCGTGAATTTGAACCGCTTCATTAGACACTTTTACACAAACTTCCGAAGAATACATTTTTGCCATTGCGCCCAATGTAGTAACCGGACGGTGTTGCTCTTTTAAAAACGCTGCTTTATGCAATAACAATTCTGAAGCTTCAATTTCTGTAGCCATATCAGCCAACTTAAATGAAATTCCTTGAAAACTACTAATTGGTTGCCCAAATTGATGTCTTTCTTTTGAATATTTCAATGCCGCTTCATACGCACCTTTTGCAATTCCTAATGACAAGGCGCCAATTGAGATTCTTCCACCGTCTAAAATTTTCATTGCTTGAATAAAACCTTGTCCAACATCCCCTAATCTATTGGCATCTGGAATACGACACGTATCAAAAATCAATTCTGCTGTTTCGCTGGCGCGCATTCCTAATTTATTTTCTTTTTTTCCTGACGTAAATCCAGGCGTTCCTTTTTCAATAACAAAAGCTGTCATTCCTTTAGAATCTCCTTTTTCGCCAGTTCGAACAATTACAACCGCAATATCTCCTGAAATAGCGTGGGTAATAAAGTTTTTCGCACCATTTAAAATCCAAGAATCACCGTCTTTTACCGCGGTTGTATTCATTCCACCAGCGTCAGAACCTGTATTGTGCTCGGTTAAACCCCAAGCGCCAATATGTTCTGCTGTAGCTAATTTAGGAATCCATCGTTTCTTTTGTTCTTCATTTCCAAAAGTCAAAATATGATTGGTACAAAGTGAATTATGAGCTGCAACAGAAAGACCGATTGAAGGATCTACTTTAGAAATTTCCTCAACTATTGTAATATATTCATGGTAACTTAAACCCGAACCACCCAATTCTTCAGGAACTAAAATACCCATAAAGCCCATTTCCCCTAATTTTTTAAATAAAGGAATTGGAAATATTTGTGCTTCGTCCCATTCCATTATAAAAGGGCGTATGTTTATTTCCGCAAAATCTCGGATAGATTGCGCAATCATTGCTTGCGTTTCGCTGTAATCAAAATTCATAAAAATTGTTTTTTATTTTAAAAATACAAATATAAACCAATAATATTTATTTTATCATCGGGAAAACCGTTTATTTTTATCAAATCCGCATTTTCTTTAAAATCGCCATTCATACTTCTATAGGTGACAATTGCTTTCGCCAAAGCGTATTTAAAATAAGGGAAAAGCATTAACTCTTTAATAGTTGCATTATTAATATCAACCTTTCTTACTTTAGGAAGTGCGGCAACTTTAAAATTTTTATTCAAATTTTCTATAACTTCTGGCGATAATCCCCAAACATCATTCATTTGCTCCATACTTACAAAACCTCCTAAAAGGTCTTTCAGCTTCAAAATTCTATCTGACAATGCAGAACCAATTCCATATACTTTAATCAAATCTTCTTTTGTGGCAAGATTTATATCTAAAATTATGATTTTTACTTTCCTCTTTTCAAATGGAATATAATTGGATTTATACTCTTTTTTATTGATAACCCAATCCGGAAATTTAAAATAAGGCGACATCGTATTTAACAATGAATCCGATACTTTCGTGACCTTTTGAAAATCTTCAACCGAATTTACATACTTATTTGTTTTTCTGAAATTCAAAAGCCTATCAATTTCAGCAACTGACATTCCTAATTTATAGCCTTTGAAATCAGTAATAAAATTGGGGTTAAATGGATATATTTTTGGAATATAATCCCTTTTAATTTGCTTTAAAGAGTCAATTTCTGTTTGAAAAGCAAGCCATTCTTGTTTTTCTTTGCTGTTATTTATTACTGTTTTAAAATCAATAAAGAAATAGACCAATTGGAGAGTTACACAAAGCAACACTAACAAAATAATCCCACTTCTTTGTGATTTAGTAAATTGGAAGTAGGATTTAAAAGTCATAATTTTGAATGGTTTATAGGTCGAAAACAGAACTCCGTTTTGCACGAATTAAATCTTTAAGCCGCCACCAAAATGCCAAAGTGAGATACACTCCAAACCATAATCCGGCGGTTACAAATGATATATAAATAAAAAATAATCTCACACTATTGGCACGCATCCCCAAGACATCTGCCAATCGGGAGGAAACGTGAAAACCGTATTTCTCAAAAAAATATTTAAGACGAAGTATGAGTTTCATTTACATTAAATTTATAAATCTCTACAAATTTAAAACAATAACTTCATATTTCCTCATTAATTAATGCCTCATTCTTTCAACAATTCAATTCCAATTGCGCATTCTAAGCACCTCCTTTTATTACAATACTCATTTTTAAGTTGTAATAAAGATTGGGATTCAAAAGCGTTTTTAGCTTTAATTCCAAACGAAGAAAACTTATCCATAACAGCGTTATTTTCAGGAGAAACTTGATTTAATAACGAAATTAAATTTTCTGAAATTTCCTTACCTTGGCTTTTTGAATAGGCAAATTGCAATGGAATAATTGTATTTATTATTAACAAATCGATGAATGCTTTCGATAATGCTTTCTTTTTTTTCGGACTTACTTTGTCAAATTGATAATGCATTTCCCAATATTCAGAAACCGAAACATTGAATATTTTATAAATGTTTTTCACCGAATCTTCCTCAATTATTTTAGAGAAAAGCTGTTGTTGCTGATTATAAACATTTGCTAATTGTGATAATCGAATGGTTGGAAAATTATCTGGTCGATGTTTGAAAAACTGCAACGGATTAATGTGAGCAGGTTCTAACTGGTATTTATGAATCAAATAATCAAAATTTGATTTAAGATTTTTGTAATAAACGTCTTCTTTTTCGATTTCTAATAATCCTGAAATTCCAAAAATCAAACTTTCTAAATTTTGTAAATCGTTACCTTCTTTTCTGATAATTGAAAACGGAATAGAATTTGCCGCTTTCAAAAAAGATTCTCCATTGGTATTCAATCCAAAGTTTTTTGCTAACAGGCAAAACAAAACCGCTTCCCAATCTTGTTTTGTGCTTTCTAAAAGTTCGTTTATAGGTTTTGATTTTCGTTCCAGTCGTTCAAAAAACAAACGCTCTTGCCAATTCAAAAGAATAAAGCTATCAATTGAAACCAATTGTTTTTCGCAATAAATCCAAGATTTTGGAGCGATTAAGGAATTGTAATTATTTAAAGTTTCCTTTGATACTAAATCTTTCAAAATCAAAACAGGGATTTCGGTATTGTTTTTTCTATAAATTTCGGAGTCGTGTTCCCAAACAACGTGAAGAATTACGCTATCATAATTTGAGTCACGCTCGTGATGGTGTACATACCAATCGGAAGATTTGAGGTGAATTTCAACATTTCCTGCCCATTTCTGGTTGTCGATTGTGATTTGAGAATTGAAAAAATCAGGTCCTGCCAATTGCAAATAAAGTCCTGCATTTTCTATGGTGAGTTTTTCTCCATTGGAAGTAGTCAAATTCGAAGTATCAAATTTTTTAAATTTCCAGAGATAATGGAGGAATTCTTCTTTCATTTTTTGGCGTATAAATTAAGACTTGTAAACTTTGTCTAATGTAGTCAAAAAACAAACACGTGAAACATAATTCATCATTAATGCCTGACAAAAAACTTATAAAATAGGGCAATCCCAACAAGTATAGTCCCTATGGGACATTTTTAAAGGATCACTTCTTATTATTTTACCAACATTTAACTCCTAACGGAGTATATCTCGTAGAGATTATATGTTGGTAAAAATAGTAGTGAAGTTTCTTTTTGTCCCGTAGGGACTATACATTTTTTTTAGGTCGGAAATGATAATTTATTTAATAAAAAAAGAAGTGGAATTACCGCAACAAATACAATTTGGCACAAGCCCGAGCATCCGACAACGCTTCGTGATGGTTCAGTTGGATTTTCATTTCACGACAACAATCACTAAGTTTTGTAGGTCTTAAACCTTTGGCTTTGTAAATTTTAACGGTACATTCCCAACGAGAACCAATGTTCAATTTATCGTAATCTAAACCGTAAAGTGCCATTGATTTGGAAAGCACATTTCTGTCAAAACTTTCATTATGAGCTACCACTACTCTATTTTGCAGTCGTTTTTGTATCTCGGGAAATACTTGAGCAAACGACTTTGCATTTACTGTATCGCGTGGATAAATTCCATGAACTTGAATGGTAAAAGGCGAATAGAGATTGTTTGGAGGTTTTATCAACGTAACAAATTCATCCACAATTATTCCGTTTTCCACGGTGACAATCCCCACAGAACAAGGGTGAAATGCAGTTGCTGTTTCGAAATCTATTGCAGTGAAGCTCATATAATTAAAGATTTCTGATATTAGATTTTTGAAATCAACGTTTAAAAAATAAAAGTAATATCGCCAATAGTTGTCAATATCACTTTTATTTACAATTTTGAATTATTTTATAGAACCAATAATATCGTATTTGGTAATAATATGGTGTTTTCCGTTTCCTAAATCCAATATTACCGCAGCATTTTCTCTGGTAAATAGTTTTGAAACTTCCTCAATAGGCGTTCCTAATTGTACAATTGGATAGGGTTTTCCCATCACTTCACGAATGGGTTTGTCGGCAGCATTTTTGTCGTGAACATAACTTTGAAACAAATCCGATTCATCAACGGAACCAACAAAACCTGTAACATCTATTACTGGAATTTGAGAAATTTTATATTTTCGCATTCGATCGATAGCGTGAGAAACCAATTCTTCGGTACGCACAATTATCAATTCTTTGTCGATGTGGTCTTTGATAACGTCTTCGGCTTTGGTTACTTCATCTTCAAGAAATCCACGTTCACGCATCCAATCGTCATTGAACATCTTGCCGATATAACGGCTTCCAGAATCGTGAAATAAAACTACGACTACATCTTCTGGTTTGAAGTGTTCCTTGAGTTGCAACAAGCCTTTTATTACTGCTCCCGCAGAATTTCCAACAAAAATTCCTTCTTCCAAAGCAATTTTCCGAGTGTAAACGGCAGCATCTTTATCGGTTACTTTTGTAAATCCGTCGATTATAGAAAAATCAACATTTTTTGGAAGTATGTCTTCTCCGATTCCTTCGGTGATGTAGGAATAAATTTCATTTTCATCAAAAATTCCTGTTTCGTGGTATTTTTTAAAAACCGAACCATACGTATCAATTCCCCAAACTTTTACATTTGAATTTTGCTCTTTTAAATATTTTCCAATTCCTGAAATTGTTCCGCCAGTTCCTACTCCAACTACAAAATGAGTTACTTTTCCATCGGTTTGTTTCCAAATTTCTGGTCCTGTTTGCTCGTAATGTGCCAAGGCATTTGATGGATTATCGTATTGATTTACATACCAAGAATTTGGTGTTTCATCTCCCAATCTTTTTGAAACTGAATAATACGAACGAGGATCGGTTGGTTCCACATCGGTTGGACAAACGACTACTTTAGCGCCTACCGCTCTCAAAATATCCATTTTTTCTTTGGATTGTTTGTCGGTAATCACGCAAATTAATTTGTATCCTTTGATGATTGCGGCTAATGCCAATCCCATTCCGGTATTTCCTGAAGTTCCCTCAATGATGGTTCCGCCGGGCTGCAATCTTCCATCAGCTTCGGCATCTTCAACCATTTTTAGCGCCATTCTGTCTTTTGTAGAATTTCCTGGATTGAAAGTTTCAACTTTGGCAAGAACCAAAGCGTTGATTTCGGCAGTTACTTTATTCAATCTAACTAAGGGTGTGTTACCGATAGTTCCTAAGATGTTTTCTGAGTATTGCATTTAATTTTAATTTTTAGTGTTCCAATTTGATAGAACTTTTACAAAGATAGTACTTTGTTCTAAAATAGTTGTAGTTTTCTAAATTTGCGTGAGTGATGGCAGCGGAAATCCCACGCTTTTGGGCGTGGATAAAAGCGAACAGCACGACCGAGTTTAGCACAGATTGCTTTGCTTCGTTCCTCGCAACTCCTCGCAATGACGTGAACGAGGGCACGCCCAAAAGAAAATTTATTCAAAGAAATTCCATACCAATCCGAAGCGAATCATGAAGTCGTGGTACGGATTATTAGGAGCAGAATAGAAATTATTGCCTGACATTGCAGCGTTGAAATGTTCGGCTTTCAGGAAAATTCGGGTACGTTGAATTCTTGCATTTATAAAAAAATCGAGGTTTGGAAATGCTCCAATTTGAGTTTGGTTTTGCACGAAAAATTCTCCCAATATTGGATTGTAATCGTTGGCGTAGAATTTTGTGAAATAATTTAAGGTGATTCCTGTTTGCAAAAACATGGCTTTTTTGAAGAAATCATCCGAATAATATAATGTATTTCGTAGGACTAATTGCGGCACATTCAAAACATTATCCTTTTGATCTACTTTTTGATACAATGCGGTGTTGTCGAGAGCAAATTTTCTAAATTTTATTTCTTTGTTGATTTTAAAGGATACATAATTGATGGTTTTAGCGTATTGTTTTGGCGTAATCAACTGTAAATTAGCAGTATCGTCATTACTGAAATACAAATAATCATTTAAGGTGTTGAGTTGCAAAGTAGCATTTGCCCATTGCGTATTGGCTTCAACTTTGATGGTATTGCTCTTTTCGTTATTGAAATTGTTGTACCAATTGTAATTAATATAACTGCTTTGGTGCAAATTATAGACGTTATTTGGTAATTTATTATTGTTTTGATATTCAAAAGAAAGACTGTTTTTATCGTTGTATTGGTATTTTAAATTAGCACTGAAATCAAATAGTGATTGTTTTGTAATGGAACTTGAATACAAGAATTTCCCAGTCCATTTGTTTTTTCTGTATTCGTATTGCCCACCAAAATCATTGATTTTGTCATTGATGGCGTTTGGAATTGTTCCCGAAGTTAGATATAAAACTGAATTATAATAATAGTTGTATCTGAAATCATCGAGAAAAAATTGAAATTTACCTAAAATGGTGTTTTCATAGACAAGCCCAACTTTATTATACATTCGGTTGTAGCGCACTTGATCGTTGATGTTTCCAGTAACAAAAGAAGGTCCAAACCTATTGAAAGTGGTAACTACGCCAGTATTTGACGTAATGGAAGTTGGAATTGTCACTTGGTTGAACTCAAAATATTTACTTTCAAAATTAATTTGATGGGTTATATAAAGATTGTTATTCCCTTTGGTTGGATTAATTTGGAAATTATGGTCAAGAAATAATCGTTTTCCTACTAAAGTAGTTTTGGCATCTTTGAGATAAACACCCAAACGAGGACGTTCTTTGTAGGCAACATCGTTGCTTTCAAAATTTTCAGGGCTTGTGATTCCACCATTTTCATCATTGAGAATGTCTTGTGCGGTAAAATGAAAATTAGAATAATACCGTTTGTTTTTGGTATTGTAGCTTGTGGTAAATCTAAAATTCCCTGTGCTTGAAAGTTGGTTGATGTATTTTCCCAAAGAACGCAACCCTTTATAGGCCAAAGAAAAATTGAAACGTTCCGAAGTATTTAAAGTTACCAAAGCATCGATATTTTGACCCTGTTCCATAACGGTTTTGAAATACAATTCTGTGAATGGTGTGGCAACCGAGTAATATTTTATTTGATTGGGTAGCAAATAATTGAATTGCTTGGCAGTATAACCAAATTCTGGAAAGGATGTAGTTTTATTTAAACCATATTGTAAGGTAGTGTAGGTTTGCCCTTCGTTGGCAAAAGGCATTAACCCGAAAATATCTCTTCGCAGGTAGTTGTATTCGTATTCTTTTTTTATGGTAAGAGAAGTATCCACGAAAGTAGTGTCTCGCTCAAGTGTGATGATGCGGTATTGGGAAATGATAGCTTTAGCTTGGTCATTTTTATGGTCGATGATTAGGGAAGTTCTTTTTATTGTATCCGATTCGACTTTATTTTCTACTTGAGAAAAAAGAGAAAAAGAGATTAAAGAGATAAAAAGTAAATACCGAAATTTCATAAAATAATTTTTACAAATATACTATTATTAAATAACGTTGAAATAAAAATTGGCATAAAAAAACCCCGCTTAAAGCGGGGTTTTAAAACTAAGACATTAAATATTAATATCCTGCATTTTGTTGAATTCCAGAATTTGCATTTATTTCGTCTTGAGGAACAGGCAAAGCCCATTTGTAACTAGTTATTGGCAAATTAGTTGGATTAGCACCTGGAATATTCCAAGATGAAGATGCATAATCAGCAGGGTCTCTATCTAAAGAGGCACCCGCTAAAACACCTAAACGTTTCAAGTCAATAAAACGGAATCCTTCAAAAGATAATTCTTTTCTTCTTTCGTCAAGAATTCCTTTCCAAGCAGCTTGAGCATTAGCAAAAACTGGAGCTGGTTGAGCTGTTGGGAAACGAGCATCTAAAATAACTTTTAATGCTGTTCCTGCACCTGTTAAATCGCCTGCAGCAACCTTAGCTTCTGCAATGATGAAATACATTTCTGATAATCTGCTTACCATAAAGTCCGGATTAAATCCGTTAGATGCAGTTGTTGCAGCTTGTCCACCGTGTTTTTGAAGTACAATAATATCCGTGTTTTTTACATCTACAGACGTTGTATAATTAGGATCTATTAATGAACTTGTTGTTGGAGAAGTTGAAAAGTAAACATTAGTTTGTAGTCTGATGTCTCCCGGAGTTTCAGCAAGTTTGTTATATAACGCTCTACTCACTTCATAAAATGGAGAACCATTTCTTCTGTTAGTTACTGAACACCAACCGTTGTGAAGGTTTGAACCTTGAGTATTTTGTACTGTAGTTCTTTTTAGTCTAAAGATAACTTCTTTTCCAGCAGCTTCGTTGTGCGTATGAAATACAGCACTGTAGTCTGCTTGCGTATTCGCTAAAGTAATTCCAGAAGTATTAACAACCAAATTAGCATTAACCAAAGCATTCGTATAATCTCCTTTCAAGGCATAAGCACGCGCTTTCATAGCCAAAGCTAAAAATTTGGAAGGGAAATACGTTTTAGTAGTAGTATAAGCTGGTGCAGCATTCGTAGCATAGATTGCTAAAGCTTGATCTAAATCTGCGTGAATAGCTGCATAGAAAACACCATTAGTAGTTCTTTGTGGAGTTTCAGAAGTTGCAATAATTCTAGTAGCTAAAACACCCGCTAAAGCAGCATCATTTTTAGGATCTGGAGAAAAATAGGACATTATTTTCAAATGACAAACTGCTCTTAATACTAAAGCTTCTGCTTTTGTTCTGTTGATTAACTCTGTATCTGCTGCAGAAGTTGGTACTATAGTAGAAGAAAGTGTAATTACACGATTTATTCTCGCTAAGGCAGCATAGCTTCCAGACCAAATTGCGGTAGCTGATGCATCATCAGGTTGCAATGAAAAGATGTATTCTTGAGTTATACCTTGTCCACCATTATTGAAGCCCAAAGCAGCTTCATCGGTGAATATAGAGCTAAACACATACTCAGCTCTGTTGGTCATTAAGTTCATTCCAGAATTTAACAATCTAGCTAAATCGGAACTTTTAGTAATCGCTACATCCTCGGTTAAGGAACCGGGAGTGAAGGGTACTAATTCGTTGTCACAAGAAACGAAAAGTGACAAACACAATAACATTAATCCATATATTTTTTTCATAATATTTTTTAATTAAAATTTAACTTGTAAACCAAAAGTGTATAATTTTGGAGTTGGGTACTGATAAACATCGAGTGTTCTATCACTTTCTGGGTCAAAACCTTGCCATTTTGTAAAATTATACAAGTTTTCTCCTTGAAGTGTGAAAGATAGATCGGTAATAAATGTTTGTTTTAAAAACTTTTTAGGAACTTGATATCCTATTTGTATGTTTCTAAGACGAACAAAAGAAGCGTCTTTCAAGAAACGATCTGACAAATCTCCAGCACCAAAGTTAGTAGCTGTCAATGAAGGGACATCTGAAGTAGTATTCGTAGGTGTCCAAGCGTTTAGCATGTTAGCACTAACCACAAACTGACCAAGATTTCCAACTGAATATAAATTAGCCAAATCACTATCAATTCGTTTTACTTTGAATGCATAGGTGAATAAGGTAGAGGCAAAGAATCCTTTGTAATTAAAATCAAATCCAAAACCACCAGTATATTGAGGAATATAGTTAATACCAGCAGCTTTTTTATCAGCAGTTACAGGAGTTTCTGTTGGAGTTCCTGCAGCAGATTCAAACAATAAATTACCATTTACTGGATTAACTCCTAAATAGTGGTATAAAAATGGTTCGTTGATTGAACCCCCATTTTGTGTAATATAACTACCATTTAAAATCACTCCATTATTAGCTTTGATATTACTTACTTTGTTATCATTGTAAGCACCGTTAGCTTTTATAGTTAAAGAAATTTCGTTTTTTTGATCTCTAATTAAATCATAAGATAAATTCAATTCAAATCCTTTGTTGGTTACTGTAGCATCTGAATTTCTATTAATATTAGAAACACCAGAAGTAGGTGTAACTGGAGCGTTTAAGAATAAATCTTTTGTAGCTCTGTTGTAGTAATCAAAAGCACCTCTAAGTTTAGAATTGTTCAATTCAAAATCTACACCCACATTATATTGAGTAGTAGTTTCCCATTTTAAAGCAGGGTAACCAAAGTTGATGTTATAACCAACACCACCATTATAAGCATTGTTTGATACACTATAAATATCAGCAAATCCTGGAGGGTTTATTCCTGCATATATGGTACCATTAACAACTCTCTGGTTACCAACAGTTCCGTAAGAACCTCTTAGTTTCAAAGAATTAACAAAAGTTACGTTATCCATGAATGATTCTTCGTCTAGGTTCCATCTACCACCTACAGACCAAAAGTTACCCCATTGGTTATCCCCAATAAATCTTGAAGAACCGTCACGTCTTACTGAAGCTAAAAAACCATATTTTTTATTGTAATCGTAATCAACAGAACCAAAATAAGAAACTAAATCATTTCTTAATTGACTTACTGATATTAGAGGTACATAAAAATCATTTGTGCTTACATCCGCCGCAAATCCAGCACCCGTATTTGGAACGTATACTCCTGGTATCAATCCACGTTGTCTGATGTTGTTTGTGTTCAAACGAGAATGATTGTACTCGTAGTTAAGATAAGCATTGAAAGTGTGCTCACCAATTACTTTATTGTACGCTAATTGCGTTAAGTTGGTAAAATAAAATTCTCTTCTTGAGTTAACATCTTCAAAACCATTGTAATTTCCACCTGCCAAAGAAGAAACTCCTGGAGTAGAAGAAAACAATAAAGCATTGAAACAGTTTGGCCCTTCAGATTGGAAGAATCTATTTTGAATGTATTGCGTACTTGCTCTATTTCTTATAGTAAAATCTTTTGAAATTTTATAAGACATATCACCTGCTATATCAATACGCGCTTCATCAGTTAAGTTTTCGTAGGTTTGTAACTTATCTATCAACATGATAGGCGTAGCTAATAAACCAGGAGTATTGTTATAATAATCCAAAGCAGATTGAGAACCGGTATATACATCCGGAGACACATAAGGCGCACCCAAGAAAGCTCCAGTTACATAGTTTCTGTTGATAGCTCCACCACCTAAATTAGTAGCTTCATTGTTTTTAGAATATCCAAATGCAGTGTTCAACGTGTATTTGAATTTTTCATTTGAAGACTTACCGTTGATGTTATTTCTCAATGTAAAACGGCTTAAACCAGTAGTTTTAAGAATACCATCTTGTTTGAAATAACCGATAGAAGTATAAGAACTACTATTTTTTCCATTATTCTCAATACTTAAATTGTGAGATACAGAAGTTGAAGGTCTAAAGAAGTAGTTTACCCAATCCGTATTGATTGCAAAAGCATCAATTTGAGCATTTGTTAAAGTAGCACCTAAACCTGTACCTACAGTTTGCTCTAATTTCAATAATTGTTTAGAATTAGCATAGTCATATTTTGGGTTTTGCAAATATCCTACTCCATATTGAGAGTCATATTTAAAGGAAGTTTTAGCATCCCCAAATTTAGCTTGTTTCGTTTTAACTAAAATAACCCCATTAGAACCTCTATTTCCATATTCAGAAACTGCGGCAGCATCTTTCAAAACAGAAATTGTTTCAATGTCATTTGGGTTAATAGAACGAAAGTTGTCACTATTTGAAGGAAAACCATCTATTACATATAAAGGGTCTGTGTTTCCATTAATAGAACCCAAACCTCTAATAATAACAGTAGATTTAGCACCAGGCTGACCAGTGTTAGCAGAGATGTTCACCCCAGCCAATTGACCTTGAATGGTGTTTATGGCACTTGCATTCGGTCTGTTCCCAATTGTTTCAGAAGAAACGGTGGCTATCGCTGTTACTGCGGTTTTTTTAGTAACATTTCGATACCCTTGTGAAATTACAACGTCATCCAATTTTACTCCATCCTGCATTTTTACATTTACAGAATTTGAAGTACCTACTTTAGCAGTAGTTTCCGTCATTCCAACAAAAGAGAAAACTAGAACGTCTCCCGCTTTTGCTTTGATAGAATATTTTCCATCAACATCAGTTTGAGTTCCGGTTTTAGAACCTTGAACAACTACATTTGCACCTGGTAATGGGCCCGAATTGTCAGAAACCACACCTGTAACAGTTTTCTCTTGTGCAAAAGAAAGCTGCATTGATAACGCTATTAACAGCGTAAAAATCCATTTGAATTTAGATCTCATATTATTATTTTTAATTAGTTATTTCACAAAATTAATAACTATTTGTTAATATACCAAATTTTTTAAAAAATAAAATAAAAAAAACCCCGCATGTAGCGGGGTTAAATATAAAAGATAGAAATTATAATTTTATTTTCTCCAGAAAGGAGTAAAGGCATTGATTGCAAAAGCATCATTAGAGGTCATGTTTGGAACGTTTGCGGTATTAGCAACATATTCCGAAACAGGATAAATCAATCTGTAAGGTTTACGAGATTGTGTAGCTACTGTTGAAAGTGGTGTTAATGGGTAACCAGTACGAGTATAGTCAATATAAGACTCTATCGCATTTACTCCCATTAAAGCAATCCATTTTTGATACATAATAGCATGTAATTTTTGTGCTGTTGTGTATGCCGCTGAATAACCAAAGTTTGGTTTGGCATTGATTACAGTTAAATAAGTACCTATTGTAGCTACTTTTCTAGCAAAATCATCAGTTACAGCATCATTAAATGCAGTTTGAGCACTTCCAGTATACCATTGTGGGTATCTAACAGCAGCTTCAGCCTCTAAGAATTTAGATTCTGATAAAGACATCACAGAACCATTACAAGCAAAGTACTCTGCAAGTGTTTGGTTAGGCGCTTGTGCGTATGGGTTAAAGTTTCCGATTAAACCCAAACGACATGGCAAACCAGGTAAAGTACCTGTTGGCGAAGTAACATCAACTAAAGTAGCACCTTGTGTAACTGCACGTCTAAAACTTTGTCCTGAACCCGCAGTAAACAATCTCGCAGAACGAGGGTCAGTTACGTCTGGGTAAGATACACCAGAACCAGCAACTATTTCACGAGTTGCACCCACTGGCCAGTTCGTAGTTGCAGTTGATTGTAACGCTTTGTATGCGTGACCTGACATTGTAATAAACAGTCTATTTCCTTGAGTAGTACCAGCTGTTACGTAACAGTAAGTGTTAAAACCAGGTGTAGCTTGCGTATCTGTAGAGCTGTTATAACCCGGATTAATAGTTACATTAGCAGACAAAAATGATTCATTTTTAATAGCTTGTAACTTCGTATTTCTATACGCTATTACTGTTGCATCCGTTGCTTCAGACATTCTTAATAAAAGTCGTAGCTCAGTTGAGTTGGCAAATTGATTCCACATAGCCATATCACCACCTAACATAACATCAACACCAGAGATGTCTGCAGCATTAGCATTAGCAGCAGCTATTAAAGCTCTTGCTTGCTCTAAATTAGCCACTAAATCTTTGTAGATAGCAAAATCATCATCATAAGTTGGCGTAGTGTTTGCACTACCTTGCCAAGCTTGAGAATACGGACATTTTCCGTATAAATCTACGATTCTTTGCATGTAAAAAGCCTTACAGATTTTAGCAGCAGCTACATAATTATTGTATTTTCCATCCGGATTTGGATATTTAATGATGGCATCGAAGTTTTTAAGAGCACGGTAAGTACCGTCCCAAATTCCACTGTAGAAAGAGTTACTGATAACCAATTGTAATTCGTTATCGTATCCATTTCCATAAGATTGAACGTTACGTGTCCATGAGTTCATGAATACGTTTCCTAGAGTGTTCATGGTAGTAGCCTGAACCTTATAAATAGAAACCTGAGCACCTGGCAATAATTTTGCAGGTGTTGCTTGATCAAATGTAAGTTGATTTGGACTTGTATTTACATCCAAATAATCGTTACAAGAGAATAGTGTTATTGCCACTATAGACAATAAGAATTTTATCTTTTTCATACTATTAAAATTAAAAAGTTAAATTAATACTAGCTCCAAATGTTCTAGTTGTTGGATATTGTCCAACATTAGCATATCCTTGCGCATTTCCGCCAGAATAAGAAGCTTCTGGATCAAAATATCCATTGTTTGCTCCACCATTTTTAGGTTTTAAGAAAGTTCCATCCGCCAAGAATACAAAAGGATTACGAGCATTAATACCCAATCTGAAAGATTGTAAACCCAATTTGTCCGTTATTGTTTTTGGGAGAGAATAACTTAAAGAAATTTCTCGAATTTTCAAGGCAGCAGCATCAACCACGTTGGCTTCACCTGTAGTTCTATACGTTGTGGTGAAATAGTTTATTACACTTGCATAATTAGGTCCTAAGGCTGGAGTAGTATTGGCTACAAAACCTGTTCCTGAAGCTTGAACAGAATTTGGGACAACATATCCAAGTGTTCTATCGAAACCAGCAGTTTCAAAATCACCCCCTGTAAATAACAACAGTCTTTTAGCTTCCGAATAAGCAGAAGCACCAGTTCTATAATCACCAACTACAGTAAGTTTTATTCCTTTGTAATCAAATGAATTTGTAAAACCTATGATGTAATCTGGAGTACCTTTTCCTAATTTTTCAAAAGTAGATGTTTTTTGAGGAGTTCCGTTTGCATTGACCACGATGTTACCATTTGGATCTCTCACAAAAGCAGTACCTTTAATTAAAGGGAATTCTTCTCCAACTTCAGCAAAAATTCCTACTTCATTATTTGAGAGTAAGTTGACGCTAGTTGCACCAGCCGCTAAAGCAATAATTTTAGTTTTGGTAGTTGAGTAATTCGTTTTTACATCCCATTTGAAATCTTTAGTTTTAACGGGAGTGAAACCTAAATCAATTTCGAATCCTTTGTTTTCTAAATCTCCAATATTGGTTAGCACTGATGAGTTACCGGAAGCACTAGATGAAGTAGCTCTTGTTATCAAATCAGAAGTTTTGGATATAAAATAAGATGCTTCAAGATTAATTTTATCATTGAATAAACCCACTTGAGCACCAAATTCAGTAGTGGTTACAAACTCAGGACGAATATTTGGATCCGTTGGAGCAGAGTTGTAAGCTAATGAAGCTAAACTTCCGAAAGGAAAACCAGAGGAAAGTACTACTAAATCATTGGTTTGATATGCACCCACTGCATTTGTGTTACCTACTCTTGTGTAGGAAGCATTTACTTTCAAATAGTTCAATACATCATTTTTAAGACCGTCTAACGCTTTAGTTGGAACAAATGAAACCCCTACAGAAGGATAGAAATATGATTTTTTAACTGCTGAAAATTGCTCTACTCTTGAAGTAGCATTTAAAAATAAATAATTTTTGTAATCTAAATCAACGTTAACAAATCCCGCTACTCTTCTTGTTTGAACCAATCTGTTATCTAAAGTAGATGGGCTGTAAGGATTCAATACGTTAGTAATATGATAGAAACCAGGAACGTCTAAATTATCCCCTCCTTGAGAAGTAATTCTGAAAGTACGGTCTTGAATGTTATTACCCACATTGAATTTCAAGTTTAAATCTTGATTTAAATCATAATTGAAATTGAAGATTAAATCAGAATAGATATTTGAAGTAAAAGATTGATTAGCAGTGAAACTAGAAGCTGCATTCAATTGTCCTAAATCAGCTAAAGTATATACTGATTGACCATAGTAGCTATAACCTCCAAAGTCTACTACGTGGTTTTCATTAAACCAACCGTCGGCATGAGATTGAGAATTACTTGAGGTCAATTGAACGTTGGCGTTATAGTTAGCACTAATATGTTTATTGAATTCATAAGCTAAAGCTGCAGTAGCGTTAAAGAAGTCGGTTCTATCATCCTTTCTGTTCGTTTTAGCCATCCAGTAAGGATTTTGAGCATATACCGTCCAGTGTCCTTCGTTACCTGAATTAGCAAATCTAGAAACAGGAATGTTAATAGCTACTTGCAATAAATCATCTAATAAATCACTGCTTGTTTGAGAAATAGTTTGAGTAGCATAATTTACAGTACCATCAATTTTGAATTTACCTATACTTTTTCCAGCTCTTAAGTTGAAAGAAGTTTTAGCTAATTGATCTCCATCAACAACATACCCAGAGCTTCTTTTGTTCACTCCTAAAGTTAAGTAGGAGTTTATACCACCAAAATTTAAATCAAAACCAGTTTGCGTTGTAACGCCTGTTTGGTAGAATTGTTTGATATTGTCTTTAATAGGTTTCCAATCTGTCATAAAAATTTGACCATTCGCTTGAGGTAATCCAACTGGAACTTGTTGTCCAACGAATCTTGGGTCAGTAAACGCTGGTCCCCAAGAACCATTTTCTAAAGTTACGAATCCTGAACCGTTTCTTGGATCAGGGCTACCGTTAGCCAAATTAGGGAAATTAAACCCTGGGTCATTAGCCCAACCTTGTCCGTACTCTTGTTGTCTGTTGGCAACAAAATTTACGGATTCATAATCAACTGAAGAGTTTAACCCTACCGTTAATTTTTCTGTTTTGGAACCTTTTTTAGTGGTAACAATGATTACACCATTCACCCCTTGCGCACCATATAAAGCTGCTCCTTGAGCCCCTTTTATAACGTTTGCACTTTCAATAACATCCGGTGGAAGTAATTGTAAAATAGTAGCAGATGAAATTACATTGTCAATAACCACTAACGCTTCGTTATTACCTGTAATAGATCTAGAACCTCTTAAAACAATTTTAAGGGTTGGAGAAACGCCATTGGTTAAACTTGAAATTGTCAAACCAGAAACTTTACCAGCTAAAGCTGAAACAGCATTCGGGTTATTAGCCTGAGTTAACTCAGCACCACCAATTTGCTTTTGAGCGGATACTGTAGCGTCTTTGGTTCTTTTGATCCCCATCGCACCTACTATAACTTCATCTAATTTAACTCCATCCTGCATTTTTACATTTACAGTGTTTGAAGCACCTACTTTTGCAGTAGAATCAGTCATTCCAACAAAAGAGAAAACTAAAATGTCTCCCGATTTTGCTTTGATAGAATATTTTCCATCAACATCAGTTTGTGTTCCGGTTTTTGAACCTTGAACAACTACATTTGCACCTGGTAAAGGCCCTGAATTATCGGAAACCACACCTGTAACAGTTTTTTCTTGTGCAAAAGAAAGCTGCATTGATAACGCTATTAAAAGCGTAAAAATCCATTTGAACTTTGATCTCATATTGTTTTTATTTGAGTTAGTTATACTGCAAACTTCTTAATAATTTCTTAATAAAACAAACTTTATTCCATAAAATGTTATTTAACATGTGTTAAATTAATTAGACAAGACTTAAATTATTATCAAGCTATGGATAAAAAAAATGCAAATGTCGTATCTTTTATGTTGTATTTTTATACTTTTATCAAAATTAAATTAATGTTAAGGAGTCATTTTTTAGAAAATTGTATTGAAGCTGGGACAGACGAAGCGGGTCGCGGATGTCTTGCTGGTCCTGTTACTGCTGCTGCTGTTATTTTGCCGAAGCATTTTACCAATGTATTACTCAACGATTCCAAACTACTTTCAGAAAAAAATAGAGCCATTCTTAGATCTATAATAATATGTGAAGCACTTTCATTTTCTGTAACCCATTTAGAACCTTTACTTATTGACGAAATAAATATCTTAAACGCTTCGTTAAAAGCCATGCAAGAGAGCATTTTGAAGTTGAATGTCATTCCAAACCATATAATTGTAGATGGAAACCGCCCATTAATTTCAGAAGGAAGTCAAAAAAACGCCATCGGGAAAATTTTCACCAAAGAAGAACTACAATTTCTAAATTCTATTCCAAGTACTTCAATTATTAAAGGCGATTCAAAATTTATGAGCATTGCAGCAGCTTCTGTTTTAGCAAAAACCTATCGAGACGAATATATGGATAGGATTCATGAGGAATTCCCAATGTACAATTGGAAACAAAACAAAGGCTACCCCACCAAAGAACATCGGGAAGCAATTTTAAAATATGGAGTGACTAAATACCATCGGTTGACGTTCCGGTTAGCCCCCTAACCCCCGAAGGGGGAACACAGAAAGACTAAAAAAAATGTCGAAAGTCGAAAGTCGAAAGTCTTAATGTAAAAAGAAAAAAGATAATAGACTAAAAAATGTCGAAAGTCAAAGGTCGAAAGTGCGATTATCGTTTCAAATAATTTAAAATTTAAAATTCAAAATTTAAAATATTTTTTCCCTTGCGTTCTTTGCGGAAACTTTGTGCCCTTTGCGGTTAAAGAAGAGATAAAAAGATAATAGACGAAGAGATAAAAGACTTGGAAATCGACAATTCCACTTATTCAAAACTCATAACTCATAATTCATAACTCATAACTATCCTCGCGGTTAAATAAAACAACTTCCAAATAAAACTGAAAAATGTTTCAAGATTTTTTCTTTCACTTCTAGTTCGTCCACTTTTTCAACACCCAATTCTACGTTCAAAGAAGTAACTGCTTTTCCACGAATGCCACACGGAATAATATTGTCAAAATACCCCAAATCGGCATTGACATTTAATGCAAATCCATGCATCGTAACCCAACGAGAAGCACGAACTCCCAAGGCACAAATTTTTCTTGCAAATGGTGTTCCCACGCCGAGCCAAACCCCCGTTTCGCCTTCGCTTCTTGCACCTATTATATTATATTCGGCTAAAGTCAGGATGATTGCTTCTTCGAGATAGCGCAAATATTTGTGAATGTCTGTGAAAAAATTATCTAAGTCTAAAATAGGATACCCCACAATTTGACCTGGGCCGTGATAGGTAATATCGCCACCACGATTGATTTTGTAGAACGAAGTTCCTTTGGCTTCCAATTGTTTTTCGGATAATAGCAAATTTTCTAAAGAACCGCTTTTTCCTAAAGTATAAACGTGCGGATGTTCAACAAACAAAAAATAATTTGGGGTCGCCAAATCGATTTCCTCTCTCCTATTCTTGATTTTCAAATCCACAATTCCCTTGAATAATTCCTCCTGAAATTCCCATGTGGCTTTGTAATCTTTCAATCCTAAATCTTGAAATTGGATATTTTTGTTCATGTCATTGCGAGGAACGAGCAATCTTTCATCGTTCACTTATTTGTTAGCTGCAAAGATACGAAGATATTTATTTTTTGAAGCTTTTTCCAGCTTTCCGTTGCAATCCACAAAATTGCTTCGTGCCTCACAATTTTGAGGGATTTTCACTGCAATCTGGGCTAGGGCATTTTAGTTTTAAAGTATGATTTTATTTAAGAAGATATTTATTTTTATTGTTGTCCGCTTAAAAAATGTATAGTCCCTACGGGACAAAAATCCAACTTCATAACTGCTTATTTACCAACATATAATCTCTACGAGATATACTCCGATAGGAGTTAAATGTCGGTAGAAAAAAGAGTTGTTATTCGTGAAGATGTCCCGTAGGGACTATACTTGTTGAGATTATATGATTGTGTATTTTTTTTTAAGGTGCAAAGATGTAAAGGAACAAAGGTGCAAAGGCAAACTGGAATCCTGAAAGGTCTTTTTTGACCTTGTAGGTATTCTCCTAAATTTAAATCGAAATTATAAATTTTACTCTCAAGACGGAAAACCTAGCCCAGATGGAAGGGAAAATCCCGAGCTTTTTAGCGAGGATTTGGAATGACAGCTGGAATAAGCTCCAAAAAAAATTCTGAAATCTAAAAATCTGAAATCTACAATCTTTTATTATCTTTGCAATCTTAAAATCTGTATTCAATGGCATTATCCGAGCAAGAAATCCTTCGTAGAGAGGCACTTCAAGAATTACGCAATTTGGGAATTGACCCTTATCCTGCAAATGAGTTTGTAACTACCGCTTTTTCAAGCGAAATCTTAGCCGATTTCGAAAAATTTGAAGGTAAGGAAGTGGTTTTAGCAGGTCGTTTGATGGGGAAAAGAATTATGGGGAAGGCATCATTTGCTGAACTTAAGGATTCTGAAGGGCGTATTCAAATCTATGTTTCAAGAGATGATATTTCTACCGATGAGGAAAAAACAATGTACAATGTGGTTTTCAAAAAACTGCTTGACATTGGCGATTTTATTGGAATTCGCGGAACAGTTTTCAAAACACAAGTTGGGGAAATTTCGGTGCATATTTATGGATTGACAGTTTTGGCAAAAGCCTTAAAACCGCTACCAGTAGTAAAAACGGATGCTGACGGGAAAACGCACGATGCTTTTTCGGATCCTGAGCAAAGATACCGCCGTCGTTATGTGGATTTGACGGTGAACGACCACGTGAAAGAAACGTTTGTGAAAAGAACAAAATTGTTCAATGCGATGCGTTCTTTCTTCAATGAACAAGGTTATTTGGAAGTGGAAACTCCTGTTTTGCAACCTATTCCTGGTGGTGCTGCGGCACGTCCGTTTGTGACGCATCACAATTCGTTAGACATGCCATTGTATATGAGAATTGCGAATGAATTGTATTTGAAAAGATTAATTGTTGGGGGTTTTGAAGGGGTTTATGAGTTTTCTAAAAACTTCAGAAATGAAGGAATGGACCGAACGCACAATCCTGAATTTACGGCAATGGAAATATATGTAGCTTATAAAGACTACAATTGGATGATGAAATTCACCGAAAATTTATTGGAACATTGCGCCGTTGCTGTAAATGGAACTTCGGAAGCTATTTTTGGCGAACACAAAGTGAACTTCAAAGCGCCTTACGCAAGAGTTACGATGACGGATTCTATCAAGCATTTTACAGGTTTTGATATTTCTGGAAAATCAGAAACAGAGTTATTTGATGCGGCGAGAGGAATGGGAATTGACGTGGATGCCACAATGGGTAAAGGAAAATTGATTGACGAAATTTTTGGATCTAAATGCGAAGGAAATTATATTCAGCCTACTTTTATTACTGATTACCCTAAGGAAATGTCGCCTTTGTGCAAATCGCACCGTGACAATCCTGAATTGACCGAGCGTTTTGAATTGATGGTTTGCGGTAAGGAAGTGGCCAATGCCTATTCTGAATTGAACGACCCAATTGACCAACGAGAACGTTTTGAACACCAATTGAAATTAGCCGAAAAAGGAGATGATGAAGCCACAGAATTTATAGACGAAGATTTTCTTCGTGCTTTGGAATATGGAATGCCACCAACATCTGGATTGGGAATTGGAATGGATCGATTGATGATGTTTTTGACCAATAATTCTTCTATTCAAGAAGTGTTATTTTTTCCACAGATGCGTCCTGAGAAAAAACAAGTCCAAATTGAATTATTAGAAGAAGAAAAATTAATTATCGACTTATTAAAATCCAATGACAACAAAATGGATTTAGGGGTTTTGAAAATAAAATCAGATTTGAGCGGCAAAAAATGGGATGCAGCAATGAAAGGTTTGTCAAAACACGGATTGGTAAAAGTGTCATTAGTTGGCGATAGTAAAATAGTAGAATTAGCAATTTAAATAAATAAAAAATGAACCACAAAACAACCAAAATACTTGTAATCGCAATTGTTTGCTTATCAATCGCAAAAATCAACGCCCAAACATTAACTTGGGGTACCGCTTCTCCTTCTTTGAAAGAAACCGATGCGAAAATCAATTATACTTTAAATGCTAAATTGTATCAAACAAATTCTATTTACAACGATAAGATATTCAATAGAACTGTAATGTCAAATTCGTATTCATTAAGTAATTTGAACAAGGAAAAAACAAATGATTTTAGTGTAGGACAACCCGTTATGGGACTTGCTATGCAGACACATTTGGAAATGTTTCCAGAAAAAGGAACAAATAACATCATTTTTCTAGATGAATATAATAGTAAAACTAAGGAACGTGAATTGTATTGGCAACGCGTGAATTTGGAAACCAATGAGAGAACGAAACCTGCTTTGGTGACTTCAATGCCAACAAGAAACTCCACTTATTATATCTCTCAATCGCCAAATAAATTGTTTTATGCAGTTGTAAAACAATTTTCTTTCGATAAAAAATTGAATGAAAAAATCAATGTAACCCTTATAGATAAAGACTTAAAAGTGATTAAAGAAATTGCTTTTGAATCTCAATATTTGAATAAAACACAATCAGATCCAAAATTATTTGTTTCCAATCAAGGAACTGTATTTGTTGTAAAAGAAATTGATTTGGCGAAAATGAAACCTTTCAAAACAGTATATTTTTGGGATGGAAATGCGGCAACGATGCAAGAAACGAGCTTGAAATTTGAAAACGATTTTCAAATATATCAATACCAAGGTCATTTTGATGGGGATGATTTTTATATCCACGGATTGTAAACCAGAATTGGTTCAAAAGGAGTTCAAATGTACGGAGGAGGTCTTCCTGCTGCAGGAATTTATGCTGCACAATTCAATGGAAAAGGCCAAAAAAGGTATATTGAAGCGAATGAAGCAGGTGAAATTCCGGGTTTAAACTTAAAAGATTTCACTTTTGACGGATTAAAAACGTGGTTGTTTGCAGATAAAATGTTTTTACAACAAAAAAATAAACCGCCAGTTCCGGGAGCGCCAGGGAATTACAATTTTGAAAAAGACAACTTCTATTCCAATACCGCTTTTGTTTTTGGAAAATTAGACAATGAAACTGGTAAATTAGAATGGAAAAAAGAAATAAAATATGACGAACCAAATACTACAAATGACAATGGTACGTTCCTTTCGTATTTACCAATTATAAATAATAACCAACTTATTATTTTATATAATGACACTCAAAAAACAAAAATTGATCGCTATATAATGGACGATCGTTTTACAGGTTTTGACACTTATGACGCTAGTGGAAATTTAGTAACAACCACATTAATCCCAGAAACAGGATTGGAATTAAAGTACCGATATAACTATGGTTTTGATGAAAATTTTGATTTGGATACCACGGTTATCGTAAAAATTTCAGATAGAAAATACATTGTTAGAGCCAAATCTGGAAGCAATGAGAAATTTGGTTATTTAACTTTTTAATTTAAACGTAAAATGAAAAAAAACACCCTAATAATAGCCTTGTTTTTGAGTTTTGGAATCGTAAACGCACAAAATATTCAAAATATAAATGTGTCGTTTATACAAACGCTATTTCCTAAAAAAACATTGCCAGCAAATGTAAAAAATTACAATGTTAAGGTAACTACACCTTATCTAAAAGACGATAGTTCTTTCAGAAAAATTGCTGAAGACCAATACCAAGCTGATCTTAAAAATTTCCCAAACACAATTGCCGAAGCGAAGAAAAGGTTTGCGGAAGTTGAAATGGTAAACTATAATGTTAAACTTGAAGAAGCAAAAGAACGTTATAAATTGGAGTCGGATCAATTTAATAAAATGTCAACTTTAGAGCGATTGGCATTAATTGATAAAAAACCAACATTACAATATCCTCCAAAACCAGTTTATTATGATCCTCCAGTTCCAAGATTAGAATCAATAAACGTGGGTGATATTATTATTTATAATCCTGAAACTTTGGCAAAATCCTATATAAAATTAAATAGTTTTGGAGATGGAACGGACGGTATTCAAATTAAAATTGACTTTAAAGGTTTTGAATATGTAGAACCTGTTGCAACACTTGTAAATGTTGAAAATTACAATCCACAAACCAAGGAAAAATTTTACACCAAACAGACTCAATTTGTAACAAAATACCGACATCCAACGATGCTTCAAGTAAGTGTTGACGGCAAAAATCTATCGTCAGGGATTTTCCAAGGAACTAGTGAATTTGAAATAAAAACTACGAGTTCAAAACCGACTCGAATTTATATTGAAAGACAAGAAATAGAAACAATTATGTCCAATATCAACAACTATTTGAACGATCAATTCGGATATATAACTGCAAATCGGTATGCCATTTTATATTCTGTAAAAAATAGAAAAGGAGAATATGATGATGTTGAAAAAGCGAGAGATTTTGCAATCTCTGGTTATAAAAATTATACCCAACACCAAGAAGATGCAGTAAAAGACATTGCAAACGCTATCGCAATTTGGGAAAAAATGATGACAGAAGTCAATTACGATGACAGTAAAGCTAGAATTGACGAAAAAGTTGGAACCGTTATTTTGAAGAATTTGATTTTTGCCACAATCATGACTAATGAATTTGGCAAAGCCAATAAATATTTGACCGATTTCAAATCGCTACGTTTGAGTTATGACGACAAGCAATATGCTGATTCTTATGAAAAAATAGCCGCTGATTTAAAATCACGATTTGAGGGAAAATAAAAATTGACAAAAATCCTACATATATTAAAACTATAACAATTGTTAAAATATTTTTAAAGTGAGGTTTCTTTTCAAAATCTGTTATACTTTTATACAAAAAAAATGTATTATTGCATTATATTTAAATTTTTCATGAATATTTCGTCTTATAAATAAATTTTAAAAAAATATTTAAATCCAATTTTACTCAAAAATGAAAAAAAATTACTTTTTAATACTCCTTATTCTACTAATTTCCAACTCCTTTTATTCGCAATCAAAACAAGATGTAATTAATATTGTTGGCAGTTATGATTTATCAAAAATAAAAGAATTACAGACTGAATTAAAGCAAAAAACAACTTTAGAAAAGCAAAAAGCGGAGGCAAAAGCTAAAATTAATAATTGGCCTATTCGTGAAATTCATAAAGATGGTTCCATTAGTGAGCTAATGAAATTAACTCCTGATGGTTTTCCAATTTATTTTACCAATAACAATGCGAATGCAGCTAAATCTACACGAGCGAATCATTTAAATACCGGAGGATCTTTAGGTCTTGATCTTAATGGGCAGGGTATGGTTGCTAGAGTTTGGGATGGCGGCACCGTTAGAAGTACCCACAATTTATTTACAGGACGAGTTACAATAGTTGATGATCCAACTAGTACTACCTATGCTGCACATTCAACACATGTTACAGGAACAATTATAGCATCTAATGCTGCTGCTAATACAAAAGGTATGGCCTATTTAGCAACAGCAAGAACTTTTGAATGGACCAATGATAATTCAGAAGCGTTGTCTGAAGTTCAATTAGGAATGTTACTTTCTAATCATTCTTATGGAGTTCCTATTACTGGTTCAACTGGAACTGTTTTACCTGCATGGTATATCGGTTCTTATACACAAGATGCCAAAGATTGGGATGAAATTGCCTATGTTTCGCCTTATTATTTAGCAGTTGTATCCGCTGGTAACGATGGACTAAGCAATGCTAATCCGGACCCCCTTGCTTATGGTTATGACAAATTAGTAGGTAATAAAGTTTGTAAAAATAACATGGTGGTAGCCAATGCTCAAGATGCAGTTGTAGCAACAAACGGGACATTAACGAGTGTAGCAATAAACACGTCTAGCAGCCAAGGACCTAGTGATGATAATAGAGTTAAGCCCGATATTACTGGCAATGGTACATCCGTAACATCTGCTAATAGCACTAGTGATTCTTCAACCACAACTATGACGGGTACCTCAATGGCTGCCCCTAATATAACTGGTACACTTTTACTTTTGCAACAGCATTATAAAAACTTGACAACCAACTTTATGAAAGCTGCTACTCTAAAAGGACTCGCTTGCCACACTGCTGATGATGCCGGAAATGTAGGTCCTGATGCCGTTTATGGTTGGGGATTATTGAATGCAAAAAAAGCAGCTGAAACTATTACTGGAAACGGATTGACGTCTTGGATTTCAGAAGAGAATTTAAATCAAGGACAAACTACTACAATTGTTGTTAAAGCGAGCGGTACAGAACCATTGATTGCATCAATAACTTGGACAGATCCGTCTGGATTAGCAAATAATGGAACTCTTCCAGCTAATGATCCAACTCCAGCTTTAGTAAATGATTTAGATATAAGAATTAAGAAAAATGCGGTAACTTATTTTCCATGGAAATTAAATAGCTTCGCTTCTAGTGATGCAATTCAATCTGGTGATAATAATGTTGATAATGTAGAACAAGTCAAAATTGACAGTCCAACAAATAATGATTATACAATAACCATCACTCACAAAGGGATATTACAAACTGGAAAACAAAATTACTCATTAGTAATAACAGGTATTACATCTTCTTTTTCAATTATTCCAACTTCCTCTGATTTAACAATGTGTTCAAATCAAAATGCAGTTTATACCTATAATTACAAACAAAGTGGAAGTGGCACAACAACTTTTTCTCCAGTTGGATTACCTACTGGAGCAACGGCTACTTTTAACAACACTACATTGAGTGCTAATGGAACGATTACAATGACAATTTCTGGACTTTCTAATGTGGTTCCTGGAGAATACAATATAGGAATTATAGGAAATAATGGCACTGAAACTGAAACAAGATATAAATCATTAAAAATATACAATACTACTTTTCAAACAGTAAGTTTAACAGCCCCCACGAATTTACAAACAGGACTTTCTACCTCAGTAAATTTGATTTGGAATAGTCAATTTAATGCTGAAACGTATACAGTACAAGTAGCTACGGTTTCTAATTTTAGTACTACTTTATTTAACACTACAGTTTCTAATAATAGATTTACAGCAAGTGGATTGTCGCAAGATACTGTTTATTATTGGAGAGTAATACCTGTCAATCATTGCGGAACTGGAATATCAAGTAATGCAACGGTATACAATTTTAAAACTGGTGTGCTAGTATGTGGAAATGCAATTTTTACCGCAACTGATTTTTCACATGCTACTATAGCAGCTGTTGCAAATTCTAGTGCGTATGTACCTGTAACAATTACAGGAGGTTATGTTATTGGCGATATGAAAGTAAACCTTAATATAACTCATACTTACATTCAAGATATGACAATTTCTCTTGTCGGACCAGCAAGTATTGGAAGTCCAGTAGTAATTTTATTTAAAGAAGCTTGTGGAGATAATGATAATATAGCTTGTACTTTGGACGATACTGGAGGCGCTCCTGCTTGCTCGGGAATTCCCTCCGTTTTTGGAGTAATAGCACCTTATCAACAATTAAACACCCTGAATACTTTACCAGCAAATGGGGAATGGACATTACGAATTTCAGATCCATATAACGGCGATGGAGGCGTTGTGAATTCCTTCAGTGTTGATATTTGTTACATCACTAATTCATTAGGATTAGATACAAATAGTTTGTCAAATGTTACGGTTTACCCAAACCCAACTAAAGATATTTTATACATCAATATTCCCCAAGCGATTGGCACTTCTAAATTGAAACTATTTGATATTCAAGGAAGAGAAGTATTGGAAACAAAAACAAATAATACAACCGAAGTGTTAAATATTGGAAATTTACAAAGTGGAGTTTACATGCTTTCTATTGAAAATGAAGCCAATAAAACCATTAAGAAAGTTGTATTAAATAAATAATCATTGTAAAATAGTAATAAAAAAGGGAACTCAAATTGGGTTCCCTTTTTTATTATTGTCATAAATTTTTGTTGCAAATTAAACCTTTTAAAACACAAATGGTCTTATATTAAAATAAATTAAAAAATCGAAAATGAAAAAATTAATTGTGGCTGCATTTTTAGTTGTAGGATTTACAACATTTGCACAAGTTGAGAAAAAAGAAAATGATAAAAAAGACCCAATGGAGAAAATGTCTCCAGCTGAAAGAGGCGAAAAAGCATTAAAAAAAATGACTAAAGATTTGGGATTAACTGAATCTCAGCAAAAACAAATGAGTACATTACTTTCAGAGGCACAAGCTAAAAGAGAAACTAATGACAACAAGCCAACAAAAGAAGACCGTATGATGATGAAAGATAAAATCAGTAAAATTCTTACTCCAGAACAAAATGCTAAATGGGACAAAATCCAAGCAGAAAGGAAAGAGAAAATGAAAGAAAAAAGAGAAGAAAAAGGAGAAAAAACGGAAGATAAATAAGCAAATTTTTTTTTTAAAGAAAAAATATTTATATTTGAATTCATTTTAAATAAGTTCTCATGAAAAAAATAATTATTGCAGGTTTAATGATGCTTTGTTTTAGCGTAAATTTAAATGCTCAAATCAAGAAGAAAATTATCAATGCTAAGGAAGTTGTTATTGATACTCCTGAACAAGCTGCCAAAAAAGATGGCATTGCAATCTCTGAGTTTTTAGGTCTTAGTGAAACTTCAAAAATTGCCTTTATCGGACTTTTCGAAATGAAGCACCAAGTAATGCAAAACAAATCTGAAACTGTTGAAAGCAGAAAAGAAATGTCAAGGATTGTTGGTTTAAAAATTGAAGCAACAATAGACTCTAATCAACTTGAAAAATTAAAGGCAAATTCTGCACTTTACAATCAATTGTTAAGTACAGATGCCATAGAAACTAAAAAATAAGATTTTATATTCATAAAAAAGGGCTTTCAAATTTGAAAGCCCTTTTTTTATTATAAAGTTTCTGCAACCTTTTCAATTGCTCGGATTGTAAAATCCAAATCTTCATAGGTTAATGCATCGGTTATAAACCAACTTTCATAAGCCGATGGGGCTATATAAATTCCTTCGTTTAACAAGCCGTGAAAAAAATTCTTGAACGTTTCATTATCGCCTTTTGCAGCACTTTGAAAGTCAACAACAGGTGCCGCATCAAAATGAACCGAAATCATAGAACCAATTCTGTTAATTGTAAAAGCGATCCCATTCGAAGAAAGTGCTTTTTGAATTCCATTTTCCAAATAAATAGTTTTATCAGATAATCTTTGAAACACCGCTTCATCTTCATTTAACGCTTTTAACATTGCCAATCCAGCAGCCATTGCCAACGGATTTCCCGACAAAGTTCCCGCTTGATAAACTGGGCCTAAAGGCGCTAAGTAATTCATAATTTCTGCTCTCGCGGCAAATGCACCAACAGGCAATCCACCACCAATTACTTTTCCAAAAGTGACAATATCGGCTTTCACATTCAACAATTCTTGAACTCCACCTTTTGCCAAACGGAAACCCGTCATTACTTCATCAAAAATTAATAAAATAGAGTTGTCTGTGCAAATTTGGCGTAACGCTTCTAAAAACCCTTTATTGGGAGGAATACAACCCATATTACCAGCAACTGGTTCAATTATTATTGCCGCAATTTCATTTTTATTGGCTTCAGCAAGTGTTTTTACACTTTTAAAATCATTGTATTTTGCCAATAAAGTGTCTTTTGCCGTGCCTTCGGTAACGCCGGGACTATTTGGCGAACCAAAAGTTACGGCTCCACTTCCCGCTTGAATCAAAAAAGAATCGGAATGCCCGTGATAGCAACCAGCAAATTTGATTATTTTGTCTTTTTTAGTAAAACCTCTCGCCAATCGAATGGCGCTCATACAAGCTTCTGTTCCTGAATTTACAAAACGGATTTTATCAATTCCAGGCACCATTTTTATTGCTAATGCCGCAATTTGAGTTTCCATTTCTGTGGGCATTCCAAACGAAGTTCCCAATTTTGCTTTTTCAATAACAGCAGCTACAACAGGCGGAAAAGCGTGTCCCAAAATCATTGGTCCCCAAGAATTTATATAATCTATAAATCGGTTTCCATCTTCATCAAATACATACGCACCCTTTGCACTTTTTGCGAAAATCGGTGTTCCCCCAACGGCTTTAAACGCGCGAACAGGCGAATTTACGCCTCCCGGTATTACTTGTTCTGCTTCTGCAAATAATTTACTGCTTCTTTGATACAACATTTTTATTTAATATTTGTGAAGTTATTTATTCGACAATTAAACTCTGACCAATGGAAAGTGGATTGTCGGAAATATTATTTTTCTTTTTTAAATCGTCTATTGACACATTGAATTTCTTGGAAATCGAATACAATGTATCGCCTTTTATAACTTGATATTCCTTCAAATTTGAATTGGTTTCAACTGATTTTATAACATAATCGTTACCCAAAACCTCAGCATCATATTGGTCTAAATGATAGCGTTCAATAATGGCAATTAATTTTTCAGGATATTTTGGATCTGTGGCATAACCAGCAGCTTTCAACCCTTTTGCCCATCCTTTATAATCGTCTCTATCTAATTTAAACAAAGGCTCATACCATTTTCTACCTTTTAAAAAAAGTGCGTGATCGTTATAAGATTCGCTTCCTTGATTGTATTTTCTGAAACATTCTTGAGCGCTATCATCGTCATATTTTACTGATGGTCCTGTCCAATCTTGATGACATTTAATCCCAAAATGATTGTTCGCCAAAGAACTCAATGGTCCGGTTCCTGCGCCTGATTCTAAAATTCCTTGCCCAAGGCAAATGCTAGATGGAATTCCAAATTGTTTCATATTATTTTTTGCAATGTCCTTATATTGAAAAATATACGCCAAAACAATTTCGGTGGTAACTTTTACTCTTGTTGTGGCTTCAAGAATTTCAGTTTTTGATGAATTTCCTTCAGAAGAAATACTTTCAGAAGTAGAATTTTCGGTAGATGTTTTGACAATAACATTTGTGTGAGTTCTAGACTTACCTGATTTTGAGGTTTGAATTACAACTCTTTTAGAACTGCAACTTGACACTAAAAATACCACAAAAAGCAGGGACAATTTTCTAATCATTATATAGCAATTAAGGGTAAATTTTTATTTTTAAGTTTTCTATTCATTCCTTCAATTCCTTGAAGTCCGCCGGTGTGAATGGCTAGTATTTTAGACCCTTTCGGGAAATAGCCTTTATGAATTAAATCTACAATTCCGAACATCATTTTGCCTGTATAAATTGGATCTAATGGAATATTGGTTTTTTTATAAAAATCATTTATAAAACGGATTAATGCTTCATTTATTTTTGCGTAACCCCCAAAATGATAATCCGATTGTTCTTCCCAATTTGAATACTTTACAAATTTACGAATATCATCTGACAAAAAATCACCTTTTAGGGCTGGAAAACCAATTATTTTTTGGTTGGGTTTTGCCGAATTGATTAATCCGGAAATCGTTCCGCCTGTTCCAATTGCACAACAAATATGAGTAAAATCAGTGTCTTCGGGTGTTAATATCTCTTGACAACCTTTCACGGCAAGCATATTTGTTCCTCCTTCTGGCACTAAATAAAAATCACCATGATGTTTTTTTAATTTTTCAATAAATGAAGTCGATGTTTTCTCTTTATAGGCTTCTCTATTTATAAATTCAAATTTCATTCCACAATTTTGAGCAAAAGTCAATGTGGGATTTTCTGAAATTTTAGATTCTAATTCATCACCACGAATTATACCAATAGTTTCGAGGCTATTTTCCTTTCCAGCATACGCAACAGCGGCAATATGATTAGAAAAAGCACCGCCAAAAGTGATTAATTTCGATTTTCCTTCTGCTTTTGCTTGAAGCAAATTGTATTTTAATTTTCTGAATTTATTCCCTGAAATAAAAGGATGAATCAAGTCTTCACGTTTTATATGCAAAGTGATTTCGTTTGGAAATGGAAGATTTATTTGTTGGTTGAAAACCTTAAATTTCATTTATAATGCAATTTATTACAAAGGTAAGTCATATCAACTAAAAACATATTTATTTTAATAGAAACAATAGTAAAACAAACAATTGATAAATTATAAAAATTCAAATTTCTCTTTTATTAAATATTTCGTAACGATACTTTACTTTAACTTTAAAGTTTATAAATTTGTAGGTATGAAGGAAACCAATAATGAAGAAAAATTAATAGAAGGTGAAGATTTCTATTTAACACCCGAAGGTTATAAATGCTTTACCGAAAAACATCATTTAAAGCGAGGATATTGCTGCAAAAGTGGCTGTCGGCATTGTCCTTATAATGGCTCTTTAACTCCAAAAGGGAAAATCAGAAAAAATTACGAATAATAAATCACGGTTCAAAACGTACTAAAATGAAAGATACTATTTCAAGCAGCTCAATTCCATCTATAACTGAAAGTGGAACTTTTCAAGAACAAATACAAGAAGGAATTCCGACTGTTTTGCCACAACCAAAAAGGTTTGAAACAGAAATAAATCACGCTCCAAAACGAAAAGAAATATTATCGGCAGAAGAGAAAAAGTTAGCGCTTCGCAATGCTTTACGGTATTTTGAACCCAAAGATCATGCAGTTTTAGTTAAGGAATTTTCCGAGGAATTAGAAACGTACGGAAGGATTTATATGTACCGTTTGCGTCCCGATTATAAAATGTATGCCCGTCCAATTTCAGAATATCCAGGAAAAAGTGAGCAAGCAAAAGCCATTATGTTGATGATTCAAAATAATTTGGATTATGCCGTAGCCCAACATCCGCATGAATTAATTACTTATGGTGGAAATGGTGCCGTTTTTCAAAATTGGGCACAATACCGCCTGACGATGAAATATTTAGCTGAAATGACTGACGAGCAAACATTGACGATGTATTCTGGGCATCCAATGGGGTTGTTTCCTTCTCACAAAGAAGCACCTCGTGTGGTGGTTACTAACGGAATGGTAATTCCAAATTACTCAAAACCTGATGATTGGGAAAAATTTAATGCATTAGGTGTTTCACAATATGGGCAAATGACAGCTGGAAGTTACATGTATATTGGACCTCAAGGAATTGTTCACGGAACTACAATTACGGTTTTGAATGGTTTTAGAAAAATTAAAAAAAGTCCTTCTGGAGGTTTATTTGTAACATCTGGTTTGGGTGGAATGAGCGGTGCGCAACCAAAAGCAGGAAATATATCCGGTTGCATAACAGTTTGTGCCGAAGTAAATCCTAAAATTACGCACCTTCGACACAATCAAGGTTGGGTAAATGAAATCATTGAAGATTTATATGAATTGGTCAAAAGAGTTACTTTGGCGAAAGCCAATAAAGAAATAGTTTCCATTGCCTATCTCGGTAACAGCGTTGAAGTTTGGGAGAAATTTGATGAAGAAAACATCCATATAGATTTGGGAAGCGATCAAACTTCCTTGCACAATCCTTGGGCTGGCGGGTATTATCCAGCAGGAATTTCCTTTGAAGCTGCCAACGAAATGATGGCTAACAATCCCGAACTATTCAAAGAAAAAGTGCAAGAATCGTTACGAAGACATGCTGCGGCAATCAACAAACACAATGCAAAAGGAACGTATTTCTTTGATTATGGAAATGCTTTTTTATTGGAAGCTTCTCGCGCTGGTGCAGAAGTAATGGCGCAAAATGGAATTGATTTCAAATATTCGAGTTATGTGCAAGATATTATGGGTCCCATGTGTTTTGATTATGGATTTGGTCCTTTTAGATGGGTTTGCGCCTCTGGAAAACCAGAAGATTTAGCCAAAACAGATGCTATTGCTTGTCAAGTTTTAGAGGAAATGATACAACATTCTCCAATAGAAATTCAGCAACAAATGGCGGATAATATTCATTGGATAAAAGGAGCGCAGGAAAATAAATTGGTCGTTGGTTCTCAAGCTCGAATTTTATATGCAGATGCCGAAGGACGTGTGAAAATTGCCGAAGCTTTCAACCAAGCAATTGCAAAAGGGGAAATTGAAACTGTCATTTTAGGGCGAGATCATCATGATGTATCAGGCACCGATTCGCCTTATCGTGAAACCTCAAATATTTATGACGGTTCCCGATTTACAGCAGATATGGCGATACAAAATGTTATTGGCGATAGCTTTCGTGGTGCCACTTGGGTTTCTATTCACAATGGCGGCGGCGTAGGTTGGGGCGAAGTAATTAACGGTGGATTTGGTATGGTTCTTGATGGTAGTAAAGAGGCTTCAAAGCGCTTACAATCAATGCTTTTTTGGGATGTCAACAACGGAATTTCAAGACGAAGTTGGGCACGAAACGAAGGTGCTATTTTCGCAATTAAAAGAGCAATGGCTGCCGAGCCATTATTAAAAGTCACACTACCGAATCTTGTTGATGATTCTTTATTATAGTTGAAACAACAAACAACAAATAAATATTAAATTTATAAATTCAAATGATTATGAAAGCAATTAAAATTATCTCAGTGTTTATGATTCTAATTATGAGTTCTTGCAGCTCAGTTAGAGTAAATTCAGATTATGACAAAAATGTAGATTTCAGTCAATATAAAACCTATGCTTTTCAAAAAAGCGGTGTTGACAAAGTGCAAATTTCGGACTTAGATAAAAAAAGAATTCTTAGGGCTATTGATGTTGAAATGACCAAAAAAGGAATTACAAAAAGCGAAACACCCGATTTATTAGTTACTATTTTTACTAAGGAAAGAGAACAAATAGATGTAAACCAATACAATACAAGTTGGGGATATGGCTGGGGATTCGGGTGGAATCCTTATTCATGGGGTGGACAAACCTATGTAACTTCATCAACCGAAGGTACGCTTTACATCGATTTAATAGATGCTAAGAAAAAAGAGCTTGTTTGGCAAGGTGAGGGCGAAGGCTACTTGACAAAAGTTAGAAATGAAAAAGAAGCTAGAATTAATGAATTTGTTTCAAAAATTTTAGCGCAGTTTCCACCCGAAAAATAGTTAAATTTTTTATTTTTCATTGAAAATCTTCTAATTAGCAAAAACAATTTATTAACCTCCCAACTCGGGGGGTTTTTTTTATTACAAAAAATCAAAAAAATAGTTATTATAATTATGAAGTAATCCAATCGAAAAGGTATAATGAAACAGTAAATATAATTTAGTTTGATTTTTATTAGACTAATTAGAAATAATAAAAGGTATTAAGTATCGTAAAAATTTAGATGCAAATAAATGATTTTCAAATATTTACATGAATAAATAAACTATTTAACACTGTAAAGCATTTAAAAATAAGAATGTTGAAACACAAAACAATATTAATTTTGTTAAATAAATAAACTATGATTAGTTGAACTATAAATATGGTGTAAAAAATATGGAATTAAATAAATTCAGTAAAACCGTAACGCAAGACCCTACACAACCTGCATCACAAGCAATGTTATATGGCATTGGCTTGACCGACAAAGAATTAGCTCAACCTTTTATTGGAATTGCTTCGATGGGTTATGACGGAAATACCTGTAATATGCATCTAAATCACCTTGCATCCTACATAAAAGTCGAAGTAAATGCGGCTGAAATGGTAGGTTTAATATTTAATACTATTGGAATTAGTGACGGAATTACAAATGGAACTGATGGAATGCGGTATTCGTTAGTGAGCCGAGAAATTATTGCCGACAGCATTGAAAGTGTTGTTGCTGGTCATTATTATGACGCCGTGATTGCAGTTCCAGGTTGCGATAAAAATATGCCAGGTGCCATAATTGCAATGGGGCGATTAAATCGTCCTTCGATTATGGTTTATGGAGGCACTATTGCTCCTGGTAAATATCGAGGAAAAGACCTTAACATTGTTTCTGCATTTGAAGCTTTGGGAGAAAAAATTGCAGGAAAAATATCCGAAGAAGAATTCAAAGGAATCATTAAAAATTCTTGTCCTGGTGCTGGTGCGTGTGGCGGAATGTACACTGCAAACACTATGGCAATTGCAATTGAAGCTCTTGGAATGAGCCTCCCCTACTCAAGTTCAAACCCTGCTGTGAGTAACGAAAAAATTGAGGAATGCAAACAGGCAGCTCATTATATAAAATTACTTTTAGAAAAAAATATTTGCCCCAAAGACATTATGACTTTCGACGCTTTTGAAAATGCAATTACGACATTAATTGCTCTTGGAGGAAGCACGAATGCCGTTCTACATATTATTGCTATGGCAAAAAGCATTGGAGTTAAAATTACGCAGGACGACTTCCAGAGAATTAGTGATACCACTCCATTAATTGCAGATTTTAAACCGGGAGGTAATTATCTAATGCAAAATCTTCACGAAAAAGGGGGTATTCCAATGGTGTTGAAATACCTTTTAAGCAAAGGAATGCTTCACGGAAATTGTATGACGGTTACTGGGAAAACAATAGCAGAAAACTTAAAAGATATTGTGGACATCAATTTTGATGATCAAAATATAATTCGTCCAATTGAAAATCCGATTAAGAAAACAGGGCATCTTCAAATATTATATGGGAATTTGGCTGTCAAAGGCTCTGTAGCAAAAATAACTGGAAAAGAAGGTGAAAAATTTACAGGACCAGCAAAAGTTTTTGATGGTGAAAAAGAACTCATTCAAGGAATTGAAGACCAAAAAATTAAAGCTGGAGATGTAATTGTTATTCGATATGTTGGTCCAAAAGGTGGTCCGGGAATGCCTGAAATGTTAAAACCAACTTCTGCAATTATTGGAGCAGGATTAGGAAAAAGTGTTGCTCTTATTACAGATGGAAGATTCAGCGGTGGAACTCACGGGTTTGTAGTTGGTCATATTACTCCTGAAGCGTATGACGGAGGAACAATTGCACTTGTAAAAGACGAAGATATCATTGAAATTGATGCTGTAAACAACACAATTCACCTTGCAATTTCTGATGCAGAATTGGAAAAAAGAAGACAATTGTTTGTTACACCACCATTAAAAGTAACCAACGGTGTTTTATATAAATATACGCGATTGGTAAAAGACGCATCGGAAGGTTGCGTAACCGACGAAGCATAGAAAATTTAAAGTAAAATCCAATTACCAGATTAATAAAATATTTTACATATAAATATGAATAATTCCACAAACACATTATCGCAAACATTGCCGCCTTTAGAGACTAAGAGACTCACGACAACTGGAAGTTTAGCAGTTATTGATGCTTTACTATCTGAATCCGTTGATACAATATTTGGTTATCCGGGTGGAGCAATTATGCCCATTTACGATGCACTTTACGACTTTAAAGACAAACTAAATCACATTCTCGTTCGTCACGAACAAGGGGCAATTCACGCAGCGCAAGGATATGCAAGAGTGAGTGGAAAAACAGGAATTGTATTTGCAACAAGTGGTCCCGGCGCTACCAATTTGGTTACTGGATTGGCGGATGCATTGATAGATTCAACCCCTTTAGTTTGTATTACAGGGCAGGTTTTTGCTCATTTATTAGGTACCGATGCTTTTCAAGAAACGGATATTATCAATATTACGATGCCGATTACGAAATGGAATTACCAAATTACAGACGCTTCTGAAATACCTGAAATTTTAGCGAAGGCTTTTTATATAGCAAAAACGGGTCGTCCAGGTCCAGTTTTAATTGACATTACAAAAAACGCACAATTGCAAATGTTTGAATATATTGGTTACAGACCCTGCATTCACATCCGTAGTTACCGACCAGAATCAATTGTTCGAATGGAATATATCGAAAAAGCTGCGACTATAATCAACAATGCAAAAAAACCATTTGTGATTTTTGGTCAAGGGGTTATACTTGGAAATGCTGAAAAAGAATTTACAAATTTCATTGAAAAAGCTGGACTTCCCGCTGCTTGGACGATAATGGGAATGAGTGCTATGCCAACAGATCATCCACTTGGAGTTGGAATGTTAGGAATGCACGGAAATTATGGCCCAAATGTTTTGACTAACGAATGTGATGTTTTAATTGCCGTTGGAATGCGATTTGACGACCGAGTTACCGGGCGTTTGGATAAATATGCAAAACAAGCACAAATTATTCATTTGGATATTGATCCTGCTGAAATTGATAAAAATGTGCAAACTACAGTTCCAGTTTGGGGAAATTGTAAGGAAACGTTACCCCTACTAACTGAATTATTGGATACAAAAACACATCCTGAATGGATGAATGAATTTGAAATTAGAAAAGAAAAAGAAACTTCATTATTAATTACCAAAGAACTAAATCCAACAGAAGGCGGATTGACGATGGGAGAAGTGATGAATGTTTTGAATGAATTAACCGATGGAAATGCCGTAATTGTTACCGATGTTGGGCAACACCAAATGGTAGCTTGCCGTTATACAAAACAAAATATATCACGCAGTAATATTACGAGTGGTGGTTTAGGAACTATGGGATTTGCACTTCCTGCTGCTATTGGAGCAAAATTTGGCGCTCCCGAAAGACACGTTGTTGCAATTATGGGCGATGGTGGTGCGCAAATGAACATCCAAGAATTGGGAACGATTATGCAATTTAAACCCAATGTTAAAATTCTGATTTTGAATAATAGTTTTCTTGGAATGGTGCGCCAATGGCAAGAATTATTCCACGAAAAAAGATATTCCTTCACTGATATTCAAAGCCCCAATTTTGTAAAAGTAGCCAATGCTTATGGAATTGATGGAAAACAAATTTCAAAAAGGGAAGAATTAAGAGCTAGTTTGAAAGAAATGCTAGACCATCCAAATTCGTTTTTATTAGAAGTAGCAGTACTTCACGAAGACAATGTGTTTCCGATGGTACCGCAAGGAAAAGGAGTTGCAGAAATTGTATTAAGCAAAGAAGAAATTTAGGATTACCCAATTTATAAGGAAATCTAAAAAATATTAAAATGAAAAAAGAATATACATTATCGGTTTACACAGAAAATCAAGTTGGTTTACTCAACAAAATCGCGATTATTTTTTCGAGACGAAAAATCAATTTAGAGAGTTTGAATTCTTCACCAAGTGAAATTGACAAAATCTACAGATTCACGATTGTAATTATTGAAACAGAAAACGTTGTCAATAATATTGTGCGTCAATTAGAGAAAATTGTAGATGTTTTCAAGGTTTATGCTAATACCAATGAAGAAATCGTTTGGCAACAAATGGCAATGTACAAAGTGCCAACTTCCATCATTATGAAAGAGGTAAAAGTAGAGCGTTTACTGCGGGAATATGGAGCAAAAGCTGTTGTAATACGTGAAGATTATACTGTTTTTGAAGCGACTGGTCAGGACGACGAAATTAACAACTTACTTACCGAATTAGGTAAATATGGCTTAATAGAATTTGTACGAAGTTCGAGAATCGCCATCATAAAATCGAGTGAAGGCGTTCATAAAAAGGTTTTGGATATGGAAAAAAATGATCCCACTAAAAAACCAATTAACAACGAATTTTTGAATCATAAAAGCATGATTTTTCAAATGTAAAAATAAAAAAAAAATAAACACTAACCGCTTAAAGCCTATTGCATATAGCCTAAAGCAAAAATTTAAAAAAAATGTCAAATTATTTCAATTCACTTCCTCACCGACTAAAGGTTCAAGAATTAGGAAAATGTGATTTAATGTTAAGTAGCGAATTTTCTGATGGCGTGAACTATCTAGTTGGTAAAAAGATTGTCATCATTGGATGTGGCGCTCAAGGATTGGCTCAAGGTCAAAATATGAGAGACAGCGGACTTACAGTGGCTTACGCTTTGAGAAAAGAAGCCATTGAGGGCAATCGTGCCTCTTATCAAAATGCTGTAGCAAATGGTTTTGAAGTCGGAACTTTTGAAGAAATAATCCCATCTGCGGATTTAGTTTCTAATTTGGCGCCCGACAAACAACATACTTCTGTTGTCAATAAAATTATTCCTTTGATGAAAAAAGGCTCTTGCTTGTCTTATTCTCACGGTTTTAATATTGTAGAAGAAGGAATTCAAATCCGAAAAGACATTACCGTTGTTATGATTGCGCCAAAATCACCAGCTTCGGAAGTTCGTGCTGAATATTTGCGTGGTTTTGGAGTGCCGACACTTATTGCTGTTCACTCGGATAATGATCCAAATGGCGATGGTTTGCAAATTGCAAAAGCCTATTGCGTTGGAACTGGCGGTCACAAAGCAGGGGTTTTACTGTCTTCTTTTGTAGCGGAAGTAAAATCAGATTTAATGGGTGAACAAACCATTCTATGTGGATTATTGCAAACAGGATCTATCCTAAGTTTCAATAAAATGGTAGAAAAAGGAATTGAAGCTTCGTATGCGTCAAAATTGGTTCAATACGGTTGGGAAACAGTTACCGAAGCCTTGAAAATTGGTGGAATTACCAATATGATGGATCGTTTATCCAATCCTGCTAAAATCGAAGCATTCAAATTATCTGAAGAATTAAAAGACATAATGCGTCCTTTATTCGTGAAACACATGGACGATATTTTGTCTGGAGAATTTTCAAAAACAATGATGGAAGATTGGGCTGAAAACGATAAAAATTTATTGACTTGGAGAGCCGCAACTGGCGAAACAGATTTTGAAAAAACAGCAGCAGGAGCAGTAGAAATATCCGAACAAGACTATTTTGACAATGCTACTTTATTAGTTGCATTTGTAAAATCAGGCGTTGAATTGGCTTATGAAACGATGACTTTATCTGGAATCAAAAATGAATCTGCCTATTACGAATCTTTGCACGAAGCGCCGCTAATTGCAAATACGATTGCGCGTAAGAAATTATATGAAATGAATCGGGTAATTTCTGACACTGCAGAATACGGATGTTATTTATTTGATCACGCTTGTAAACCACTTTTGGCTGATTTTATGAGCAAAGTTAACACGAATTTAATCGGGAATAACTATAATGATTCCGCAAATGGAAGCGTTGATAATTTTGAATTGGTTAAAGTAAATGCAGCGATTCGAAACCATTCTATTGAAATTTGTGGAGCAGAACTTCGCGAGATAATGACTGCAATGAAAAAAATTGTTGAATAACAAATTTACCATCCTTTTGGATAAAAAATATGAATGTATTTGAAGAAGTAATGCAAGCCCAAATTCAGTTAGACGGAGTAGTTTTTCCTACTCCGCTAACTGAAAACAGAAATCTATCCGAAGAATTTCAAGCAACTGTTCTTTTAAAAAGAGAAGACTTGCAAGTGGTGCGTTCCTATAAAATTCGAGGTGCATACAATAAAATCAGCACTCTTTCTGATGCCGATAAAACCCAAGAAATTGTTTGTGCAAGTGCGGGAAATCACGCACAAGGTGTTGCGTATTCTTGTCATTTACTAAAAATAAAGGGCAAGATTTATATGCCTAAAACCACACCGAAACAAAAGATAAAACAAGTTCAATTGTTCGGAAAAGAGTTTGTTGAAATTGTACTTACTGGCGATACTTTTGACGATGCCTATACGAAAGCATTTGATTATGCATCTGAAAATAACCTTCCTTTTATTCCGCCTTTTGATGACATAAAAGTAATTGCGGGACAAGGAACTGTAGGTTTAGAAATTTTGGATGTTGCTACAATTGCTATTGATTATATATTTGTACCCGTTGGTGGTGGTGGTTTAATTTCTGGTCTTTCTACCGTTTTCAAAAAGTTAAGTCCAAATACAAAAATAATTGGTATTGAACCTGAAGGTGCGCCATCAATGAAAACTGCCTTGGCAGACGGAACGAATACGAGATTAGAAAATATTGATAAATTTGTAGATGGTGCTGCCGTGAAGCAAGTTGGTTCGCTGAATTTTGAAATTTGTAAAAATAATATTGACGATGTAATCCTTGTTCCTGAAGGAAAGGTGTGTACAACAATTTTACGATTGTACAATGAAGAAGCAATGGTTGTAGAACCTGCGGGCGCATTGAGCATTGCGGCTTTGGATTTTTACAAAGATAAAATCAAAGATAAGACTGTGGTTTGTATTGTCAGCGGAAGTAATAATGACATTGAAAGAACGGCAGAAATCAAAGAGCGTTCTTTACTCTATGAAGGCTTAATGCATTATTTTATGATTCAATTTCCACAACGACCAGGTGCTTTGAAGGAATTTGTAAATGATATTTTAGGTCCTGAAGATGATATTACCTATTTCCAATTCAAGCAGAAAAACAGTCGGGAATCGGGACCAGTTATTGTTGGTTTGGAACTCAAAAACAGAACCGATGTTTTGGCTATCAAAACGAGAATGAACAGCAAAGGATTTCAATTCAATTATTTGAATGACAAAGAGGAATTATTTGCGCAATTAATTGGTTAGAAAAAAATTACTCCTTACTCCAACTACCCTAGCCCTGATGGAAATGGAAAGCCCGGAACTTGAAAAAGTAGTTTTTCCTAACGTAAAAAAGCGACCGAAGGAAGCTCTTTTTATGGCCTGGAAAAACACTTTTTCAAGTGAGGACTTGCAATGTACAGCGGGGATTAGCTCCTAATAATTTAAAAAAATAGGGCAAAAACTAAGAAATTGACAATTTATATTGGACATTACCTTAAAAAAATAGTACTTTTACAGTTACCTATTCGGTTTAATTATGAAAGCACCATTTGAAAGTAATCCACTTATTGAGCGGCTTCCGTCGCATTTAAAACAATTTATAAAACCTCAAGAATATTCTGATTATACACCAATAAACCAAGCGGTATGGCGGTATGTGATGCGAAAAAACGTAAGTTATTTATCAAAAGTAGCTCACGAATCGTATTTAAATGGATTAAAAAAGACTGGCCTTGAAATAGAAAACATCCCAAATATGTATGGGATGAATCGTATTCTGAAAGAAATTGGATGGGCTGCTGTAGCCGTTGATGGGTTTATTCCGCCGAATGCTTTTATGGAATTTCAGGCTTACAATGTGTTAGTAATTGCCTCAGATATTCGTCAATTGGAACATATCGAATATACGCCAGCACCTGATATTATTCATGAGGGAGCTGGTCACGCACCAATTATTGCCAACCCAGAATATGCTGAATATTTACGTCGTTTTGGAGAAATCGGATGTAAAGCAATTTCGTCTGCATTTGATTATGAAATGTATGAAGCAATTAGGTTACTATCTATTGTAAAAGAAGCGGAAAATACGCCGCAATCGGTTATAGATGCTGCAGAAAAAAGTGTAAATGACCTTCAAAATAACTCGGGAGAAATGTCAGAAATGGCACAAATCAGAAATTTGCATTGGTGGACTGTAGAATATGGTTTAATAGGAACCGTTGAAAATCCTAAAATTTACGGCGCTGGTTTGTTGTCTTCCATAGGCGAAAGTGCTTTATGCATGACTAATAAAGTTAAGAAAATTCCCTATGATATTGCTGCTGCAAATCAAAGTTTCGACATTACCAAACCCCAACCTCAACTTTATGTAACTCCAGATTTCGCCTATTTGAGTTATGTTTTGGAAGAATTTGCTAATAAAATGGCTTTACGAACAGGTGGGTTGTCTGGAATTATAAAACTGATTCACTCGAAGTCAAACGGAACAATTGAATTAAGTACAGGACTTCAAATTTCGGGAGTTTTTTCGAACATTATTGAATTTGGCGGAAAGCCAGTTTATATTCAAACGCAAGGAAAAACTGCTTTAGCGAATAGAGAAAAAGAATTGGTTGGGCACGGAACTAATCATCATTCTGAGGGTTTTGGAAGTCCAATTGGAAAATTAAAAGGAATAAATCTCGCTATTGAAGACATGAGTCCAAAAGACTTAAAAGCGTATGGAATTTACGAGGGAGAAAATGTTACACTAGAATTTGAGGGTGAAATAACCGTTTCAGGAAAAATTATTACGGGTTCAAGAAACCTTCAAGGGGCAATTATTATTATAAGTTTTGAAAATTGTACGGTAACTCATAATAAGCAGACTCTTTTTAGTCCAGAATGGGGACGCTACGATATGGCAGTAGGAAAAAAAATTGTTTCTGCTTTTTCTGGCCCTGCAGATTGCAACAGTTTTGATTTGATTACACATTTGCCAAACAGTAAGACCATTAAAGCAATCATATCACCTGAAAGAGCAGAATTGGAATCTTTTTACAAAGAAATTCGTTCGATGCGAGAAGGGAAAATTGATGCGGATAAAGCATTTGGAATATTTAAAAATGTAAGTCATAAATATTCTAACGATTGGCTTTTACCACTCGAAATTGCTGAGATTTTGCACAGTGAAAAAGCAACTTCTTCGTTGGAAATTGTCTTAAATCATCTTGAAAAATTGAAATTAAAAAAACCCGAAGTTAGTAATCTAATAGAAAATGGATTAAAATTATTCATTTATTAAAACTATTTTTGAAAACGCTTCAACGCTTCTTTTGTAAATAGAGATAAAACTAATTTGCCACTAATTGCGGCTCGTTCTTTGAGGAGTTCGTCCCAATTTTCAGTATTTTTCCAAAGGATTTTTTTTAAAGCAGTTAGAGCTTCTGGGTTATAATTAGCAAGATTTTGTGCTAATGCGAAAACTGCTTTATCAAGATCATCATTACTTTCATAAACTGACGAATATAAACCTTTATTTTGAGCCCATTGAGCACTAAAAAAAGACGTTGCGTCTAATGATAATTGTGAAAATGCTGCCAAACCAATTTTCCGTTCTATTGCTGGTGCAACTACAAAAGGACCAATACCAATAGTTAATTCACTTAATTTTATTGATGCAAATTGTGATGCCAAACAATAATCTGAGGCAGCTGCAATTCCAACTCCGCCGCCAACTGCTTTTCCTTGTATCCTTCCAATGATTATTTTCGGACATTTTCTAATGGCATTGATAACATTAGCAAAGCCAGAGAAAAATAACACTCCCGTTTCTTCATCATTTATTGCACATAATTCTTGAAAACTAGCACCTGCACAAAAAGTTTTGTCACCATCACTTTTTAAAATCACTACTTTCACAGCTTCATTATTACCAATCTTTTCAATTGTTTGAGACAAAGTAATTAATAAATCTGAAGGTAATGAATTCTGTTCTGGATGATAAAATGAAATGGTTGCAATTCCATTTTTAATATCTTGTTTTATGTATGATGCTGTCATTTATACTAATTAATATGCTTTTTTTAGAAATAAATCAAGCAAATTATTGAATTCGTTATATTTACATCAAATGTAGAATTTATTTCAAAGTAAAGTAACTATTGTTACAAATTTATTCATTTCCACATTTTACTTTGCGAAGTTATAAATCGACTTCAATCTTAAAACAAAATAGAATTGACGCAATAAAAGGTGGTGGATGGCAAAGTTTACAGAGAAAATTGTAGCTAAAATTTCATAAAAGGAAATTCACTTTTTAGCTTATTTATTTTTGATTTTAATTGATTCAAGAATTTCAAATGGCTTTCAGAATTGGGATTAAAAGGCAGATGAGACAACCCTTTTTGGATTGTTTCGACAGCTTCAATTGTTGGAAATGCATTTTCAGAAATTGTTGCTTCACAAAATCGTTTCCAAATATAATCAATAGCTACTTGAGATGGATGCAACATGTCTTCAGCATAAAACCGATAATCTCGAAGTTCGTCCATCATAATTTCGTAGGAAGGAAAATACCCTTTTGTCAAATGTCGAAGGTCAAAAGTCGAATGTAAAGCGGAAATTAAATTTGCTTTACTTCGTTGATTTTCTACAAAACCATCTTTGATGTGGCGAACTGGTGAAATAGTAAAAATAATAGCACAATTTGGATTTATTTTTTCGATTAAACCAATTGTATTTTGAATCGATTTTTCAATAGTTGCAACTGATAAAATTTCCTTGTCAAATTGATTTTGCTGCAATTTATGGCAATTGGCAACTACTTTTTCAGTTTGTTTATTGCGATAAACCCAGGAAGTTCCATAAGTAATAATTATATGTGAAGCTTCTGTTATTTGTTTATTTGTGGTTTTTATAAATTCGTTTACTACTTGTAGAAACTCTTCCTTATTTGCATTGCTTACATCTGAATGAACATCGAAACAATGCCAGCGTTCATTATGAAAAAAAATATCTTCTTCAGTAAAAAAATTCAAGTTTAAGGATTTCGAAATTATTTTTTCGATTGCTAAAGGATGAAATAAAATTCCAAAAGGATTACAAGTATTTTGAAACTTAAAATAAGCAAATTTTTCTGCGATATTTACAGCAAAACAAGAGCCTAAAGATACAATTTTTGATGAATAATCGATTGGAAAATTCGATTTTGAAATGGGTGCTTTAGTTGTAAAATTCATAAATATAAGTTGTTAAAATAACCATTCTTTTTATAGAGGCTGTCTTTCTTTACAGTATAGCAATAATACAAATTTACTTGATTTAAACTTGAATTAAATTGATTATTTGGGCTTTGACTTAAAAAAGTCTTAAAAAAAATATTTTACAGAATTCAGATGAATTTTTAATTATATTTGTGAAACAAATTATTAAAAGAGTATAAATAAACAAACAAATTAACAGAAATGAAACATTTACTTACAACAATTATCGCAGTGGGTTTTGCTTTTACAGGAGTTCAAGCGCAAGAAAAAGAAGCAGTTAAAGCTCCTCAAGAAAAGACAATGTCTAAAGAAGACAAAGCGGCAGCAAAAGCCAAAAAAGAGTCGGATTTATTAGAAGCGTTTAAAACAGCTGGAGTTACTGACGAAGAACAACAAAAAGTTAGAGTAATAATGGAAGAAAATTCTGCTTTTGGAAAAACTTTAAAAGCGGATGCTTCACTTTCAGATGAGGATAGAAAAGCTAAGAATAAAGAATATTATAATGTTTCAAACGGAAAACTAAAAGAACTATTAGGAGCAGAGAAATACAAATCTTTCAAAGATGTTCAAAAAGCACAAAAAGAAGCAGCTAAAGCAAACTAATTTTTAGCAAAGTTCCTTATGCACAAAAACCCTTTCAAAAATTAATTTGAAAGGGTATCACTTTTAATATAATTTCAATATTTCTATTTTATAAAATCAATTGCTTTCGCCAAAGCTTCTGGGATTCCAGCGGTATTTTTTCCTCCAGCAGTTGCAAAGAACGGTTGTCCTCCTCCGCCACCTTGAATGAATTTACCTAATTCACGAACTACATTTCCAGCGTTTAATGCTTTTTCAGCAACTAATTCTTTCGATATATAACAGCTAATCGTTGGTTTTCCTTCTTCGGCTGTAGCCAAAACTACAAATACATTAGTTCCTAAAGTTCCTAATTCATAAGCCAAATCCTTAGCGCCATTTGGATCTAAATCTACTTGTTTTGCTAAGAATTGAATTCCGTTTATTTGTTGGATTTCAGCTGTTAACGCAGCTTTCATAAATTTGACTTTGTCTTTTACAAAAACCTCGATTTGTTTCGAAAGTTTTGCGTTATCGTCTTGCAAAGACTGAACTGCTTTCAAAATATCTTGTGGGTTTTTCAACGCTTCTTTTACTTCATTCAACGTATTTTCATTAGAAGCAAAATGCGTTTTTACGGCATCACTTGTAATGGCTTCGATACGACGAATTCCCGCAGCAACTGCACCTTCAGAAACAATTTTGAAATGCCAGATTTCGGCTGTATTATTCACGTGGATTCCACCACACAATTCCATGCTTTCACCAAATTTAATTGCGCGAACTTCATCTCCATATTTCTCTCCAAAAAGCGCCATTGCTCCTTCTGAAACTGCTTGTGCAAATGGAATGTTTCTGCGTTCAATTAAGGGCAATTGCTCTTGAATTCTTGCGTTTACAAAATCTTCCACTTGTTGCAATTCGGTTTCCGTCATTTTTGCAAAATGCGAAAAGTCAAAACGCAAATAATTTGGATTTACCAATGACCCTTTTTGTTCTACATGGGTTCCCAAAATACTTCTCAAAGCTTGGTGCATCAAGTGCGTTGCCGAGTGATTTCTTGATGACAAACTTCTTAAATCTTGGTTTACTTTGGCTACAAAACTGGCATTTACATTTTCAGGCAACTTTTTAGCCAAATGCAAAATCAAGTTGTTTTCTTTCTTAGTATCTATAATGTCGATAACTCCCTCTCCTTTGGAGAGGGTTGGGGTGAGGATTCCTTTGTCACCAACTTGTCCTCCACCTTCAGGATAAAAAGGGGTGTTGTTTAAAACTATTTGGAACAAAACACCGTCTTTTTTACTGTCAATTTTACGAAAACGAGTGATTTTCACTTCATTTTCGGCTAAATCGTACCCTACAAATGATTCTGTATTTCCTTCTGCCAATAAAGTCCAATCTTCTGTTGAAACTTCTGATGCAGCGCGAGAACGTGTTTTTTGTTCGAGCATCGCTTTATCAAAACCAGCTTCGTCCAATTCAAGTCCTCTTTCTCTTAATATCAATGCCGTTAAATCGATTGGAAAACCAAAAGTATCGTATAATTCAAATGCTTTTTGTCCTGAAATCCCCCTAACCCCCGAAGGGGGAACAGAATCTGATTCAATTATTACATTTTCTAACAATTGTAATCCTTGATCTAAAGTTCTAAGAAAAGAATTTTCTTCTTCTCGAATTACATTCATAACCAAGTTTTTCTGGGCAATAATTTCTGGAAACGAACTTCCCATTTGGTTACTCAAGGTTTCTACTAATTGAAATATAAAAGCTTCTTTAGAATTCAAAAATGTAAATCCGTAACGAATCGCACGACGCAGAATTCTACGAATTACATATCCAGCACCTGTATTTGAAGGCAATTGTCCATCGGCAATTGCAAAAGCGACGGCACGAACGTGATCGGCAATAACGCGAATGGCGATATTGATTTTTTCCTGTTCAAGGGACAAGTCTTGACTTTTCCGTACAAAAGTTGCTCCAGTAATTTTTTCAATATGTTGAATAATTGGCGTAAAAACATCCGTGTCATAATTGGATTGAACTCCTTGCAAAACCATACACAAACGTTCAAAACCCATTCCTGTATCCACGTGTTGTGCTGGTAATTTTTCAAGAGAACCGTCGGCTTTACGGTTGAATTCCATGAAAACGTTGTTCCAAATTTCCACCACATGCGGATGGTCGTTGTTGACTAAATCTTTACCAGAAATTTTTGCTTTTTCTTCGGCTGAACGAATGTCAACGTGAATTTCTGAACAAGGACCACAAGGACCTTGCTCGCCCATTTCCCAGAAATTGTCTTTTTTGTTTCCAAGGATAATTCGGTCTTCGGAAATTAAGGTTTTCCAAATATCATAAGCTTCTTGGTCGAAAGGAACATTTTCCTCTGAATTTCCTTCAAAAACAGAAACGTAGAGAATGTCTTTTGGTATTTTGTAGACTTCGGTTAATAATTCCCAAGCCCAATGAATCGCTTCTTTTTTGAAATAATCACCAAAAGACCAGTTACCGAGCATTTCGAACATGGTATGGTGGTAGGTATCAATTCCGACTTCCTCTAAATCATTATGTTTTCCTGAAACACGAAGACATTTTTGGGTATCGGCAATTCGGGCACTTTTTGGGATTGCATTACCCAAAAAATATTCTTTGAACTGCGCCATTCCTGAGTTATTGAACATCAAGGTGGGATCATCTTTTAGGACGATTGGCGCGGATGGAACTATTAAATGTCCTTTGCTTTCAAAAAAATCTAAAAATTGTTTTCTTACGTCTTGTGATTTCATTGTTATTGTTTATTCGGTTATTTGGTTAATCGGTTATTTGGTTTTCGTATGAACGAATACCCAAATCAACGGATTAACGTTTTTGCCCCAGATTGCAGTGGAAAGCTTCGAGATTTTGAAATTTATTTTTTCTTGAGCTGGCAGAGCGACCAAAGGAAGCTCCTGCTGGCTCGTAGAAAAAAAGATTTCAAAACGAGAACTTGCAACGGAAAGCTGGAATAGGCACATAAAATAGTGTTAAAAAAAGCGGGGAACTACTGAAACATTTACTAAATTTGTTTTTCCAACGCTTTGTAAATTTATAAAACTTATTTTTACAAAGTGCAAAAATAGCATATTTTTAAAACATGGCGAAGGTAAAGTATTATTACGACACAGAAAGTTTGGCCTATAAAATTATTACCCCTTTAAAAAGAAGGAGTTTTGCTTATTTTATGCTGTTTTTGTTGGCTTCGTCTTTATTTGGATTTTTGGCTTTTGTGGCTTTATTGAACACTCCTTTTCTTAAAACACCAAAAGATAAGTTTCAAGCTCGAGAAATTGAGAATTTAAAGATTAGATATGGGATTTTGAACCGAAAAATGGACCAAGTGGATGAAGTTTTAAATTCGATTGAAGACCGAGATAATAATTTGTATCGTGCCTATTTTAACTCTTCTCCGATATCTGAAGAAGACAGAAAGGCAGTTTTTGGAACAGAAAATCGGTATAAGAATTTAGAAGGTTACGACAATTCAAAATTGGTAATCAACACTACAAAAAGGGTTGATGTGCTTTCGAAAGAGCTTGTGGTTCAGTCGAAATCATTGGATGAAATTTTGAAATTGGCAAAAAGTAAGGAAAAATTATTGGCTGCTATTCCGGCAATTCAACCTGTGAGAAATGAGAATTTGAAGCGAATGGCTTCGGGTTTTGGGTATAGAAGTGATCCGTTTACGAAAGCAAGAAAATTTCATGAAGGAATGGATTTTACTGCCAAAATGGGAACTCCAGTATTTGCCTCAGGCGATGGTGTTGTAGCGAGAGCGGACAATGCAGCATCAGGATTTGGAAATCACATTGTAATTCGGCATGGTTTTGGTTACGAAACGTTGTATGCGCATTTGAGTAAATATAAAGCACGCGTTGGTCAACATGTAAAACGGGGCGATATTATAGGTTATGTGGGAAGCACAGGGCGTTCGGAAGCGCCACATTTGCATTATGAGGTTCATAAAAATGGTGAAGTAGTGAATCCTTTGAATTTTTATTATGGAAATATTTCAGCGGCAGAATATGTTGCTATTTCAAAAATTGCGAATCAAGAAAATCAATCTTTAGACTAATGCATATAGAGTTATCGGCGGACAAAAGGTACTACAGCATTGGCGAATTGGCCAAAGCATTTGATGTAAATGCATCATTAATCCGTTTTTGGGACAAGGAATTTGACATTTTGAAACCCAAGAAAAACGCAAAAGGGAATAGGATGTTTACACCAGAAGATGTTTCTAATTTGAAATTGATATTTCATTTGGTCAAAGAACGCGGATTTACATTGGAAGGTGCCAAAACCCATTTGAAAGAAGGTCAGAAAAAAACCTTGGATAAATATGAAATTATCAGCAAATTGGAAAGTATAAAAATGCAATTGAATGCGATTAAATTAGAATTATAGGCCCCCTAACCCCCGAAGGGGGAAATAGAAATAAACAAATAAATAGTAAACTTTAAATTAAACAAAAATGGATTTTAAAAAATTATTACCTTGGATTATTGCAGTAGTTGTTATCATTGGGATATACAGCTGGGTTAAAGGAATTAACAATACAGCCGTGACTTACGAGCAAGATATTAACGAATCTTGGGGTAATGTTCAAACGTCTTATCAACGAAGAAATGATTTGATTGGAAATTTAGTAAACACTGTAAAAGGTGCTGCAGATTTTGAAAAAAGTACTTTGACTGCCGTTATTGAAGCACGTGCCAAAGCAACTGCGGTAACTATTGACCCAAGAAATATTACACCTGCACAATTGACAGAATTCAACAAAGCGCAATCGGGGGTAAGTTCTTCTTTGTCTCGTTTATTAGTTTCTGTTGAGAAATATCCTGACTTGAAAGCCAACGAGAATTTCTTGAAATTGCAAGATGAATTGGCGAGTACAGAAAACCAAATTTTGACCGCAAGAACGCGTTTCAATGAAGCGGTGAAACCATATAATACACACATTAAAACATTCCCAAATTCTATATTTGCAGGGATGTTTGGATTCAAAGAAAAACCTTATTTCGAAGCTGCTGTTGGTGCTGAAAAACCAGTTGAAGTAAAATTCTAATGCTCCCCAACCCCTCCAAAGGAAGGGCTTTAAAAAGGAATTTAAAAAATATATCTATGTCAAAAGAAGTTTTTTTAACCAATGAAGAAGAACAAGAAATTGTTGCTGCTATAAGTATGGCGGAAAAAGAAACTTCTGGCGAGATTAGAGTTCATATAGAAAAAACAACTTCCAAAGTTCCTTATGAAAGGGCTTTGGAAGTTTTTGAAGAATTAAAAATGCACCATACCGAACTCAAAAATGGAGTTTTGATTTATTTGGCTGTATCCGATAAGACATTCGCAATTTGTGGAGATAAAGGAATTAACGATGTGGTTCCAACTGATTTTTGGGATGCTACTAAAGAAGCGATGATAAACCATTTTAAAAATGGAAATTTCAAAGAAGGCCTAATTGATGGCATTCAGAAAGCAGGAACCCAATTGAAAACTTATTTTCCTTGGCAAGAAGGCGATACCAATGAATTGTCAAACGAAATATCTAAAGGATAATGAAATCAAATGTAAAAAATTCCTTTTTAGTTTTGTTTGCCTCTTTGCTGTTTACACAAATAGGTTTTGCACAATTCAACATTCCTGAAATTCCAAGTGAGCAAACCTCCGTTTACGATTATGCCAATGTTTTGAGTGCAACTGAAAAAGCACAATTAGAAGAAAAATTGATTCGGTATTCCGATTCTACTACCACACAAATTGTTGTGATTACCATTGAAAGTCTGAAAGGCGAAGACGTGAGTATGCTTGCCACAAAATGGGGGCAAACTTGGGGAATTGGCGGTACAGCAAAAGATGATAATGGTGTAATAATTTTATTGGCTAAAGCCGAGAAGAAAATTGCAATCAACCCAGGTTATGGTGTTGAAGACCGATTGACAGCGGGAATTGGCGGAGAAATCATTAGAAATATAATTGTTCCCGAATTCAAAGCTGGGAGTTTTTACAATGGTTTGGATAAAGGAACGACCGCTATAATTGATGTTTTTAAAGGAAAATATAAGGGAAAAAGAAAAGAAAATAAAAATGAAGGTATTCCCCCTTTTATAATTATATTTATTGTAGTATTTCTATTATTCCTAATTTCTAGAAGAAAAAATAACGGTGGAAATTCAGGTAATTCAAGCGGCGGCCCAAGCTTATTAGATATTATTATCTTGAGTAGCTTAGCGGGCGGACGAGGTTCTGGTGGATTTGGTGGTGGCTCTTCTGGAGGCGGCGGTGGATTTGGTGGTGGCTTCGGCGGCGGTGGATTTTCTGGGGGTGGATCAAGCGGTGGTTGGTAAAATATTTTTGAAACTACCGAACAAAAAAAGAGCCTTGATTGCTCAAGACTCCTTTCCCCTAAAAAACTAAAACTAACTAAAAAACTATCTTTAAAAAAATATGGATTTCCCCAAATTTATATTTTCGTGATTGATATACCCGTTTGATTCTTCACTGTTTATAATTGTGCTAGCAATTGCATCTCCAACATAATTGGTTCCGTAATTTCTTATGGCATTCAAATCAGGTGTTACGATGTTAAATTCTAATGCTTTTTCGACGGCTTTTTTAATACTTTCTGACTCAGCAAAAAGCCCAAAATGATCCAATAACATTGATGCACTCAAAATTGCAGCGATTGGATTGGCAATATCTTTTCCTTTTGCTTGTGGATACGAACCGTGAATTGGTTCAAACATTGCGCTTTTATCACCCACAGATGCCGAAGCCAATAATCCTATCGAACCACCAATTACACTGCCTTCATCCGAGATAATATCTCCAAATAAATTTTCGGTAAGGATAACATCAAATTGTTTTGGGTTCAAAATCATTTGCATTGCTGCATTATCAACAAATAGAAAATCAAGTGCTACTTCAGGATATTCTTTAGCAATATTTGTCACTACTCGACGCCACAATCTTGAAGTTTCCAAAACATTTGCTTTGTCAACAAGTGTGACTTTTTTTCTTCTTGTCAATGCTGATTTAAATGCCAAATGTGCAATTCGTTCAATTTCCATTTGAGAATATTCACACAAATCAGACGCTACAGTTCCGTCATCGCTTAATTTTTTCTCACCAAAATAAATTCCACCAGTCAGTTCCCGATAAATAACCATGTCTGTTCCTTCAATGATGTAGCGTTTCAATGGCGATTTGTCAATCAATGTTTCGTATGCTTTTATTGGGCGAATATTCGCATACAAACCCAACACTTTTCTCAATTTGAGTAATCCTTGTTCAGGACGCACTTTTGCATCCGGATTGTTATCATATTTTGGATCGCCAATGGCACCAAACAAAACAGCATCTGAACTTTCACAAATTGCAATTGTTGCATCTGGCAAAGGATTTCCCGTTTTATCAATTGCAATTGCGCCCACTAAAGCTTCTTCAAAATCAAATGTATGTCCAAATCTTTTTCCGATAGCTTTCAGTACTTTTACGGCTTGATTTGTAACTTCTGGACCAATTCCGTCTCCCGTTAATAATGCGATTTTCAATTTCATAACGTCCCTATTTTACACTTGAAATGCTGTTATTTTCCCTTTTTCAAAGGCTTCAATTTTATCTTTAATATTGATTAAAAAATCAATATCGTCAAATCCATTTATCATACAAATTTTCTTGTAGGCATCTATTTCGAATTCGGCAATCAAAGCAGAATTTTCAACTGCAATGGTTTGCTCTTCTAAATTGACACATAAATTCGTACTTGGATTTTCTTGAATTTTAGTTGTAATTTCTTTCAAAAATTCTGGCGAAACTAATATTGGTAACAACCCATTATTCAGAGCATTTCCTTTGAAAATATCTGCAAAATAACTTGACACAATTACTTTAAATCCATAATCGGATAAAGCCCAAGCGGCGTGTTCCCGGCTACTTCCACAACCAAAATTATCACCCGCAACTAAAATACTACCAGAATATTTTTTATTATTTAATGCAAATGAAGTTATAATTTCACCCTTATCGTCAAATCTCCAATCTCTAAATAAGTTGTTTCCAAAACCAATTTTATCTGTTACTTTCAAGAATCTTGCAGGAATAATTTGATCGGTATCTATGTTTTCAATTGGTAATGGAACCGCCGTTGTAACTAATTTTATAAACTTTTCCATATTAATTTAAGTGTAAAGTAATATCAATTATTTTCCCTTCAATTGCCGTTGCTGCAGCCACAAGCGGACTTGCCAAAAGCGTTCTTGAACCTTGCCCTTGTCGTCCTTCAAAATTTCTATTGGACGTGGAAACGCAATATTCTCCCGCAGGAATTTTGTCGTCATTCATAGCCAAACACGCAGAACAACCCGGTTGACGAATTTCAAAACCAGCTGCTTCAAATATTGCTGTTAGCCCTTCAGCATGGATTTGCTTGGCCACTTGTTGTGAACCAGGAACGATTAAAGCAACCACATTCTTCGCTTTCTGTTTTCCTTTTATATAATTGGCAACCACTCTAAAATCTTCAATTCTGGAATTGGTGCAACTTCCAATAAAAACGTAATTTATTGGTTTGTTCAACAACTGTTCGCCTTGTTCAAAGCCCATATATTCTAATGATTTTTCAAAAGAAGCGTCATTCAAAACAGGAATAGTTCCATTGATTTTTATACCCATTCCAGGATTTGTTCCATAGGTTAACATTGGAGCGATATCGGCTGCATCAAAATCATATTCTTTATCAAAAACAGCCCCTTCATCGGTTGGAAGTGTTTTCCAATAGGCGATTTTCGCTTCTAATTCTGCACCTTGAGGAGCGAATTTTTTTCCTATTACATATTCATAAGTCGTTTCGTCGGGGGCAATCATACCTCCGCGAGCACCCATTTCAATGCTCATATTACAAACAGTCATTCGACCTTCCATACTCATTTCCTCAAATACATTTCCTGCATATTCACAGAAATAACCCGTGCCAGAATTCGTTCCGATTTTTGAAATTATATATAAAATAACATCTTTGGCGAGAACGCCTTTTGCTAATTTTCCATTTACATTGACGCGCAAACTTTTCGGTTTTTCAAGCAACAAACACTGACTTGCAAAAACTTGTGCCACTTGGCTTGTGCCGATTCCAAAAGCGATTGTTCCAAAAGCACCGTGCGTAGAAGTGTGACTGTCGCCGCAAACTATCGTCATTCCGGGTTGTGTTATTCCTAATTCAGGTGCAATTACGTGCACAATTCCTTGATATTCGTGACCTAATCCGTATAATTCTATTCCGTTTTTAGCGCAATTTTTCGTCAACATTTCAATCTGATTTCGTGATAAATCGTCTACAATAGGCAAATGTTGGTTTATGGTAGCTACATTATGATCGGCTGTAGCCACAATTTGATTGGGTCTAAAAACAGGAATATTACGCTCTTCCAATTCGGCGAAAGCCTGTGGACTCGTAACTTCGTGAATCAAATGCTTATCTATATATAAAACTTGAGGTCCGTTTGGCACATTGGTAACCACGTGACTGTCCCAAACTTTATCGAATAGTGTTTTTTTATTCATTTAAACTAAAATTCCAATATTACTTATTTTTATAATTTGATGTACATCGCCATCAATAACTTCTTTTTTTCTGTCAGCAAATTTCACAAACTCATTATAGACAATGTCCAATTGCAATTTTGTCAATTCGTAACCAATTTTTTTAGCTCTATATGCCAACGCTGCCCGTCCGCTTCTAGCCGTTAAAATGATAGCAGATTCGGTGACTCCAACATCTCTTGGATCCATAATTTCATACGTAGAACTGTTTTTTATCATTCCATCTTGGTGAATCCCAGAACTGTGCGCAAAGGCATTGGCTCCTACAATTGCCTTATTCGGCTGCACAAACATTCCCATGCTTTCAGAAACCATTCGGCTGGTATCGTATAATAATTTGGCGTTGATATTGGTATCCAAACCTAAATCTGGGTGTTGGCGCAAAATCATCACCACTTCTTCCAAAGCCGTATTTCCGGCTCTCTCCCCTATTCCATTAATGGTACATTCAATTTGACGTGCTCCATTTATTACCCCTGCGATTGAATTGGCAGTAGCCATTCCCAAATCATTGTGACAATGACAAGAAAGGATTGCTTTTTCAATTCCAATAACATTTTCTTTTAAATATTTAATTTTAGCGCCGTATTCTTCTGGAAGACAATAACCCGTTGTGTCTGGGATATTTAACACTGTAGCACCTGCTTTTATTGCCTCGCTACAAACTAATGCAAGGAATTCATTGTCAGTTCTTCCAGCGTCTTCGGCATAAAATTCAACATCATCAACGAAAGTTTTGGCAAATGCAACGGCTTCGGCAGCTCGATCAATGATTTCGTTTCTTGAAGCGTTAAATTTATATTTTATATGAGAATCAGAAGTTCCAATTCCTGTATGAATTCTAGGTTTTAATGCAAATTTTAGTGCTTGAGCAGCCACTTCGATATCGTTTTTTACAGCTCTTGTTAGCGCACAAACGGTGGCATTTTTTACAATTTTAGAAATTGCAACAACAGAATTAAAATCTCCTGGACTTGAAACTGGAAAACCTGCTTCTATAACATCAACACCCAATTCGTCCAAACGCTCCGCAATGACTAGCTTTTGCTCCGTATTTAATCCACATCCCGGGACTTGTTCTCCGTCACGCAAAGTGGTGTCAAATATTTGTACTTTTTGATTATTCATGTTGATATTTAATCTTAATTTTATTATCTCGTTACGAATGTATATATTGTGATTGTTTATGAATGTATTTGTTTGGATTCATCTACAGTATTAAACAAAAAAATATAACTATTAAATATCTCATTACCAATTAATTAAAAGTACTTTTTTTACGATGGCAAACGCTTCAAAAGATAATTTATTTGTTCTAATTTGTTCTCTTTCTAAATCAGAAAAAAGGCAATTTAAACTTTACGTAAACCGATTAGGGGTAAATGTAGATGCTAAATTTTTATTGCTTTTCAATCTTTTGGATAAAATGAATGACTATAATGAAGAGGATATTTTGAAAAGTAAGATTGTTACCAAATTGCAATTGTCGAATTTAAAAGCGCATTTATACAAACAGATTTTGGTGAGTTTAAGGCTGAATCCTGTCAATCAAAATATTCGGATTCAAATTAGAGAACAATTAGATTTTGCTACCATTTTATATCATAAAGGATTGTACAAGCAAAGTTTGAAAATTTTAGACAAAACCAAATTAGTTGCATTAGAACACGAAGAAAAAAATATTGCCTTTGAAATTGTTGAATTAGAAAAAGTTATTGAGTCGCAATACATCACCCGAAGTATTGAAGACCGTGCCGATGAACTTTCTATCCAAGCAAAAGAATTGAGTCAGCAAAATGTAATTGCGAGTAAGCTTTCCAATATTTCACTACAATTGTATAGCATTATGCTCAAATCGGGTTATGCCAAAAGCGATTTGGAAATGCAAGAAATAACGGATTATTTCAATAATAGAATGCCTGAATATCAAATTGACGAACTTGGATTCCGAGAAAAATTATGGCTTTACAAAGCACATTTGTGGCACAGCTTTTTGATTCAGGATTTTCTTTCTTGTTATAAATATGCAAGCAAATGGGTTAATTTATTCAATGATACTCCACAAATGATTTATCTAAACCCCGTTTGGTACATCAAAGGAAACAGCTATTTATTGGAATGTTTGTATCTGATAAAACACAAATCGTACTCTAAAGATATTTTACAACAATTAGAACAAACCGTTTCCAGAGAAGAATTTCCTAAAAATGACAATACTACTTCCTTATATTTCTTATGTTATTACAGCAGTAAATTCAATTTACACTTTTTAGAAGGCGATTTTGAGGGTGGAAAATACTTGGTTGACGAAGTGCTGAAAAACTTAAAAATCAATGAAGACAGAATAGATGAACACCACGTAATGGTGTTTTATTACAAAATTGCAAGTCTATATTTTGGCGCTGGAGACAATAGAAAATGCATCGAATATTTAAAGAAAATTATCGACAATAAAAACTTGTCAATGCGGGAAGATTTGATGTGTTTTGCACGGGTTTTGAGTTTGGTTGCCCATTATGAATGCGGAATGGATTATCATTTGGAAGTACAATTAAAAAGTACCTACAAATTTCTAATCAAGATGAATGACTTGCATGAGGTGCAACGAGAAATGATTAAATTCTTGAAAAATTTAGGGTCAATTTTTCCGCATCAATTGAAAGGAGAATTCAAAAAACTACATACCCGCTTGAAGACATTTGAAAATCATCCATATGAGAAACGTGCCTTTCTGTATTTGGATATTATTTCTTGGTTGGAAAGCAAAATTGAAAACAAAACCGTGGCTTCGATTATTCAGGAGAAAGCAAAGAAGTTATTGCGCTAAAAAAAACCTCAATTTCTTGAGGCTTATAGCTTATTTTTCTCTGATGTAAATATCGATTGGAACTCCTGAGAAATCCCAGTTTTCACGGATTTTATTTTCTAAGAAACGCTTGTAGGCTTCTTTTACATATTGTGGCAAATTGGCAAAAAACACAAACTGAGGCGTTGGCGTAGGCAATTGCATACAATATTTAATTTTCACATATTTCCCTTTCAAAGCTGGTGGTGGGTAGCCTTCAATGACTTTCAACATATAATCATTGAATTTTGAAGTTGGAATTCTTTGTTTTCTATTTTCAAAAACTTGAACCGTAGCTTCCAATGCTTTTAGCAAACGTTGCTTGGTCAATGCAGAAACAAAAAGAATTGGCACATCGACAAATGGCATCAATTCCTCTCGGATTTTAGCTTCGTAATCCCGTGTTGACAACGTATCTTTTTCTACCAAATCCCATTTGTTTACAAGGATTACAACACCTTTACGGTTTTTTTCGGCTAACCAAAATATACTTTGATCTTGTCCTTCAAATCCACGGGTGGCATCAATAATTAAGATACAAATATCGGCGTGTTCAATGGCACGAACCGAACGCATCACCGAATAAAATTCTAAATCTTCTTTTACTTTTGCCTTACGACGAATTCCTGCGGTATCAACCAAGTTGAATTCAAAACCAAAACGGTCAAATTTTGTGTCAATTGCATCCCGCGTTGTTCCCGCTATGTCAGTAACAATATATCTTTCCTTACCAATTAAGGCATTTATGAAACTTGATTTTCCAGCATTTGGACGACCCACAACTGCGAAACGTGGCAATTCTAATTCTTCTTGTGTTGGCTCTGGTTTTATTGGGAAAGCATCAATTAAGGCATCCAATAAATCTCCTGTTCCACTTCCTGAAATACTTGCAAAAGTGTAATATTCTCCCAATCCAAGGTTATAAAACTCGATGGCATCTTTTTCACGCATAGAATTATCAACCTTATTAACGGCTAATAAAACAGGTTTTGTAACCTTACGCAATAATCTCGCAACGGCATCATCCATTGGTGTTATGCCTTCTTCTACATCGACTACAAAAATAATTACGTCGGCTTCGTCAATTGCTAATTCGACTTGTTTGCGGATTTCAGCTTCAAAAACGTCGTCAGAACCACGCACATATCCACCGGTATCAATTACAGAAAATTCCTTTCCATTCCATTCGCTTTTTCCGTAGTTTCTATCACGAGTTACGCCCGAAACAGAATCTACGATTGCTTCTCTTCTTTGTATCAATCGATTAAAAAGCGTCGATTTTCCTACGTTTGGTCTTCCTACAATGGCAACAATGTTATTCATTTTTATGATTTTTGAGTTTAGATTTAAGATTTAAGATTTTGGGAAACCAAAACCATTATACTCTTAAAATCAAACTATAAGGTATTTTAATTTTTTGCAAAGGTACTCTTTTAGTTAACAGTATTCCGTATTGAGTATTCAGTAATTGCAACGGCTGTAAACTGCCAACTAAAAACTGAGTGCTGAACACTAATGATTATATCCGAATCTTTTCAACATATTGGCGTTGCTTCTCCAGTTTTTATTTACTTTAACATACAATTCAATATGGATTTGTTTTCCAAAAAACTTCTCTAAATCGGCACGAGAATCAACACCAACTTTCTTAAGTGCAGCTCCTTTATGACCAATAATAATTCCTTTTTGGGTTTCGCGTTCCACCATAATCAGGGAACGAATTCGGATGATATTTTCGTCTTCAAAAAATTCCTCCGTCACGATTTCAACGGCATAGGGAATTTCCTTGCTGTAATTCAAGAGGATTTTCTCACGGATGGTTTCATTTACGAAAAATCGCTCTGGTTTATCGGTCAATTGGTCTTTTGGATAATAGGCTGGCGATTCAGGTAACAATTCGATTATTCTTCCAAATACCTCAGGAACATTGAAATTCTGCAATGCCGAAATTGGAAAAATCTCTGCATTAGGAACTTTTGCAGCCCAAAAAGCGACTTGTTCTTCTAATTTATCTTGGTTTGATAAATCAATTTTATTCAATAAAAGTAAAACAGGAATGGTGGCGTGGATGATTTTATTGAAAAACGATTCGTCTTTTAAATCTTGTTCGCCAATTTCTACCATATATATAAGGACGTCTGCGTCTTCAAATGCCGATTTCACGAAGTTCATCATCGATTCCTGCATTTCATACGCAGGTTTGATGATTCCTGGTGTATCGGATAAAATCATTTGGAAATCTTCTCCATTTACAATTCCAAGAATTCTGTGGCGTGTAGTTTGCGCTTTGGAAGTGATAATCGACAATCTTTCGCCTACGAAGGCGTTCATTAGTGTCGATTTTCCAACATTTGGATTCCCTATAATATTTACAAAACCTGCTTTGTGTGACATTTACTGCTTTTTAATTTTTGCAAAGGTAAACATATCAGCCCAATAGATGAAATAAAACATTTTTTTAAATTTTTGTTGCAATTTCCAATTTTGGTTGTATATTTGCATTCGAAACATCGCGGGATAGAGCAGTAGGCAGCTCGTCGGGCTCATAACCCGAAGGTCACAGGTTCGAGTCCTGTTCCCGCTACTAAGTCGTACCAAAAACCTCTAAAGAAATTTAGAGGTTTTTTTATCTTCAAAAAACAATAAAAATTCCTCATAATCTTCCAGCAAATTATTCGATATCTTCTGGAAAGGCTTCTAAATAAGCCAGTCAGAAATGAGTGGCTTATTTTATGAAATTAAATTAGTTAAAGGTTCTCCCGAAGTGTCGGGATTGTTCCCGCTACTAAAATAAAAAACAGCTAAAATTACTTTTAGCCGTTTTTTTATTTAAATACTCGGAAATTTACCTTTTCAAAGAAAAATGCGATTTGAAAACTTTACTAGTTCCAACTGTTGGATAGTTTTCCTTATAATCAACAGTAAACCAATAATCTGTTGAAGCTAATGGCCTACCGTTATAAGTTCCGTCCCATCCAGGACCTGTAGGGCTAATTTGTTTGATTAATTTTCCATACCTGTCAAATATAAATACTTTAGCCGATGCATCTAATCCTACTATGTTCCATGTATCATGAAATCCATCTTCATTTGGCGTGAAATAGGTTGGATAACCTATGATATTTACCAGTTTTGTCAAATTTGTACATCCATTAGCATCTGTTACAGTTACTATATGTGATCCTGGATCTACATTGGTAAATATATTCGATGTTTGTGTTGGTCCGTTGTCTATTGAATATAAATAGGTTGCATTTGGTGGAGTGACAGTAACTTCAATCGTTGCATTATCACTAAAGGCTACTGTTTGAGTAGTATCAATAGTCAACCCAGGATAAGAATCAACAACTATTGCAGAGGTCATCACCGAAACACATCCTGTTGTGGTATTAGTAACCAGTACAGAATATGTTCCCGATTCGTCTGCCTCATAGGTATTATTAACTGCTCCACTAATAATCACTCCATTAAAATACCATACAAAATCATAGGTAGCATTGCTTAATTGGGTATTTAAAATATAAGTTTGATAGGCTACGTTACTTACTTTATCCACACAAATAATACCGTCTGTTATTAGTGGTGCCGGTGCCGGATTTACTGTAACTGTGATGTTCAAAGGTATTCCTGAACATCCGTTTGCGGTTGGTATAACTGTATATATTGCTGTTCCTAAATTGGGTACTGCTGTCAAAATATCATTTATCACAACCCCAGTTCCTGCTTGCGCACCCGTTACATTTATTTGTGAAACTGTCCATGCAAATGTGGTGGCTGCTATACTTGGAAATAAGGAAATACTAGGAGATTGTCCACTACAAATTGTAGAGGCTGATGATCCAAATACCTCTGGGGTAGGATTTACGGTTATTGTAACCGTTATTGGCACTCCTGAACAACCATTAAATTTTGGTGTTATAGTATACCGCACTGTTCCTTGGCTACTGCCTACAGTAGTTAATGTCTGTGCTATTATAGCACCACTTCCTGAGGATGCTCCAAAAATACCTGTTTGAATAACCGTCCATGAAAACGTAGTTCCTGCCACGGTACTTGTTAATGTAATGTTTGTAATTCCTGATGAGCAAATGGTAGTTACTGCTGCATTTGCAGTCGCAACTGGTATTGGATTTACTCTTACGATTACTAACGTTGGAACTCCCGGACAGCCACCAACCAATGGCGTAACAGCATACACTGCTTCTCCAATGTTGTTACTAGTTGTCGTTAATGCTTGGGCTATTACGTTGCCACTTCCATTACTTGCTCCTGTAACATTCGTTTGAACTACATTCCAATTGAATACAGTGCCCACTACGTTACTTGTCAACACTATTGGGGTTACGCTTCCTGAACAAACCGATTGTAATATGGTTGATGCCGTTACTACTGGAATTGGATTTACCGTTATTGTAATTCTAGTCGCTGGTCCTTGACATGCTCCTACATTAGCAGTTATTGAATAGGTTACAGATCCAGGAATTACTCCTGTTGCAATAAGATTTTGCGATATAATAGCGCCACTTCCTGCACTAGCACCTATAACACCTGATTGTGTTACAGTCCAATTAAAAGTTGCGGTTGTTACGTTACTTGAAAGTGAAATTCCTGTTGCTTGTCCTGAACAAACACTTGGTGAGGATACAATAGAATTTACCAGTGGAATTGGAACTACTGTTACCGTTACGGTGCCGGATTGCAATTGGCTACAAGCTGGAGTTCCTGATGCAATTACACTGACTAATTGATAGGTGGTTGTGACTGTTAAATTTCCTGTTGGTACTGAAGCCACTCCAAAATTATTTAATACCACTGTTTGATTTACTCCGGAGTTAATGGTATACGTAACCGTTGCATTGGGTGTTCCTACAATATTTACAACGCTAGAAGTACCGAAACAAATTGTGCTATTTCCAGAGATTATTGCTGTTGGTAACGGATTTACTGTTACTGTTGCAGTTATTGGTAATCCAGTACAGCCACTGCCTGAAGGGGTAATAGTATAAACTACAGTTCCAGGAGTAGCTGCTGTTGCGGTTAATGTTTGTGCGATAGTAGCTCCACTTCCTGAAGTTGCTCCTGAAACATTATTTTGAACTGATGTCCAAGCATAGGAAGTTCCAATAGCATTACTAGTTAGTATTATATTAGTTGTATCCAATGAACAAATAGTAACCGCAGATGGTGAAGCTATAACCACCGGAATTGGATTGATAATAATAGTAGTTGTAGCTTGTACTTGTGAACATCCAGTGCTTGCAGCTATGGTATACGTTATAGTGTAATTTCCTGCCGTGCTGGTGCTTGGCGTTATGGCTCCTGTTGTAGCGTCTATCGTTAATCCTACTGTTGAACTGTATGTTCCTGCTGTATAGGCGGCTGTTCCTGTTAATGTAACGGCTTGACCGGTGGTTAATGTAGTGCAAAATGGCGTTCCTGCGTAGCTGATTGTTGCTGTTGGGGTTGCCGTGATTACAATATTTGTTGTTGTTGAAATACTGCTACATCCGCCTGTGGCCGGAATGGTATAGGTTATAGTGTAACTTCCTGCCGTGCTGGTGCTTGGAGTTATTGCTCCTGTGGTAGCATCTAATGTTAATCCAGCAGTAGAACTGTAAACTCCTCCTG